>CADCET010000023.1 GCA_902800495.1 uncultured Prevotellaceae bacterium
GCGAAAGCGGATGCAAAGGTACGCACTTTTACGATACCCTCCAAATTTTTCGGCAATTATTTTTCAAAAAACAATAAAGTTTTCGCGTTTGTTTACAAAGAAAGGAGCGCTACACCTTAATATATATAACGCCCCTTACATTTTTCGCCTTATAACAGCAAAAATCAATCGCGTCTTGAACCCAATATTCGCAAGAGATACAAGAACAGATTGATGAAGTCCAAATAGAGCGACAATGCACCCAGCAATGCCACTTTCTGGGCACCTTCTCCAGCATCAGGAGCCTGTTGCAACATCTCCTTAATCTTCTGCGAGTCATAAGCAGTCAGGCCAACAAATACCAGAACGCCCAAATAATTGAGGATGACAGCCAGGCCCTCACTCTTTGTGAAGACATTGACAATCGAAGCAATAATAATACCAACGAGTGCCATCATCAGGATTTTTCCCCACGACGTCAGATCGGTCTTAGTGAAATAACCGAAAAGAGCCATAACAGCAAATGTACCTGCAGTGATGAAGAACACGTTGGTAATACTTGAAGCCGTGTACGCGAGGAAGATAAACGACATGGTGGCACCGTTTAACACTGAATAAAGCACGAACATCAGCGTTGCAGTGGTCAGCGACAGCCGATTGATAGCAGCCGACAAACCAAAGACAAGAGCCAGTTCACCGATTACCAGTCCCCAGAAAACAATCTGATTAGTAATGATTGCCGTTAAGATAGCCTCGTTAGATGCCACATAATATGCCGTAAAGCCAGTTATGGCCAAAGCAAGAGTCATCCAAAGATAAACCTTGCGCATCAACACAGGGAAAGCGGCAGACATTCCAAGTTCCCTTTCACGGGAAGAAGTAGTTACAATTTCTTCGTAATCCATTTTAATTAAATTTGATAATACGGGCGCAAAGATACATAATTAATTATAATTACAAAATAATTCTTCTGATTTATTAGTATTTTTGGAAGTTTTTCACTAAATTTGCAGCATCAACTACATCTACAACAATAAAAAACATGAAAATCGGATTATTTATACCCTGTTATGTGGACGCAGTGTATCCTGAAGTAGGTATTGCTACATACAAGCTATTAAAGCATTTAGGACTTGACGTCACATATCCCGAGAACCAGACCTGCTGCGGACAGCCTATGGCCAATGCCGGTTTTGAGGAGCAAGCGATTCCTCTTGCTCAGAAGTTTGAAGACAAATTCAAGGACTTTGATTACATCGTGGCTCCCTCTGTCAGTTGCACCGCCTTTATCCGCATGAACTATCCTCGTTTATTAAATCATGACTGTCAGATGGCCAAGAAGACGATGGATGTGGTGGAGTTTCTGCATGACGTAGTCCAAGTGAAGCAGACATTAGGCACTTTCCCTCACAAGGTGAGCCTCCACAACTCCTGTCACGGTGTGAGGGAGTTAGGTTTATCATCGCCCAGTGAGATGCACGTCAACAAATTCAATAAGATCAAAGACTTGCTGCAGTTGGTTGACGGCATTAACATCGTTGAACCGGAACGTCCCGACGAATGCTGTGGCTTCGGTGGTATGTTCTCTGTCGAAGAGACCGCCGTGTCTGCACAGATGGGACTCGACAAAGTGGAGCGCCACATCCAAACGGGTGCCGAATACATTACCGGACCAGACTGTTCATGTCTGATGCACATGGCAGGCGTGGCCCGTAAACAGGGCAAGAAGATTGAGTTTAAACATGTTGTAGAGATATTAGCCACAGGATTATGAGTACAGCACATTCAAAAGCCGCCAAGGAGTTCTTAAAGAACCAACAATACGCCCACTGGCACGATGCCACGTTCTGGGCTGTCCGCTCAAAGCGTGACAACATGGCCTATGGACTGGAGGAATGGGAACAGTTGCGTGAGAAAGCGTCAGCCATCAAACGCCACACCATCACCCATTTGGATGAATATCTCGACCAGTTTGCCACCAATGCCGAGAAGAACGGCGTAGAGGTACACTGGGCAAAGGACGCTCAGGAGTTCAACGAGATTGTCTATGGCATTCTGAAGAATCACAACGTCAAGAAAATGGTGAAGTCGAAGTCGATGCTCACTGAGGAGTGCGGCATGAATCCGTATCTCGAAGCCAAGGGTATCGAAGTGGTTGAGACCGACCTCGGCGAACGTATCATCCAACTCAAGGGTCAGGCACCGAGCCATATTGTGATGCCTGCCATCCACCTGAATCACGATGACGTGGGTGAGTTGTTCGAGGAAAAAGGCATCTCGACAGAAAAAGGCAATCACGATCCCACCTATCTTACGTATATGGCACGTCTCAGCCTGCGCAACGAGTTCCTGACAGCCGATGCCGGTATGACGGGTGCCAACTTCGGTATTGCCGAGACGGGCGACATCGTGGTCTGCACCAACGAGGGCAACGCCGATATGTCAACGAGTTGCCCGAAGTTGCATATCGCCGCCATCGGCTTGGAAAAGATCATTCCCAACTACGAGTGTCTGGCCGTTTTCCAACGTATGCTCTGCCGTGCAGGAACGGGGCAGCCCACGACGACCTATACGAGTCATTTCCGCAAGGCCCGCCCGACGGCTCACCACATGCACATCGTGCTTGTGGATAACGGCCGAAGCGATTGGATTGGCAATCCCGAGCATTGGGAGTCATTGAAATGTATCCGCTGCGGCTCATGTATGAACACATGCCCTGTCTACCGTCGCTCTGGCGGCTATTCATACAGCTATTTCATCCCCGGCCCCATCGGTATCAACCTCGGTATGTTGCGCGACCCGCAGAAACATAGCGGTAACGTCTCGGCCTGCACGTTGTGTCTCTCGTGCCAGACCGTCTGTCCTGTAAAGCTGAACCTCGGCGACCAGATATACCAGTGGCGTCAGCAACTCGACGAACTCGGCACCGCCAATCCGCAGAAGAAGCTGATGTGCCGCGCCATGAGTGTCATCTATGGTTCACCAGGCCTCTACAACTTTGGCACAGGTCTTGCCCACTGGGCAAACTACATCCCATCACCACTGATGAACTGCGGCCTCAATCCTTGGGCTGAGGGGCACAAGATGATGGAGTTCCCCAAGAAACCATTCCACGAACTAATTAAGGAGATAGAAAAATGAGTAGCAAAGAAGATATTTTGAAGAAGTACAAGGCCAATGTCCGGGAACAGTTTGACATGCCAGACCTCAGCGACATCAAGGCCATTACCTATCCCGACCCACTATTGCAATTTATGAATATGACCAAGAGCGTGGGCGGCAACGCCATTGAGGTGGAGAAAGGACGGGACATCAATGCGCTCATCCGTGAACTTCACCCTGATGCCAAGGAGATTGCCTCGAACCTGCCTGAGATAACTATCGCCACACGTAATCCAGACGACGTAGGACGTGCCCGCGATCTCAACGGCACAGATGTCGGTATCATCCGTGGAGAGTTCGGCGTGGCCGAGAATGCCTGCATATGGATTCCCCAGGCCATGAAAGAGAAGGCAGTGATGTTCATTTCCGAAAATCTCATCATCTTATTGCCCAAAAGCCAGATTGTAAACAATATGCATGAGGCATATCAGCGTATCAACTTCAACGACTATGGCTACGGCACATTTATCAGCGGCCCTTCCAAGACTGCTGACATTGCACAGGTACTGGTGATGGGGGCACAGGCAGCGAGAAGCGCTACTGTACTACTACTCGACGAGTAGCTATACTTACAATCAATGAAACGCATTGAGGAGGCCGACGATATTGTTGGCCTCTTCGTCGCTTATGACGGGATTACAGGGCAAACTAAGTTCTTGAGCAGAAAGTCGTTCGGTAATAGGTAACGACAATGCCGACCAATGGGCATAGCAGCGCTGGCGATGAGGCGGTATGGGATAGTGGATTTGCGTCTCCACACCATTTTCCTTTAAGTATTGTTGAAGCTCGTCGCGACGCTCGGAGAAAACAGGAAAGATATGCCAAACGCAGTCTCTTTCAGACTGTGGAATACGTATCAACGGATTCTTCACCTTATTAATATATATAGCAGCAATCTCCTTGCGGCGCTGATTGTCGACATCTAAATGACGCAACTTAACATCGAGAACGGCAGCCTGAAGTTCGTCGATACGCGAGTTACGGCCAGCATAGTCGTGGACATATTTAAGATGACTGCCATAATTGCCGATGGCACGGATCATCGCAGCAAGTTCGTCATCGTCAGTGGTCACAGCCCCGGCATCACCCAAGGCGCCGAGGTTCTTGCCAGGATAGAAGCTATGAGCAGCAGCATGGCCAAGAGAACCGGTCTTTCTCTGCGGTAAAACCACAGAGCACACTGCACCGTGGGCCTGGGCGTTATCTTCGATAAGACGTAAATTGTGGCATCGGCAGATGTCAGCAATGCGGGCAGTATAGGCACAACGGCCATAGAGGTGAACAATCATGATGGCACGGGTGCGGGGGGTGATGGCCTGCTCAATGAGGGCATCGTCTATTTCCAGCGTTTCAACGTCGGGCTCCACTAAGACAGGGATGAGTCCATTCTCGGTAATAGCGAGGATGGTAGCGATAAAGGTATTGGCAGGAACGATGACCTCGTCGCCTTCACGCATGACACCCATCTCCTTGTAGGCGCGCAAAATGAGCGTCAAAGCATCAAGCCCATTAGCCACACCGACACAATGGCGCGTACCGATGTAGTCAGCGTAATGACGTTCAAAGCGCTGCGTCACTTCACCACGAAGATACCAGCCACTATCGAGAACACATCCGATAGCTTCACGGATTTCAGCGTCGTAACGGGCATTGATGTCACCCAATGGCAGATAGTGTATCATAGGTCGTACTCATAAATATCGTAACACAGGCCACGGGCACCGAAGCCTTCCTTTTGGAACACCAGCGTCTCGTTAAGACCACTGCCATCAGGATTCTCAGTAGATCGTCCGAAATCGAAATAAGGATAATCCTTATAGTCATGATGCATGATGCGCTCGTAGATGGCATCAATGGCTCCCAAGCTCTTGCCTTCTGGCGTAGCCGAACTGTATTGGGCGTGTACCACTTGCGGCGTCACGTAAAGCACTACGCCTCCTAACACACTACCATCCTTGACAGCTTGATAGAGCACAATGTTGTCAGGAAAACGGCTGTGTAGCAATTCTATCTCCTGAAGACTATGTACGGGCTTGACGCCATACTTCGTACCGAGGTTATCAGCCAGAACGCGCCAAAAGTCAGCATAGTCATCGCTACGCTCGACATGGATTCCGGCACGTTCGGCACGGACGACACCACGACGGCGCACACGTTCCCAACGAAGATTCGCCTGCAAAAAGATGTTGGTAGAATAGTCGCGAGCTACGATGCGCGCCTTACACTCATGGTAGAGCGTATAGAGGTCCTCTTCAGCCGACAAGCGATGATAGATCCACGGAATAGCCTTATAGACCACGTGCTTCAGACTCTCGCCACGCAACATGTCGTTTAGCTCACGAAACAACATCATTGTTTCTGCTACCGTGAGTCGTGCGCTCATCAGCAGGCCACCATAGGTCAATCCACGATGCGTGTAGAGCGTATCACCA
Organism: uncultured Prevotellaceae bacterium; assembly: GCA_902800495.1. GTDB lineage: Bacteria > Bacteroidota > Bacteroidia > Bacteroidales > Bacteroidaceae > Prevotella. Next base: position 5,574 of record CADCET010000023.1, read on the forward strand.
TCAACATGAGCAGGCAACACTGCCAGCAACTGCCCGTCGCGATAGAACATCAGCGAATAATCGTGGAACCTATCCTGATGATAGTCCATATAGCGGCGGTCGAAGAGAAATGTTCCGTTCTTCGACTGTGCCACGAACTGGTTCCACTCGTCAGCCTGCTGTGCTGTATATCGTCTTATTTCGAACATCCGACGTATCTCAAGAATTCATTGTAGTCGTAAATATAGTCATCTTCCTCATAGTGCTCCGAAGCCAGCACCAGACAGACGGCCCCGCTTGAGAAGTCGTCGAGCGTGCGCCATGTATTGGTTTCAATAACCAGTCCCTGCCAGGGATGGTTCAGCAGCACCGTCCGCCGTTCGGAGCCATTGTCGAGGGTTACATGGAACGAACCGCTCAATGCTACGACCACCTGGCGCAGTCGTTTGTGGGCATGCCCTCCCCTACTCTCTCCTCCCGGCACATCGTAGACCCAGTAAGCCCGCTTGATATCGAACGGCACTACCCCAGCCCCCTCGGCAATGGTCAGGTTGCCCCGGGGGTCGGTAATCTTGGGCAAATCAATGAGTTTAATGTCTAAGGTCGGCATAGGGGTCGGTTCCTAATACGGTCTTTGCCAGTCGCTTCGCCTTGTCGCGCAGGGCGTCCACGTCGTCGCCCACCTCGCCGTAGCAGAGCACGACACCCATGCGGCGGCCCTTGTGCGCCTCGGGCTTGCCGAAGATGCGGATGCGGGTGCGGTCTTCGTTCAAGGCGTCTACGAAGTTATAGTCGAGCAGCGAACGGTCTACGGGTGTAGAAGCCTCCTTCGGCGAGAGGATGACGGCCGAAGCTCCGGCGTGCTCCAGATGGATGCCGGCGATGGGCAGTCCCATGACGGCACGGAAGTGTAGTTCGAACTCGCTCAGGTTCGTGGTGTGTCCCAGCGTCACCATACCCGTATCATGCGGTCGCGGCGACAGTTCAGAGAAGATGACCTCGCCCTGCTTCGTCAGGAAGAACTCGACGCCCCAGATGCCGGCACCCGTCAGTGCGCGTGTCACCTTGTCGGCCATCATCTGCGCCTGCTTCAGTGCCTCGTCAGAAATCTTGTAGGGCTGCCACGACTCACGGTAGTCGCCCGACTTCTGCACGTGGCCGATAGGCGGGCAGAACAGTGTGGGCCAGCCGTGCTGCTGGGTGACGGTGAGCAGCGTGAACTCTGAGTCGAAGTCGATGAATTCCTCGATGATGACTTCCTTCACGTCGCCACGCGAACCCTCCATGGCCTCCTGGAAAGCCGTCGCGAGCTCGTCGTCGTTGTGGACATAGCTCTGACCGTGACCGCTGGACGACATGAGGGGCTTCACCACGCAGGGGAACCCTATTTCGTCGGCAGCCGCCTTGAACTCGTCGAAGGTCTTGGCGTAGAAGTACTTGGCCGTGCGCAGTACCAGCTCCTTGGCGGCCAGGTCGCGGATGGCACGGCGGTTCATGGTGTAGTTGACGGCACGGGCCGACGGCACCACCTGAACGCCCTGTTCCTCGAACTTGAAGAGTCTTTCGGTGCGGATGGCCTCAATCTCGGGCACAATGATGTCGGGCTTGTGCTTGTTGACAACGGCTTCGAGAGCATCGCCGTCGAGCATGTTAAACACCTCGCGCTCGTCGGCCACCTGCATGGCCGGCGCATTGTCGTAGCGGTCGCAGGCTATGACGTACTGACCTGCGCGCATAGCTGCAATAACGAACTCCTTGCCCAGTTCGCCTGAGCCTAATAAAAGTATTTTTTTCATCTCCAATTAATTTTTTTACCTAAATGATATTTCAATGACTGGAAGCCCATGAACTCCAATCTTCCCAGACATGGAACAGGCTGAAACGCGGTTTTCAGTTCCTCATAATTCCTGTACATCGGTTCAGACACAGAAACTGCCAGTCTATGATTCTTAACGAGCCAAATAGAATTCTCGTCTCTTGAACCCAACTGACCGTTTGATTTCTCCAGCACATCATAGGAGCCATCAAAGTCGGACACGTCATAGTATCGAACCTTAAACGGCCACAACAACCGTTTCACCTCTACTTGTCCACGCCATACCTTGATTTCCTTATGGGAAAAGAGATAGATGAAAAGCAGGCTTCCAAAAAGCAATATTATACTTCCACCTATTATAATAGAGCCCAGTCGGACAGGTCTACCATCAATCACATCTGAAAGAGCAACAGCAACACCAATGAGCACAAAGAATAACCCGAAACCTGTAATCCCATACAAGCGTACCTTGTTGTATTCCGATACGACTTCGGCATTGTCTCTGACAAAGAAGCCAGACTTATCCTTAACCGCTATAGCACGCTTTATCTCCTCGAAATTCAGGTATAGATTAGAAGCTATGCTAAGCAGCCTTTCACCGTTCTTAATCAATCTGAGCACTTCGCCTGTCTTACGATAATCGCTCTGAGCATAGTCAAACTCAGCAAAGCGATAGAACCGTTTCCAAAATGGCAACAACAAGTTTCGTGTCTCCAACCCATCAACAACAACAGTGATGCGCTTGATTGAAGCCAAATAAAAAGCAGAAAAAAGCAAAGTGAACCCCATCCAGACAAACAAAACAGGCAGGAAGGTTCCCTTATTGAATAGGGAACCGCCACACAGAGACAAAACACCAAACGCAATGAGACCCAATGTCTGCCCAATACACCTATGATTTAGCCTGGAGGTTACCATGCTGTTTTACCTATTATTATACATCTTCTCGTAGTACTTCTGGTAGTCGCCAGAGGTCACGTTGTCGAGCCAATCTTGGTTGTCCAAGTACCAGCGGACGGTCTTCTCTATTCCTTCTTCGAACTGCAGCGAGGGTTCCCAGCCAAGTTCCTTCTGCAACTTGCTGGAATCGATTGCATAGCGCAGGTCGTGGCCGGCGCGGTCGGTGACGAAGGTGATGAGATCCATATCCTCACCTTCCTTTCGGCCCAAGAGACGGTCGACGGTCTTGATGACTACCTTGATGATATCAATGTTCTTCCACTCATTAAAGCCACCGATGTTGTAGGTCTCTGCAATCTTTCCCTCATGGAAGATGAGGTCAATAGCACGGGCATGGTCCTCAACAAACAACCAGTCGCGCACGTTCTCACCCTTGCCGTAGACAGGCAATGGCTTGCGGTGACGAATGTTATTAATAAAAAGAGGTATCAGTTTCTCAGGGAACTGATAGGGGCCGTAGTTGTTCGAGCAGTTTGTAACAACAACGGGCATGCCATAAGTATCGTGATAGGCACGGACGAAATGGTCGCTTGATGCCTTGGCGGCAGAGTACGGCGAATGGGGATTGTACTTCGTCGTCTCAAGGAAGAACTTGTCGCCATAGGCCAGATGATGCTCTGCACTTGACGCGGTTGTCGTGAACGGCGGTTCGATGCCCTCCGGATGTGTCAGTTCCAAAGCGCCGTACACCTCGTCGGTAGAGATATGGTAGAAGCGCTTGCCCTCGTACTTCTCGGGCAGCGACTCCCAGTAGAGTTTCGCGGCCTGCAGCAGCGAGAGCGTTCCCATGACGTTGGTCTTGGCAAACGTGAACGGGTCCTTGATACTGCGGTCGACGTGGCTCTCAGCGGCCAGATGGATGATGCCGTCAACTTTCTTGTCCTGCATCAGCTGGTAGAAAGCGTCGAAGTCGCAGATGTCCATCTTCACAAACTCGTAGTTGGGTTTGTCCTCAATGTCCTTCAGGTTGGCGAGGTTGCCTGCATACGTCAGTTTGTCGAGGTTGATGATGTGGTAGTCAGGGTACTTGTTCACAAATAGGCGCACGACATGGCTGCCGATAAAACCTGCGCCTCCGGTAATTACAATTGTACGTTTCATATTGTTAATCTCCTAATGTTATTACTTCTAAATCCTTAAATTCTTTTCCGTCGATGGTGAGACGAATGAGGGTACGCTCCTTGTGCCACCCCTGAATGCCTGCGGCACCAGGGTTGATGTGTAGCAGGTTTAGGGTTTTGTCGTATTTCACCTTTAATATATGTGAGTGGCCAGCAATGAACAGTTGCGGTGGATTGGCAAAAAGCGTGGAGCGGACGCTGGCGTCGTAATTGCCAGGATAGCCGCCGATATGCTTGATGAGCACGTCGACATCCTCGCACCTAAAGCGGTTCAGCTCACGGTACATCAGGCGCAAGTCGCCACCGTCGCAGTTGCCGTAGACGGCACGTAACGGACGGAAGGCTGCCAACTTCTCAGCGACCTCCACACTACCGATATCGCCAGCATGCCATATCTCGTCGCAAGGTTCAAAGTAATGCAAGTACTTGTCATCCCAATAGGCGTGGGTGTCGCTCAATATGCCTATTCTTTTCATAGTCCGAAACGTTTGCGGATAAACTGGGCAATGTACTTCTCGGTTTCCACCAATCCCAAGATGGACGAGTCTACGCAGAGGTCATAGCTCGAAGCATGTCCCCATTTCTTACCAGTATAGTAATTGTAATAATCTGCACGACGCGACTCCCGCTGCTCAATAAATCGTCGAGCCTCTAATGGCGAAGTGAAACTCTGCTTGGCCATCACCTGCTCCACGCGAAACTCCATCGAGGCCGTGATGAAGATGTTAACCACATTCTTATAGTCGCGCAGCACGTAATCGGCACAACGCCCTACGAACACACAACTACCCTCATCGGCAGCCTTGCGAATAGCATCGCTCTGGAACTGGAACACCGAGTCCTGTGTGAAGCTCTGCCGGGTGTAGCTTTCGCCTGAGAGGGCGTTGGGCAGGTGGAGGAATGTGTGCAGAAAACTCTTCCGTTCGTCGTTTCGTTCAAAGACCTGCTCCGAAAGACCACTCTCCTTAGCTGCCAGATTCAGCAACTCGCGGTCGTAGTACTTGGCACCGAAGTCAAGAGCCAGCATCCGGCCGATATCGTGTCCGCCACTGCCTAACTGGCGGCCAACGTTAATGATGATATGTTTATCTTGCATAAGACTTAAACTTTCTTAGATACCAAAACAGCAGCGGCCACGTCATGGCAAACGAGCCGAAATCGCTCGCCGGCATAGCGTACCACACGCCGTCAAGCCCCCACCATAGCGGCAATAGGTAGGCCAATGGCAGTAGCATAAACAACTGACGCGAGAGCGAGAGGAAAATCGAAATCTTCACCTTACCAATGCATTGGAAAAAGTTGGTGATGACAGCCTGTGAGGCGATAATGGGGAACACCAGCATGTCGAGTACGATGCCGCGTGCCGACATCTCCAGCAACGTGGGGTCGGTGGTGAAGATACGGGCTATCTGTCGGGGGAAGAGCATGGACAGCGACCAGCCTGCCAACAAGATGGAGGTGCCGACAATGATGGCCAGCCACAGGCAGCGCATCATACGGTCGTATTTCTCTGCACCATAGTTATAGCCCACGATGGGCTGCATACCCTGGGTGACTCCCATGACGAACATAAAGAACACCATCACCATGGAGTTGGCTATCGAGTAGGCACCAACTGCCATATCGCCGCCATAACGCACAAACTGGTTGTTCATGAAGATGACGATGACGCACGACGTCGTCTGCATCAGAAACGGCGACACACCGATGGCCATAATGTTGCGCACAAGGTCGGCCTTCAACTTATAGATGCCTCGCTTCAGGTGCAGCAGTTCGCGCTTGTCTGAGAATATCCACATCTGCCAGCACAGCGCTAAGGTCTGCGATGTAACGGTAGCCAAGGCCGCACCACGGATGCCCCATCGGAACCACCAGACGAAGGCTACGACCAGCAGGATGTTCATGCCCACGGTGAAGAGCGTGGCGTACATGGCGTGATTGGGCTTGCCGGCGGCCCGGAGCACAGCGTTCATGCCAAAGTACATGTGGGTGATGACGTTGCCCGCAAGGATAACCTCCATAAACTGCCGCGCGTATGGCAGTGTAGCGTCACTGGCACCGAAGAAGCGGAGGATGGGATTGAGGAACACCAGGCAGACCACCATAAAGAGAACACCGACAATGAGGTTCAGCGTCACCGTGTTGCCCAGCAGGTTCTCGGCCGTCTGGTAGTCGCGCTGACCTAACTTCACACTGATACACGTCGAAGCGCCCACTCCCACGGCGGCGCCAAAGGCGGCACTGAGATTCATCAGCGGAAAGGTAATACCCAGACCGGCAATAGCCTCAGGACCTACCACCTGACCTATCATAGCACGGTCGATGATGTTATACAGACTCGAAGCCGTCATAGCCACCATAGCCGGCAGGGCGTACTGCCACAGCAGACGGCCCACGGGTTTCTGGCCCAGTTCGAGTGTTGCTTTCATATTATCCATAATCAATGTGCAAAATTACATTTTTTTTCTCATATCGCCAAATTTTCCATATTATTTCGTACCTTTGCACCGATGAATCGCATCTTTACCCTACTACTAACACTGCTGACAGCCCTCGCGGCCACAGCTGCCACCAAGATAAAATACCCTGGCGGCCGGCAATATATGTACCGGCTGACGCTTACCGACAAGAAGGAATCGGCCTACCGGCTGGAGGCTCCCACCCACTGGCTCTCTGCCAAGTCAGTGGAGCGCCGCAAGCGCCAAGGCTTGAAGCTCGACTCCACGGACCTGCCCGTCTCACCCGGCTATCTGAAGACTATCAGGGCGCATCACGGCGTCAGCATAGTGGGCACCAGCCGATGGAACAACACCGTCGTCGTACATACGAATGACACGACGGTGAAGGCACAGCTGGCTGCACTGCCTTTCGTCAGACAGGCGGAACTGGTGTGGATATCGCCCGACTCCATAGACAAGGAGCAGCCGAAATGGACTTACCGCAACGAATTCAACTCCTGGGACTCCATACATGGCGAGCACTATGGCAACGGCAAGGAACAGATAGAGAGCCTCAACGGACAGCGGTTGCATCATGTCGGACTGCGTGGCAAGGGGATGACCATTGCCGTACTCGATGGCGGGTTCCGCAACGCCAACCGCCTCGCCGCCTTCAGCAATACCAGGATTGCCGGTTGTCGGGACTTCGTCTGGCCATTACGCCAACCTACCGACGACGAACAGATTTATAAAGGAGCCGACCACGGCACGCGGGTATTATCGGCCATAGCCGCCAACTTCCCCAGTGTACTGGTAGGCACCGCCCCGGAAGCCAGTTACTGGCTGCTGCGCTGCGAAGACCAGCAGTCTGAACAGCCTGTCGAGGAGGACTACTGGGCAATGGCTGCTGAAATGGCCGACTCTGCCGGTGCCGACATTATCAACAGCAGCTTAGGCTACAACGACTACGACAAACCGCACAAGAGTTTGTTGCTCAAAGAGTTGGACGGACATTCTACCCTCATCTCACGGACGGCGTCCATGCTGGCCGACAAAGGTATCATCCTCGTCAACTCTGCAGGCAACACGGGCATGGGGCCGTGGAAGAAAATCTGTGTGCCGGCCGATGCCGACAACATACTGACGGTGGGGGCCGTCACACCGCAAGGCACTAACGCCCCCTTCTCGGCCGTAGGCCCCTCGCAGGACGGCCGCGTAAAGCCCGACATCGTGGCCATCGGCTCGCCGGCAGTCCTCATATCCGGGCGGGGCACCGTCGTTCGCGACATGGGCACGTCGTTCTCCACGCCTGTCGTTTGCGGGTTGGTAGCCTGCCTCTGGCAGTCGATGCCTAACAAGAGTGCATCGGAGATAATCAACCTGATACGCTCGACAGCCGACAACTACCAGTCGCCCAACAACATCTATGGTTATGGTATGCCCAACTTCTGGAGAGCCTTTATGATAGGAAATCTAAAATGAAAGACCAACGGCTGACACTACTCGAACTCAACGGTCTCGTCCGCGAACTGATAGAGACGGCAATGCCCAGTGAATACTGGGTGGAGGCCGAACTGTCGGAGTGTCGTGAGAGTCGGGGCCACTGCTATATGGAACTGATTCAGCGCGACGACCGCAACGCGACGCCAGTGGCAAAGGCTTCTGCCAAGTGCTGGGCGTCGAAGTGGTCGCTGGTGCGGCCATACTTCGAACGCACCACCGGCCAGCGGTTGCGTGCCGGCATGAAGGTGCTGCTGAAAGTCTACCCGCAATTCCACGAGGCTTACGGCTTCTCGTGGATAGTCACCGACATAGACCCTAACTACACCCTCGGCGACCAGGCCCGCCGCAGCCAGGAAATCATACGCCAGCTGAAGGAAGAGGGTGTTTTCGACCTTCAGCGCGAACTGCAACTGCCACGCTTCTGTCTCCACATCGCTGTCATCAGCAGTGAGACGGCTGCCGGCTATGGCGACTTCGCCGGTCAGCTGGCCGACTCGCCCTTTGCCTTCCGCAGCCAGCTTTTTCCGGCTGTTATGCAGGGCGAAGGCGTAGAGCAGAGCGTCATCGCTGCCCTCAACCGTATCTATGAAGCCACCGTCGCTTCCGCCGCTGTGCCTTCCGCCGCCGTGCCCGTCCCTTCCGCCGCCGTGCCCGTCGCTTCTCCGACGGGTCTCCCCTTCGACTGCGTTGTCATCATCCGGGGCGGCGGAGCCACCAGCGATATGTCGGGCTTCGACACGCTGGCACTGGCCGAGAATGTAGCCAACTTCCCCATACCTATCATAACAGGCATCGGCCACGACCGCGACGAGTGCATCCTCGACATGGTGAGCCACCGGCGCGTGAAAACGCCGACCGCCGCTGCGGCCTTCCTCATCGACCACGCCCAAGCGGTGCTCGACAGCCTCAACGACGTGCAGAACCGCATGGCGCGTCATGCACAGCAAAGGCTCACGAACCTACAGCTACAGCTATCTACCCTCCAAGAGGCACTTCCCCGCCTCTTTGCGGTTGTCAAAACCCGACAGGAAGCACGCCTCGACCAGCTATTCAGCCGTATGCTCACCCTGTCACAGCAGACCATCACGGACAACCGTAACAGAATAGACACCCTCGAACAGCGCATACCCTTGATTGTCGACCGCAGACTGACCGCCGAGCGGCACAGACTGGAGATTATGACAGAGCGGCTGAAAGCCCTCGACCCCACCCTGCTGCTGCGGCGCGGCTACAGCATCACACTCAAGGATGGCCATGCCGTCCGCGACCCTAAGACGCTGCATCCCGGCGACGAGATAGAAACCCGACTTGAAAAAGGAACCATCAAATCAATCATCACATGAAAGAAGAACTGAAATACGAACAGGCATATCAGGAGTTGCAAACCATCGTCCGCCGTATGGAGAACGACGAACTCGACATCGACCAGATGTCAGAACAGCTCAAGCGTGCCCAACAGCTAATCAAGCTCTGCAAGGACAAGCTGACCAAGACCGACGAGGAAATCAAGAAGATACTCGCCGAAGACAACAAATCATAAAAAAAACAAAGAATTGGTGCTTATTTGAAATAAAATGAGTACTTTTGCACGTCGAAAAGGTTTATTTTAAGCACAAAAAGCAATGAAGAATTTAGACTGGGCCAACCTTTCGTTTGGCTACATGAAGACCGACTACAACGTCCGTTGCTACTACCGCGACGGCAAGTGGGGCGAGATTGAGGTCTCGTCCGACGAGTATCTGAACCTGCACATGGCCGCAACTTGTCTGCACTACGGACAGGAGGCTTTCGAGGGCCTGAAGGCATACCGCTGCAAGGACGGCAAGGTGCGCATCTTCCGTGTTGACGAGAACGCTGCCCGCCTGCAGTCAACCTGCCGTGGCATCATGATGCCCGAGGTCTCGACCGAGCTGTTCACGGAGATGGTGAAGAAGGTGGTGCGCCTGAATCAGGAGTATATACCCACCTACGAAAGCGGCGCCACGCTCTACATCCGTCCGCTGCTTATCGGCACCAGCGCACAGGTGGGCGTACACCCCTCGAAGGAGTACTGCTTCCTGATTTTCGTCACCCCCGTAGGTCCGTACTTCAAGGGTGGCTTCGCTGCCAACCCCTATGTCATCATCCGCGACTACGACCGCTCAGCTCCGCTCGGCACTGGTAAATATAAGGTGGGTGGCAACTATGCCGCCTCGCTCTTCGCCAACAATCTGGCTCACGAGAAGGGCTACGCCTGCGAGTTCTATCTCGACGCCAAGGAGAAGAAATACATGGACGAGTGCGGTGCTGCCAACTTCTTCGGCATCAAGGACAACACCTACATCACCCCGAAGTCTACCTCTATCCTCCCCTCTATCACCAACAAGAGTCTGATGCAGGTGGCTGAAGATTTGGGCATGAAGGTGGAGCGCCGCCCCATCCCCGAGGAGGAGCTTGAGACCTTCGAGGAGGCTGGTGCCTGTGGCACAGCAGCCGTCATCAGTCCCATCTCGTATATCGACGACCTCGACACCGGCAAGCGCTACTCATTCGGCGACAAGCCCGGCCCCATGTCGAAGAAGCTGTTCGACACACTTCGCGGCATCCAGTACGGTGAAATCGAGGACAAGCACGGCTGGACCACCGTTGTCATCGAGTAATCTTATTTTTCTATTCCAGTTCCGCCTGTTACGAGCTATTGGGAGTCTACAAGCTTGTTGTTGAGTCGCAAGCATATTAAGCCCCGCAAACTCCTAACAGGCGGAGCATACAAATCCTAAATTATTATGAAGACATCTTCCCGTTGGCTCTTAACATTATGTCTCCTGCTGGGTGTCGTTGCCGCGACCGCTCAGCCGTTTAAACTTTCCGGCAGTCTGCGCGAGATGTTGGCCGACAATAACGGTAACGCAGCCTCACGCCTGTTTGCGGACAATCCTTCCCGCATCCGCCTCATCATGAAAGTCACCGAAGCACAACAGATGGCCTCTGTGTGTAACGACTACGGCATGCTGATGGTGACAGACTTGGGCTATATTGCCGTGGTGGACGTTCCCGCCTGCAATATAGCGAAAGCGGCCAGCGATTCCCGCGTGGTACGTATGGAGAAGGAGGGAGGCTTCCGCTTCTGCCTGGATGAAGCGCGAAAAACGGCGAATGTCAATCCTATAGTTAGCGGCGAGAGTCCTCTGCCACAGGCATATACGGGAAAAGGGGTCATCGTGGGCGTACTTGACGGTGGTGTCCAATACAACCACCCTACCTTCTTGGATGCCAACGGACTGCCACGTTTCCGTAAGATTTGGGACTTCGACATCAAAGACGGGCAGCCAGAGCCTGTCGTGCTGACCAATGCCGCCGACATCTTAGCCCGTCAATACAGTAATTCCTCGTGTAATGGTGTCATGGCCACCAACCATGGTTCCCACGTGGCAGCCATTGCCGTTGGTTCAGGCCGCCACCGCGGCATGGCTCCTGAGAGCGACATCATATTCTCAGACGCTACGATGAACCCCCTTTCCGAACGTAGCTTTGAGATTTATTCCGACTACCTGCTGACCAGCGTGAAGAACATGATGGACTACGCCACGGAGCAGCAGCAGCCCATGGTCATTAACATCAGTCTTGGAAACAATCTTGGCTTCTCTACTGAGTCGAAACTGCTCCAGGAGGCTTTCGGACTGCTGACAGGTCCTGGCCGCATCATCGTGGCCGCCAACGGCAATGAGGGTAATGTAGAAGAAATGAAACATTACTTCCATTCTGGTAGCAATCTGACGGAAAGCATCTTCTTAAAGGGGCAGTCCATGCCTATGAACTATGACATCATCTGGAAAACGGGTGGAGCACTGTCGTTCAGTCTTGATATTTCGATGGATACTGACAACAACACCGAGACGTTCTCTACCAGCCAGCTCACCGACGGTATGCTGCTGGCCGTAGAGCGTGCCGCCTATACGATGAAGTTCCTGCAGCTGGACGATGCTCCTGACGGCAAGCACATCTACAGACTCCGTTTCATTCCCAAGGAAGCAAGACTTCCTTTCAGTGTCACGGCTGCCGTCACTGGTGAACAGAGTTTTGAAGCTTTCAGCAAAATGCTGGGCATCATCAGTGCCACCCCTGCTGAAGGCTGTACCATCTCCAACGCCTATACCAGTGCCATCCCTGGCGTATTCCCCAATGTCGTGGCGGTGGGCAACTACTGCAACCGCGTGCTGCCGAATGGTGTTGAGGACGTAGTGGGCGTCATGAACAACAGCTCGTCATGGGGTCCCACCTGGGATGGGCGCAACAAGCCCGACGTGTCAGCTCCCGGCAGCATCATTTCTGCCGGCAACAGCTATAGTCCGCGCAATGCCGATGAGGTCGTCGAAAGCTACGACATCGCTGGCAGCGACGCCAAGGAGACGTGGGTAGGCCAGTCTGGCTCTTCACAGGCTTCGCCCACTGTAGCAGGCATCGTGGCACTATGGCTGCAAGCCAAACCCGACCTGTCGCCCGACGATGTGTTCAGCATCATCAAGAAGACGTCTCATGCCATAGAGCCTATCCCCAACAACCACTCTGGCGCCGGCATCATAGATGCCTATGCGGGATTGTTGGAGGTATTGGGACTCCCGACTGCCGTTCCATCGCTGAGCCATCATCAGCCCGGAAGCGTCAGCTTCAGACTCATGGGCGACGTGCTCTATGCCGACGGTGCTGACGAAGGCACGCCTGTCACTGTCTACAACCTCACGGGCACGGTATGTCTGAAAACCACGATACAGCAGAGCAGCATCGCCCTGAACGGTCTGCAGAGCGGTGTCTATGCCATCCAACTTGGCTCGTCAGGCTCTACCCTGATACGCAAATAACCCATAAACAGAAGAATATGCCGACAACAAGAAATCTTTTGGTCCTGCTACTGATGATTGTCGCACAGAATCTCTATGCCGACAACAGTCATCGCCATAAACTGTCGCCCTGGCTGCGCCAGCACGCCACAGAGAAAGTGACACGTGCTGCTGGCCAGACGGTCACCTGTATGATGGTGCTCGTAGAGAGTGCTGACGGCGAGACGTCTATCCGCCGGGCCGGCGGTGTGCCCTTAGGCTATGCCGACCCCGCATGGATAGTGCTGGTGCCCGCCAACCGTCTCGACGCCCTCAGCCGGGAGCCGGCCATCAGCCGCATTGAAGCGAACCCCATGCCTAAGGCATTGCTCGACGAGTCACTCCAGAGAATCAATGTCACCAACGTGTGGGCTGGCCAGAAAGAGGGCTTCGCCAATCTGCCGCAAGCCTTCACCGGCAAAGGGGTCGTGGCGGCACTCATCGACAATGGTACGCTCTTCCAGCACCCGATGTTCCGCGACAGCGAAGGCAACTCGCGCATCACGTGGTTCTGGGACATCAGCCAAGCCTCTGCCGACGGCGACCATCTCGGCGTCATCTATGACAGTGCCGAGAAGGTGTCAGCGACAACACCTAAGCCTATTGCCGTGCCGCATGGCTCTCATGTGGCAGGTATCATGGCGGGCACATCATTCGGCGGCCGTCAGGGCATTGCCTACGAGGCCGACATCATGGGAGCCGAATTACCCGACGAGATGTACAGCGGAGCGGAATACGAGATATCGGAATGGCTGACGAAGCAGTTCCCGGATATTGCCGGTCTTGGCCTTCGTGCCAAGATGGAAAAGACCGACATCATGATTGTCGCCGCACTGAAAGCCATCTTCGACCAGGCGGATGCCAAGGGTGAACCCTGCGTGGTGAACCTCAGCTACGGCTCGCGCGTATTGTGGGAACAGACACGCTCGCTGGCAGAGCAGGCCATCGAGAACATGCTCAAGACGCCCGGCCACATTTTCGTGGTGGCTGCTGGCAACGAGGGTTGCCGCGACGTCTATCGCGAAAAAAAGGCTGGCGAGACCATGGATATGGATTTAGGCCCATACGCCAGCAAGCTTTTGGTCAACTGGAAGAAGTCTGAAGGTAACCCCGTGCTGAATGTCAGTTTAGGCGGCGAGAAGATTACCGTCGACATGAAACAGATTTCCGACTTGGTCAACGCCTGGGATGCCGGGAAAGAACCCGATAAGAATCTGGTTTATGAAGACGCGTCAGGCTACTATTACCTCACTTACATACCCTTTTATCCGCAGGACAGCGATTACATAACCGTGCTGCTCGACACGAGGCTTGCTGGTAGCGAAGGCGCCACTTACAAGTTAGTCTCCGACTATGCCGGCTCGCTTGTCATTATGAACGAGGAAGGGGCGTTTTCGGAGGCCGAGCCTGCCAAGACTATCGGACAGTTTCCGGGTACGGTTTCAGCACCTGCCAGCTTTGAGTCTGTGATAGCCGTCGGAGCCATGCACTACCGCTCAACAGTCACGGGGCTTGACGGACAACCGATGACGCAGGCCGAACTGGGCAGCAAGCCCGGCACACTGGCATGTCTGAGCAGCTGTGGCCCTACACTCGACGGGCGTATCAAGCCCGACGTCGTGGCACCTGGTGTCAACATCGTTTCGGCCGTTCCTGTCCTGACCACACCCGGCATGAGCAGGCTGATGGTCTATAAGGAGACGAAGTTCGGAGCCGAATACGCACTGGCTGCCTTCTCGGGCACCTCCATGGCTACACCCCACGTGGCAGGTGTCGTCGCCCTGTGGCTGCAGGCCAACCCCAAACTGACACAGAGTCAGGTGAAGGACATCATCAGGAAGACGTCACACCAGCCTGAGGACAAATATACTGAGAAGAACAACATCTACGGCTGGGGCCAGATAGACGCATACGCCGGAATACTCGAAGCACTCGCCCTGCCTGCGGCCATCCCCTCGCTGAGCAAGAGCCAGCCTGAGGGCATCACCTTCCGGCTCGTGGGCGATATGCTCTATGCCGACGGTGCTGACGACGGTACGCCCGTCACCGTCTACAGCCTTTCGGGCACGGTACTGCTGAAAACCACACTACAGCAGGGCTGCATCGCCATTAACGGCCTGCAGCACGGCGTCTATGCCGTCCAGTTCGGCACATTAGGCTCAACACTTATACGCAAATAGCACGATTCGTCTATAAACTGTTGATGGTCTCAGCTGTGAGACCGGTGATTTCTATGATATCCTCCATAGGGTAGCCCTTGGTCTTCATCCGGCGAGCTAATTCCAGAGCTTTGTGACGCTCGCCCTCGGCACGTCCCTCAGCACGTCCCTCAGCACGTCCCTCAGCACGTCCCTCGGCAAGTCCTTTGGCCCGTCCTTCAGCCCAACCTTCGTCGCGTATCGTGTCCCAGCTGTCCTTGGCGGCATGCACGCTGACCATATAGTCGCGATATTCACGGAACTCCTTCTCCGTCATACCCATGATGGCAAGTTTCTCGCGGGCAGCCTGTAAGCCGGGCGTCGTGGTGTCCTCACGGATGACGGCATCCTTCAGGTACTCCATCCATTCTTCAATGGGCGTCGTGGCCACTTCATTGAAATGGCTGACCAAGAGCAGGAAATATTCTGGAAACACCTCTTCGGGCATCGTCATGCGCTTGGCGCTCTCACTGATATATTTTTCCTCACTCGGCGTCTTGAGTTGCAACACGGAGTCCTTCTTCGTCATACCCCGGAACGTGGTGACACCGTGATAGGCATAGTCTTCGCCGCAGCCAAACTCGAAGTATAGGATGTTGATGGAGTAAATCTTCTTGATGACGCTATAGTCCTGACCTATGTTGATTTGGTCGGTGATGGTCGTGGCAGTACCGAAGAGGATACGTTGGAAGAAGTCGCGTTCCTTAGTCAGCTGTACCTCAACAATGATGTACTCGCCGGCAGCGGTCTTGGCCTTCACATCGACACGGTTCGTCTTGTCATCAAAACGGTCTTTATTGCTTTCGCTCTCCAACATCTCGATAATGGTCACTGGCTGACCAAGGAGCACGGTAATCAGTCCCTCAAGAACCTCCTTGTTGGCCTTATCTCGAAGTATGCGTTTGATAGCCCAGTCAAAACGCACGTATCTGCTATTGTCTGTCATGGGTGCAAAGATAGGAAATAAAAGTGAAACGACCAAAGAAAAAGCAAAAAGTTCACGCGTTTTTCAAAAAAAAGTTAGTAACTTTGCACCGAAAATGAGTAAAGGAAGAACGATGAGTGAAAACAGAAAGAGGACATGGGAAAAGGGAAATTAGCGAAGTTTGCGGATATGGAGACTTACACGAACGTCTTCCAGTATCCGTTCTCTACATACGAGGCACATCCGTTCACGATGCAGGGCCGGTGGCGCGAAGACTATTTCCACAACCAGAACCCGATAGTGCTGGAGCTTGGCTGCGGCAAGGGTGAGTATGCGGTGGAACTGGCGCGCAACTATCCCGACAAGAACTTCATCGGCGTCGACATCAAGGGCGCACGGATGTGGACGGGAGCCACACAGGCCCTGAACGAGGGCTTGAAGAATGTGGCGTTCCTGCGCACGAACATTGAGATTATCGACCGTTTCTTCACCAAGGACGAGGTGCAGGAGATTTGGCTGACGTTCAGCGACCCACAGATGAAAAACCCGCGAAAGCGGCTGACATCGACATACTTTATGCAGCGTTACCGCCGCTTCCTCGTCGATGGCGGCATGATCCACCTGAAGACGGACTCGAACTTCCTCTTCACGTACACGAAATATATGGTGGAGAAGAACCAGCTGCCCGTAGACTTCTCTACGGAGGACCTGTATCATGACGAGCGGTCGGAGCAGAATGTGGAGCCGGCAACGTTGTCTGTACAGACCTATTATGAAAAGATGTGGATGGAGCGTGGACTGAACATCAGGTATATGCGCTGGCATCTGCCCCAGTCCGTCGTCCTTGAAGAGCCTGACGTAGAGATTGAGTTAGACGAATACCGCTCGTATCACCGTACGAAACGCAGTCCGAAGCGCACTTCGTGCTAATGAATTATGAATTTATGAATTGTGAATTGTGAATGATAACATGAAGAAAATACTGATTTTATTAGTAGCCTTGATGCCTTTCGTGGCCATGGCACAAGAGAAGAGCGTCCATGTCGACAGCGTGGGGCACCTCGCCCGTCTGCTGCCCGAAAGCGAACGTTTCAAAGTGGCCGACCTGAAAGTGACAGGTTCACTGAACGGAGCCGACTTAAAGCTGCTCACGCAGATCGTCACGCGTACAAAGGTGAGCAACAAGCAGTCTGACGAGTGCTTAGTGACGAGCATCGACCTGAGCGAAGCCGTCATCACCGAGGGCAAGGAGGGTATGAAGACAGAGGCCAACGCCCTGCCGGCCTCACTCTTTGCTGGTGCCAAAAGCCTCGTCAAGGTCATCATGCCCAAGAACACCGTCAGCATCGGCCGCAACTGCTTTTCCGGCTGTTCGGAACTGTCAGAGGTAAGCATTCCCGAGACGGTGACGTCTGTCGGTGCCAACGCCTTCGAGGGGTGCAAGTCGCTCGCCCACATCGAAATTCCCTGCCAGGTCAGCGAACTGGGAGCCAATGTCTTCTCTGGCTGCATCACCCTGACAAAGGTGGTCATCTCAGGTCCCGTCACAGCCATCAACAACGGCACATTCCAGGGCTGCGAGTCACTGGAGTCGGTGTCGATGCCCGAGACGGTGAAGACCATTGGCACGAGCGCCTTCCGCGAGTGCAAGATGCTGGAAGACCTCAGCCTGCCCGACGACCTCGACGAGATAGGCAGCTCGGCGTTCGAGAAGTGCCGTAACCTGCAGAACCTGAGTCTGGCCAAAGTCAAGAAGATTGGCGCTAACGCCTTTCAGGAGTGCTCCAATCTGGAGACGATAGACATTGAGGACGTCAGCAAGATGGGCAACGGCGTTTTCATGCGCTGCCTGGGTATGAAGTCAATAAGCATACAGGGCGACCTGGCAGAGATTGGTACAGACTGCTTCAGCGACTGTACCAGCCTGACAGACATCAGCCTGCCTGCCAGCGTCAAGGAGATTGAGAGCCGCGTGTTCCTCAACTGCAAGAGTCTTACGGAACTGGAACTGCCTTCGGGACTGAACCGCATCAACGACCGCGTCTTCGAGAACTGCTCATCGCTGAAACACATCGTCATTCCCAACATGACGAAATCAATGGGTAAGAGCTTGTTCGAGAACTGCGTCATGCTTGACAGCATCAGCATCGAAGGGCATATCGACGAGATCGACAACGACGCCTTCCGCCGCTGTCACAGTCTGCGCTACGTCAGCCTGCCGGTATCCGTCAAGAAGATTGGCTCGAAGGCGTTCGAGGAGTGTACCGCACTGTCGCGCATCGAACTGCCCGTCACCTTGCAGGAGATAGGTAACGACGCCTTTGCGAAGTGCGTCACGCTGCAGAGCATCATCATCCCGCCGGCTGTCAAGGAGATAGGCAGCGACGCCTTCAGCGAGTGCAGCCTGCTGGCCAGTGTACAGCTGCCCGTAGCGCTGAAGTCGCTCGGCGGCGGTGCCTTCGCCAAGTGCGTCTCACTGCGCGAGGTCACCGTCAACGCTCCCCTACCCCCGAAGATGTCAAGGAGCACGTTCAAGGACGTCATCCTGCAGGCGTGCAAATTCTATATTCCCCGAGGCTGCCGAAACCTGTATATGCAGGACAAGCAGTGGCAGAAGATTCCCAATATTTTAGAGAAATGACACTATATCCCAAACTCATTATGGACGCGCTGGCCACGGTGACGTATGCCGGCACGAAGAAGAACTTAGTAGAGAGTCAGATGGTGGCCGACCAGCCCGCCATCAACGGCAACAAGGTGACGGTGGTGCTGGAGTTCCCGCGCGACACCGACCCTTTCTTGAAGTCTACCGTGAAGGCTGCCGAGGCGGCCATCAAATACCAGTGTGGGCAGGACGTTGAGGTGACCATCGTCACGGAGTTCAAGTCGAAGCCACGGCCTGCCGTCGAGCAGCTGCTGCCGGGCGTGAAGAACATCATTGCCGTCAGCTCTGGCAAGGGCGGCGTCGGCAAGTCTACCGTCTCTGCCAACCTCGCCATCTCACTGGCGCGCTTAGGTTACAAGGTGGGACTGTTAGACTGCGACATCTTCGGTCCGTCAGTGCCGAAGATGTTCGACATCGAGGAGGCACGCCCCTACGCCGTCAAGGTCGACGGCCGCGACCTCATCTGCCCCATTGAGCAGTACGGCGTGAAGGTGCTGTCAATAGGTTTCTTCGTCTCACCGACGACGGCCACGCTGTGGCGCGGCGGTATGGCTACCAGTGCGCTGAAACAGCTCATTGCCGATGCCGACTGGGGCGAGCTGGACTACTTCATCCTCGACACGCCGCCGGGCACCAGCGACATCCATCTCACACTGCTGCAGACGCTGCCCATCACCGGTGCCGTAATCGTCTCGACGCCGCAACAGGTGGCGCTGGCCGACGCCCGCAAGGGTATCGACATGTACCGCAACGAGAAGGTAAACGTGCCCATCCTCGGACTCATCGAGAACATGGCGTGGTTCACGCCCGCCGAACTGCCGGAGAACCGCTATTATATCTTTGGAAAAGAGGGCTGCAAGCAACTGGCCGAGGAGATGCAGGTGCCCTTACTGGCACAGATACCTCTCGTCCAGGGCATCTGCGACAGCGGCGACGCCGGCAAACCGGCTGCCCTGAATGTCGACACGATGACGGGTCAGGCTTTCATCAACCTGGCACAGGCCGTCGTCACCGTCGTCAACCGCCGCAACAAGGAGCAGCCTAAGACAAAGATTGTGGGGATGAACAAACAGTAATTGCTTTCACGCTTCAGCTTTCGCCATCATTTCTTCTTACGCCGACGCAACTGCTCTGTGACCGCCAACTTGCGACCGATACGGTCGAGGCGCACCAGGGCGTTCCGGCGTGAGATGACTATCTGGTGGCGATAGACGAGACAGGCTACAATACAGTAGAAAACGGTCTGCACCCAGAGCAGGCGGTACTCAAGGGCAACATCGTTCAGCGTGGCACCCATGGTGTTCATACGCACGTAAGCACGGACACCGAAGGTCGAGGGGAAGAGCCACGAGATGCTCTGCCAGAAGGTCGGTATGTTGCTCTGTGGCCAGCTGACACCCGTCATGAACAGCAGCGGGAGTGAGACGAACACCACAAGGAGCATGACGTTCTCACGATAGCGCACGATACAGGACACGATCATACCAAAGAAGATGCAGGCCATGGTGTAAGGCACCATCATCGCCAGCAGGTCCTGCCAGTGGGCCAGCGCGGGGAAGGAGAAGAGCTTCGGCACGACGAGCGTCAGATAGGCGCCCATGACGGCATAGACCATCAAGTAGCACAGGGCCTTGCCGCTAATGATGCGGAAGACGCCCTGGTAGTGGCGGTCTATGGGTATCAGCTCGTGGTAGCGGTTGTTTTCGCGGGCGGTACCTGCCGACAGACCGATGCCGAGCACCAACGTCTGCTGCAGGATGAGAATGAGCACGGCGGGCAGCACGGCCGAACCGTAGCCGCCGCCAGGACTGAAGACCGGCACATCGTCGTAGGCCAGCGGCTGTACCGTAATCTCTGCCTCGCGCTTGGTGACGGGCCGCGACAGTTTCATCTGTATGCCGGCACCCATCGTCCCGCTGACAGCCACCGCCGTCTGATAGATAGCCTTATAAGTCAGTATCAGACTCATGTCGCAGTAGACGCCGATGGTGGCCTGCTGCATACGGCTGATGTTACGGTCCAATTCCGACGGTATATGATAGATGCCTTTGGCTAACTGACGGCTGACGAGCGACTTCGCCTCGTCCATGTCGGCAGCATGGCAGAGCACCTTGACGTCGGACGAGGCATCGCACATACGGACGAACTGCCGCGACAGCGCAGAGTGGCTGTCGTCGACGACCACGACGGGAACCTCGCGCACCACCTCATTATTATATATCCACGAATAGAGCAGCGGATAGGCCAGCGGCACGATGATGAAGAAGATGAGCACGCCTTCGTCGCGGAAGACCTGACGCATCTCCTGCCGCCAGATGTAGGCGGCATCGCTGAACACTTCGGCTATGTTACGGAATATAGACATAATTCAGCATTGCGTTTTTAATTTTACGGATGACCGTCCACGGCAGCAGGGTGAAGAACACCAGTGCCACCAAGTGGAACCACGCTTCGAGGAAGGGAAAACCGTTGAAGACGGCAATCTGATAAACCATGTAATAATGGCGCAAGGGGAAGAGCCACGACAACGACTGCAGCGGACTGTCCATACCCATAATGGGGAAGGCCGAGCCAGCCATAGAGAGCGAGAGCACGGCCCACAACGAGCAGACACTCATCGACATACGCAGCGACGGCATAAGTCCAAAGGCGAAGATGCCGAAACCCTGTGACGACAGCACCCCGATAAGGCCGAGGAAGATAATCTGCCACGCGCCACCCTCGTGGGGGAAGTGCAAAACGCCGTAAATGTAGTACTCATAGCCGAAGAAGATGGCCAACCAGATAAGCGTCTGGGGCAGGAACTTCCCCAACATCGCCAACAGCATCTTGCCGTTGGCCATGCCGATCCACTCCTTCGAGCGCTCGAACTTCAGTTCGGTGCCGATGCTGTAGGCCGACAGGAGGAAGATGAAGAGCATGAGGATGCCCGGCACGAAGACGGTAGAGAGGTAGGCGTTATAGTTCGACCACGGATTGGCTATCTGATGCAGGTCGATGGCGATAGGTTGCAGGAAAGCCTGTATCTGGGCGTCAGTAGCACCACGGGCACGGAGCGTCGCCTGTCCCACGGCAGCCGAACCGAGGGTGGAGATGACCTTCAGGTCTTTCATCGTCAGCGCCCCCGACGTGACGGAGGCCATGCTGTAATAATAGGATATCTTCGGACGGCGACTGGCCATCAGCTTCTCCGTCGTTCCCTTGGGGATATAGAGGAAGGCGTAAATCTCGTTACGCTGCATGGCGTGGCGGGCTTCGGCAGCCGTCGGGAAGTGTGCCACAACGCGCGAACTCTGGAACGCATCGAGCCGTCGCACCAAAGAGCGCGAGGTCGACGTGTTATCGGCATCGACGACGCCCACAGGCAACTCTGTTGGCACGCCCTCGTCCATCAGTGTGGTGAAAAACAGTATCACCGCGACGGGAAAGACGACCATACAGAAACCGTAGATGGGATTCTTCCAGAGAATCAGCATCTCACGGTACGCTATCTGCCAGATGATCTTCAGCGCCTCCAAGGTTGTGAACTATTTGACGATTAACGACATACCGGGACGCAGGCCTTCGAGCTTCTCCACAGGGCGGGCTTTCACCTCAAAGGTCTTCAGGTCGTACTGGCCGTTGGCCTTCGTAGCTTTCCATACGGCATACGAACCCTGATCCTTCATATAGTAGACCTTCATCTTGATGCTCTTGTTGAAAGCGGGGACGAAAGCCGTGAACTCCGTTCCGACGTTCATACCGCCAAGCTGGTCTTCGCGCACGTTGAACGTGCCCCACAGGTCGTTAAGCATCGAGATGGTCATGATGGGCGAACCCGTGCCTACCAGTTCGCCGACTTTCGGATAGACGGCACTGACCTCACCATCCATCTGGGCTATCTGCACCGTCTCGTTGATATAGGAGTGGACCTCGTTGACGGCACCGCGGGCGCGACTGACCTGAGCCTGGGCAGCTAACTTATCCTCACGGCGTGCACCGTTGACAGCCATGTCATACTGGCTCTGGGCGGCCTTACACTGTGCCTCCATCGCCTTATACTGCGCATAGACCTCATCGCGTTTTTGGGCCGACATGACGCCAGCGTCAAAGAGCCGCTGTACGCGGTTGTACGACTTCTCGGCAATCTCAAGACCGGCCTTGGCCTGCTGCAGTAACTGGAAGGCACCGCGGATCTGCTCCTCGCGGGCACCGTTCTGGGCTTTCTGTTCCAGAGCCGACGCGGCTTCCTGGGCGCCCCGGGCCTGCTCCATCTTGGCACGCACCTCGGGGGCGTCGATGATGGCCAACGTGTCGCCGGCCTTCACGTAGTCACCCTCCTTCACCCTTAACTCAAGAATGCGGCCAGGCACCTTGCTTGATACACGATACTCTGAAACCTCTACCTGTCCCTGCATCACCTCGGGATCGCGACCCAAAGCGAAGAAGCCTATCAAGGCTACGATAATCACTACTGCTAACAAGCCGAAGATGGCGAGCAGAATGTTGTTATGCTGTTGTTTTGCTGCTGACATAATATCTCAATTTTCAATCTTCAATCTTCAATTTTCAATTCCCAAAGTACCCATGACTTTCTTGAAGTTCACCTGACTCAGGCGGACGTCAATCTCAGCATCAATCCTTTGTGACTGTGCCTGCAACCAGGCCGTCTGAGCTTCCATGACCGTTGTCGGTGTAATGACACCCTCGGCGAAGCCCAAGTTTGCCGTGCGAAGGTTCTCGTCGGCACGCTTGACGCTGGACTCTGCCATCGTCAGCCGCTTGTTAGCTTCCTCCATCTGGTAGGCTGTCTGCGTAGCCTGCAGCTCAATTTTCTCCTTCACTTCCTCCAGTTCCAGATTCAGAATGGTCGTAGCACCTTTCGACGCACGCACCTTATACATGACATCGCCCCAGTTCCAGATGGGAATACGCACCAGCACACCCACGTTCCAGAAACCGGCGAACTTCTTCTCGAAGCCATTCAGTACGTTAGGGTTCGACACCGAGTAGCCACCTGTCAGAGCCACCATCGGCAGGTTACCTGCTTTCAGAATGTTGGTAGCCTGGCGTGACATATCGGCCATATTCTCCAACTGCTTCAGCTCAGGACGGTTCTCCAAGGCCTGCTTCACATCAAGCTGGGGTGTTACAACGACGGCCGCAATACTCTCGGCCTCTTCCTCAGGCAACACAATATCTTCGTTGACGGGCAGGCCGATGGTCTGGCAGAGCAGCATCCGCGACAGCACCAGTCCGTCGTTGACCTTAGTCAGCGTCATCTCTGCCTCGTTCACCTTCACGTCGACACTCAGACCGTCGCTGCGGGTGGCCACGCCCTCTTCTATCATTTTGTTGACATTGTCGTCGAGTTTCTTCACCAAGTCCAGATAGGCCTGCGCCAAGCGCTGCTTATGTCGCAGCGACACAACCTGCCAGTAAGCCTTGTCGGTAGCATAGATGGTGGCTTGTTCCTTGGCATCGGCACTGTTCCGGGCCATACGCTCATTGATATCAGCAAGACGGTTCAGTGCCACAATGCTACCACCCATGAAAACAGGCTGCGTCAGCATGATGCTGCCGGCCCAGAGGTTACGGGTATCGGTACGAAAGGCATCTACAATACGCTCGCCTACCCCATTCAATTTTGTCTTCACATCCTCGGGGAGCTGCTGCATCTGGGCCGACATGGCCTGCAGCTGCTCCAGAGGCACGCCGAGCTGGGCTAACAGGGGAGCGACGTTGGCCATGGTCTGCGACAGGTTGCCCAAGCCTTCCTGAACGCCTTCATTCTGCACCAGACTGGTGCCCATGTTCGTCAGGAAGTCTTTCTGGTCGGAATTCAGGATCGACACCTCCTCACTGGTGTGCATATAGCTGCCTAAGGCACTGACATGAGGCAGGTACTTCGTGCGGGCCGACCGTCGCAGGTTAGCCGCTACATCCTGCTTCACTTTCGAGATGCTCAGCTGCTTGTTGTTGCGCAGTGCCATCGCCCGGCAACTGTCGAGGGTCAACAGCCGCTGGGCACCGGCCGGCAGACCGCCAAGAGCCAAAAGCCAAAAGCCAATAGCGAATTTCGTGTACATATCTGTGATTTAGTTGAAACTAAAGGTTCTGCTGCCTATCATATTGCCGTCGACGAAGATGCTCACGCGGTAGTCGCCGGCTTCGAGCATCTGCGACACCGTCCAATAGAGGGTCACGGGGGTTTCCTCGCCCGTATATTCTATGTGCTTCTTCATCGTGTATTCCAACTGACGGTTCTCGTAGGCAAAGGTGCCGCCGCCGTTGAGGGTGTTGCCGCCGGGGTTCTGGATGCGCACGTAGACGGTGCGGTTGCCGTTGGTGGCGGTCACGTTGCGGCTGATGGTGAAGTTCACCTGCATCGTCTTGCAGTCCTTGATTTTCTTCACCGTCTTGTTGGCTTTCTTCAGCGCCAGCAGCTGGATGTTGGTGGCGTCGAGCTGCGCGGCGATGGCCACCTTCTGCGACAGCGAGGCTTTCTCGTTGCTCAGACCGGCAATCTGAGAGTTGCGCTCGGCAAGCTCTTCCTTCACCTGCGTGTTCTCGGCCTGCAGACGCTCGTTCTGGCGGTTCAGCGAGTCTATCTGCATGACGTAGTCGCGCAGAACGGCACGCACCGTGGCCAGTTCTTTCTTCAGTCGGGTAATCTCACGGGCATCTTCGGCCTTCGTCTTCTTCAGTTCCTCCAACAGGCGCTGGGTCTTCATCTGCTCCTCGGTGAGCTGGGCTATGATGGAGTCGTTGTTGATCTTCGTCTTCATCTCGCTATACTGCAGGGCGAAGCGCTCGTACTCGTTCTCCATCTCCTGCTTGTCGAGCCGGGCCAGCTCCTGCATGTCGGCATTCACCTGCCGCTGTTCCTGCAGGTTCATGAACAGATAAGCCAAACCGCCCAGCAGGGCGGCAATAACGACAATCAGGGGAATTAAAACTTTTTTCATCTGTCTCATTCGTGAATTAACGGTGCAAAGGTATAAATTTTTCATTAAAACGACAAACTTTTTTGCATTTTGTTTGGAACTTATCACATTTTTATATATATTTGCACACCGAATCCCCACACGACAGGCCTATGAAAAAAAACAACTTTCTGTACAGGGTCTACGACCTCTACTACGACGGTTTCCGCAACATGCGGTTGGGGCGTACGCTGTGGGCCATCATTCTCATCAAGCTCTTCATCATCTTTGCCGTGCTAAAGGTATTCTTCTTCCCCGACTTCCTAAAGGAGCACGCCGAAGGCGACAAGGCTGGCTACGTGGCAACTCAAATCTTAAATCAGTAACAATATGACAAACCTATTGCTAAACATTGATGCCGGGACCATCGACTGGTCGAGAGCACAATTTGCGCTCACGGCAATCTATCACTGGCTCTTCGTGCCCCTGACGCTCGGACTGGCCGTCATCATGGGGATTATGGAGACGTGTTACTATCGTACGAAGGACAAGTTCTGGAAGGACACCGCCAAGTTCTGGCAGAAACTCTTCGGCATCAACTTCGCTATGGGGGTGGCAACGGGCATCATCCTCGAGTTCGAGTTTGGCACCAACTGGTCGAACTACTCGTGGTTCGTGGGCGACATCTTCGGCGCACCGCTGGCCATAGAGGGCATCGTGGCCTTCTTTATGGAGTCGACGTTCGTCGCCGTCATGTTCTTCGGCTGGAACAAGGTGTCACGCGAGTTCCACCTGGCATCGACATGGCTCACAGGACTCGGAGCCACCATCTCGGCATGGTGGATCTTGGTGGCTAACGCCTGGATGCAAAATCCCGTGGGCTGCGAGTTCAACCCCGACACGATGCGCAACGAGATGGTGTCCTTTGCCGAGGTGGCTCTGTCGCCGTTCGCCGTGTCTAAGTTCTGCCACACCGTCACGTCGGCATGGATCATCGGCGGCATCTTCACCGTAGGCGTCAGCTGCTGGTATCTCATGAAGCGCCGTCACACGAAGATGGCACTCGAGAGTATGAAGATCGGCGCATGGGTGGGACTCGTCGCTGCCCTGTTGGCTGCTGCCACAGGCCATAAGTCGGCACAGGACGTGGCCGAGGTGCAACCCATGAAGCTGGCCGCTATGGAGGCACTCGCCGACGGCGGCAATGGCGTCGGACTGAAGATTATCGAGGGTATCGAAGTGCCTAACGCCCTGTCGTTCATGGCAACAAACGATTTCGACGGCTACGTCCCAGGCATCAACGACCTGCTGAACGGCTACACGAAGCCCGACGGAACGGTGGAGCCCTCCATCGACGAGAAGATAGCGTGCGGCAAGCTGGCCATCCAGGCACTTGCCGACTACCGCAAGGCAAAAGCCGAAGGTGCTGACGAGGCCACACTCTCCTCTCTCCTCTCTACTCTCTCCGCTAACATGAAGTACTTCGGCTACGGCTACATCAAGGACAAGGCGCAGGTGGTGCCGCCCATCGCCGTCAACTTCTGGGCCTTCCGCATCATGGTGGGCGTGGGCTGTCTGCTGATACTGTTCTTCGCCCTGATACTGGTCATCACCTATAAGATTCCGTTCCTGACCATCTTCACACGCCGTCTGCTAGCTACCTTTGGCGTCATTCCAGAGACAGAGGCCGACACCAACGACATCACCCGTCTGCCCGACTGGCACTACTGGTTGGCCATTGCGCTCATTCCCTTAGCCTACATCGCCTCAGAGAGCGGATGGCTCGTGGCTGAGTTCGGACGTCAGCCGTGGACAATTCAGGACATGCTGCCCACATGGGTGGCCGTCAGCGACCTGCATGCGTCGAGCGTTATGTTGACCTTCTTCCTCTTCCTCGTCCTCTTCACCACCATGCTGGCTGTCGAGATTAGCATTCTGCTGAAGCAAATCCAAAAGGGACCGGACTGTGAATAATTGAACAACCACTAATTTCACTAATTACACGAATTCATCAGCGCAGCAAAAATTAGTGCAATTCGTGAAATTAGTGGTAGAATAAAAACAAAATAAATGTATTGACTATATGACATATTCATTCTTACAGCACTACTGGTGTTTCATCGTATCACTTCTTGGTGCAATATTAGTCTTCCTGCTCTTCGTGCAGGGAGCCAACTCGCTGGTATTCTCCTTAGGAGGCAACGACGAGGGACGTCGTCTGGTCGTCAACTCGACAGGCCGCAAGTGGGAGTTCACGTTCACCACATTGGTAACCTTCGGCGGCGCGTTCTTCGCCTCGTTCCCGCTGTTCTACTCCACCAGCTTCGGCGGTGCCTACTGGCTGTGGATGCTCATCCTCTTCACCTTCGTGTTGCAGGCCGTCAGCTACGAGTTCCAGAACAAAATCGGCCGCTCGACCTCTGGTCGCTTTGCTTGGGCAAAGAACATCCTCGGCCCGAAGACGTTCCAGTGCTTCCTTGTGCTCAACGGCATCCTCGGCCCGCTACTTCTCGGCGGCGCCGTGGCCACCTTCTATGAGGGCAGCAACTTCATCGTCGAGAAGGGCAACATGATTGACGCAACGGCCATGACACCCATCATCAGCTACTGGGGCAACGCCTCGCACGGCCTCGACGCCCTGCTCAACCCCTGGGTGCTTGTCTTCGGCTTTGCCGTCGTGTTCTTAGCACGGGTGCTGGGCTGTCTCTACGTTATGAACAATGTCGACGACGAGGAGATCCGCACGCGGGGCCGTCACAGTCTGCTGGTCAACGCCGTTCCCTTCGTCATCCTGTTCGTGGCTTATCTCGTCCACCTGCTACTGAAGGAGGGCTATGCCTACAACGCTGAGGGCATCGTCTTTATGGAGCCATTAAAGTACCTGAACAACTTCATCGACATGTGGTACCTGACCATTATATTATTAATAGGTGTGGTACTCGTGCTCTTCGGCATCGGCAAGACAGTCATGAGAAAGGACTATACCGGCGGCATCTGGCCTGCCGGCATCGGCACCGTCCTCACTGTCCTCGCCCTGCTGCTCTGCTCAGCCTGGAACATGACGGCCTACTACCCGTCGAACACCCAGCTGCAGTCGTCGCTGACGCTCGAGAACTCCTGCAGCAGCGAGTTCACCCTGCGAACGATGTTCTACGTCTCGCTCCTCGTCCCCTTCGTCCTGGCCTACATCGTCTACTGCTGGCGTGCCATCGACAAGAAGAAGCTGACCAAGGAGGAGATCAACAGCGACCACGCCTATTAGAGCGTCTGCAGGTACTTTCGGTGGAAAACAAACAATAAACAAAATAAAATTCAAATCCCAATCATCTATTGTCAATAATTTCTTTTTTTTTCGTACCTTTGCAGGCTGAAAACGAAAAACAAGCAACGAAGATATGACAGTCTGCATAGCAGAGAAACCCAGCGTGGCGCGCGACATTGCGCGGATTATCGGCGCTACGGCGAGCCACGATGGTTATATGGAGGGTAACGGCTACCAGGTGACATGGACCTTTGGTCACCTGTGTACACTGAAGGAACCAGGCGACTATACCCCGGCGTGGAAGTCGTGGGCACTGACACAACTGCCGATGGTGCCGCCGCGCTTCGGCATCAAGCTCATTCCCGACCGTGGCATAGAAAAGCAGTTTGCCATCATCGAACGGCTGATGCAGCAGGCCGACAGCATCGTCAACTGCGGCGACGCCGGACAGGAGGGCGAACTCATCCAGCGCTGGGTGATGCAGAAGGCTCAGGCGAAGTGTCCCGTCAAGCGTCTGTGGATCTCGTCGATGACCGACGAGGCCATCCGCGAAGGTTTTGCCAACCTGAAAGACCAGCAGGACTACCAGCCGCTCTACCTCGCAGGCCTCAGCCGCGCCATCGGCGACTGGCTCCTCGGCATGAACGCCACACGACTCTACACGCTGAAATACGGACAGAACCGCCAGGTGCTCTCGATAGGCCGCGTGCAGACCCCCACCCTCGCCCTCATCGTAAACCGTCAGAAGGAGATAGACAACTTCAAGCCCGAACCTTACTGGGTGCTGGCAACGGTCTACCGCGACACGACGTTCACGGCCATCATGAAAGATGACGATGACGAAGAAAACAATGTTAGTGAAGAAGTAAAAGAAAAGAAAAACCAAGTAAAACGAGGTTTTACCAGTAAAGAAGAAGGTGAAAAAGCTTTTTCTGCTATTGCAGGAAAGCCTTTTACGGTTACAGAAGTTAAGAAAAAGAAAGGAAAAGAAGCCCCACCCTCTCTTTACGACTTAACATCGCTGCAAGTAGAAAGTAACAAAAAGTTTGGCTATTCAGCAGAAATGACGCTGAATATCATTCAAAGTCTGTACGAAAAGAAATATACAACATATCCTCGAGTAGACACCACATTCCTTTCAGATGACATATATCCCAAGTGCCCACAAACACTAAATGGATTATATCAAGTCAAATATTCAGGAATTACTCCATACGCCGAGCTTATTAAGCCATTGGGAGGAAAAGCACTTCCAAAAACGAAAAAAGTGTTTGACTCTTCAAAGGTTACAGATCACCATGCAATTATCCCAACGGGAATTATACCACAAAATCTAACTGATGCGGAACATAAAATATATGACCTTGTTGCCCGTCGTTTCATTGCCGTTTTTTATCCAGATTGTCTTTTTAACCAAACCATAGTGAATGGAATGGTAGAAGATGTAGAATTTAAAGTTACTGGGAAAACAATTATAGACCCCGGTTGGCATTCCGTTTATCAGAAAGAACAAAAAGAAGAGAAAGAAGAAGCAAAAAAGAAAAAAGACGAAGATATTATCCTACCTTCTTTTGTCAAAGGTGAAAGTGGAGACCACACTCCAACTCTAACCGAAAGATGGACTGTCGCTCCTAAGCCATATACAGAAGCGACATTATTACGTGCTATGGAAACTGCGGGAAAGTTTGTTGAGAACGAAGAATTACGTTATGCCATGAAAGAGAATGGCATAGGAAGACCCTCAACTCGTGCTGCAATAATTGAAACTCTCTTCAAACGTCATTATATTAGACGAAACAGGACAAGTATTGCGCCAACACCGACAGGCATCGAACTCATCGACCTCATTCGAGAAGAATTACTGAAAAGCGCTGAGCTGACGGGCATCTGGGAGAAGAAACTCCGCGACATCGAGCACAAGAAGTACGACGCCCAGCAGTTCATTGAAGAGCTGAAAGCCCAGGTCACCGAGATTGTCAACGAAGTGATGTCCGACGCCTCCAACCGCCGCGTCACCGTCATGACCGACGAAGACCTGAAGAAAACGCGCAAGCGCACACCTGCCAAGGATGCTCAGGCTCAGCCAAAGGCCAAGAGTACGCCAAAGAAAAAGGCCGAGCCACAAGACCCGCTCGTCGGCCAGCCCTGTCCCCTCTGCGGCAAGGGCCACATCATCAAAGGCAAAACCGCCTACGGCTGCTCAGAATGGAAAAATGGTTGCACCTATCGGCAGCCGTTCCAACCATAACTGTGCATTTTTTCTAAACAATCAAACATAAGTTTTATAAAAAAAACGAAAATACTTGGTACTTTCATTCTTTTTTTGTACTTTTGCAACAGAGTTTCCGAGGGCATCCGTGAGAGGGTGACCGTATAAGGATTCTCGTCTTACAAAAATGTAGGGCGTAAATGTGATTATCCTTCATCGAAATGTGGAAGTTTCAAACTGCTAAGGGTAATAACAATGTACGTCCACACCGAGTGAATATATACTTTCCGTACGTGTACGATTGTAAATATCATTTTGGTGTGGGCTATTGTTTGTCAGTTAGCAGTAGGTCTTTCCACAACCTCGATGAGCTGGTTTGCAATAGTCTCCGCACCAATTTCTCTATTCTGAGAATTTACGTTTTAAGCTGGAGACGTTGTTAGGAAATGGTTAGCTGAAAAACAGCAACCAGATCCTTTGGCGTGGTCGCGACATTTTTAGTTAATAAAGTAGTATGATGACAGTTGTCCGTGAGGATAGCTGTCATTTTTATAAAATCTATAGATCTTGCAAAACACAATAAAATGGCGGGATTTGCGTTATAAGATGGTATGCAGCGTCTTTGCACCATATTATATATAGTGGCAGTGGCCGTACTCCTGACGGGGTGCGGTGCCGACTCAGCTATGAAGAAAGGCGATAAGTTCTACGCCTTGGGCGAATACTTCGACGCGGCAGAACAGTATAAGAAAGCATACGCACAGACACCGACAAAGGACAGAAAACTGCGAGGCGAAAGGGCCATCAAGATGGCCGACTGCTATCGCCGTATCAACCAGACGCAGCGGGCAGTGGCGGCTTACAACAACGCCGTACGCTATAAGCAACAGGACTCGCTGACACAGTTCTTCCTTGGGCAACTGCTGATGAAAAACGGCGACTACAAGAACGCCGAGAAAGCCTTCCAGACGGCTGTCGACAGTCTGGCCGGAACGGACAGTCCCTACCTGCCGCTGGCCCGTGAGGGCGTGAAGGCAGCGCGTCAGGCACCGGCCTTCAGACAAAAAGACTCGAAATACACGGTGAAGCGCGAGGACCTGTTCAACTCGCGCCGTGCCGACTTCTCGCCGATGCTCTGTGGCGACGACTACGACCAGCTGTACTTCACATCGACGCGCAATCAGGCGCAGGGCGACGAGCTGAGCGGCATCACGGGCACAAAGCCCGCCGACATCTTCTTCGCACAGAAGGACGACAAGGGCAAGTGGAGCAAACCGCAGACGATAGACTCTGAGCTGAACTCCGCCTTCGACGAGGGTGTCTGCTCGTTCTCGCCCGACAACCGGACGATGTATCTGACACAATGCAAGACCGACCCTAACTACCCGCGCTTTGCCACCATCAGCACCGCCCAGCGCAGCGACGCATCGTGGGGCAAGCCTGCGGAGCTGACCATCAGCCGCGACACGCTATCGACCTTTGCCCACCCCGCCGTGTCGCCCGACGGACTGTGGCTCTACTTCGTCAGCGACATGCCTGGCGGACTGGGCGGCTACGACATCTGGCGCGCTGAACTGCTACAGAACGGCATCGGTGCTGTCGAAAACATAGGCGAACCCGTCAACACGCCGGGCGACGAGATGTTTCCCACCTTCCGTCCCAACGGCGACCTTTACTTCTCGAGCAACGGACACCCGGGACTCGGTGGACTCGACATCTTTATTGCTCAGCCTGTGAGCAATCAAATTAGAAATGAGGAATTAGGAATGAGAAATGATAATTCCTCATATATTATTGAGCATCCGGGATTCCCGCTGAACTCACAGGGCGACGACTTCGGCATGACCTTCGACGGGCTGCACAACCGTGGCTACTTCTCGTCGAACCGTGGTGACGCCCGTGGCTGGGACCATATCTATTCGTTTGAGAAGGAAGAGGTGCTGCTGACGCTCAAGGGCTGGGTCTACGAGATGGACGGCTACGAACTGCCTGCCGGACAGGTTTACATGGTGGGCAACGACGGCACCAACCTGAAGCTCAGCGTCAAGGGCGACGGCTCGTTCACGCAGGAGATCAAGACGGGCGTCGACTACGTGCTGCTGGGTGCCTGCAAAGGTTTCCTGAACCATACGGAGCAACTGCGCGTCGACACCTGCACCGTCTCCAAAGAGTATGTTTTGCAGTTCCCACTTGCCAACATCTCGGCACCCGTACTCATCGAGAACATCTTCTACGACTTCAACAAAGCCACACTGCGCCCGGAGTCGGCAACGGCACTCGACGAACTGGTGAAGCTGCTCAACGAGAACCCCCACGTCACCATCGAACTGGCGGCACACACCGACTACAAAGGTTCCGACCAGTATAACGAGGGACTGTCGCAGCGACGCGCCGAGTCGGTGGTCAACTACCTGATTGACCACGGCATAGCTGCCGACCGCCTGACGCCGAAAGGCTACGGCGAGAGCAAGCCGAAGACGATTAAGAAGAAAGTGGCTGCCAAATATCCCTTCCTGAAGGAAGGCGACGTACTGACGGAAGCGTTTATCACGGCCCTGAAGGACGAGGCTCAGCAGGACAGCTGTAACCAGTTGAACCGCCGTACGGAGTTCACCGTACTGCGCACCACCTATGGTCTGTTCGACGACGAGGGCCGCTTGAAGGAATCACCGCAACCAGGAGCGACGGACTGACTCGGCATAGAGCACCTCGCCCACCCCCACGAAGAGTAATCCGAAGACGACGGCGGCAACCGTCAGCAGCACCTGGCTCGGCGACGTGGCCACTACGGTGTAGAACTGCCCTATCACATGATCGACCAGCAACTGCCAGCCGTCGTAGACGATAAAGAGGATGGCCGCCACCAAGAGGCACAAGCCGTCCCAGAGTCTCACAAACCAGTTGGTGCGCAGCGGCAACCGCTGCATCACACGCTCTGTAAACCCGTCGTCGGCAATCGTCTGTTGTGCCGTCTCACTGAAAAACTGCTGCAAAAGCTGTTCGTTATCTTCCGTCATATCCGTTCTGTCTTAAGTAGTTAGCCATTTTCTCCTTACCACGTGAGAGATGTGATTTCACCGTTCCCGCCTTCATGCCGGTAATCCGCGCTATGGCTGCTATGTCGTAGCCGTCGACCAGCTGCAGGGTGATGCACGTGCGTTCGTCGGGCTTCAACAGTGCCAAGGCGGCATAAAGGTCCATCTTCAATGAGGAATGAGAAATGAGGAATGAGGAATTATGATTAGTTGTGCCAACATCTTTTCCGCCCCGAGAGTAATCATCATTTCTAATTTCTAATTTCTCATTCCTCATTTTACGACAGTAATCATAGAACACATTGTAGGCTATACGCATCAGCCACGTCTGGAACGAGGCGATGCCCCGGAAGGAGCCGATGCTCGTATAAGCCTTGATGAAGGTGTCCTGAGCCAGGTCGTCGCTCAACTGACTGTCTCCCAGCGTCTGATGCAGGAAAAACCGCCGTACAGGCGACTGATACCGGCGTACGAGCTCGTCGAAAGCCCGCTTGTTGCCGAGTACCGCCACCTGTGCTACGAGAGAGATGTCAGTGAGCGTTGCCATGCGTCACGAGTTGATGATGCTGTTCTTCTCGGGCATGATGATCCATGCGACGATATAGAAGGGGATGCCTGCAAAGGCTGTGAACAGCGTCAGTGCTGCATAACCCAAACGTACTGCTACGGGATCGAAATCCAAATACTCTGCTACACCTGCGCAAACACCGCCTAACACGCGGTCGTTCGAGCGATAAAGTCTTTTTGTCATAGTCAATGCTGAATATTGTTGTTGTTATTTAAAGTATTGTTCATTGTCTCATTCTTACGGGCTGTTCGCGAGGCGAACACCTTGCCCAGGCCGATGCAGAACACCAAGGCACCGATGCCGAAGCCCACTTGACCGGCGGCATAGCCTAAGAACACCATCAGTCCCACGCCCACGAAACACTGGCGCATGCCCTTCTGGTACTCCTCGTCGGCGTTGGCGGGTTTCTCGTCAAGCAGCTGGTCGGGGATGGGCTGTCCCTGCTGCATGGCCATCTGCGCTAATTTCATCTTCTGCTTACGGTTCTTGTTGATAAAGTAGAACAGCGCGATGATGATGGCGACAGGTGCCAGGACGAACAGGATGAGTATCATAGCCAGCACGAAGAACATACCGGCAATGCCGTGATTCATATTCTTCATCACAGTGCTGAAAAAGCCCGGGAAGTCGTCCTCGTCGTCCAGATCGTATGTCGTTGTCCTTGTGCTCCAGGGCGATGTCCTGGTGGTTATCGTCACCTTGCGGCTGTGGGTCTTCACCACGGTGTCAGTACCTGTCGTGTCTGAATACGCCACCACCGAGTCCACTTGCTCCGCCTGAGGCGTGTGGCGGTGTTTCTGTCCTGATGCCTGTACGCCCAAGCTGAGCGTAAGCACCAATGTCATCAATATCAGAATCTTCTTCATAAATATTCGTTTTATTAGTTAAATTCGTGGTCGTTATAGAGAATTAATTCGTGTTATTCTTTGACTATCAGGCGCGATGTTTCCAGGTCGCCGGAGCCACGGACATCCTCTCGCAGCGACTGCACCCGTCCGCTCAGCGCGATGTCGCCGGAGCCCATCAGTCGTGCCTCTACCCGTCCGCTGTCCTCGAACTTCATCTTGATGTCGCCGGAGCCTATCAATTCGACCATCGACTGCAGCGTCTTCACCTTCTTCACCTCCACGTCGCCAGAGCCTACCAACGCCACGCCAATGTGGTCGCAGACGACGTCGTCGAACTCCACATCGCCAGAGCCTCGCAGCTCGATGTCGAGATTGTCGGTGTCGAGCAGGTGCTTACACTCGAAATTGCCGGAGCCTTTCAGCATAACGCCGAGGAAGTCGGGCGACGTCACATAGACGGTCACACCGTCGGTTGAGTTGAAGTCTACGATATTGCCGGTGTTGTTCATGCGGATAATCAGCTTGTTGCCTTCCACACGTGTTTCCACCTGGTCAAGAACATTGTCAGGAGCATTCACCCTGACGGAGAACGAGTCGGCCTGCATATACTCCACGTCTAACGAGCCATACTGCTCGATGCGCTCGAAACCGCTCAACTCTCTGTTCTCCTCGAGAGTCGTTTCACCCGTGAAGTGGAACTTCACACCTTCGATGCACGAGGTCAGCATCGTCAGCACCATCACTGTAAAAAATACCTTTTTCATATTACGTTCTTTTTGTTTCTTTTTATCCGTTAGACGTAATTCTTCGCGAATTAGTTGCAAAGGTGCGAATTTTTTTTTAATTTTGCAAGCCAATGGCGAATTTACCACTTACATTCACAGAATATACGCGCCAGCTGATGGGCGACGAGCGCTTCGAACGATACCTGAAATCGTTCGAGGAAGAGCCTCCCGTCAGCATCCGTCTGAACCCGAGAAAAGTGGGATCATCGAACAAGGTAGTCTCGAACCTCGTACCTCGCACCTCGTACCTCGAAAAAAAGAGTACCTCGTACCTCGAGAATGGCGAACCCGTTCCCTGGTGCCGCAACGCCTACTACCTGCCCCAGCGTCCTAACTTTACGATGGACCCTCTGTTCCACGCCGGCTGCTACTACGTGCAGGAGGCGGCCTCAATGTTCCTCGACGAAGTCATTCGACAAATTAGAAATGAGGAATTAGGAATTAGAAATGATGATTACCAAACAAGTCCGGAGGCTAATCCCAGACAAAGTAATCATAATTCCTCATTTCTAATTCCTCATTTCTCATTTCTCATTTCTCATTTAGCGAATGCGCTCGACCTCTGCGCCGCTCCCGGCGGCAAGTCGACGCTGCTCCGTTCTGCCCTGCCCGCCGACTGCGTGCTCTACTCCAACGAGCCCATCCGCCAGCGCGCTAACATCCTGCTGGAGAACGTCACGAAATGGGGCTACCCCAACCACATCGTCACCAACAACTACCCCGAAGTCTTCCGCAAGTCGAAGCAGCGCTTCGACCTCATCCTCTGCGACGTCCCCTGCTCCGGCGAGGGCATGTTCCGCAAGGACGAAGCCACCATCCGCGAATGGAGTCCGCAGAACGTCGACCGCTGCTGGCAGCTGCAGCGCGACATCGTCAGCGACGCCTGGGCGTGCCTCGCCCCCGGCGGCCTGCTTATATATAGTACGTGTACCTTTAATACTAAAGAGAACGAGGAGAACGTTCGCTGGTTCTTGGACACCTTCGACGATGCCGAGATACTGCCCGTCGACGTCCGTCCCGAGTGGAACATCACCGGCTCGCTGCTCCCCGGCTTCGACGCTCCCGTCTACCGCTTCATCCCCGGCATCACTCGCTCCGAGGGGCTGTTTATGTGCGTGATGAGGAAGAGAGGAGAGAGGGATATTCGAGGTACGAGGGATATTCGAGATACGAGGTGCGAGGTACGAGGTACGAGATTACCTTCAAGTGCAGTATTATCCGCCAACAAACTATTCTCGTACCTCGCACCTCGCACCTCGTACCTCGAAAAGTTGCCTTGCGCTGACCTCACCTACCCCCAGGCCCTCGCCTACCTCCGTGGCGAAGCCCTTGTGCTGCCGCCCGACACACCTCGCGGTCTCGTCACCGTCACGTTTATGGGGCACCCGTTAGGCCAGGTGAAGAACATCGGCACGCGCGCCAACAACCTCTACCCCAAGGAGTGGCGCATCAAGACCACCCACGTACCTACAGACTACGAGCCGGTACTCACTCTATAATGATTAAGGTGGAAATGCCTTCGGGCATTTCCACCTTAATAATAAGGAACAGACCGATCTTACTTGATCACGACCTTGAGCTAAAGCTCGAGCTCGTTCCCGTTCGGAAAGGCTACGGGTAGGCGCGCCAGCGGGAATGAACCTCGAGTATGTCAAATTGATTCCCCGTTTTGTTATTCGTCAGTCGGATTATCTTAAAATTCGCGGCCAAAATTACAAAAAATCATCGATATCCCCAAAAGAAAACCGCCAAAAATTGCAATTTTGTTTGTTTTACCGTAAGCGTCTCTGATGTTACGCCTTGCAAAATCAATGACGATTGTTTACATTGTTGCCCATCTGTCAGGCAACAGTTGACGGTACTTGCTTAATGGTGTTATAGTCAAAGAGGTTGATGTGATTCGTCTTGGCTGACAATGCCAGCGTATATAGCACGTCAGCACGTTCTGCACCTGAGTGCGATCCGAAGAAGAGCGTGCTCCGACGATACTTGAGACAAAACGGAAGGCCTACCCCCTGCCCCTCCCTGTGAGGGAGGGGAGTGATATGTTATGCAATGAGGGGGGCAGATACGGAAACGCCGGGACTTCCCTTGCAGGGGTCTCGGCGGATATTTTCTTGTGGGTGGAACAATGTCGGTGGCTACCGTTTCTTGCCTTTGCCGAAGATGTCGGCGTGGGTGCCGGTGCGGTAGAGCGAGATGATGCGTATCTCGGTGTCCTTCTCGTAGAGTAGCAGCCAGTCGGGGTTGATGTGGCACTCCCAGTAGCCCTTGTAGTCGCCAGTGAGCATGTGATTGTGCAGGTTGGCGGGCAGGGGTTCGTCGTTCTCTAACATCCCAACAACCTTGTATAAGTCACTCAGTGGCAGATTCCTACGCTTGGCCAGTTTCAGGTCTTTGCGAAACGGCCCGGTCGGTTTAACTATGAACTTTGCCATACTCCTAAAGTGCCTCGCACCAAGATTTGAACTCGTCCATCGATTTCATTTCATACACTGGTTCCTTGCCGCTGCGCACGTCCTCGATGGCCTGCATGGTCTCGTCGTTGAGATACTCGCCCGTCTCGGGGTCGTAGAGGCGGGGCTTGCGGGACTCAGCCACGGCAGGCTTTACACTGTCGATAAGCATTGCCACAAGTTCCAGCTTCTCGCTGTTGTCGAGTTTCTTTGCCTGGTTCCATGCCCTTGTGAAGGGGGTCGACGTACGTTTTCTTGCTGTCGTTGCTTCCATAATTCTCGTTGTTTAGAGTTTGAACTTCGTTCGAAACCGCTTCCGCTCGGAAAACCTCGAAATCCTTTCGGGTCTTCTCTCGCTTAATCGCGGCTTTCACGGCTGCAAAGATACAACATTTTCTTGTAATTCCCGTATTTCTTCAAAAAAAATATACCCACACCTCTTACACCTGGCACTTAACTCATTGAAAATCAGAGGCTATTTTTTGAGGGTAAGTCGCACCTATAGTCGCACCAGAGGTGACACCAGGTAATATTGGCAGGCCGTGAAACATTTTCGAGAGGCTTATATTTTTTTACGAGCGGCCGTGAAATTTTTGCGAGAGGCTTGTACGTTTCCGGCCTTTGCCGTGAAACATTTTCGGAAACACCACATA
>CADCET010000024.1 GCA_902800495.1 uncultured Prevotellaceae bacterium
TTCTTGACAGAAAAAGCGTATAAAAAGGTAAAAAACGAGAATATACAATTAAACAATGCTAAAAAATGAACCAATTATTTGGTTTGCAACATAGAAAAGAGTTGTTCAGACGATTGTTCTGGAAGCTGCTCTAAAACTTGCACAGGCCAGTGCAAGGGAAGTTGTACTGGTGGATGCTCAAGCAGTTGCACTGGTGATTGCTCAAGCAGTTGCACTGGTGATTGCAAGGGCGGTTGCAAGGGTGGTTGTAGTTCTTCATGCACAACAAATTGTGCAGAGAACTGTGCTACTGGCTGTACCAATGGGTGTTCTAATGGTTGTAAAGGCGGCTGTTACACTGGATGTACTGGTGGTTGTGATGGCGGCTGTGATGGCACCTGTCTTTATGGATGTTCTGGACTTTGTGGCACAAGTTGTGGTTCTAGTTGTTCCGGTGGTTGTGATGGTACTTGTTATGGCTCATGTAGTGGACGTTGCAAAGGAAGTAGTTCTGGTATGTGGTAAAACAATAACATAGATAGTTATGAGTAAAGAAAAGCAAAACGAAGAACTGTTAAATCGTCGCTGCTTCTTCAAAAAAGCAGCCAAGACAGTATTGCCAATTCTGGGTGTGGCGGTGTTTGGCCCAACAATTATCACGTCGTGCAGTAGTGACGATGATGACTCGTGCGACTGTTCGGGTTCCTGTAGTGGTGTATGTGCATCTTCCTGTTATGGTAGCTGCACAGGCTCATCATCGGGATCCTCTTCCGGAGGTTCTTCCTCTGGTGGCTCATCCTCTGGTAGCTCATCATGTTCTAATTGTGGTTCGCAATGCAGTAGCGGCTGTGGCAGCGGTTGTGAGAATAAA
The DNA here is from genome assembly GCA_902800495.1 of uncultured Prevotellaceae bacterium. Lineage (GTDB taxonomy): Bacteria > Bacteroidota > Bacteroidia > Bacteroidales > Bacteroidaceae > Prevotella. The sequence continues at coordinate 851 of CADCET010000024.1, forward strand.
TGTACAACTGGCTGTGGAAGAGAGTGTAAAACCTCTTGTGGAGGTGCATGTAAAAATAAATGTGGAGGCAGTTGCTCAAACGAATGTGTTGGTTATGGTAAGAATAGTACGTGTGCATCGTGTGGAAAATCGTGTAAGAGTTCGTGCAACGAGAACTGCACATACGATTGTTATACGACCTGCAAGAGTGTAGGTTATAAATAGTATTTATGATAGAGATTAAAGAACACGACCGTGGCTGGCAGGACGGCATGGCGAAGTCCATCACGTTCATCGTCACGAAGGACTGCCAGCTGGCCTGTAAGTATTGCTACTTAGTAGGGAAGAATACCAAGGAGCGGATGACGTGGGAGGTGGCAAAGAAGGCCATCGACTATATACTGGACAGAGAAGACGAATTCCGTGAAGAGAGCGTCATTTGGGATTTCATCGGCGGTGAACCATTCTTGGAAATAGAGCTGATAGACAAGATTTGCGACTACCTGAAGACGGAGATGTATCGTAGAGATCACCATTGGTTCAATAGCTATAGGTTTTCGTTCTCTACCAACGGCATCAACTACCATACGGAGAAGGTACAGCAGTTTATCGAGAAGAACCACAACCACCTGTCGATAGGCATCACCATTGACGGCACGAAGCGAAAGCATGATCTGAACCGCATCTGGAAGACTGCGGAAATGGAGCAGGGTATTCAGCCGAAGCCGGAAGACGAGAAAGGTTCGTATGAGGATGTCGTGAAGAATATTCCGCTGTGGCTCTCGCAGTTCCCTGGTGCGGCGACGAAGGTGACCATCGCCTCGGCGGATATTCCGTATATCAAAGAGAGTGTGCTGCACCTCTATGACTTGGGCATCAAGGAAGTAAACATCAACTGCGTGTTTGAGGATGTTTGGCATGAGGGCGATGACGTGCTCTTCGAGGAACAGTTGACAGAGTTGGCCGACGCCATCATCGACAACGACTTGTATCGCGACCACAACTGTTCGTTCTATGCCGAGCACATTGGTAAGCCGATGGATCCTGTACGCGATAACCAAAACTGGTGCGGTGCTGGCAAGATGCTGGCTATAGACGCTGCCGGCAACTTCTATCCTTGTACTCGCTTTGCAGCCTATTCGCTGCGGTCGAAGCCTGCTTGGATTATCGGCAACGTGAAGGACGGCATTGAACAGAATCGCCTGCGTCCTTTCTTGACGCTCGACCGATCTACGCAGTCGCCCCGCGAGTGCATGGAGTGCGAGGTGGCCTCGGGCTGTGCATGGTGTCAGGGCGAGAACTACGACGCTGCTCAGACGCACACCGTCTACCAGCGGGCTACAGCTATCTGTAAGATGCATAAGGCGCGGGTGCGTGCCAACAACTACTACTGGAACAAGCTGTTCCGAAAGCTGGAGTTAGAGGAGTATGAGGAACAACGAAAAAAATCGAGTAAAGTGATATGCTGACATACCTTATTATATTATTGGACGATACGAGTGCGTCGTATTGTCATCATAAGGTGACAAAGACAGGACGCCGACTGATAGACCTCGACGTGCTGAAACGCGGCATCGTCTGGGCGATGAAGGAGAACCTGAACATCCAGTTTGTCTATCCAGACTATGAACTGCCGGAAGCGTACAAGGAGGCGATAGAGAGTATTGACCATACAAAAATTAAGCCTATTGGGCAGGCCGATGAGGCTGACGTCATCGTACTGGACGGCTGGGAGAACGAGGCGCGGGAAGGTGCGACGTGTATCATCCACAGCAGTCGTCAAGAATTGGCCGACCATCTGCCGACGCTCAAGGAGTGGCTCAGACGTGTGGCAAGGCTGAACGTAGTGCTGACGGATGTCGAGACATTCACCGACAAAGATATTGACGGCTATAAACAGACGTTGGAGTCGATAGCTGACATAGTTGTAGAGATGTATCAGGCAGGTCAAAGCGTACAGCTGAACCTGCTGACTGACCGCCTGATACTCAAAGAGATGAACAACTGCAATGCGGGCGTCAACAACGTGACACTGGCACCCAACGGCAGGTTCTACCTCTGTCCTGCTTTCTACTATGAGGACGACAGCCAGAGCGTGGGTGACTTGACGACGGGACTGGACATCAGGAACCAACAGTTGCTGCAGTTCGACCATGCGCCGATTTGTCGGGTGTGCGACGCATACCACTGTCGCCGCTGCGTGTGGATGAACGGACGGCTGACGGGCGACATGAACACTCCGTCGCACCAGCAATGCGTCATGGCTCACGTAGAGCGTAATGCGTCGTGCTACTTGCAGAGGAAACTGGAAGAGGCTGGTATCCAGTTGAGAGACAGCCAGCCAATTAAAGAACAGAAAGAATTAGACCCTTTTAATATCGTAAACAGATGGAAATAAGAAAGATTGTGGGGCAAGTGACCCCGGAAGAGCGCAATGAGATTCAGGCACTCTTCGAACGTAAGAATGGACTGACAGAACTAGCAAAGATTCTGACTGCTGATAATGCGGAACTGTATGAGAAACTTATAAAGGACATGGGCGAGACGGGCACCAAGTTCCAGCAGTGGTGGGATGAGAAAGCCAAGAAGTATGGCTGGGAGAGTCACCCAAAAGGTAACTGGGAGATTAACTTCCAGACGAATGAGATAACCCTTGTTGTAAAAGAAGCATGATGGTGGCACAACTACTGTTCATCGGCACCACCGAGCTGATGCTCATCGCGGGTATCGCCCTGTTGCTGTTTGGCGGCAAGAAACTGCCGGAGATGATGCGGGGCATGGGACGTGGCATTAGCGAGTTCAAGAAAGGAGCCAAAGAGGTGACGGAACCTTTCGAGGATGCCAAGAAGGATATAGATGAAGTCATCAAAGAATGACGATCTGCTAACATTTGGCGGGCACTTAGAGGTGCTCCGCCAAATGCTTTTCCGTATCATTGCGGTAGCTGGTGCTGTCGCAATGATTGTCTTTTGCTTCAAGGAGACGACATGGGAGGTGTTGCTCGCTCCGAGTGAGTGGGACTTTTGTACGTATCGCTGGCTGGAGAGGATGATGCAGGTTGTTGGTATAGGGTTCAGGTTTGAGGAGTTCCACGTCAACCTGATAGCCACCGACTTGTCGAGCCAGTTTATGACGCATGTCACTACAGCAGTTTACTTAGGGCTACTGGGAGCGTCACCCTTTATTCTCTATGAACTGTTCCGCTTCATTTCGCCAGCGCTCTATGAGAATGAGCGGCGATATTCGGTTCAGGTGGCAGGCATCATATATGTGCTGTTTATCCTCGGCGTGTTGATGTCCTATTTTGTGCTATTTCCCATTTCGTTCCGCTTCCTCGGAACCTACAGCGTGTCGGCGAGGGTGGTGAGCAACATCACGCTCGATTCCTACGTCACCTCTTTCGTGTCGTTGACGCTGGTCATGGGCGTGGTGTTCCAGTTGCCAGTAATCGCTTTCTTCCTGGGTAAGTTGGGCGTGGTGTCATCCGAGGTGTTATTGCTATACCGCAAACATGCTTTCGTCGTCATTATGATGGTAGCCGCCGTCATTACGCCACCTGACCTGATGACGCTGATTCTCGTCACGATTCCCCTGTACATGCTGTACGAAGTGAGTATAAGGGTCGTTAAGTTCGTCGAAAGATAGCGATGGAAGATCTGCTATACAGGCTTAACAACTAAAAATGGGGCTACTCGGGCTACTTTGGTGTTTAAGTACTTGTGTGTAAAGATATTAAGGGTAGTCCTATCTGTAAAAATGGGACTACCGTGACCCTACTTTGGGGCCAAATGGGGCTACTCTCGGCGCTGGAGGTAGTAACCTTCGACGCCATTTGAGGCTCCGTGAGGCCATTTCAACTTCTTGACGATGGTAGCGAGCGCCTTCAGGGTGGGCACGTCGCTGGTGCGCAGGTGGTGCTCCAGCTCCTTCTGAATGTCCTTGATCTGCCACAGGTTCTCGCGCTTCCGCTCGGTGGCGGGCGTGAGGAGGGTGGGCAACAGCTGCTCTATGGGCTGCACCTGCTGGTACTGGCTGTTGTGCTCCTGTATCTGCCGTTCGTCGTCGCTGGTGAACCAGTAGACGCTGTCGGGGTTGCGCAGTTCGGCGATGGCCTGGGCGAACATCTGCTTGTAGGGAATGTGTCCGCTCATGTCAATCGGCCCCGTCACCTCTACGCAGAGGTAGCGGCGCGAACCGTCGCCCGAGGGCAGCGGCGTCAGGTCGTTGGTGGTGGCGATGAACGAGCAGAGACGGGGCTTCATCGTGTACTGGTCTGAGCGCATCTTCCTGACCTGCACGTCTTTCTCCGTCAGCAGTCGCTTGATCTTTGCCTGTTCGCGGTCGGTCTTGGCGTTGTACTCGTCGATGCACACGAGCCACATGCGTCCGAGCACGCGCTCTACCTGTTCGGCATTGTCCATCTTGATGTCGTCCATATAGTACTCGCGCATCGACGGCGGCAGGATATTCTTGCAGAAACTGGACTTTTTGATGCCCTGTCCGCCGATGAGCATCGGCACCATCGAGTTGCCGTAGTCGCGGTTGATGTTGAGGGCCTGCGCCACCATCGCCAAGAACCAGCGGTGGAAGTAGCGGGGCCACAGGTCGTAGTTCGTCGGCAGTCGGCGGGCGAAGTCCTCGATATAGTTGGTCTTGCCGTCCCACTCGCCACAGCCGGCGAGGAATTCGTGTACGGGGTTGTAGTCGTCGACGTGTGCCGACTCAATGTAGATGCGTATGTCGTTCATCCAGCTCTCGCCGCCCTCCTTCATCTGCTCGACGACGATGCCCTTCAGCTCACGGTCGGTCAGTGGTTGCCACTGCTTGAATGTCAGGTCGTTAGGACGAAACTCCGTCACCTGTTTCACCACGTTGTAGCGTAGTTGGTAGCGGCGGCTGAAGAATCCCTCGATGAAGCGTATGATGCGCTCCTTCTCGTTCATCTGCGACAGCGTCTTGCCGTCGTAGGGCTTCAGGTAGGTGGTGCGGAAAACCTTGCGCACGAGGTCGGCGCCGAGAGGCTTGAAGCGGTGGTCCCACAGTGTGCGCACGGTACACGCCTCCTCCTCGAGATGGGCTTTCTGACAGTAGGTGGCCAGCAGCGCCAGGCATTGTTCCAGATCGTCGGGACTCTCTCTGAGTGCCTTCTGCATGCAGGTGTAGAACTCCAGCTTGTAGCGCTCGCGCTCGTCGGAGTCGGGATACCAGATGACGCGCCCGTCGTCGTCGGTAAGGGTGCCCTCGTAGGGTGCCAGCACGCTCTGCTCGTCGCGGATGACGGGCAGCGGCGTGGCCTCGGGGTTGTAGTAGAGGTCTGGGTCGTGGCTCATGCGGCATCCGCTGGTCAGCGACTGTTCGCCGACGATCAGGTCGCACATCGCTAAGGTGGTATAGAAGCGGGCAGCCGTCTCTTGGGCTTCTTCCAGGAAGGCGAGACAAGCGGTAGCGTCTACCTGTTTCTTATTGCTTGACTGCCAGGGTGTTGCGCCGTTGCTGTAGGCACAGCGCACGACGACCTTGAGCGTCACGCCGCTGACGCCGGCAAAGGCCAATAGCGTGTAGGGTATCTGAGCCACGCGCCGGCGCAGGTCGCTCACCTGCCGTAGTCCGTCGGGACATGGTATGTTGAGCAGCAGCAGTTGGGTGAACGTGTTGGGGCGGTCGAAGCCCTCTTTGCCGAAGGTGGCGGCAAATATCAGGTAGGGCAGTCGGCTGGTGTCCTTCAGGTAGTAGCGCGGCGTGCCTTGCTCCATCATCAGCCGCGACTGCATGGCCGTCTGGCGTATCCGCTCGGCGGCAGTCTTCGTATCCTCTGAGCGCATACGCTCAACAATAGCGTCGAGCTCCGTTGAAACGGGCGCGCCGAACTCTGTAAAATTGGTCTTGACTTTTGTGATTTTCATAAGCGTGTGTGTTTTATCTGTTATCGGGTGTAAAATTACAAAAAAATATTGGTTCACGCAAGAGAAAGCACCATTATTTTTCTAAGAAACACGCTCTCAGGCGCTTCTACAGCCGTATTGTTGTTCCCTCGAAGCGGCAAGCAGGGGCTTTAAGCCTTATATAGGTTCTTGCGCCTATACGCAAAACGTCTTGCGGCTATACGCAAAACATCTTGCGCCTATACCCAAAATTCAAAGGCTTGAAAATCAGTGGGTTATATATGTAAAATGACGGTAGGGTCATGGTAGGGTCATGGTAGCCCCATTTTTAACGATGGGCCTACCCTTAACTATCTAAAAATTAGTGGTTTGCGATGTAGGGTAGGACGAGTAGTCCGATTTTCTATTGTTAAACTTCTGTATAGATATATTCCTTGCTCCGTTGGGTCTTCAGCAGTTTCGGATTGTCGCCCTCGCACCACTCGTTCAGCAGCTTCCGGGCCGAGTAATAGGTCAGCTGCGTGGCTCGTGCAAAGCGGTTGACGGTGGTATAGCCGTCACGCTCCAGCAGTCCTCTGAGCACCGTATCCAACTGCTCCTTGTCGGCCATGATTATTTGCGTGTTCGCATTCTCCCAGCGCCGGAAACCGTTGCCCCATTTCTCTAACTCCTTGTTCCAGAGCTTGCCCGGGTTGTAGTCTACGCCGTCGAACACGACGTCGCGGTCGCGAACCTCGTTGGGGTCGGTGACCTCGCGCACTAATGACAGTCGCGGTGCAAACGACCCGATGGGCGTCTCGATGCGGTAGCCGCGGGCCATCAGCTCGCCGGCTGCCCGCAGGAAGTAGTCGAATGCCGACTGCAGCTCGCCGTACCGCGAGTGATAGTTCCTGGAGCACCACTCGTCCAGTCCCTTCAACGACAGTTTCTGCTTCCCCGCAGGGCGCACATAGACGATGTTCCTCCCGTCCTTGCCCTTGACAGGCGTGGGATGAACCTCATATAGCAATCCTTCTTTCTTTCGTGGCATACCTTCTTCTTTTGTGTATAGCTTGCAAATTTACGAACTAATTCTGAAACCACCAAACTTTTTCCATAATAAAGTAAAAGAGGTGTAAAAATGACATTTTTGCTATTTTATTTGGTCGTTTGCTTACTAATTTGTACCTTTGCACCCCGAATTTGGATTTAATGCATTAAACAAGGATAATATGGCAAAATTGAAAGGCGCCATCGAGGTGAACACTGAGCGGTGTAAGGGATGCCAATTGTGCATCATTGCGTGCCCTCAGAAGGTTATCGCTATGGCTGGTAAAGTGAATCTGCACGGCTACCCTTATGTGGAGGCTGTCAACGAGGAGGCCTGTGTGGGCTGTGCCTCGTGCGGCATCGTCTGCCCCGACGGGTGTATCACCGTGTATCGTGTTAAACAGGAGTAAAGGAGTAAGGAGAAAAGTAGTAAAATGTCTATGCAAGAGAAAGAAGTTGTATTGATGAAGGGTAACGAGGCGATAGCCCACGCTGCCATTCGTTGCGGATGCGACGGCTATTTCGGCTATCCTATTACTCCGCAGAGTGAAGTTATCGAGACGCTGGCCGAGCTGAAGCCCTGGGAGACCACCGGTATGCAGGTGGTACAGGCCGAGAGCGAGCTGGCATCTATTTATATGGTATATGGCGCTGCCGGAGCCGGCAAGCGTGCCATGACCTCGTCGAGCTCTCCCGGCATCGCCCTGATGCAGGAGGGCATCACCTATATGGCTGGCGCCGAGGTGCCGGGCGTGTTTGTCAACGTCCAGCGCGGCGGTCCCGGTCTGGGCACTATCCAGCCGTCGCAGGGCGACTATTTCCAGGCTACCCGTGGCGGTGGTAACGGTGACTACAACGTCATCGTGCTCGCTCCGAACTCCGTTCAGGAGATGGCCGACTTCGTAGACCTCGCCTTCGAGCTGGCCTTTAAGTATCGTAACCCGGCCATGATTCTTTCTGACGGTGTCATCGGTCAGATGATGGAGAAGGTGGTGCTGCCGCCGTTCAAGCCCCGTCGTACCGACGAGGAGGTCATCAAGGAGTGTCCCTGGGCCTCTACCGGTAAGCCTAAGAACCGCGAGCGTGTGGTCATCACGTCGCTCGAGCTGAAGCCTGAGATTATGGAGCAGCGTAACATTGCCCTGCAGGAGAAATACCGCAAGATTCAGGAGAGCGAGGTGCGCTACGAGCAGCAGCAGATGGACGATGCCGACTATGCCATCGTCGCCTTCGGCTCTGCCGCCCGTCTGTCGGAGAAGGCTATTGAGATAGCCCGCGAACAGGGCCTGAAGGTCGGCCTGTTCCGCCCCATCACGCTGTGGCCGTTCCCGACGAAGCAGATTGCCGAACTGGCTAAGACGAAGAAGGGCATCCTCGTGGTAGAGATTAACGCCGGACAGATGGTGCAGGACGTGCGCCTGGCAGTGAACGGTGCCGTGCCCGTAGAGCAGTTCGGCCGCCTCGGTGGCATCGTGCCCGAGCCGGAAGAGATTGTGGATGCTTTAAAAGAAAAGGTTATGGAGATATAGGAAGATAGAAGGAGATAGATGAAGATAAAGGACAATAGTATAATACTATCCCCAAAGTAATGTCCTCTAACTTCTTCTAACTTCCTCTAACTTCTTCTAACTTCTTAAAAATAAGAACAATGGATAGAAATCAAATAGTTCAACCGGAAAACATTGTCTGCAAGAAGCCGACGCTCATGAACGACAATAATATGCACTACTGTCCGGGCTGCTCGCACGGCGTGGTGCATAAGCTCATTGCCGAGGTCATCGAGGAAATGGGAATGGAAGACAAGGCCGTGGGTGTAAGCCCAGTAGGCTGTGCCGTCTTCGCGTACAACTATATAGACATCGACTGGCAGGAGGCTGCCCACGGTCGTGCTCCCGCACTGGCCACGGGCATCAAGCGCTGCTGGCCCGACCGTCTTGTCTTCACCTACCAGGGCGACGGCGACCTGGCCTGTATCGGAACCTGTGAGACCATCCACGCCCTGAACCGTGGCGAGAATATCGTCATCGTCTTCGTCAACAACGCCATCTACGGCATGACGGGCGGACAGATGGCTCCTACGACGCTGATCGGCCAGAAAACCTCTACCTGTCCTTATGGCCGTGACCCGCAGTTGCACGGTTATCCCCTGAAGATTGCCGATATTGCTGCCCAGCTCGAAGGCACGTGCTACGTGACGCGCCAGTCGGTGGAGAGCGTAGCCTCTATCAACAAGGCCAAGAAGGCGCTGCGTAAGGCTTTCCAGGCATCAATGGACGGTAAGGGTTCGAGCCTCGTAGAGTTTGTCTCTACCTGTAACAGCGGTTGGAAGCTCACTCCCGCCAAGGCTAACGAATGGATGAAGGAGAATATGTTCCCCTTCTATCCCAAAGGCGACTTAAAAGACAGGACATAAAAGCCCACCCCCAGCCCCTCCCCAAGGGAGGGGAGTCTAAATAGACTGGAGGTGAAAGTTAATATAATAATGAGTAACAATTAATTAAGGAGACCCCCATGGTAACTATACTCCCCTCCCTTGGGGAGGGGTTGGGGGTAGGCTATATGAAGAAAGAAATAATTATCAGTGGTTTCGGCGGTCAGGGTGTGCTCTCGATGGGTAAGATTCTGGCCTATAGTGGACTGATGGAAGACAAGGAAGTGACTTGGATGCCTGCTTACGGTCCCGAGCAGCGTGGCGGTACGGCCAACGTGACGGTCATCGTCAGCGACGAGCGCATCTCGTCGCCCATCCTCAGCCGTTACGACATCGCCATCGTGCTCAACCAGCCCTCGCTCGAGAAATTCGAGCCCAAGGTTAAGCCCGGCGGCATTCTTATCTACGACGGCTTCGGCATCATCAACCCGCCGACGCGCAAGGACATCACCGTCTACCGCATAGACGCCATGGACAAGGCTGCCGAGATGAAGAACGGCAAGGTCTTCAATATGATTGTCCTCGGCGGTCTGCTCAAGGTGGCTCCCGTGGTCAGCACGAAAGGCGTGGAGAAGGCTCTGAAAAAGACCCTTCCCGAGCGCCATCACGACCTCATCCCCCTGAACATGCAGGCTGTGGAAGAGGGTGCCAAGATTATCGAGGAGGTGAAGTAAGCACTTCCTGACAGATACTGATTGCATCCGTCTATGGAGAAAAAGGTCAAAGAGCACACTTGTCTTGGCAAGGTGCTCTTTTTGCTTTTGATGACGGCATCCTGGATGACCAGTGGTGCCCAGACAGACTTGAAGCTTGACGCCGCGCACCTGCTGCTCGACGGTTCGCTGACTGCTGCTGAGGCAGGGGCTTCGCCCTACGTCTTCAACGACTTCCGCGAGGCGGTGGCCCATTTCCAGGACACGACGACGCTTTATATCCGCCCGTGGGTCTACTGGGTGGACAATCCCGATGAGCCAGCGGTGGTGAGAGGTAAGGACGGCCGTGAGCCGTTTGGCGTTGTTATCCGTGGCAAGAGTCTGACTCTCATAGGCTTAAGTCAACATCCCGGGGATGTGGTGCTGGCTTCGCAGCGTGGACAGATGCAGGGAGCCGTTGGCAACTTCACGATGTTTGACATCCATGCTGACGAGCTACATGTGGAGAATCTGACGATGGGCAACTACTGTAATGTAGACCTCGACTATCAGTTACGTCCCGAACTCAGCCGCAAGCGTCGTAGCGATGCTATCACGCAGGCTCATGTAGGCTATGTCCACGGTCGGCAGTTGACGGCCCGAAAGGTGCGCTTCATCAGCCGCCTGAACCTCAATCCGCTGAACGGTGCCCGCGAGAGTGTTTACGACAGCTGCCACTTCGAGTGTACTGACGATGCGCTGAACGGCGGTCATGCCATCTATCGCCACTGCGACTTTGACCTCTATGGTGCCAAACCCATGTGGAGCACTTTTGGCACGGGGCCGCTATTTTACGATTGCGACTTCTACGTTCGTACAGACAACCGCGAGACTTACTTCTGCAAACAGGGTGGCCCAGTGACGGTCGTTGATTGCCGCTATCATGCCCCCGAGGGCAGTTATGTCGGCTGGACGGCCTATCCGCAGCCGTGGTTGCGCTGCTATCAGCAGAACTTCACGCTCAACGGAAAACCCTATAGCATCGGCAGCCGTCGTCCTCAGAATACAGTCGTGATGAAGGATAAGTTGCTATGGCAGAGCAACATGCAGATTCCTTTCCTCGCCATCAGCCAGCACGAAGCCAAGCTCCGCGCGCCAGTCGAAATACAACTGACAACAGACAGCTGTGCTGCCTGGAGCGTGACGAAGGGCTTTGAACGCTTCGTGCTGATGAGACAACTGCCCGAGGGCAGAGCCTCCTTCCTGATGACGAACGAGACGGACGAGACGGCAGACTTCTGTCTGGTGGCTGCGACGCGCGACGGTCGTCAGGCTGCCTGTCACGTGGTGCTCCAACCCTCGTTGGTGCCAGCGCCTCAGTTTTTGCGCCAGCCTGCTATCGTACAGCGTGGTGACAGCCTCACGCTCGACTATGCTCTCGACTTACAGGGTCGGCACGACGAATCGCATATTGAGTGGCTGCGCGACGGTATCGTCGTCAGTACCAGCCACGATGCCCCACAGCGCTCCTACCGCTTGACCGGAGCCGATGCTGGACGCACCATCACTGCCACCATCGCTCCGAAGTCCAACCGTAGCGACTTTGCTCCTGCCGTCGTCGCGAATATGGCCATCGCCCCTACTTCAGGCAGCGACTCTCTCGCCACACCATCCATCGTTGCTCTTGAAACCGATTTCCACGACTTCCCTTGCCAGTGGCAGCCTCAGATTATAGAGGGCTACTGGACGGTGGACGGCTATAAGCCTCTCGATACCGAAGCGTTCGATTGGCAATTTGATCAAGAGAAACCCATGTGGGAGTATGGTGAGGGATTCAATGGCGCTGTCGGACGTGGACTGTTGCAGGCGCAGCGTGGCGCCCGTCTGATGTACACGCCTATGAAAGGACATTATGGCGATATGTCGCTGACTTTGCAGGTTGACCCCACGAAGACTGCGGGGCAGGGGTTCGGCTCCGCCACAGGACAGTATATGGACGTTTGCCTGAAGTTCGACACCCGCACGCTGACGGGCTATGGTCTGCGTATCGTCCGTACGGTGAAACACGCCAAAGCTGTTGATTTCCTATTGGTAGCGTATAAGAATGGTGTCGTTACACCGCTTACTGAGCCCGTATCCTCAACTTGCTACCGCACAGGCTGCACCATCAGTCTTGACTATGCCGACGGACAGCTTACCGCTCATGTTGAGACAAAGACACCGAAGCCTGCCGATTCGCAGTTGCCTCATCAGGTAGATCTCCAAGTCCGCGTTCCTGCCACACCTTTTGGCGGTATACACATCCAGCATACCGGCTCGTGTGGCGAGAGCACCACAATGCTCCATCGTCTTTATTGCCATTCCCGATAGTTGGCCGTGGCTTCTATGCGGTTCTCGACCTTGTCGTCGAGGGCGGGGTAGAAGTCGATGCCTGTTATCTGCTCTATCTCGTCGACGGTGCGGACGCAGCTTTCGAGACTGACCTTCTTGCCGTCGTTCTTCACTAAGAAACCGATGGCCTTGGGTTGACCAGTACGACACAGGACGACCTTGAAGAAGGCGTCTGGCACCCAGACGCGGTTGCGGCCGATGGTGCGGGTGGGGGTAGGGTGGTTGTAGACGGGACCGCAGACAATGTCGACGGCACCGTACTTACGGGCCCACTCGCGGCATTTTATTTCCAGGTTGTTCCATTCGTATTTGTTCAGCGCATGGTTCTGCGGACAGATGTTCGTGAAGAGAAACGACTCGCGCATGGCCGTTGCGTCCCACTTGTTGTCGCCTGCCGGACACATGTGGCCGCGGTCGTAGCGCGAGTTGTAATAGTCGGCGTCGGTGGCGCGCGGCGTCACGTCGGTGTCCTCCGTAAACACCTCAGCCGAGCGCTGGTTCTTGCCGTAGGTGTGGGCCTTCGTCAGGTGCCACGCCACCCAGTTCGGATTCTTTGTCTCTTTATTATAAGAGGTGGTGTAGCCCGTGCGCGTCAGAATCTGTTCGGCGCGGTCCTTCAGCGGTGCCGGCTGTTCATACTTGGTAGTGGTGGTCTTGGCCATCGTTAGCAGGGCGACAACGGGCAGGGCGGCAAATGCTAATAACTTCTTTTTCATATTGGTGTATTTTCTTATTCTTATTTGGATAGTCTGTCATTTGACGAAGCCTTTCGTCTTCCATTTTCCCGACCGCCAGCGTCGGACAAGAATGACGCCGCGGACGTTCTCGTCGAGGGCGAACCCCACCCACATGCCCACAAGACCGTAGCCGAGGGGGATGCCGATGACGTAGCTCAGACCCACGGCGATGCTCCACTGGAAGATGACGCCGACGACGAAGGGATAGACGGTGTCGCCCGTAGCGCGCAAGGTGCTGCCGGCAAAGATGTTCGAGGTACGTCCAATCTCTAAGAACCAGTCGACAACGAGCACCCATACGCCCATCGTGATGATTTCCTGATTGTCGGTGAAGGCACTAAGGATGCTACGCCCCGAAAAAGCGAGGAGTGCCGAGCCGGTGAGCGTGATGATCATCGACCAGCGGAAGAAGTAATTGCCTAACACGTATGCCGCCTGATGCCGTTGCTGTCCGACGAGATGCCCAACAAGAATGTCGCCGCCCTGCGTGATGCTGATGCAGAAGAGGTAGACGAACATGATCATGTTGTGACAATAGGTACGTGTGGCTAACGCCTCGTTGCTTATCTGGTTGATGAAATACGTGATGACCACCTGCGAGAGACAATACGAGATGTTCTCGCTCATCGCCGGAATGCCGATGTACAACAGGTTTTTCAGCTCTTGCCAGGGGATGGGACGGAAATAATGCAGCGGGAAACGGGGGATGTGTACCTTGAAGTGGATGGCGCCGAGCAGCACCATAGCGACGGCCCGGCTGGTGGCAGTGGCGATGGCGGCACCCTCGACACCCAACTGCGGACACCCCCAGTGTCCGAAGATGAGCGCGTAGTTGCCCAGAATGTTCAGCACATTGACAATGCCCGTCACCACCATCGGATAGACGACTTTGTCGGCACTTCTTAGCGAGGCCGAGAACGTGAGCGACAAGGCCTGGAAGAACGACAGCGCGCCCGTCAGCCGCAGATAAACCAACCCGTCGCCCATCAGTTCGGGGCGCAGACCCATGAGCTGAAGCAGTCCCTCGGCATAGAAGAACAGTAGGGCGCTGACCGTCAGACCGAGCATCAGGTTGACTACCAGCGCCATACCCACCACCTGCACCAGCCGTTTGCGCAAGCCCGCGCCGATGTACTGCGCACAGAGAATGGCGGCACCCATCGAGAAAAACTGGTAGACGAGGAAGACGAGCGATATCAGCTGGTTGTCGAGCCCCACCGCCGCCACGCTGTTGTCGCTGTAGCGGCTCAGCATCACGGTGTCGACGGCACCCAACAGCATCACCAGCGCCATCTCAATGAACACTGGGATGGTGAGTACTTTCAGTTGTCGTTTCAATGACTGGTCGGGCATATCTCGTGCAAAGGTACTGCTTTTCTTGGAAATAATCAGCAAATGCGTGACACGGAATAGAAAAAAAGCATTAAAACTGACAGAAAAAGTTGGCAGTACGGGAAAAAATGCGTAACTTTGCACCCTAAAACGTACATAGAAGCGTGAAAATTAAGGAAGTGCTGAGCGCCCTTGAACAATTCGCGCCCCTGCCCTTGCAGGAAAGCTGGGACAATGCTGGCTTGCAAGTTGGACTGACAGAGGCGGAGGTTTCAGGGGCATTATTGTGTTTAGACGTCACAGAAAAAGTCGTTGACGAGGCAGTCCGCAAGGGCTGCAACCTCATTGTGAGCCACCATCCGCTGTTGTTCCGTGGGCTGAAGACCATCAGCGACCTGACAGACGTGCAACGGACGGTGCGTAAGGCTATCCGTCAGGACGTCTGCGTCGTCTCGATGCACACGAATATGGACAACGCCCAGGGTGGCGTGAACTTCAAGATTGCCGAGAAGTTAGGCCTGACGGACGTGACGTTCCTGAGTCCGAAGCGGGTAGGGGACGTGGAGTGTGGCAGCGGTGTCGTCGGCACATTAGAGAATCCGATGGCAGCTGACGACTTCGTGCTGAAAGTGAAGCGCGCGTTCGGCGTGGAGTGTGCTATGACCAACGAACTGCTGCGCCGCCCTGTCAGCCGCGTGGCTATCTGCGGTGGAGCGGGCGACTTTCTGCTCGACGACGCCGTCGGTGCAGGTGCCGACGCGTTCATCACGGGCGAGATGCACTATCATCAGTACTTCGGCTATGAGCAGCGCATCCAGATCTGCGTCATCGGCCACTACCAGAGCGAGCAGTTCACCGGCGAGGTGTTCCGCGACATCATCAGCGAGCGGTGCCCTAGCGTGAGGACGGAGATGGCAGAGACCTGTACCAACCCGATTTATTATTTGTAACGTGATAACGATATAACGTAATAACGACATAAAAATAAGAAGAATTATGGCAAAGAAAGATCCTACAGATTTGTCGGTAGAAGAGAAGCTGAAAACCCTCTACCAGATGCAGACGGCCCTGTCGGCCATCGACGAGAAGCGTACCCTGCGCGGCGAACTGCCCCAGGAGGTTGACGACCTGGAAGACGAGATTGAAGGTCTGAACACGCGCATACAGCGCATTCAGGCAGATATTGACGAGTTCCAGAAGGCTGTCACCCAGAAGAAGGGTGAGATTGCCGACGCTGAGGCCAGCGTGGCTCGCTACAAGGCTCAGTTAGAGGATGTGAAGAACAACCGCGAGTACGACACGCTGTCGAAGGAGATTGAGTTCCAGTCGCTGGAAATCGAACTCTGCAACAAGAAGATCCGCGAGGCTCAGGCCCGTATCTCCGAGAAGAGCCAGGAGCTGGAACAGAACAAGCAGCTGATTGAGGAGCGCCGTGGCGACCTCGACCTGAAGAAGAGCGAACTCGACGAGATTATGGAGGAGACGCGTGCCGAGGAGGAGAAGCTGAAGGAGAAGGTGAAGGAGCTGGAGGCTAAGATTGAGCCGCGCCTTCTGGCCTCGTTCAAGCGCATCCGCAAGAACGCCCGCAACGGCTTGGGCATCGTCTACGTGCAGCGCGACGCCTGTGGCGGCTGCTTCAACAAGATTCCACCCCAGCGTCAGCTCGACATCAAGATGCACAAGAAGATCATCGTCTGCGAGTACTGCGGACGCATCATGATCGATCCCGAACTGGCTGGCGTGAAGGTCGAGAAACCCGTCGACACTGAGAAGAAGAGCACCCGCAAGCGCGCTATCCGCAAGACGTCGACCGCCTCGTCAAAGAAGGCTGCCGATGCTAACGACATGGAGTAATGACGGCGTAGTCGGGAATATCCGTCAGGAACGTGTAGCTGCGGTGCTCATAGTCCATCTGACAGCAGTAGTGCTGCAGACCGTTGCTGACCACTAAGTAATCTGCATGCAGCAGAAGATTGTAGACCACGATCTGGTCGAACGTCTTCTGCTGTATTTTTATGTGTGGCGCCTTGTACTCGATAATCATCCGCGGACGCAGAGACTGGTCGTAGAGCACGGTGTCGCAGCGCAGTCGCTTGTCGCCCACGCGCAGCTCTGTCTCGTTGGCCAGCAGTCCCTTGGGGTAGCCCTTATGCTCAACGAGGAAGTGTGTGAAGTGCTGACGCACCCATTCCTCGGGCGTCAGGGCGACATAGCGGTTGCGCAGGAAGTCGAAGATCGTCTGGCGACCGTCACGCTCGCTGATTCTCACGTCGTAGGCGGGCAGGTTCAGTTGTTGTTCTCTCATACGTGCAAAGGTACGAATAAGTGAATACAATACAAAACAATTTCGTTTTTTTTTGCTCATTACATATCTTTTTTGTAACTTTGCCGTCAGAAACATGACAGTCATGAATTTCAAGCGATATATCATCATATTACTCATGTTTGGGGCCTTCTTGACAGCCTTTGCCGTCAAGGAGGGGAGCGTGCCCGTGTGGTACGATGAAGACGCGATGACGTTGACAGTGCCGGCTACAGACTGCAGCATAGACTGTCAGGACGTTGTCGTGCCCCAACAGACGTGCCAGAAAACGGCTTGTGAAACCTGTGTTCACGCGGTTCCGGACAGGAGCCGGTTTGTAGATGCCATGATCAGGTATCTATACCTTAACGGCAACTATTTGAGCCAGTTACGTACTTTCGAGGCTTACAGTTCAGGCTCCCATGGTCGTGGGAGCCAGTGCGCGTTGTGTCTATTGGCAACAGGATAAGAGACTATGGCAGCAGAGCAGAAGACATACACCTACGAGGGCATTATGAGCGACCTGAAGGCAGGCCGTTATGAGCCCGTCTACTACCTGATGGGCGACGAGTCGTACTATATCGACAAGATTAGCGACTACATTGCTGAGCACGCCCTGCAGCCCGAGGAGCGCGACTTCAACCAAACCATTATGTTTGGCTCTGACGTTACTGCCGCCCAGGTGGCCGACGCTGCCCGCCGCTACCCGATGATGGCCGAACGGCAGGTTATTATCGTCAAGGAGGCACAGAATTTGAAGCAGACCGACCAGTTGGAGAAGTACTTCAAAACTCCCGTAAAATCAACCGTCCTCGTCTTTTGTCATAAAAACGGGAGTATTGACGGCCGAAAAAGGGAGTACGTCAAGGCCATCAAGGCCGCTGGCGTGTTGTTTGAGAGCAAAAAACTGCGTGACCGCGACCTTCCACCGTTCATTGAGAAGTATCTCAAGCAGCGCGAGGTGAGTATCGACCCGAAATCGACGCAGTTGATAGCCGACTCCATCGGAGCAGACCTGAGCCGCCTGACGAGCGAACTCGACAAGGTGATTCTCGCGCTGCCGGCAACGGACAGGAAGGTGACCCCACAGGTGGTGGAGGACCAGATCGGTGTGAGCAAGGATTTTAATGCTTTTGAACTTCGCGATGCCATTGTCAACCGCCAGGTGTTCAAGGCCAATCAGATAATCAAATATTTTGACGAAAATCCGAAGGCCGGTAGCATCTACTCGTTTCTCCCAATGCTCTTTAATTACTTCCAAAATCTGATGATCGCGTTTTATGCGCCCAATAATAAGAGTCAGGAGGGCGTTGCAGAATGGCTGGAATTGAGATCACCATGGGCTGCCAAGGACTACATGACAGGTATGAGAAATTACTCTGGAATGAAAGTGATGCAGATTATTTCTAAAATTAGAGAAATAGATGCCAAAAGTAAGGGTTTGGACAACCCCAATACCCCTCCTGGAGAGCTGATGAAGGAGTTAATTTTTTACATTTTGCATTGATTTCCGCTTCTGTAATTTGCAGAAACAGCGTCTGAGAAGGACGCTTTTTTTGTGCCAGAAAGCTAATGAACAAAGGACTTTCGGCCCATTTCTGACCGCTCAAAACTCGCGTATTTTCAGCCGCCTTGTCCGTCGTAGGAAATTTGCGAGAAATGCCGATTTTTGCCCTTTTTCATCATCGAAAATTTAGCGTTCACAATTATTTGCATTTGCTTTCGTGAATTTCATTATGTAAATGGATATGGGGATGTGAAAATATTTAGATTCGCGATTCTGAATTTACGAATAAAAACAAAACTTTAAAGTTTAATATTTGTGTTTTTGAAATCTAAATTCATACATTTACATTTCTATATTCATAAATATACAATTAACGATATACAGATATAACTATCTAATAATAAGGTAATTATCTTATTTTAATAAAGCTAAGCGATGTACCTATATGGTATTTCAATCTGTAAACACGCCCTGTCGCCTATGAAATAGGTATGTATGTGCTAATTATCACATTTACGCTCAGTTATTTGTCTTTTTTTCTTCAAATAAGGCTTTGTTGAATTTGCTTTTGTAAATTTACAAATATAACTCAAAACTTGAATCTTGCAGTGCTTTACAATTTAAAATTGTGAATTTACAATCATAAATCTAATGTTTTGATTTCAAAATTTTCGTTTAAAAATTTGCACGTTCCATTTTTTTGCTTTACCTTTGTAAACTGAAACGAAAATGGGCCTCGTGCCCCTTAAACCACCCTATTGAAGCAATGAAGGACAGAATTCGCCAGATTATGGAGTCGCAACACATGACCCAAACGGTGTTCGCTCAGTTCATCGGAATGTCGCCAGCATCGTTGAGCAGCATCTTCAACGAGCGCACTAAACCGAGTATCAATATTGTCGAGGCCATCAGGAAGAAAATTCCTGACATCAATCTCGAGTGGCTGATGTTTGGTACCGGTCCTATGTACACCGACTCTAATAAGGCTGCCGCCTCCCCTACTGAGCCGTTGCTGGGAGTGCAGGATTCGTTGTTCGATTTTTCGGATCCTACCCCATCCGTTCCCGAACCGTCGTCCCCGTCGCCAGAAAATCGCTCTCCGGCAGTTGTAACTTCCAATAGTGTAAAAAGTACACACCCAAATTCGTCGCGAATTGAGGTTAAAAATATTGACAAACCGCAGCGGCGTGTCACCGAGATTCGTGTCTTCTACGACGACCAGACCTGGGAGAGCTTTGTGCCGGCTAAGAAGTGATGTCACATCACGTCGGTGTTCTCTTTTCTTATTATGTTGGTCACTGCTGCGCAGGTATCGGCTGTGCCGAGGGAGATGCAGACGAGTCAGTGACTTGAATTCGGCTGCAAAGGTAGTGCCTTTTCGCTGTTCCTGCAAGCATTTGGTGTGCCCTCGTGGAATCCTAAGATCATATCCGCCTGATACGCAGTATTTGACGACAACAGAGAAAGCAAAAGACAACTTAGAGTAGAGTCCGCGAAAGTCCGTAAAGTCCGATGCAGATCAAAAGGCTCCGTGTGCGCGTTGCCTACATACAGGACTGCCGTTTGGTGACACCTCTAACACCAACCTTGATTATCAGTAAGTTAGCAACAAGTTTGCCCGCACCAGAGGTCGCACCAAGTGGCACACCAAGTGTCGCACCAACCCTTTCTGTCAATGTTTCACGCCAAAAGCCAAAAACGTACAAGCCGCTCGTAAAAATTTCCCGGCCGCTCGTAAAAAAATATAAGCCTCTCGTAAATGTTTCACGGTCAGTCGCTATACGCTGGTGTCACCTCTGGTGCGACTAAAGGTGTCACTTCTCTCAAAAAAATAGCCCTTGATTTTCAGACAGTTAAGTGCCAGGTGTAAGAGGTGAGGGTATATTATGCACTAGAACGTATTACAGAGTTACAGCCGAACGAAATCTATACCTACTTCTGATGAACCTGCTTTTGCAGGTTTTTTTGCGTTTTTTTTGGTAATTCTTCGGTTTCTTGTTACCTTTGCAGTATGATAGCAGGAACAACGATAACAGAGGGGAGGATGGTGTGGCTCGACTGGATGAAGGTGATGGCCATCTTCTCGATTGTCTGGGGACATTTCTTCTCGGCGGGTCACTTGTATCTCTATGTGTTTAACGCCCAGGTGTTCTGCGTCATCTCGGGCTTCCTCTACAAGCGGGCTGACAGCTGGCGGTCGTGCCTCACGAAGTGCTTCTGGCAGCTGTTTGTGCCGACGGTCATCCTGAGTACCGTCATGCAGGCGGAGGCATGGCTGCGCCTGCTGGCTATGGGCGAGACGTACGACGTGACGTGGACGTGGTACTTGAAGTGGCTGCTGCTGGGCCATCGCTGGTGCATGGGGCCTTGCTGGTACTTCTACTCGCTCGCTGTGATGCGCCTCGTGATGCAGCTGCTGCCTGAGCGACGATGGGTCTACGGCCTGCTGTTCGTGGCGTTGGCGGCGGGAGCTGTCGCCTTGCGTCGGCAGGGCATCGAGGTGAGTAATGCCAATGTGAACGTGCTGGTATGTATGCCGATGTTCCTCGTCGGCGTGCTGCTGAAGCCGTTAAGACAGCAGTTAGGCCGGCTGCGTAACTACTGGATAGAGGTGGCGCTGGGTGTCGTGGCCATGGCTGGCGTCGTGCTCTGTGGCCGGTGGAACGGCTACGTGTGGATGTATCTCTGCGGCTATGGCGACAATTTCGTGCTGTATGTCTTAGGCGGACTGGCGGGGTCGCTGATGCTCTACGTGGCCGGTTTGTGGCTGAGCCGCCTGCCTTACCGTTCGATGGCCCTGACGTTGTCGAAGGGTTCGATTCTCATCATCGGCCTGCACATCATATTGGTGCGCCGTCTGCAGGAGTTGCCAGACAGGATGTGGGGCGAGGACCTGCTGCTGTCGGTACTCATCGTGCTTTGTTTCGTGCCGATTGTACGCCTGGCTGAATTGTTCTTCCCGATACTTTTAGGTCGCCGCCGGAAGCGTTAGAAGAGGCGGTTGATGAGTTTGATGCAGTAGACGAGCAGCCGCCGTTTGCGGTCGTTGTCGCAGATGTCCAAGAGGCGGTAGAGGCTGGTCTTGTCGAGCCGCGCTAAAGTGGCGTAGTCCTGGTAGACGCCTGCCGGAAGATACTGGTGGAGCCATCGGCTGATTTCCTCGCGGTTTCGTGTACGTTGCTGTTCCGAGAGTCCCCCCTCCTCACGTCGGCAGACGATGTCGGGGATGAACTTCACGCGGCAATCCTGACCCACGATTTTCTCTGTAAAAAATATCCAGTCGCTCACTAACCTGTAGTCTTCGCGGTAAAGGCTGTCGCGGAACAGTTCGCGGCGTATGAAGCAACTCTGGTGGTCGAGCGTGGCCACGAAGAAGTGGGCCATCGTGGTGCGGGGCGGCTGTATGGAGGCGTGCCCGTGTTGTGTCTCTTCGTTGAAATGATAGTCGCGACCGACGATGAAGTCGGCATCGCTCTCGACATGCGCAACCCGTGAGAGCACGCCCTCGTCGTAGAAGCAGTCGCCCGAGTTCATGAAGTTCAGGTAGTCGCCCGTAGCCTTCCGTATGCCCTTGTTCATGGCGTTGTAGATGCCGGCATCTTTTTCGGACACCCAGTAGGTAATCTGGCTGTCGTACTCGCGGAGCACGTCGGCGCTGCCGTCGGTGGAGCCGCCATCGATGACGATGAACTCGAAGTCGCGGAACGTCTGGCTGACGACGCTCTCGATGGTGCGTCGCAGTCCCTCGCGGTTGTTGTAGTTGACGGTAATGATAGAGTACTTCAATTCTTCAATTCTTCAATTCTTCAATTTTTCAATTTTTTTATTTTCCCAACTCTTCTCAGGCTGTCTTTGGCACCCTTGGCAAAGAGGATGGTTGCCGTCAGGTCGATGACGAGGAAGACGACCATGCAGACGGCGCAATAGCATACCCACAGCCAGAGACTCTCGTAGGGGTCGATGGGCACGTAGCGGATGACGTAGAGCGCGAGCGCGAAGGCAAAGGCTGAGATGGCGTAGTTGCGCAGCACGCCCCGCCAATAGAGCGTCGCCGGCAGGTGGAAGCCAGAGGTGAAGAGGTAGTAGGGTTTCCAGATGACTACGATGGGCACAAGGCTGGCAATCTTGCCTAACAGGATGCCGATGATGCCCCATTGGAGTCCGCAGACGATGGTGACCGTCACGTTGATAATCAGCTCGGCCCAGGCCGACCATACGTCGGCATAGAGACCGTGGGCGTAGTTGAAGGAGTCGACGGAGTTGCGCGAGTTGGTGATGTAGATGTAGACCATGAGCAGCACGAGGATGCGGTGGTCCATGATGTACTCCGCGCCTAACCAATGGCTGATGAACGGTTCGATGAAGCAGTAGAGCGAGAAGGTGAGCGTGGCGGCGATGGTGTGCTGGATGGTGGTGTACTCCCAGAACACCTTCATCATCTTCTCCTTGTTGCCTTCGGCCACGAGGTTGCCCACGCTGGCGCCGACGCTCCCCGTGACGGCAGCGAACATCGAGATGAGCTTCGAGATGATGATGATGTAGTTGCCGTAGTAGGCCACCATCTTCAGCGAGACGAAGAGGAAGATGAACAACTCGTCGCTCTTCACTAACACGAAGTCCTTGATTTTGTGGATAAACACCTGGCGCGTCTTCCTGAGCACCTCGGGGTATTTCTTGAGCAGCTGACGGCCCTGCCGCTTGTCGACCTTCAGCCATGGGTATTCGCGGTTGATTTTCCAGTTGAGAATGATGCAGGCGACGATGCTGAAGATCAGCTCGACGGCCACCCAGACGTAGAGGTTCTTGAAGTGGTAGGCGAGGAATATCTGCAAGGCCAGCTTCGTGAGGTTGGCCGACTGGTAGTAGATGGCCACCAAGTAGTTCTTCTGGTCGGCGCTGAGCAGTATCTGGCGGTAGTTGATGAAGTAGCCGATGAGCGACGAGCCGAGGAAGGAGTAGAAGGCGAAGTAGATGATGCCTAACCCCAAGCCAGCCTCGTTGAAGATCAAGGGGAAGAAGAGGCTCACCACCACGGCTCCGGCGAGGATGATGAGACCTATCCAGCGGTAGAGGTAGCCTAACAGCGAGAGAATCTCCTGAGTCTCCTGCCGGTTCTTCTGCTGCAGGGGCTTGAACAGGAAGTAGCCTATGGCCGCCGAGATGCCTAACTCCGAGAGGTTGAGGTAGCCGAGGATGTTGTTGAGCGTGCCCGTCAGTCCAATGAACTCGGCGCCGAGGTTGTCGAGGAATATCTTGCGCGAGAAGAAGGTCAGGAAGAGCGAGAGGAAGTAAAACAGCAGGTTTACCTCCGCGTTCAGCATACTCTTATGTACACGCTCTCCCATATCCGTCGCTTGTGGTTTTTACTTGTCGTGGGTGGTGTGCAGGAAGTCGGTATTCTTGCGGTCCATATGCAGCACATTTTTCAGCATGCGTATGACGAGACCGGGAATGGCGAGCGCCTTGCCGAAGAGTGTTGCCGAACGCAGCTGCGAGGGTAGGGCGATGACGAGGGCAACGAGGAGGACGGCCAGCAGCACCCACCACTTGGCGCACCAGACGGGCACGACGACGGTCATGACCACGGCGATGAGCGTCAGCAGGACGATAAGGATGGAGCGTGGGATGAGCGCCTGCTGGATGGTCTTGTCGATGAAGTTGAGATTGCCGTGGAAGAGGGCAGACGGTATCTGCGGCAGTTGGCGGAAGAGACTCTGCACCTGAGCCGTCATCCACCGCATGCGCTGGCGCTGGAAGTTGTCCTTGTTGCTGACCTTCTCGTCGAAGACGTGGATTTCGGCGGCATACTTGATGAACACCTTCTGGCGCAGCAGCAGAGCCTCCATCTCGCGGTCTTCGCCAGCCGTCGAGAGCAGGAAGACGTTGCGCTGGAAGAGCTGGTAGCTGAAGCACATGCCCGACCCGATGAGGGCTGACGAGAGGCCGAGGCGGTTGTGAGCCTTGCGGAAGATGGTGTTGTTGATCTCCTCGCTGGCACCGTCGAGCATCGCCACGTCGTTGTTGGCATTTTTGGCGCAACGGTGGCATTGGATGGCCTCGTAACCCGCATTACAGAGGATGTTGAGCTTGTGCAGGAAGTCGGGCTGGACGACGTTGTCGGCATCGAGCACGACGACGTTGTCGAAGCTGCCGCGCTCGCGCTCCTCCATGTAGTTGATGGCATACTGCATGGCCTTGGCCTTCGAACTCTTCTCGAAGACGGGTGTCAGCAGGGTGATTGGCGACGTGCGCAGCTTCTCGTTCGTCTCGTCGGTCATGTGATCGGAGATGACCACCACCCGGAACTTGTCTGTAGGGTAATCCTGATACAGGAACTTGTCGACGGAGTTCAGGATGACGCCGTCCTCGTTGTAAGCTGGAAAGAGAATGAGGAAGCGGCGCTCGCGGTAGTTGAGCGTTTTGGCGTGGGTGGCGGCAAAGTCGTCCTTCTCATAGAACAGCGAGATGATGGCGAAGAAGACGACGTAGGCCACCGAGGCAGCCAAGACGAACCACAAGACGATTTCAAAGATGTGCAGGGCGCTCCAGAACATAGGCTATGGCTTTTTCTTTCTGATTGATTCTATTTTGCGGATGATTTTCGTGACGATATTCTTCGTGGTGACAATAGGCAGGGTGATGAAGTCCTTGTCCCAGTTCTTGTCGACGAGAGGGTCGGGGGTGGCAAAGGCTAAGGAGAAGCCCCAGATGATGGTGATAATCCACCACTTGATAGCTAAGGTGAAATAGATGAACGGCAGGACGATACACATCGTGAAGACCACGCAGAACAGGATGGAGCGGGGCATGAGGATCCATTGGATAATCTTGTCGACCCAGTCGTACTGGCGGTTGAAGACGGCTGCCGGCAGGAAGCGGACGTTCTTGATGCCAGTCTTGAACTGCTCGATAATCCAGTTGCGGCGCTGGCGGTTGAAGTCCTCGACCTCGCGCTTGTTCTCGCTATAGATGTAAATTTGGTCGAAGTAGTCGACGTATATCTGCTGGTGAATCAGCATGGCCTCCAACTCCTTGTCCTCAGCCGTGTCGCGCACCTTCATGATGTGCTTCTTGAACCAGCCGAACTCGTAGGCCACGCCACTCCGCATCAGGGCCGACGACAGGCCGAGGGTGATGTGGCCGCGACGGAAGATGGAGTTGTTGATCTCTTCGAAAATCGTACTCAGACGGGCCGACGATGTGTCGCGGTTGCGCGGCAGCCGGTGGGTGACGATGGCGCGGGTGCCTGCCGTCTCGTAGGCGTCGTTGAGCTGTTCGAGGAACTCCGGCTCGACGATATCGTCGGCATTCAGCACGACGACGACGTCGTAAATCTTGAAGGCCGGCAGATTGAGGATGGCATACTGGAGCGACTTGACCTTTGAACTCTTCTCGAAGTTGGGCGTCAGCAGGGTGATGGTGTATTGTGCCAACCGCATGTTGGTCATCTCGCTCTGGTGGTCAGACACGACGGTCACGTCGAAGAGCCGTTGCGGATAAGTCTGACTGAGAATGGACTTGACGGCTCCCAGGATGTTGTGGTCGTCCTTATACGCGGGAATGACGACGATGAAGCGGTTCTGACGCTTCGCCTTGGGAACGTCGTGGACGCGGCTGAACAGCGAGCAGACGGAAAAGAAGGTCATATAGGCTATCGTCAAGGCTGCGCCTATGAAGAAAAATCCGTCGATGATATATAGTATCCACCAGAAATCGAAGTTCATAGTATTGTGCTAATTTGAAGTGTCATCGGTTGTCGTGAAATAGAAGGTGCCGACGCCGCGAAGGGTGGCTTTGGCCAGATCGGGACGCCTGTGCAGCAGATGGCTGACGACGTCGCGAGGCGCGACGAGAGCCGTCAGATAGCAGTATGTCAGGAGTCGGCGGACGCCCCGCGTGTTGCGGCGCGCAAAGAGCAGACGGTTGCGCGTGACGTAATAGATCTTCAGCGGACTGTCGGCTCCCGTCGACTGACTCTCCTTGTGATAGATGGTCGTGGCAGGCTCGTACCACAACTCGTAGCCGGCACGTGTGAACATCATCGACCAGTCGAGTTCTTCGTAATAGAGGAAATAGCACTCAGGCATCAGACCGACACGCTTCACGGCCTCGCGTCGCAGCATCATGGCTGCACCATGAGCGTAGGGCGTAGGGTGGGGGGTGTCGTACTGTCCGTGGTCGTCCTCGCCAAAACCGATGGAGCGGTTGCGGAGGGTGATGGCCGACAGAGGGGTGTAGCCGGTAAACTGAATAGGTTGGGGCTCCCACGCAAAACGTATCTTCGGACAGACAACGGCGATGCGGTCGGAGGACTCTAAGCGGCTGATGAGCGGACTGACGTCGAACGTCTTGAAAACGGTATCGTTATTAATCAGAAAGAGATAGTCGCCGCAGGCGGCCTCGATGCCGAGGTTGTTGCCCCCGGCGAACCCTAAGTTGCGGTTGCTGCGAATGGTCCGTACCTGCGGGTAGCGACGGCTGATGATTGCCGCCTCGTCGGTAGCAGAGCCATTATCGACCACAATCACCTCCATACGGTCGTTGAAGGCGATGGTGTCAATGAGTGAGCAGGTGTCGTCCAGCCCATTATAATTGACTGTGATGATAGACAACTCAATCTTCAAACTTCAATCTTTCAATTTTTTAATTTTTCAATTTTTTTTTTCTTCTCAGCTCTCAGCCGCTTCTTCTCCGCAATCTGGGCGAGGCGCATGTTCTCGTAGGCTGCCCATTCAGGCTCAATATAAGGTAGGATGTAGACGACGGCCATACCGCCGAAGAAAAGTACGCCGTTGGGATACTGGAACAGCACCTGGTTGGCGTAACCGCCGAAGTTGATGGCTACGAAGGCGCAACAGTAACCCGCGCCGATGCCGATAAGCGACGGCTCTTTCAGCTTGAAGAGTACCACGCGGCAGCCGCCTAAGAAGATGAGTACCATACAGATGGAGAAGATGGTAACACCAATTGGACCGGTATGTACCCAGATGAAGACGTACTCCGAGTCGGGAGGAATGGCCGACAGCTTGCGGAACTTGTTGTTGGCAGGCACGTTCTCAGGACTCATGCCGAGGCCGATGCCCCACGGAGCGTCCTGGATGTATTTCTTGATGGCTTCTTTGTTGATGTCGCGGACGTTGACGGAAGCGTCTTCCTTGTTGAAGGCCGAGCGCATACGGCGTATCTGCTGATTGCCGTTGCCAATGGTGGTGAAAACCAGCAGGAAACCGAAGATGCCGAAGATGATGGAGAATGGTACGGCTATCCTGACAGACTTCGACAGGAAGATGTAGACCACCAAGCCGATGCCCAAGCAGAAGATGCCGGTACGTGTACCCGACTGGAACATACCCCAGATGACCGCCACGCTGGACAGCAAGAAAAATATCTTGGCCCACTTGATCTTGTTCGTGATGCCGATGATGAAGAAGGCGACGGCCGTAGCAGCGGCGTTACAACCATAGTTGGCTGCATCGCTGAAAGTGGAGAAATAGCGGATGAGTGTGCCGCCGTTGATGATGTGGGTAGTGCGGCCACGGGTCTCCATCCATATCTTCTCGGCTGTCGTCATGCCCCAATAGACCTGCTTATAAGTCCAGAAAACGGTAAAGAGCGACAGGATGGCCCATAGCTTCAGGAGCGTCATCAATGTCTTGGGCGAGGCAACGTAGATACTGAACACCAGCGATATCCACACCAACTGGATGGCTAACAGACGGAAACCGTTGAACCACGCCGCTGGGTTGATGCCTAAGCCGCAACTGTCGTTCAGAATCTCTAACAGACAGAAGCTGACCCAGATCATGATAGCAAAAAGCATGATGTTGCCGGCACGCTCAAAGCGCGGATCCTGACGGGCATCGATGATGGCGACGGCCAGCATGATGAGCTCGAACATCTCATTGGGCAGAGAGGTGGGAACCGGCAGCTTGATGTCCTTCATCTGAAGGAAGTAGTTGATGACGAATAATGACCAGAAAGCAAACATACGCCACCGGAACGTGGCGTAGATGAACAGCACGACAAAGGGCAGGACGCAGACGACGGCAAAGGCTGTGAAACCAGCCGTCACGAACTGGTAAATAGCCAACAAAAACAGAAGAAAGAGTAAAAGTACTCTTCCTCTGTTTTCTGTGCTATAGGTGGAAATGCTATTTGGCATTATTTCGCATGACTATTCTCTACGGCTGTCAGACCCATCTGCGAGATACGGTAGACAAAGTTGTTGAACCGCGTGTAAGGCGGCAACTGGCCCACAAACTCCTCAACAGCATAGCGCTGGGCCTCGGTCAGGTACATATAGAGCGTGCTCTGGTCCTCAAGCAGGGACTGAACCTCCTTGAGCGCTTTCTGGTCGACGTCCTTCCATGTGCGGTTGGCACGGGTCACCATCAGGTTGACGGTTCCCATATTCAGAAGGGCGGGCGAGATGGAGTTGTCGTCGAGGTTTGGATACTCTACGATGGCTATCTCGTTAGGCAGCAGGTCGGGGCACAGGTCCTTGATGTCCTTGGCCATGATGTAGCGGCTGTCCTCGGCCAAGAAGTCCTCGTCGTAGGTCAGGAGCCGTACTTGCAGACCAATGGAAATCCAGTAGTTCTGCAGCTCCTGGGCAAGATAGCTCTTGCCGTTGGCAGCATCGGTCGACAACAGGTTGAGCACATTCTGCTGGCCTTCCTTAAAGTGGGGCAGCAAAGCCTTTGACAATTGGCGGAGGGCCATGTCGTTGATGGTCTTGTTGTAACGGCGGTAGCGCAGGTTGCTCTCTTTCGGGAAACAGCCCATGACGGGAATCTTCGTGATACGCTCGGAGCGCATACGGTCGCGGAGGGTGCGGTCGAGCAACTCGATGATGAAGAAGTACAGAGCCGTCAGCACAAAGGTCAGCATGAAAGCGCCGAGCAAGATCATCAGACGGTTCGTAGGCTGGGCATTCATCGGGAACATCGGCGGGTTCAGCACACGAAGGGTGGCCGTCGACATCTGCAGGTTACGCTGGCGCAGACGGGCGTTGTTCAAGGCTCTCAGCATCTCCATGTAGTTGCCCTCGATGAACGAGATGTGGCGGTCCTTACGGCTGATGGTGGCGCCGATAGGAGCGTAGTAGAGAATCTGCTTGTCGAGTTTCGAGCGCATGATGTCCTGGGCAGACATCTCGGCCTTCGTCTTTTCTAACAGCAGCACCTGGTCTAACCAGCGGCTGATCATGTCGGAGGCTTTCACGCCCGTCTCGGCACTATAGGAGCCAGCCTCAATATCTTTCGTCAGCTCCTTCACACGGGTCATGGCGGCCTGCAGCATGCGCTCGGCCTTGGCAAGCTCCTGCTGCGACTCCACGTCGTTGGCACCACCCTCACTGTTCATCAGCTTCAGGTTGGAGATACGTGACTGGATACGCGAAATATCGGTTACCTGTTCGGTAAAGTCCTTGTTGGCGCGGATAATCTTGGCGCGGTTGCCTAACTGGCGCTCTAAATAGTCGAGCATGGCCTTACTGGTGGTGTAGTTCATCAGCTGCTCGTTGTCCGACAACTGCTGCGTGGCGTCCATACCACTAAGCTGCTTGGTCTGCTCACCATAGTTGATGATACGCTTCTCGACGTTATAGCGAATCAGGTCGTCCTCAGCACCTGTCAGCAGGCGATAGAGACGGGCTACCTCGCGCTCGAAGAACTTGATGACATTCGTCGTCTCGCCGAAGCGCAACTGCTGATACTGGCGGGCAAAGACGTCGTTCAGAATGTCGAGCGTGTTATAGGCAATACCGGCATCGTTGGCTGTATAGCCGATGTCGATAATATCACTCTTGTTGAGCTGCAACACCTTCAGACGCGAGGTAATGCTGTTGATGCCGAAATAGGGGTGGTAGTTGAGAATACCAAACAGGTAGTTGTCCTGAGTGGGCTTCTCGTAAGCCTTGAGGTTGGCGTAGGTGGCCGCCTCGCTGTTCTTGTTAATAAGTGCCTTGACATCAGCGGGTACGGTGTTGTTCAGAGCACGGAAGTGTTCTGCAGAAATATAGTTGTTGTCCTTGTTGGGATTACCGTACATCATACAACGGGCAAACAGACGGAGCGACACTTCGTGGATGGTGTTGTCGGTAGTGATGATCAGCATCAGGTTGGTGATGTTGGTCTGGGCATTACCACCAGCAGCCCCGGTTCCACCTTCAATATTGTAACCGGTAATCATACCCGTATAGATTGTGGTGTTCGTGTCATAGACGCGGTCCATGTTACGCGTCATGAACCATGCCACGACAAGGGCGATTAAAGGCAGGATAATCAGATACCAACGTATCTTGTACAAAAATCTAACTATATATCTAAATAAATCCATATTGCTGTGGTTTTATGGGGTTGCTTATTTCTTCTCTCCTTCTTTCCTGGCCTCCTTGGCTGCCTTGCGATCGGCTTTCTCCAACTCTTCCAACTTCTTCTCTTCTTCCTTGACAGCCTTCTTGATGCGCTTCTCGACGGCCTTGTTCTCCTTGGCAATCTCCTTCTCAGACTTATGGACATTACTGTCAAGGGTAATCTCGGTGGTCGAGTTTGTCAGGATAGGTGTATGAGTCAGGATTTCCAGAGTCAGGATGTCGGTCGTAATCTTTGTCTGAAGATTCTGGTAGGTCTGAACGATGCCGTTCTCATGCGTCTTGTTGTAGGCGAAGTCGGCAATGGACATATTACCATTGTGGAAGTCTTCAAGGTTCAAGGCACCGGCACCCTGGAACATAGCGGCACTCTCACTTGCCGTCTTCAACGTGACAAGGTCGTTGGTGATGGTGACGTAGAGGGTGGCAATCTGCAGTTTCAGCTGGTCGTAGGCCATGTCTTTCTTCAACTGGGCCTGGTCTACCTCCAACTTCTTACGGCGGACGGCTGCACCCAGGTCGAGAATGTCCTCAAGGGGGACGGCCAGGTTGACACCAACGTTCCAATACTTCTGTTCGCTACCCTGGAACTGCATGATGCGCATATTGTAAGATGACGAACTGTTGCCCCACATGTCAGAAACACCATAGCTGTAGCTGGCGTGACCAGTAACGTATGAGAAGATGTGGCGCTTCTGCTTGGCGACCTCAGCCTGGGCTATCTCCTGAGCCTTTGCCAGCGTCAGAATCTGCGGGGTTGACTTGGCATTCTCAAAAAGAACGGCCAACGGCGGCAGATGGAATTCTGAGAAATTAATGCTCTTCTCATTACTGGAGTCAAAGAATCCGGCACTAATGCCACTCTCGTTAAACTGCGCAAAGGCGTTAAGCCCTATGGCAGCCATAAAAACAAGAGATAATATGCGTTTTTTGTTTGTCATGTCTTTTACAAGGGTAGTCGGAATTTAAACGTTTTCTTTTTGTACAAATGCAGTAAGTGTGCGGAAGATTATTTTCATGTCGAGCATGAAATTGTAAGTCTGACCGTAGGTGATGTCGAGTTGCTTGCGCTCTTCGGCTGACATCAGGCCGCCCTTGCCGCGCTCTTCTACCTGCCACAAACCCGTCAGGCCAGCAGGAGCCATGAAACGGTCGATACTGGAGTCGGCGGTCAACTTCTCGGCTTCATAGAGTGGGAGAGGACGGTTGCCTACGATGGACATATCGCCTCTGAGAATGTTGAAGAGCTGGGGCAGTTCGTCAATACTGTATTTACGGATGAAACGGCCGACCTTAGTCACACGGGGGTCGTTCTCAATCTTGACGAATGCGTTGTTGATCTCTTCCTCTTTCTGCTTGCTGAAATCGCTCTCAGCCACTACAAAGTCGTCGCCGACGAGCATGACTTCCTCGTCGCTGATCATCATGTCTGACTCCATACCCATAGCCATCATCGCCATCTCGGCTTCGTCGCCCAAAGGTGCCGTAATGGTGGCCTTGCTCTCTTCAGCCTCTTCTTCCTCACTCTTTTCAGAGTACTGATTTCCAGCAGTTTTGCTCACTTCCTTCAACCTTTTCTCAGCATCAGTATACATCGAACGGAACTTCAGGAAGTCAAAGATGGTGTAGTTGGTGCCTACACGTTTTGACTTGAATAAGACGGGACCTGGACTCTCCAGCTTAATGGCGATGGCAGTAATAATGAAGACTGGCGACAACAGGATGATGGCCAGACTGGAGAAGATAATATCGAAAGAACGCTTCCACAAAGGAATCTTGAATTTCAGGATGTGCTTCTTCGAAACGTGGTCGTCGAACATAATGCCCTCGCGGTCGCTAATGAACTGAATCTTCTTGTTCAGTTCTGTTACCGATGCCGACATACTCAACGTGTCGTTGATGCCACACCTCTGGTAAATCTGACGTTCCTCGTTGGTAAGCTGGTCAGTCAGCAGGATGATGTAGGTGTTTGAACACTTCTTGCGCAGATAGGTGATGGCTGTGATGTCCTCAGTACGAACATTCTTTTCGAAAAAGACTATGAAATGCTCATTCCGCACGTGAGGGGCACATGCGGCTGCGGCGTCTTTGTAATTCTTCGTCAGCTGGACCAACCGACCGGGAATGTACTTCAGGCGCTCTTCTGTCTGAGGGTTGTTTCCTAAATATACTATACCTATCATATATATTAAGGTAGGTTAGTTGGGCAGGATTTTCTTGACTCTGATCTTCAGCTCCATCGGGTTGAAGGGCTTGACAATGTAGTCCTCTGCACCAATCTCTAAAAGACGGATACGCTCACTCGTCGAGTCTTCGCTTGAAAGCATAATGACAGGGATGTGACGGAAAAGCTCGTTCTGCTTGATCCATTCCAGAAAATCGTCGCCACGCATACCCGGCATACGGATATCAGATATAATAAGGTCGGGCGTGTTGCCTGCCTGCAACCATTTGACACCTTGCAGTCCGTCAGGCAACCATTGCACGTCATAATCACTCATGAGGTAGATAGAGAGTACCTTTGCGATGGTCTCTTTGTCATCAAGTATTAGTATTTTCTTTTTCATATATGAATTATATTTAAGTACTTCTAACGTGCAAAGGTATAAAAAATATTTTAATTGTACTCAAATAAGGGGAAAAAAATGAACTTTTTAGAAAAAAAAGACTTTATTACGATTTTTTTTAGGGAATTTTGTGCGTAAAACGTATTATAAATGACAAACAAACTCTACAAGATATGGCAAACAGATATTTGTTAGGTTTTGACGTCGGCAGTTCGTCTGTCAAGGCGTCGTTAGTTAATGCCGATAGTGGCAAGTGTGTGGCTTCAGCTTTCTATCCTGAAAAGGAGGCTCCTATCATGGCCGTAAAAGCCGGTTGGGCTGAGCAGGATCCTGAGTCGTGGTGGAATTATGCGAAGCTCTCGCTGAAAAAGATTATGAGTGAGGCGGGGGCCACGGCCGAGGATGTTAAGGCTATAGGCATCTCCTATCAGATGCATGGCCTGGTGTGCGTCGACAAGGACTTGAAGCCCCTTCGCCCGTCTATTATCTGGTGCGACTCGCGTGCCGTTCCTTATGGCGAGCGGGCGTTCCGTGACTTGGGCGCAGACCAATGCCTGAGTCATCTGCTGAATTCGCCGGGTAACTTTACGGCAGCCAAGTTGGCTTGGGTGAAGGAGAACGAGCCCGACTTGTATAATAAAATATATAAGGTGTTGTTGCCGGGCGACTATCTTGCCTTGCGACTCAGCGGTGTGGCCAACACCACAGTCAGCGGCCTTTCCGAAGGCATGTTCTGGGACTTCAAAGAGAAGCAGCCCGCCAAGTTCCTGTTAGACTACTTTGGCTTTGACCATTCGCTCATAGCTGACATCGTGCCCACGTTTGCCGTGCAGAGCGAGGTCTGTGCAGAGGCAGCCGCCGAATTAGGATTGAAGGCAGGCACGCCGATCACCTATCGCGGTGGCGACCAGCCTAATAACGCCCTGTCGCTCAACGTCTTGAATCCGGGCGAGATTGCAGCAACGGCTGGTACGTCGGGAGTTGTCTATGGTGTGCTGGGTGACGTGAACTACGATCCGAAGTCGCGTGTCAATACGTTTGCTCACGTCAATCATACGGCTGACCAGACCCGTCTGGGCGTGTTGTTGTGCATCAACGGTACTGGCATCCTGAACGCATGGGTTCATCGTAATATTACGCCAGACATCTCTTATGCAGAGATGAATGACTTGGCTGCCCAGGCTCCTATCGGTAGCGAGGGCGTGACGATTATCCCGTTCGGAAATGGTGCGGAGCGCGTGTTGGAGAACAAGGAGATAGGCTGTTCTATCAACGGTCTGAATTTCAACAAGCATTCGAAGGCTCATATCGTTCGTGCTGCCCAGGAAGGCATCGTCTTCTCGTTCTGCTATGGTATGGAAATCATGCAGCAGATGGGTATGGACATCCAGAAGATTCATGCCGGTAAGGCTAATATGTTCCTCTCGCCGTTGTTCCGCAATACGCTTGCTGGCGTTAGTGGTGCTACGATTGAACTGTATGATACTGATGGCTCAGTAGGCGCAGCTAAGGGTGCCGGCATGGGTGCCGGTATCTACAAGGATGGCAACGAGGCTTTCGCTACGCTTGAGAAACTGGAGGTGATTGCACCTGACGAGGCTAACCGCGATGCCTATCGCCAAGCTTACGAAAACTGGAAAAAGACTTTGGAACAGAAGTTGTAATACTGATAATCCCCAGAAACCTGATGATTTCTGGGGATTATTGTATTCCTCCAACGGAGACGTTACATATTCATGCCGCCATCGACCTGAATGACCTGACCGCTGACGTAGCTCGACATGTCGGAGGCAAGGAAGGTTGCCACATTGGCAATGTCCTCAACCTGACCACCACGGCGCAGGGGAATCTTGTTGATCCACTCCTTACGGATGTCGTCAGGCAGAGCCTGGGTCATGGCTGTATCGATGAAGCCCGGAGCGATAGCGTTGGCACGGATGCCCTTGGGCCCCATCTCCTGACCGATAGACTTTGCCAAGGCAATCAGACCGGCCTTGGAGGCGGCGTAGTTGGCCTGTCCGGCATTACCATGAACACCTACTACAGATGCCATATTGATGATAGAACCGCCACGCTGGCGCATCATAACGGGCACGCAGGCATGGATAAAGTTGAAAGCTGACTTCAGGTTGACGGCAATCACGGCGTCCCATTGCTGCTCGGTCATGCGAAGCATCAGACCGTCCTTCGTAATACCAGCGTTATTGACGAGAATGTCGATGCTTCCAAACTCTTCCTTCACAGCCTTGACAACCTCTTCTGTCTGAGCAAAGTCTGCGGCATTCGAGGCATAGCTCTTGGCCTTGACACCCTTAGCGGCAATTTCCTTCTCTGTCTCTTCATTGATTTCGAGGTCGGTAAACGCGATATTGGCACCTTCCTCAGCGAACTTCAGCGCGATAGCCTTTCCGATACCGCGTGCTGCACCTGTGATAAGTGCAGTCTTTCCTTCTAATAATCCCATTTCTTTGTTTATTGATTAATGTTTGTTGATTTTTCCTAATGCGCCGTAGACCACCTTGGCTACCTGTGGCTTGGTGGCTTCTTCTGTCATTCCGTGAGCTATGCGGCCGTAGATGTAGGGCACTTCGAGACCCTTGATACAGTAATGGGTAATGTCGGCTACAAGGTCGACGTTGTCAATGTCAAACTCTCCGTCTTCCTTGCCTTCGGAATAAACTTTGCGAAATAACTCTATCTCTGCATCGTCAAAGTTCTTGCGCACTTTCTCAACCATCCAAATGTTACGGAAAAACTCTGCGCGCAGGTTTCCGTTGCGAACCACTGTCTCGCGGATCATGTTCAGATGGGTGTATATCAGTTCAATCACCTTTTCCTGAGGACGTATCCTCTTGGCTGCCACTTCGTCAAGTTTGTCGCTCAAGCGTTCCAACTCGCTCTCGATGACGGCATAGTAGATGTCCTCCTTGGATTTAAAATAGGTGTAGAGCGTGCGTCGCCCCTTGCCCGACGAGGTCGCAATGTCGTTCATCGTCGTGTTCTCAAGCCCGTTTTTGGCGAAGAGTTGGCGGGCCACATCTACAAGAAGTTGTTTCGTCTTTGATATTGACATAATAGTTGCACATTGGTGATATCGTGTGCAAAATTAGCCTTTTTATTTGAAATATCCAAAAAAAACGCATAAAAATTTGCAGATGTGGGGAAAAAGTAGTACCTTTGCACCCGCAAATGAGGGAAACCTCTTATATTATATCGCGGAGTGGAGCAGTTGGTAGCTCGCCAGGCTCATAACCTGGAGGTCGCATGTTCGAGTCCTGCCTCCGCAACTGCGACTGGGTAACGACCTTTTACTATGGGTGTTGCCCAGTTTTTCGTTCCAGAGTGGGACGAAATCGAGAATAAAAGAGATCACCGCAGCATTGGTTGCCTCGGCAAACAATGTAAAAAAATGTACTCTGACACCAAGAAACCACCCTTTTATAATAAAGTAATATACCCTTGGACGTACCCTATGCTTCACAAGGCGAAGCGTTGGTATGTGGACTTCTACATCCTCGACCCTGCATCGAACCAGATGCGGCGGAAGAAGTACATGCTTTCCCGTTATAAGACTTCGAAGGCGCGTATTGCAATGGCGAGGGAAAAGATAAGGTGGATTGTCGAAGAGGTACAGAACGGCTTGAACCCGTTCGTGAAGGCACGGACTACGAGAGAGTTCACGAAGTGGGACACGGTGTTTGAACGCTACAAGGACTATCTGCTGGTTGCTGGCCGCAAAGGGTTGCTAAAGGACATGTACTGCCGCCTTGGTTGCTCCAGCGGCTTCCATCTGCAGTTGTTCAAATGCCTTGGTGGCCTTGATGTTCTCCAGTTCCTGCGTCACTTGATCAAGCATACCTGTCAGGTTCTTGTAGGCATCGCTGTCGTGAGGAACCTCTTTCGACAGTCGCAAGAGGCTTTTTTGCGCATCTTCTTTTCCCTTGCCTCGGCAAGGTCACTTTTCCACGATTCAACTTTTTTTCTCAGCTCATCGAGGTTGCGCTTAGCCTGCTCCGCATTGAGCTCAATGACAGTTGTATATTTCTCTGTTGTAGCCATAATATAAACGGGTGCTATCTTTTCTGCAAAGATAACACCCGATACGCTATAGTAAAAATACGTTATTAGTGCTGATGTTCAACTAACCATTTCTCGTAACGTATTTCCTCAAGACGTTCCTTGTTTCTTTTTCTGTTCTTTTCACCGAGTTCCATATATCACTTAGAGAAGTCATACCCGTTGCTCATTTTGTTTGGAGGCAGTTTTTCTTTCTGCCCATTTCCTTTGCAGGCGAAGTATATAAATACTCTGGGAACACGAAAAGCCCCGGCCTGTGCGGGTCGGGGCTGATGCTCTCAGTGTCAAAAGAGATGCTGAACTAAAACGCCAGCGCAGCAATTGAGAGCTGCTTGCTGATGTCCTGGAGTGCTGCACGGAACTGCTTGCGCTCTTCCTCGGTGAATGCGGCCTGCTTGCCGTTCACCGTATTGCCGTTTATCTTCTGCATGAGCCATCCGCGTGACTTGCCGAAGTATTTCTTGGCAATATAGCTGAACGATATGGCTTCTGGCACGTTACCCAGCTTGGAAAGCCTGGCACGGGCAATCATTTCTTCACCCTCTGCAAGAGCCTTGTCAAGCCCTTCAATAAACTGGTTCGCCCCCTCTTCCAACTCATCGGCAGTCAATGTCGAGGAAGGTGTCCGTTTTTCCGTTATATCCTCAAAATAAGCCCTAATCTTTGGGTCTTTAATACTATTTACCGGATTCTCCATAATCTTTCTTTTTAAGTCCCCACTCCCGAAAGAGTGGGGATTGTTGTTTACCTTAGCAATTCTTCTATCGCATCGATGTTCTTCTGAATCTCTATCATCTTGTCGAGTAGCTTGTCGATGAGAGGGCCCTTTCTCCATTCGGGAATGCTCTGATCTTTCATGATTGCCTGCATCGACTGCTTAGCGTATTCCAGACATTTGCGGTAGAATTCAAGTCCTTCTTGTAGTTCCATTCGCTTTGGTTCAACATGTTAATGATCTCTTTTGACTCTTCAAAGGTAATAAACTTTTGTTTAATGCACAAATATTTCATCACTTTTCTTGCTTATTAAACAAAAGTTTAACGTTTGTTTAAGGATAACATTGTCGCCGGGTAGGCGAAAACATTCAGGCAAGCACCTTCACGGGCAGAACTGGCCGTGCATACAGGGTGACACGATGACACCCAGCCCCAGCAGACTACATCGCCAACCGCATTATGAGTGGTGAGGGCAAAGGATGCTGCATGAACCTGATTATCGGTATCATTGGCAGTTATGTCGGCACCTTTATCAGCCATCTGCTGAACATAGAACTGCTTGGCAAAGGCTATCTTACTAATTTCGTATTTTGCGTAGTCGGTGCTGTCACCGTATTGTGGATCTGGAAGAAACTGTTTGATTGAGTATGCTGACGATTGATACAACAAACATGTGCTCGCACCTGCAATGCAAGCTATTCGAAGAGGATAGCATATATCATTCTTTATGGATAGCCATGCAGGATGATTCAGAACTGACGGCCATAGTCCGCTCGCGCCAGCTACATATCTATCGCAATGGCAAGAAGGTATTGGTGCTGGCAGGCAAGTCTGCACCAAAGATTATCAGAGAAGACTCGATTTGTGAGCTTTTACAAACGACGAACGAAGCAAGTGCAGAGTCAAGCTCGCTTGCGCTCGGCTTTGCCGCTTGCCTAAGCAAGAACTTTTCGCATCGTTCTTACGTCTAACCACCAGCGGAACGGCTGTTGTTATTTAAACTGAAATGAAAAAAAGACAATGAAGAAAAGCATTCTATCAATCATCCTCGCTGTCGCTACACTGACCGCGACAGCACAAAACACTTATACGCTAAACTTTGATCCAGTTCTCCTGAGTGAAGAACTGGCT
This sequence comes from uncultured Prevotellaceae bacterium, assembly GCA_902800495.1. Lineage (GTDB taxonomy): Bacteria > Bacteroidota > Bacteroidia > Bacteroidales > Bacteroidaceae > Prevotella. The sequence continues at coordinate 39,937 of CADCET010000024.1, forward strand.
AAGGAAAATGTCAAGATCGATGTTGATCTTGGGTATGCGTCCGTCTTTCATACGCTTAAACTCGCGGAAGGCGGTGGTGCGACGGAAACCGTTGCCGCCAGAGGGAATGCCGTCGTGATAGAAGTAGGTATCGCCAATCTTACAGATCCAAATCCTTTGCAGGCCAGCCGTAGTCTTGGTACTTGGTGGCAGAAAGTTTGCGGTCGCGAACGAATGCCCGCAACACATCATGCCTGAGTGACTCATGCTCATCGCCATCGCTGTGGTGGATTTGAAAAGCTTCGAAATACTCGCCGAAAATGCGCTTGGCACTGGGCAGGAAACGGGAGCCGTCCTCAACCTGCTCAAATGCCGACACATAGAAGTATTCACCCATCTGGCAGATGTGCATCAGGCCGGGATGACTACCGCCAGAGACGCATTTCAGCGTGTCGCCTTCCTGTTTGTAGTTGTACACCCAGAAATCGCCCCAAATACGGATGTTCGTGGAATCATCCGCATTGACGGCCACCTCTTGGTAGACGGGTACGCTATATTCGCCCTTAGCATAGCGGCCAGCAATCTGTTCAGCCAGATAGCGGTCGATGGCTGCGTAGTAATCCTTCACCTGCTCGTTAACCATCACAATCGTCTTGTCGGCATATTTCTTGTCGAGGATGATGAGCGAGACGGGTTGTGTGCTGTATGATTGTGCTTCGCCCACTTTGGCATCGTAGAAATAAAAAAGCGTGTCGCCCTTCTCATCAAGTCTGTCTGGAGTGATTTCCGTGGCGAGATTCGTCACTGGCAGGACGATGGCCAGCACGAACTGCTTGGTGAAGTCAATCTCCGTAGGCTTTCCATCGTTGCCCATTGTTGTAGCCATGCCGAAGAGCTTGCCGAACTCCTCTGCCGTCGTAATCTTCGGACTCGCAGGAAACTCCTGGTCGTTCTTGCCTTGCAAGCGTCCTTCGGCCGAGCGCTTGAAGAAGTAGTTCTTGGCCACCTCAAAGGCTACTTCATTATTTACTTCGTCGCCCTCAGCAGGAGCGAGTGCTTGTTTGTTACCATATGCTGCTAAAATAATCATGGCAGCGAAAGCGAATAGAATCTTTTTCATTTTGCATTCAAATAAAACTAAAGAATAGTCCCAGAATGGCCTTGACATAGCCTAATCTCCTAAACAATCCTAATAATGAGGCCAAAATTACGATATTTCGATGAGAAATGATTAACTTTGTCTCTCGTTTTAAGAGAATTTGTGAAATAAAAGAGGTTGTAAATAAATAATATAAATGTTATGGCTACAAAGATTGCATTTTTCGACGCAAAGAGTTATGACCGCGAGAACTTCAACAGTACTAACGGTGAGTTTGGTTTCGACATCACGTACTACAAGGAGCGGCTGAGCCTGAATACGGTGTCGCTGACAAAAGGCATGGATGCCGTGTGCATCTTCGTCAATGCTGAGTGCGACTACCGTGTGATAGAGCGCTTGAAGGAGAACGGGGTGAAGATTATTGCCCTGCGCTGTGCAGGCTTCAACAACGTTGACATCAAGGCAGCACGTGAGGCGGGCATCAAGGTGGTTCGCGTCCCGGCTTATTCGCCCCATGCCGTGGCTGAATATGCTGTCACGCTGATGCTCGCCCTGAACCGCAAGGTGTATCGCTCTGTCTATCGCACCCGTGAAGGCAATTTCCGTTTGGGAGGGCTCATGGGCTTCGATATGTATGGCAAGACGGCAGGCATTATCGGCATGGGACGCATCGCCAAGGAACTGATTAAGATCCTTCGTGGCTTCGGCATGAACATCCTTGCCTATGACCTCTATCCAGACGAAGCTTTTGCCAAGGAGTATCAGGTAAAGTTGGTGACGCTTGACGAGCTGTACGAAAGTTCTGACATTATCTCGCTTCACTGTCCGCTGACGGAAGAGACAAAGTTCATCATCAACAATGACAGCATCACGAAAATGAAATACGGCGTGATGATTATCAACACCGGGCGTGGCAAACTCATTAAGACAGAAGACCTTATCAACGGGTTGCGCTCGCATCAGGTGGGTTCTGCAGCCCTCGATGTGTATGAGGAGGAAGCTGACTATTTCTACGAGGATCGCTCAGACAGGATGATCGATGATGACAAGCTGGCTCTGCTGCTGATGATG
>CADCET010000025.1 GCA_902800495.1 uncultured Prevotellaceae bacterium
GGATCTTCAATGCCTGCATCAACCTCGTCCATGTCGGCCTCTATCTCGGCCACCCGCTGCTCGAACACCTCCGAGTCGTCGGTGTAGAATCCGAATGTTCCCAGAGAAATACGATCTATTTTCTCTGCCTCTTCGTCCACATAAGTGATGCCAGAATGGCCAAACTCCCGTGTGGCGTAAGCAACAGCAGGCTCAGCAGCCGTTATACAGCCAAAGTCGTCCTCTTCTTCCATTACCGGATATCTCTTTTCTTCCATATTTACAATATTTTATATAAGCCCGCCCGCCGCCCACGAATGGGCTATCAAGCGATGGTGCAAAGATACGAATAAGTGAGCAAAGAACAAAATATAAAGACAACTTTTTTATTTTTTCTTTCGAGCGAGAGTATCTAAGACGAAGTCAGAGATAGAAAGAAAAAATGAAAGTTCCAAATAATTGTGCAAAAAAATCTCCGAAGCGGTAAGCTTCGGAGAATATGGACTGCAGAGTGTCTTACTATCTACTCAAGGGGAGAACAAGAGTGGAAGGCTTAAAAATCATGCTGCAATGCCGGTACGCATAATGTCACGATACAAAAGAGTGTCTTCTGCTTGTGACATTAAGACTGGTTCGATGAGCAGACTCACTTTATCGACATCATGCCAAAGGTCTGCAGACAGCTCTAACCAGTCCTCGTCTTTCAGTTCCGGTACGATTACGGCCACGTCTATATCGCTCCAAGGATCGGCAGTACCCTTAGAGTAAGATCCAAACAAATAGACTAAAGGCTCCTTTTCAAAACGGGAGGCTATTACTTGCTTGTATTGTCTGACGAGTCCGAGAGCTTCGTCACGTGTGAGCACTTTTGGAGTATCCATTCTCTAAATTGTTTCGTTTGTTCTATCAGATAGGCACTACCCTTCTCATTGAGCATACGTGCCACCTGGCTTTTGTATTCAGGGTATCTGCCAGCAATATACATCGGTGCCATAATTTCGATGAATCGCCTCTGCACATCACTTAACTCGTTTTTCAGTCCACATCCTTCAAGCAGACGGAAATGATTGTGGAGATAGATTGGTTCATCATCGCGACATGCGAACCAATAGGCTTTGATTACTTTCTCAATGGCCTGATGACACAAGAAGCCTATGTAAAGCCAATGCCCTGTCGTATAGAGAGCCTCTGCAGTGACAATGTCTTCATCTACTTGTTCGAGCCATTTGAGGGCTATTTCTTCTCTTGTCATTTTTTATTTATTATCTGCATGGACCGCCCGCCGCCCACGAATGAGCTGTCAAGCGATGGTGCAAAGATAGAAAGAAAAAATGAAAGTTCCAAGAAAAAAAGACAGAAAAAGAAGATTTCTACCGAAATATTTGGAAGTTAGAAGAAAAGTTCGTATCTTTGCTGCGTGAAAGGAGAAGCCAAGTAGAGCCACGATGTGCGGAACGGTGGCATCTGCGTGATGATGAGCAATTCGACCTTGCCGCTTGGTTTCTTTCACTCAAATATAGAGCTGGCCACGAGTTGACCAGCTTTTATTGTATTTTGATATATCGCTTGCCGTTGAACTCCTTCTTGTCAGTTCTGCGGGTGGCTGTTATGAAGTTGACAAGCTTTACCTCCTCACGGTTTACCTTCATCTTATAGTTCGGATGGATAATGAACTTCGACTGACCATCAGTATAGATAAAACATTCACCGTCGTAGTAGAGATCCATCTGGAAACGATTCTGCGGGAAAGCTATCAGGTCGGAATCAGTAACCACCAAACCTTTCGTGGCTTTTGATGCTCTCATGCAATGCTGCAACTGCTTGGCACTCATATAGAGTTCGCCGCTGGCAAGAGTGATGGCGTTAGCTTGAGCAAACTGCATCATTCGCACTTCAACCTTACCAATACTGAAAGGCTGAATAGAAGAATAGCCCTTCTGGCGAATCTCTAACAACACTAACGCAATTAATTCTTCTACTTTCGCTACTTCCATTAGACAACACTATTCATGCCGTCCGAAAACGTCTTTCTCATATATAAGCCCGCCCGCCGCCCGCGAATGGGCTATCAAGCGATGGTGCAAAGATACGAATAAGTGAGCAAAGAACAAAATAAAAAGACGATTTTTTTATTTTTTCTTTCGTAATCGCATAGCAGAAAACCTCAACGATATATTGCCTCCCAAAATTTTTTTTCTGAGAAAAATCCACCACTTCCACCACTTTTTATGTTATCTATCTGTAAATAAAGATGTTAAGTAGTGGTAGAAATAACGGTTTTATTACCACCTTTCCACCACTTTCACCACTTCTACCACTTCCAACGCAGCGCCTGTGGTTTCCTGCGAAAACGTTCCAACGGCCTTGGAACGATATTCCAGCGACCATGGAACAATAATTTGCGGCTGCGGAGCAAAATTTTACGGTCTGCAAAAATTGTATTCTACTTCCTTATTTTTACGACCACAGATTTAACAGATGACACAGATTAAAGTGGCTAAAGCCACGATTGTTTATGATTAAACAGATTGGCTTCGCTTATTAATCGGCGGCTTCAGCCGCAGAAATCCATAGAGATCTGTGCAATGCACAAACAAAGCGCAGCCAAAATCTGTGTCATCTGCGAAATCTGTGGTAAAAAACACTTGCAAATATCATTTTGGCGGTAAGAAGTGCCGATTTTCATCACTTTTTCGTCATTTTTCCGTCGTTTTTCTATCACTTTTCGTCGCTTTTTTATCGTTTTTTCGTCACTTTTGCCAGATTTCCACCACTTCCACCACCATTTCCACCACCGTCAAATAGATGTATATCAGATGTTTAGAAGAAAAGTGGTGGAAGTGGTAATAAAATCACAAAAAAAATTATGTAGCGTCAACTACCGCAGAGAATTGCGGACGAATCATACATATTTTTAATGCCCTACCCTCTTGGAAAAATTTGTGAGATAAATAAGATAGTCGACAGTAGCAACCTGCACCCAGGTCTCTACATCCGCGGCGGCAAGAAGATCTTACTGCCGTAATAACGCCACACCTACCCCACTCGAGGCCGTATAGTCATCACCAACAGGTGAGACTATACGGCCTCAAAATGTCGGAGGGCATTGAGCAAACCGTCATCGTCAACCGATGACGTGACGTAGTCGGCCTGACGCTTCAGCTCGTCGATAGCGTTGCCCATGGCGACGCCGATGCCCGCCTGCAGTATCATCGAGGTGTCGTTGCCGCCGTCGCCGAAGGCCATGGTGCGGCTGACGTCGAAGCCCTCGTGACGGGCCATGGCGACGATGCCCTTCCCCTTGTCGGCACCGTTGGCGGTGATGTCGGTGAACTCCGGGTGCCAGCGTCCCGAGACGCACTGCGGCAGGCGTGCCATCAGCTGCGGCTCGTAGCCGGCGGGGAAGAAAGGCGTCAGCTGCAGGATGTCCTGCTGCAACACCACGTCCAGGGGCGATGCTTTGTCGAGGTTCTTCACGGCCAGCATCTGGCGGAAAATGCGGTCTACGTCGCCCGTGGGGTCGAGCACGGCCACGTCCTTCCGTCCTACGACGATGAGACTGTAGCCCTTCTCACGAGCGTCGTCCACACACGTCATGACATCGTTCTTGGCGATGGGCTGGCAGCACACCATCTCGTCGCCGACGTAGCATAACGCGCCGTTTGTGGTGATATAGCCATCAATGAGGTGCTCTATGGCACCGAGGTTGGTGATGATAATCGGCGGACGGCCCGTAGCGATGTAGACGCGCGAACCGTTGGCCTTGGCCTGCGTCAGGGCGAGGATGGCCGATGGCGGTATCTCGTGGGTCTTGAAACTCACGAGCGTACCGTCGATATCGAAGAATAATGCGTATCTCTGTGCCATAAATACAAAAAAGACATCAGAACACCCCAACCCAACCAAACCTGCGAACTATTTCACGAAGAAGATTGCGATCGCCAATAGGAATAGTAATCGGTATCGTCTCTATTTTCTTATTGTCACTTGCAAGGTTTGCAGATTCCAGCTCATACTGTGTCTGCGCCGACAATAGCACTTTTGCCGGCAGACCTATAGCAGACTCTATCTTCATAGCTAAGTCAGTAGTGAGTGTGCGCTTTCCATTCAGAACCTCACTTAGATGCGAAGCCTGAACACCAACCATCTTGGCGAATTCTTTCTGACTGATTCCACGTTCCTCCAATTCTGGTTTTATCATCATACCAGGATGCACTGCCATAAAGGGTGCAGGGGTCTCATTTTTTGTTTCCATCTTCCAAGTCCGTATCTTCAAAGACTATTTTCATCTTAATGCAGCAATGACGTTGCAAATATAATGAACAATTCCCGAATACGGGAATAATCCGTCAAGTAATTACCACTTTTTAACTTATTGACGTACTCAAGGATTGTACACACAGAAAAAACAGCGTACCTCACAAGGAGGTACGCTGCTATTGACTATCTCTTGAGCGAACAGGTACTATACCTTGATCTCAACCTCGACACCGCTGGGGAGTTCGAGCTTCATCAGAGCGTCGACGGTCTTGGCGGTCGAGCTGTAGATGTCAATCAGACGCTTGTAGTCTGACAGCTGGAACTGCTCACGAGCCTTCTTGTTGACGAAGGTAGAGCGGTTGACGGTGTAGATACGCTTGTGTGTGGGAAGGGGGATAGGACCGCTGATGATGGCACCGGTAGCCTTCACGGCCTTCACAATCTTCTCGGCTGACTTGTCGACCAATTTGTGGTCGTAGCTCTTCAGCTTGATACGAATTTTCTGACTCATTGTCTTAAAATAAAAATTAAATATAAAAAATTAAATTTCAGAACTGCCGCTAAAGAGTCATTTGCTCAGCGACACTCTCATTTCGGGCTGCAAAGGTACGCACTTTTTCTGAAACAGCCAAACTTTCCGGCCTTTTTTATTCATCGTTTTTTATTTCCGATAGTAAAAGCGAGGCTTTCCCGTGCTTTCTACAACAGGATTTACGAACCATCGGGCGAACCAACTAACGATTCGCCCGATGATGATTGGTGGTGTGACAGATGACCAGTCACTGCGTCACTTAATAAGCAAACTGTATGCCGAAATCCTCAAGATTATATGTTTGATTATTCATTGTACGTGTTCCTGAAAGCTTAGAGACCTGATTTGGTGAAACAGTAGAGATATCCAATTCCTCGACGCCGTTAACATCGTCATAGTTTCTCCAATTACCATTTTTGCCTGGCCTAGTCATGGGGCGTGATAATGCGCAGTCAAATTGATAATGCTCTGTGACGCCGTCATAATAATTCATGGTGATTTCGCCAACAACATGAGGAGCCATAATGTCGGTGTTGTCTATAGTAATATGGTAAATTCTTGTAGAACTTCCTACCTTGGAAGTTCCTGATATAGTTATGACATCGCCATCGCGACTACACTTCTCTACTTTATCCATCCATTTATCGCTTCCAGAATCAAATGTAAGGGAACACCAATAATATTTAATCTCGTTATACTTTGGCTTTTGCTTGACCCTAATGGTGTCAGTGTATGGGAAGCGCATACCCCCTAAACGGATGTCATCATAACGTGAGAAGACGTTTTCATTGGCAGCAATATCAAGGTTCAGATAGGCATTCTCTTCTTTCAGGTCGATATCGCTGAACGTGGGAGTAATCCAATCCTTACGGGAACTAGTACTAGTAGTAAAATAACGCCAGGTGGGATCAATTATTTCCGTACTTAATTCCTCGGTATTTGTCTTGATATATTCCCTGACTGTTTGCTGCTCCCCGCTCACTTCAATGCTGTCGATGCCGGGCGTATTGTGTATGACGTATGGCGGCACGTCAATCATAAACTTATTGTTGCTGGTGCCTTGCACTTCATTGCCACCCACTTTCAGAGTTGGGTAGATATAGTATCTGCCTGCCTTGAGCGATTTCGCATCAAAATTTGCCTCTACTTTCACGCTGTCATTGGCTAAGAAATAGGGCTTGAAATAGTCCTGGCTTGCTACTGGGTCATATTTGTAGTCGACGAGTCTGATACCGATAGTGCTTGGAATGAACGTCTTGCGCTTGGCAACGACCGAAGACTCAATCTGACGCGTCATGGGGTTGAAAGTGGCTTTCAGGTTGCTGAATACGGGGAAGAGGAACCACTCCATCGTTCCCCATTGGCGCGATTTCTCATAGAAAGTGGTCTTCTCCCTGTCGTTCCACAGGAACTTCATTTCGGCCGAGGCCGACAGGTCGGCAGAGAGGGGATGAAACTTGACCGAGCTGTCCTTCATCATGCCGTAGGCACCCGACCGTGCCAGTCCTGCTGCAGAGAGGTTGAAACCACCTTCGAGTTTTGGACCAACCATGAGCGACAAGGCGATACCCGAAGAGAAGATGTCCTCAATCCAGTCGTTTGTTTCGATATTGGCCGAGAACTCGATGCCTGCCTGCAGCGAACCGTTGAGTTTGAGTTCCAGGTCGCCGATGTCGATGGGCGACTCCTCGCCTCCCTCTTCCTGCTTCTTTTCCTTCTGGGTGAAGCGCATGATTTTGTCGGCTTTGGTATCGAAGATGACGGTGGGATTCCAATCGAACTCCGCCTTCGGGAATGTCAGCTTCAATCCTAACGAACCAGATGCCTTAACATCGATACGAGGCAGGGGGCGGGTCTGGAAGATGGGCAGGTTGACGGGGAACTTGATTTTGCCAAGGAACTCCATAACGTCAATGTAGCCATCGAAACTGGTGCTTGCCTGTAGCGATGCTGCCAGCTTTGCCATCGCATGGTTGGTCATCTCAGTCTTTACGAAGAGTCGGTTCAGCCGGATGTTGTATGTCACCCGCATCTTGGACAACAACTCTACCTCAGCTTCCAGTCCAATCTCCACACCATCCTTGGGGCTGAAGGTGCGCTTGAAGGTGCCGTCAACGTTGACAAACGTCAACTCATCTTCGCCTTCGTATGCCTTTCTCTTTCCATTGGAATTCCATCCGGCTAACCTATGGCGGGCCTTGCCCTGTTCGTCAACGGTAATCATCTCAGTGGAGATGAACTGGATAAAGACGTCGCTGAGGTCGGACAGCTTTTCCATGTTCACGACAAAGAAGTCGTTGTCGACAAGACGCACCTCGGTGACCTTACCAGCGAAACCGCTCTTACCATAACTTCGCTTCATGCAGTATTCCTCATCCCAGTCTACCAGCACGTCACCGACTTTCGGTAGAAGACTGGCGGGAAGGTTCTTGTTGAGCGTGATTTGTATCTGCTCTTTGCTCACGCCTCCCACGTCGACGAATCTTTTAGTCATCGTGATGATGTATTCGTGCAATCCTATCTGCTCCAAGTTCTTCATTCTTGGGTTGAGAATTATCTCCGGCTGCTGGAAACCGATACTGTCAATGGCTGCCAAGGGAATACGGTAAAGAGAGTCAACAGTCTCAACATCCTGAACAACATAGACATCGTGCTCTACAGAGTCAAGGTCAAACTTCGAGTAGCCCATGCGCACCACTTGGTCGTAGAAGAAACCATTGAAGTCGCCGTCGTTGCGGTAAATGTAGAAAGCGTCTTGAGCATGAAGAGACTCTCCTCCAGCCCTCCCTGTCAGGGAGGGAGCAATTAACTGTGCAAAGGTGACAAACACAGATAACAATAGTTTGCAGGCAGTACGCTTCATCGCTTCACGAATTTAAAGGTTGCATCACCGATTTTTACAATATATGTTCCGGCAGGCTGGCCGGCGAGAGAGACAACGGTCTGCTGACCGCCGTGGGCTGTTATTGTCTGCAACTGCTTGCCGTCGAGTGCGTAGACGGTGAGGCGGGTGCCATCGGCCAAGCCGTCGAAAGCCATCTGGTCTACTCCCTGACGAAAGATAACCTCACCCGGACGTAGCTTCGGCCCGTCGATGGCATCAATAGTACCCTCGTAGGTGTAGCGCAGCACGTTCTCCAACTGGTAGTAGACGGTGGTCTTCGTGGTCTTGATGACAAGCTTGCCGTCGTCGAAGGTGGTCTCCGGCTCTTCACTAAGAGCAAAGTAAACCTTCTCGCCCGACTTCTGCCACACCACGAGCCGCTGGGTGGCATCCTGTGCCCACGTCGCTGTGACGGATATGAGCAGCAGGGCAATAATACTTAGTTTCGTTTTCATAGTCTTTATATAAATCATTTTTTCTGTGCAAAAATACGCAAAAAGGCTGTAATAGCACTGCCATATACACAAAATCGACTGCCAAAACAGATTTTGGCAGTCGATTTCCGTAAAAAAGTGATTATCTGCAATCGTCAATCCTTGTTCTGGCTCAGCCATTCGCTGGTGGTCATGCCGGTAACATCCTTGAAGATACGGAAAAACGAACGCTCGCTTGTGAAGCCTGCCTCGGTATAAGCTTCGAAGACTTTCAAGTTGGGGCGCTGACGAAGAATCTGCTGGACGTAGCTGACACGATACTCGTTGACGAACTGCGTAAAGGTCATACCACGCCTGTCTTTGATACAGTCGGTGACATAGCGGCTATTAGTACACAGCACTTCTGCCACGTCAGCAACCTTTAGCTCGCTGTTACGGAAGAGCTGCCGCTTGTCCATCAGCTGATAGATACGCTCCAGCAATTCTTCATTCCCATTGTCGGTGATAAATTCATACTGTTCTTTACGACTTTCAGTGCTGTCAGTCTGTCGGGTAGGAGGCACGACCTTGGTTTTCAGCCTGCGAACAAACAGCCATACACCGATCAACATCACGCCACCGATGGCCAATAAGCACCACGGCAGACTGTCCGGCCAACGACTGGCAGCCGTCGTCACGTCGTTCTGCCGACCCAAGGGAATGAGCCACGCCGAAGCCGTAGGAGTGAAGTTGTCAGAGTCGTAGTCGTTCTTCGAACTGCCGCCAACGATGGCCAGGTTGCCCTGTGGCGTAAGCGAGGGAACGTAGAAACCGCAGTCGGGAAGCGGATCGGTATAGTAGAGCGTCAAAGGAGCTGGCCGCTCGGTGTAGCCGATGCTAACTACATAGAACCGCTTGTCCTTGTCGACACCGCAGAGGTAGGCTTGCTGTGCACGGCGGTCGGCCATGATGTAGCCTCTGTCATATAAGATGGGGCCAGTGCCCAGCGGACTCATCATTGGTATGGGGCAGATGGTGGGCAACAGTGTGAAGGCGGTGTCCTCTACCAGCACGATGGCCATCTGCCCTGCCGGTTGCCCCTTCAGTTCCGGTATATCGCTTGTGCGCTCAAAGTTTTTCACAGCCATGAGGTAGGCATAGCGTCCCTGCGCCTCATCGCCGATAAAGCCGGCATCAGCGGTTGTGGGGGCATTGTATGTCAGCGGTTTCCACTGCTGCAGCAGCGGTACGGTGAACGGTTCGCCATTCAGGCGGTCGACAACAATGGTGTCGGCCAAGTGGTCACGGGTGTCACGGTCGCCCACGATGAGCACATCACCCTGCGATGTTCGGAAAAGGTAGGGAACGACGCGGCCTACGGTGACGGGCTTGACAGGAGTAAAGAACTTCTGACCATCGAACTCCTCAACGACATCGTCGGCATACCAGTTACCGGTGATGATGACCTTTCCGCTGTCCAACTCCATAGCCGATGCCAGCGTCCTTTTCTGACTTAGGCAACCAAAACCCGTGAACGAGTGGCTTGCCGGGTCGTACATCTCTACGCCGAACGACTGACCCACGCCCATCTCCTCCTTGCTGCCTCCAGCCAACAGAACCTGCCCGGAACGCAGCACTAATGCCGTACCGTGGTCGTGGGTATAGGTCATTGGCAGCTGATGCCACTCGCCGTCCATCAGATACTCAGCCGTGGCCGTGGGCACGAAGCCGTTGGTATGGCCTCCAGCCACCATCAGTTCGCCACCGGCACAGAACACGGCATGTCCCTCGCGTGGTATGTTCAGGTCGGGTAGACGCTGAGGTGTGATCTGTACGCAAGGGCAAGAACTTACCTTCCCTGTCGCTAGGGCCGGTATGCCAACAGCTGTGGCAAAGAGCAGTAGAAAGAGTCTATCCAGCATAGTTGTTGTTTTTTATCCCTAACAAATAAAATGTCCCGAAAGCGATAAATCGCCTTCAGGACAATTCACTATGATAGTTCTACGAATGTAGCGCTTATACCAGGTCGGCGCGGCCCTTAACCTCCTCCAGCACAGCCTTGGCGATAGCGCTGCTGAGCGGTGCGTGGTGGCTGTACTCCATAGAGCTGGTAGCACGACCAGAGGTGATGGTACGCAGAGCGGTGACATAGCCGAACATCTCTGACAGGGGCACCTTAGCCTTCACGACACGGGCACCGCTGCGAGCCTCGTCCATACCCTCTACCTGGCCACGACGCTTGTTCAAGTCGCCGATGACGTCACCCATGTTCTCCTCGGGTGTCACCACCTCGAGCTTCATGATGGGCTCCATCAGTACGGGCTTAGCCTGGGCGCAGACAGCCTTGTAAGCCATCTGGGCGGCAATCTCGAACGACAGCTGGTCAGAGTCAACGGGGTGGAACGAACCGTCGACGACGACAACCTTCAGCGAATCCATGGGATAGCCACCGAGGATACCGTTCTTCATGGCAGCCTCGAAGCCCTTCTGGATAGAGGGGATGAACTCCTTGGGGATGTTACCACCCTTCACCTCGTTGACGAACTGCAGTCCGCCGTCCTTGGCGATATCCCAGTCGTCGTCCACAGGACCGACGTTGACGATGATGTCAGCGAACTTACCGCGACCACCCGACTGCTTCTTGTAAACCTCACGGTAGCCCATGACGGTCTTCGTGATGGCCTCCTTATAGTTAACCTGGGGCTTACCCTGGTTACACTCTACCTTGAACTCACGCTTCAGACGGTCGATGATGATGTCGAGGTGGAGCTCACCCATACCCGAGATGATGGTCTGACCACTCTGCTCGTCGGTACGTACGGTGAACGTCGGGTCCTCCTCGGCCAGCTTAGCCAGACCATTGTCCAGCTTGGCCACGTCGGCCTGCGACTTCGGCTCAACGGCGATAGAAATCACCGTGTCGGGGAAGGTCATCGACTCCAGCACGATGGGTGCCTCCTCAGCACAGAGGGTGTCACCCGTGCGGATGTCCTTGAAGCCTACGCCAGCACCGATATCACCGGCGTCGATAGACTCCATGGGGATTTCCTTGTTAGAGTTCATCTGGAACAGACGGCTGATACGCTCCTTCTTGCCCGAACGGGGGTTGTAGACGTAAGAGCCGGCCTTCACGCTACCAGAGTAGACGCGGAAGAACACCAGACGGCCCATATACGGGTCGGTGGCAATCTTGAAGGCGAGGGCCGATGTGGGCGCATCCTCAGAAGGCTCACGATCTTCCTCCTCGTCGGTGTTGGGGTTGGTACCCTTGATCACCTCGACGTCGACAGGAGCGGGCAGGAAGGCGCAGACGTAGTCGAGCAGGGGCTGTACGCCCTTGTTCTTGTACGAAGAGCCGAGCAGCATCGGTGTACACTGCATAGCGATGGTACCCTTGCGGATAGCAGCGATAATCTCCTCCTCGGTGATAGAGGTGGGATCGTCGAAGTACTTCTCCATCAGGGCCTCGTCGTACTCAGCGGCAGCCTCGAGCAGCTTGTTACGCCAGTCGTCGCACTCTGCCTGCAGGTCGGCGGGAATCTCCTCGATGTCGTACTCAGCACCCATCGTCTCGTCGTGCCACAGGATAGCCTTCATCTTGATCAGGTCTACCAAGCCCTTGAAGTTCTCCTCAGCGCCGATGGGCACCTGGATAACGACAGGGTTGGCACCCAGGATGTCCTTCATCTGCTGTACAGTCTCGAAGAAGTCGGCACCCGAGCGGTCCATTTTGTTCACATAACCGATACGCGGCACATTGTACTTGTCGGCCTGACGCCATACGGTCTCAGACTGAGGCTGCACACCGTCGGCAGCCGAGTAAGTAGCCACGGCACCGTCGAGCACACGCAGTGAACGCTCCACCTCAGCGGTGAAGTCAACGTGTCCCGGAGTATCAATGAGGTTGATCTTGAACGTCTTTCCGTTATAGTTCCAGTTACATGTGGTAGCAGCCGACGTGATAGTGATACCACGCTCCTGCTCCTGAGCCATCCAGTCCATGGTGGCGGCACCGTCGTGTACCTCACCAATCTTGTGGGTCTTACCCGTGTAGAACAGGATACGCTCCGATGTGGTCGTCTTACCGGCATCGATGTGAGCCATGATGCCGATGTTACGCGTCAAATGCAAATCTTGTTTTGCCATTGTCTCTTTACCTTAATTACCTTTGTTGATGATTAGAAACGGAAGTGGGCGAAAGCACGGTTAGCCTCAGCCATGCGGTGCATATCCTCCTTACGCTTGAAGGCACCACCCTGATTGTTGAAGGCGTCCATAATCTCAGCAGCCAGCTTGTCGCTCATCGACTTGCCGCTACGCTTGCGTGCAAACTGAATCATGTTCTTCATCGAGACACTCTCCTTACGGTCGGGACGAATCTCGGTGGGAACCTGGAACGTAGCACCACCGATACGGCGGCTCTTCACCTCCACCTGCGGGGTGATGTTGTCGAGAGCCTGCTTCCAGATTTCCAGAGCTGACTTCTCGTTGTCCTTCATCTTCTCCTTTACGGTGTTGAGGGCATTGTAGAAAATCTCGTATGACTTCGACTTCTTGCCGTCGAACATGAGGTGGTTTACGAACTTTGACACCTTCTTGTCATTGAACACGGGATCCGGCAGGATCACACGCTTCTTAGGTTTTGCTTTTCTCATTTTTTTGTTTGAATGATTTTTGTCTGCTTGGGGGCTGTTCTTGCACGTTCTTCAACGCTCGCTCTTGAGCATTTACTCAACCTTTATAACACTCCAGCAAAACGGATTTGTTTCTTTTTCTTTGATTGGCCGTCTGACCATCTCCGGTCAGTTCTTACTTCTTGGCCTTGGGACGCTTGGCACCGTACTTAGAGCGGCGCTGGGTACGGTTGGCAACACCGGCGGTATCGAGCGTACCGCGAACGATGTGGTAACGTACACCGGGCAGGTCCTTCACACGACCGCCACGCACCAGCACGATAGAGTGCTCCTGCAGGTTGTGTCCCTCACCGGGAATGTAACTGTTGACTTCCTTCTGGTTTGTCAGACGAACACGGGCTACCTTACGCATAGCCGAATTAGGCTTCTTCGGGGTCGTTGTGTAGACACGTACGCAGACACCGCGACGCTGAGGACAGTTGTCCAAAGCGGGTGACTTTGACTTGTCGACGATTACCCTTCTGCCTTTTCTTACCAATTGTGAAATTGTAGGCATAATACTTTAATTTTTAATTTTTGATATATATTATTTTGTTTATATTCAGCTATTTACGCAATACGCCCTTACATTGTAAGCGAATTCGGGCTGCAAAGGTACAATTATTTTCCGATTCCACCTAATACTATTAAAAGAAATTTCAGGTTACAATAGCCTATTTAACATAAAATAATATTTTTAACCCTCATTAACCTGACTAATTTCCCAAAGGAGTCGTCTTCTCACATTCACGAGCGGCTTATATTTTTTCACGAGAGGCTTATATTTTTTCACGAGAGGCTTATATTTTTTCACGAGAGGCCGTGACGTTTTCGCACCTCGTACCTCTTACCTCTTCCCTCTTACCTCTTCCCTCTTACTTCTCACCTCTCACCTCTCACCTCTCACCTCTATATATGGTTGTCTTAACCCAAAAACACCCCGCCCATGTCGCCCATCCCGCCCGTAACCTTCAGAGAAGTTAGGAGCGACATGGGTGGGATGGGTGGGATGTTTTTAGCTTTCCTTATCCTAATACGCGCGCGTGCGCGAACTATTCAAAAAACACGTCGAGTTCACGCGACATCTGGTCGGTGGAACTATTGTCGGGTGTAGGGTCTATCACGACATCGTTCGTCTGGTCGCCACCGCTAAAGGCGATCATCTGTTGCAGAACCACGGTCTCCACCACAGTCTCTGGCGTCATATATTCTTTCTTTTTCATCGTTCTATTTTTTATTTCAAAGGAGTTGTATATTCTTTCTTTTTGTCTAAGGAATCAAGGAATTAAGGAAGGGCTCTTCGGCGTGAGCGCCGATATTCCTTGATTCCTAAATTCCTTAGACATAAAAACATCCTTAGCGTATCACAATCTTGTTTCCATTGAAGATATAGAGTCCTTTGCACGTCGGCTTCTTGTCGAGTTTCACGCCATCCACGGTATACCACCCTGAAAGTGAAGAGTGAAGAGTGAAGAGTGAAGAATTTGCTTCCGCATCTCTGATGGCCGTGGTCTCGTCGTCACCGAAGTTCAGGACGATGCTGCGGGCACTGGAGGGCTCGGTGAACTGGAAGTAGGCGCGGCAGGCCTTCAGTGTGCGGTCGACGCCCGTGTGTCGGAGCGTATTGCCCGCCGTCATATAATAGATGTCTGTGTTGGTGGCGTTGATATCGAAGGCGTCGTAGTAGCCGATGAACTGCACCTGGCCGTTAGCCGCCGTGATGCTGTGGTCGGTCTTGTCGATGGTGACACCCGTGAAGGCAGGGTTCACGATGTCCGAGCCATCGGCCCACTTAATAATATAAGGTGTACCGGCCTTGAGCTCGCTGACGGGCTCCGTTGCGCTGTCGGGATTACCAAAGGTCAGCGTGACATGCGTGTCGCTCATCGAGGCGTCGGTCAGTGTCTTGGCCTCGGCTCCGTAGAGCGGACAATTCTCGTCAGTCAGGTCGACGTTGAAGGGCAGGCAGAGCGTGTTCCACTCGCCGTTCTTCTTCAGCGTGCGGCCGTCGAGCATCACGTTCTTTTTCTGTGCGTCGTTGGCTTCTATCTTCGCGCCGTTCTTGTCGTCAGCAGCCGCCTCACTGTCGTTGTCGGCCAACTGCAAGACTTGGCCGAAGCCGATGCGTATCTGGTTTCTGAGATTGTAACGTAGTCCTTCGGCCTTGTAGCTTAGGGGGTTGAAGTCGGCTGTGTTCGAACCTACACGTATCAAGCTGTAGGAGTCAACTGAATAGGCGGCAAATGATTGGGCTACGGAACTGGTTCCCGTGTTGTCGTCGATGACGACAGCGAGGTTGCTGGTGCCATTGTAGGCAAAAGGTGCGTCAAATGTAATGGTAAACCAGGAATCTTTTGCGAGGTCCACGTTGCCGCTGAACACTTTGTCGGCTTCATTGACTTTAACCCAGTCGTATTGGCCAGAGAATGCCGTCTTGTCCGTGTGTACAAGATAGACATCGAGGTTACGAGTAACAAGACCTCCAGTATTATCTGTTATGCGGAAGGCGATGCTCTCGATAACACCAACCTTGCCTATCTCCTCGGCGGTATAGATTTGCTGGCTCAACGAGTATTTATACCCTAACTGTGTAGGGGCATCACCTGTAGAGACCGTTGATCCGAATCCTATCCATTTTGTGGCAGTGGGTTCAAGACGGCCAGTACACCATTCGCTTGCTATAGAGCCGACGACAGACTTCACGCGCACATAGTAGGTGGTCTCTGCGGTGAGGCCAGTGGCAGTAAAGGTAGTTGCAGTGAGGTTCTCCACCGTGGTCACGTCTGACGAGAAGTCGCTCTTAGTACTGTACTGAAGCGTCCACTGTGTAGCAATGCCGTTCTCCGTCCAGGTCATGGTACCACCATCGGCTGCGTATGTCGTCTGCTTTAGGTCGGTGGGAGCAGTAGAGATAACACTGAAATTAACCGTCGTTGAGCCTGTGTAGATGCTGCCGTCTTTGGCGGTAAGAGTCAAAGTGTAGGCGCCCGGTACATTGACCTCGGTTGCAGGTTCGCCGTTCAGCGTCAGTGCGAGGGTGTAGTCGGTATCGAGGGTCAGCGTATTGTTGTTCGCGTCCTTCACAACAGGGACAATGCTGATAGCAGAACCTGTGTAGTTGTAACTGGTCTCGACACCCGTGATGACTGCATAGGTTAGGTCTTTGCCCATCTCGTCACTTAACGGAACAATCGTCTTACCACCGATGTTCAACGTGGTGGCGACTGTCGTCGTGCCGTCGAGGACGAAATGCTTGCCGTCGGCGAAGGTCAGTGTGCTGATTTTATCGCTGTAGCTGCTGGCATAGATGAAGTCGGTAGTGTTAGTCCAGCCAAGTGTCACCGTTCCACTATAGTAGTCTGCGTCGCAGCCCGGACCAATACCGGGAGCACTGTTGCCGCCAGTTGCCGTTACCTGCCCACCGTTAATGGTGACGTTGCCGCACTGACCGTAGTTGCCGCCCCAGCTGTCCTGGCCGCCGCCGATGCCGGCACCGTAAGAACCACCTGTGGCATTAACCACGCCGCCGTTGATGATAATCCTGCCGCCGTTGCCGTTGTGTTCATCACCGCCGATACCGGCAGCGTAAGGGCCACCTTTGGCATTGATTACGCCGCCATTGATGATGAGCGTACCCGCATCGTAGGCACCAATGCCCGATTTGCTTTGAGCGTTGCCGTTGCTGGTGAGTGTGCCTGTGCCGTCGATGGTCAGCTGGTTGCCGTTAGACAGCTCAATGCCCTTAGAGGCAGTGAGGGTTGTACCTTCGCCAAGGAGGAGCTTCACGGTGCCGCTGACGGTGATACGGCTGCTGACAGTCACGTTGCTCGTAACCTTGTAGGTCAGGCCATCTTTAAAGGTGGTGGTCTCCGATGTCACGGGGATGCCGTCGCCCACGGTGAAGTTGATGACTCTTGTACCCGTGTAGTTGCTGGTGCCGGTGAGAGTGAGGGTGTAGTCGCCAGAGGCCTGCACTGTGGCAGGTGAGAACGTAGCGGTGTAGTCAGTGCCGAGGGTCAGCAAGTTACCGTTGATATCGGTCACAGTATAAGTCACGGGAATCTCCGAACCCGTATATAAATAATAAGGTTCTACGCCGCTGATGATGGCATCGGCCAGGTTGTTGCTGACCATGACGGGAACGACGTTTTCTCCGCTCACCTGCCAGCCACTGCCGAGGGCGCTGGCGAGTTCAGTAGCGTTCTTCGAGTCAACGGCCGTGCCCTGCGTGGTGCCGAGGGCGGTAGTGTAGTAGCTGTTGGTCAGTGTCGGATTATCATTGCGCGCGAAGGTGGAGGTACCGGAGGAGCCGATAGCATACTTGCCTTCGGGGATAGCTGCAGGGGCAAAGAGGCAGTTCTCGATGGTGAGCGCATTGTTGCGCCACCCCACGAAGCCGCCGCACGAATTGGTACGATTCTCACTGGTGCAGCAGATGACACCGTCGAAGAGGCTGTTCTTGATGACAACATTCGTGCCCGATACGCCAATAAAACCACCGTGAGTGCCGTCGCCAGAGACATCGCTGACGATGGTGACGCTGCTCCAGCAGTTGCGGATAGTTACGTTAGTGCGGGCTTCGCCAATGAGGCCGCTGCCGTACTTAAAGCTGTTCGTGGTCACTGTTCCTGCTGTGTGCAGGCCTATGATAGTGGCACCTTCGGCATAACAGAAAGGGGCGCAAAACTCGGCAGAACTGGACAGATTGACTGTCAGCGTATGGCCATTGCCGAAGAAATAGCCCTGGAAATTGTAGGAACTTGTTCCCACCATCTTAGTGGTGCTCACATCAGCAGTAAGCCGCACATAGACACCGCTGGCCCAATAGGCAGGTTTTGTGGCAAACGCCTCATAGGCGGCATCGCTGTTGATGATGTACGGGTCAGCCGCTGTGCCGCTACCCGTAAGTGATTGTGCCCACGCCGTCGCGGCAGTGAGCACGGCGACGAGTAGCGTCATGGCTGCACGCGCCAGGAAGATGTTCTTAAATCGTATCATTTTATTATTAATGGTTATGGTTTATGGTTGTTATATGCTGTTCTAAATATGCAACGGACTGAGTGGGACGTTACCGGATTACCGCGTCAGTCTGGATCAGTCTTTATCAGTCCGCTGCCATCAAGGAATGTACGTTGGTTTATTCGTTGGCTGCGTCCTCAGTGGCGCAGGTGGCGGAGTCGATGACGGCGCCGTACTCGACGAGGGCGTAGAAGATGTAGCTGAAGACGGCGATGCCGGCAGCAGTGAGCAGGGTGTAGGGCCAGATGTCGTGCGGAAAGGCGGCGGTGATGGCGATACTGCCCAAGCCGAATATTATAATAAGGTGGCAACCGATGACGAACGAGTGATGACGGCCCAGCACGGTGCGCTTCTTCTCAGGCGTCCACCAGGCCACATCGTCGGCCGGCCGTTGCTCCATGGTGCGACCCACCAGATAGTAGGTGCGGTAGAAGTTGTAAGCGATATAGGTGGCGTGGGCGAAGAAGATGAGGAACGAGAGGGGAAGGGAGAGGGGCTGCGGCACCGCCGCAGCACAGCCGACAGCGGGGCGGAGGGAGGTAAGGCCGACAGCGGGGCGGAGGGAGGTAAGGCCGACAGCGGGGCTGAGGGAGGTAAGGCCGACGGCGGCGTAACATACCAGGCCGAGAGCGAGGATGAGGAGGTCGCGGACGACGACGCGGCGGGTCATATAGTCGGGGCGCATCAGCGAGATGTGACTCCAGCCGAAGAGCACGCCACCGCTGTGGAAATAGGCGATGGAGAGGGCCGAGGCAGCGATGGGCGCCGTGAGTCGCAGGGAGAAGTAAGCATGGAGGAAGAAGCCGATGGCGAAGATGACGTAGTTGAGGGCTACCAACGAGCGCGAGCGGCGGTAGACGTCGTAGTCGGCATAGTAGACATTGTTATGTATCAAAACCAGGGCTATCAATATATTGACAGCCCCGGCTAAATACAATACTGTGAAATAAAGTTGCAGCTCCATGAGCTTACTTTTGAAATTGGTTAAGGTTTTGAATTGATTAATTTGTCTTTTAACGAGTGCAAAGATAAGGTAAAATCACGAAACATGACGTGTAATTTGCGGCATTGGTGTGGAAAATACAATAAAAGGGTGTGTAAATTGTAGAAAAACACCCGTTTTTTATCGATTAATCCGAAAAAAAACAGTAATTTTGCAACTGAAATGACACAAGTACAGTTTACAGCCTTGGTGCTGATGATACTGCTCACGCTGAAGTTACTGCTGCTGCCGGTGAAGACGGTAGACAAGGTTTCGTTAAGCAAGACACGCTGGCTGATGACGGCGTGCATGGCTCTGTTGGCCGTGCAGTTCCTGATTCAGTACACGCTACAGCTGCGCAACACGGGGCACGTGGCACAGGCCATCATGCTGAACTTGGCTGTGTTCATTCCCTGCACGAACCTCTTGTCGCTGGCTATTCTCTACCTGCTCAACGAGAGCCACGTGAACAACGTCGACAGATATATAGGTGTACCCACGTGGATAGCGGCGATGACGCTGCTCTTCGTAGGACTGAAGACCGACGGCGAGCCGCTGATGGCACAAAGTCCGATACTGATATGGGCCGAGGGGGGCGCCAGCGTCCTCTATGCGGGCATGCAGACCTACTACTTCTTCCGCCATATCAGGGAGCTGCGCGGGCTGCGGCAGGCACTGCAGGACTATTACGACCGCGACACCGACGGACTGCTGAGCTGGATGGAGGTGAGCATCGTGGTGTTAGCACTCTTCGCGTTGATAGTGCCGCCCATCATCTTCACCAACGGCTGGTGGCTGATGATCTTCTCGCTGACCATCTTCGGCGGCATCTTCTACCTCGTAGACAGCTTCTGTCTCTACGTGGCCAGCTCGGCGTCGAGCAAGGTGGCCGAGGTCAAGGAGAACGAGGAACAGACGGAGCGGCAAGACCAGGAGGAGGCCGAGGCCGACGAGGACGCGACGGAGCAGATGCAGGAAAACCTACAGCGCGTGGAGCAGGCTGTGAAGCGGTGGACGGCTGAGGGTGGCTACCGCCAGAACGGCATCACCATGCCGGCAGCGGCAACGGCCATCGGCGTGCCGCGCTATCACCTGACGCTATGGCTGAAGCAGCGCAACATGAAATACACGCACTGGATCAACGACCTGCGCATCGACGACGCCAAGCGCCTGATGACCGAGAAGTCGGGCTGGAGCAACGAGGCCATCGCCGAATACTGCGGCTTCAGCGATCGCAGCTACTTCCAGAAGAAGTTCAAGGAAGCGACAGGCATGACGCCCACCGACTATCTCACTTCAATAAGTAAGAAGTAAGAAGGAATAAGTAAGAAGTATGATTACTTGATTCGCGAGTTTTTAGACCATGAGATTTCGCGAGTTTTTGTAATCATACTTCTTTCTTCTTACCTCTTACTTCTTACTTCAAAATTATGCTTCTCCCTTACTTGTGCCAAAGGGTGCAATGGTACGCGGTTCCTGATTAGGAATCTTTATCTGTCCGTACTCACGTTCGTAACGCATGATGTTCTCCTGCAGAGCGGCCAACAGGCGCTTGGCGTGTTCGGGAGCTAAGATGACGCGACTCTTGACCTGGGCCTTGGGCACACCGGGGAGCACACGGGCGAAGTCGAGTACGAAGTCGCTCGACGAGTGGGTGATGATGGCGAAATTAGCGTACTCGCCCTGAGCTACGTCGGGCGTTAATTCAATCTGCAGTCCCTGCTGCTTGTTCTCTTTTTCGTTCATTGTATTATTGTTTTTTTATAAATCTTTTTCGATGTAAGTAAAGGTGGTGCGGCCTATCTGGAAGCTGTCGCCGTGGTAGAGTTTCATCGGCTTGCCGACGGGCAACGGACGATTGTCCTTCACGAAGACACCATCCTCGACGGCATAGAGCGTGATGACGTCACCGTGACGGTGAAGCTCGGCCTGGACGGGAGCGATGTTGCCCATCGGGTCCCACGCCAACTGCAGGGTACAGTCGATGGAGCGTCCGATGGTGACGACGCCGTCTTCGTCGTTACGGAACCACTTGTAGAGGGCAACGTCCATCTCCTTGATAGCACCACTGACGTGGAGGAAGTAATGGTTGGAGTGAGGAGCCCGCGAGGCGATGCAGAGCGCCAGTCCCACGGCGAAGATGATATAGCTGAAGAGCAACAGCACACGGAAGTCGTACATACTGCCGTAGAAGATGAAGCCCCAGACGTACATCGACAGAATGCCTAACACGACGGCTACGAACACCATGACCTTATGAGCACGGATGCGGGTGTCGTAGGTGGCGGCATAGACGATGAGGAAGCCCGTGATAGTCCACGGAATCCAGTCGAAGAAGGCCGAATATTCCGTCGCACCGATGAGGGCCAGGATCTGCGAGGTGATGAGGAAGGCGAAGAAACTGCCTAAGGAGGCCAGCACCGCCCTGAGTAGCACCACCAGGGTCTTGAAGCGTATACGTCGGTGCCAAGTGGTCAGGATACACATGGCGAGCGTGAGGAAGAAGCCGATGGTCAGTCCGAAGGACGGCAGCTGATAAATGTCGATGCCACTACCCTCGAAGGCTTCCATCAGGTCGGCTGGCGTATTCGCGGCAGAGAATACATCGTAGGCTAACCACATCTGCAACTTGCCTACCAGCTTATAGACGCCCACGGTGAAGCAGGCCCAGGCCACGATGGCTGCCGCGATGGCCGCCAGTATCCAGCGCATATAGAACATGGCGTTGTGTGGGTCGAAGCGGTTGACGTGGTTATAGTAGTGATGCCCCTTCTTGCAGCGGTCGCTGTATTCCGGACAGTGGTAGCGATTCTCGTCCCAGCACGTCTTGTGCATCGTGTGCTCGCACTTCACCACCACCTCGTCGCCCTCCTCGTAGGGTGCCTTGCAATAATAGCAGGACTGCCCCACCATGACACCCTCGACGGACATATTCGGATTGGAGTAGCTGACGACGTAGCGCTTCAGGAACTGACGGTACTGGATGTAAGGGATGAGGAACTGGAAGATGAGGTAGAGGAACAATATGAGCAACAAACCGATAGCACAGCCCTGAGCCACGACGTAAGCCAAGGAGTGGCCGTTGACGATGATGGGGTCGTAGACGCTGCCTAACTTGATCTTCGCCGTCGCCGTGGTGAAGATGCTGTCGGTCTTGGCATCGTAGAAGTCGAGCGACAGCTTGTTGGTGCCGCCACGATAGAGCTTGAAGTCGGGATTGGTGAAGTAGAACTGGTTATCGACAATCTCTACGCCCGCCATCTTGTCAATCTGGTGGCGGATGTCGACCCAGCTGAACCTCGGCTGGTAGCCACCGTTGTGGCGGTTGCAGAACAGCGTCAGCACACTTTCGTCTTCGTTAGGATTGAGGGCAGAAGCCATGTTGACATACTCAACCATCAAACTCGCATCGGCCGGCTTGCCGGTCTCAATCAGTTTTTCCTGGAGCTGGTAGTGCAGCGGGTCCATAGGCCGGTCGTCGTCGAAATAGACCTTACCGTCGGACATGACCACTAACAGCATGGCCTTCGCGTCTGCCCAAGGCCCGGTGCGCTGGACCATCTCGTCGTGCTTGTCCAGGACTGAGCGGAAGAGGTACTTGTAGTCGTAGTCCTGATGGACGAAGTAGTTCTCTAAAACGTAGTCGGAAGCCGGCATCGTCTCCGACAGATAGTCGCCATACATAAAGGCGAGGTAGAGGTTGTCGTGGGTAAAGCTGGACGAGGCCATGATGACATTCTTATACTCCATGTCGATCATCTCCTGCGGCAGCGTCAGGTCGACAACCGCTAACATCTTGAGTTTCGTCTTGTAGATGATGTCGCCCTCGACATTGACAATGGACGTCAGCTGGGAACGTGCCGACTGGGGAACGTCGATGCCGTTGATGGTCTCCCGAACCTTCACCTTGACGAGACTCGTATCGGTGAGCGAATAAGGGCCAAGGTCGTGAGCGACCTCAGCCGTCAGGCAGAAGGTCTTGTAGTCGGGCGAGAAGTCGGTCTTGATAAACCGAATGGCCTCCTCTTTTTTCGTGGTCTCTTCGAGGAAGAAGCCACTGCCGTCGTCGGCCTCGGGGAACACATCGTCACAGCCACTGAGACACACGGCGGCGAGCATCGCCAGCAGGAGTCTGCATTTACTGATGGTCATATCGAATCTTTTCATAGTCTATATCGTGGGATAATTCTCTTGTTCGTTCGTCTTTAACAAATTCTTATATTGCTTCATCGACTTGTAGGCTTTCTTGACGGCCATCAATCGCGACACCAACAGGTTGAAGAACAACAGGAGGATGGCAACAGCCGCAAAGCCTAACAGGTAGTCCTTGATGCGCTGGATGAAAGGTTTGTAGGCCATCGCCTGGATTTTCTCAGACATGGCCTTCAGGCTGATGTACTTCTCGTCGAGGGCGGCCATGCGCGGCGCCAAGACAGGCATCAGGCCGACCGCCTCTTTCGCCTTGGTATAATGGGCCGATACATCGGCGAAGGTCATCTGCTCGGAGGCTTTCAACTTCTCGAGCATCGGGGCGGCCTTGGCTATTAGCGACAGCTTCGAGGCCCGGCTGTACAAACGCTTATAGGTGGTGTCCAAAGGCATGATAAAAGCCTCGCTGGCGAGGAAGTCGCGAAGAGCCGCGCAGTCATTCTTCCGAGCGGCAATGGAGTCGGTGACGGCCTGTTTCAGCACGTCGAGCTGTGCGACGCGCTCCATCAGGTCGTCATGGGCGGCTATCTCATACTGTTGTGCGAGGAAATAGGTGTTCCAGCAGCTGTTGAACGTCTGCAGTTTCTCGTCCATCGACTTGATGCGCCACTCATAGGCAGAGACCTGCGACTCTTGCAACTGCGACGCGTCCTTGACCATTATCACGTCGTGACAGTCCTTCTCGAGCGTCTTCAGGTCGTCGATGAACTGCTGCACACGAAGCGTCACGGCATTCGACGAAGAGTCGGGCAGCAACACGTCTACCTGCGCCCATCCCGCCTCGGACGAGAGGAGGAAAATGCCGGCCAGCAATGCCCTCAGCATGACATCTTTACATTGAACAAGCATCCTCTTCATCATTTAACCGTCTTCTTAAAGTAACGTTCTGCTGCACGGAACACGCCAATGGCACTCCGCTGACTCTCCGTAGTGCTTCTCCTGCCGCCTATCATCTCGGAAGTGACATCTATCAGAGACTGACAGCGTTGCTTCAGGTCTTGACGCTCCATAGAATCGGTGGAGGAGAGCCAGCGTGCCACCATATTGTCTATCTGTCGGGCATTGGAGAGCACGGTCTTGGTATCGAATTCATCGGCGAGTAATCCGGCGTCTCCTGCACCTCCGGCCTCATCATCATTGCGGGTGACGACACAACGGACGGCAGCGATGGAGTCGACGTAGCTGTTATAGCGGTCGCGGGCATACTGGATAGCCGAGCAGGGCGACACGACGTCGAGACGCTCGTACTGCTTCAGCAGGGCACCCTTCAAATCGGTAAAGGCTTTCAGTTTCTCCTCGTCGGCAACTTGTCCGGTGGCATAGATTGACTTGAAGGTGGAATAGGCCTTCGCAATACCATCGCTGGCGTTCTCGGCAGCGGCAAGCTCCTCGTCGAGGCCGAAGCAGGGATTGCGCTGGATGTGTATCTGATACTTGAGATTCATGTCCTTATGGAAGAAGAGCCAATAGACGGGCGGCTTGTTCTCGTTCTTGCGGACAGCCTCCATCACCATCAGGTCGCGCAACGTGATGGTGACGGCATCGCGCTTGCCATTGATGTCGAAGGTCTGCTCGATGAAGTCGTTCACCATCTTGTACTCCATCGGCTCCGGCTGCAGTCCCTCGTACTCCACCCAGCGCTTGAAGACGTACTTCTTACGGGGCTTGGGCAGAGAGCGGCGGAAGGACTTGCTGAGCTTAAACTTAGTGCCCGGCTCGGCCTCCACCATATAGGGGAAGCGGTCGGGACGGAGTTTCTTACGGCACTTGACAGTCCCCTTGTAGCGCGTGTCCTCACGGAAGACAAACAGGTTGCGATAGGAAATCAGGCTGACGGTGAGCTGATTGGCTTCCTCGTTGAAAACGAACTTCACCATCAGGTCCATGTCGCGCGAGTCTTCTATCAGTGCGATGTTGTCGGTAAAGGGATTGTCGGCACTCACCGTGATATCCTTCACCGTCTGGGCCCTCGCTACCGACAGGAGTCCACAACTGACCAGCAAAAGGCATAGTCTCTGTATCTTGTTCATGATGATATGATATGCTATTTATTGATTGAAATATATCCATTCGTTAGGTTCGCCCTGCCGCAGTACCCACGCCGCCACCTTCATATCCTCGGGATAAGGAGGCTCCTGATAGGCGTGATAGGTCTCGTAGGTCAGGTAAGAGGCCACCCGCTCCACACCCCAGGCCAAGTCGGTATAGGTGTCGGTCAGGTTGATGCACACCCGGCCCGCAAACTCGCCGAAATAGCGGATGTTGGGATGCCAGGGATGGGCAATGGGGCAGCCTGACGTGTCTTCGGTCATAAAGCGGAAGACGGGCGCGCCGTCGACGCAGGGGTAATTGGCCGGCAGGTCGATCTGCATGAGGAAACCGTCGCTGAAGAGCGGCTTGTTGGCGACGCCCGGCTCGTTCAGCCGTTCCACCTGCTCAACACCGCTGATACTGCGCAGACGGTAGTCGACGAGATAGCCTGTCGGCAGTCCCTCGGCATTGCGCTGACTGACACGGCAACAGATGTCGGGCCGACGGGACAATTGCTGTTCCAGTCGGCGCCACTCGTACAGCAGCCGCCGGTTGCGGCCGCTGAGTCGTTGCGGGTCAAAGTCGTCGCTACGCATCATACAGACTCTTATCGGCAAGCCTCTGACAGCCTCAACCCGGGAACGGGTCGGGGACAAGGAAAAGCTTATCGCCGTTCTTCACATTATAGTCGGCCAATGTCTGGTCGTCCTTGCCAATACGCGGACGCAACACCCGCACCTCGTGCACCTCGGGATCTTCCTTGCCGAAGAAATAGTCAATCGGTGCGCCGGTATTGTCAATCGACGGGAAGTCGAAGATGAGCTTACCGTCGTTGCCTACGGCATGGCGGAGGTTGTTCATCAGCGTGCTCAGCGGGGCGTCGGGGTTGACGACCCTGAACTTCACGGTCTTGTTCTTGTAAATGAGATCCAACAGGAATTCTTCCATATCTTATACTCTTTTGATTATTCTTCTATTTTGATGGTAACAGTAATCGGATAAATGTTGGTGCTTCGCACTTCGAGCATCTTCTGGAGCATCATCTCAGCGACAGACAGACGGTCGGCGAAGTTGCGCTTGATAAAGGAGCTGTCAGCCAGCACCACCTCGACGAGTATCTCGTAGCCACAGTCGCGACGGTCAATCGTCTGGCGGTGGTTGACACGTATCTGCTTCACCATGCTGTTGCTGATGCCGTAGCGGATCATCAGCTCCTTGTAACAGAACACCCGGATATCGGCCGGAGTGACGATGCGGTCGCTGGTAAGCATATAGTAGCGCAGCATCGTTTGCATACTGCTCTCGCCAATCTCGTCAGTACCCGGCACTGGCGCAGCAATCAGATGCGTGCCAGTACGGTTAAAGCCCGAGGGCGGTATGAACGTCGACGACTGGTTGAGGGTGTTGTTCACGGCAGCCCCCGCCGTCGTCAGGTATTTCAAGGACAGGCTGAAGTCCTTATCGCGCATCTGGGCCCTGTGATGCAACAGCACATAGACGCCCGACACATTGCGCATGGGGTCTTCCTGACTGGCTTCCATCAGCTTGGTGAGCAGCTCCTGCAGGTTGTACAGCACCTTGTCGGTAGACAGCTCCTTGACATTCTGGAAGGCATAGAAGTCAGAACGGTATTTCGTGAGGATGGTATTCAACAGCTTCACTAGGCTGCCCTGACTGAAACGGTCGGAAGCAGCCCGGCGCACCTCCAACTCCGTCTGTCCGAAGATTTGGATGTCGAGCGGCTGTAGCAGATGGAGGAACTGGCGCGAGGTGGCTGAACTCACGCTGTCGTCGTCGGTATAACCGGCCAGACGGGCGATGGGCATCTGGGCCGACAGCGTCGTCTCGTGTATCTGGGCGTTGACCAGCACGGTCGTGTTGAGTGCAATGCGCGATTTGTCGAATGGGAAATTATCTGAAATACCAGAGAACTCGAAAATCAGGTCAAGCTTCTCGGCATCCACAGGCAGGATGCTGGCCGGGTTATGCTTGGCCACGCAGAACATACGGACGTTCTGGCGGGCAAACAGGTCCATCGGCAACATCGAGGGGTTGTACACCTGCGAGCGGTTGTAGGTCATGGCGTTCAGCGAGAAGCACGACGAGAAAGGCAGTTCGGAATAGTCCCACGGCTTGATGAGCGGCAGCGGCTGCTTATTGACGGTGACCTCCAAGTCCTTGAAGTTAAGGTCGGTGATGGCAAAGCTGAACAAGGACAGGTCGGACACGGGATAGGCAAAGTCGATCGTCACCTTCCAACGGCGACCATCCATTCTGACGATAGACTGCACCTTGGCATTGATGGCACGCGTCTCAAGCAGGGGTACAAAAGGATAGTCGGCCAGCATAAACGGCGTGTCGGCACCGAAGGTCTGCTCAGTAACGCCTGCCGACAGCTCGTTCTTCACAACGGCCGTGGCGGGAATGGCGTGTCCCACCTCATAGGGTGCCAGCAGTCGGGCGAACTCGTCAAGGACCTCAGACTTCAGGCGCTCTATCTCACCCTCTGACTCATTGGCACGATAGGCCAACGCCATCATCAGCAGCGAGAAGATGGGGTCGTCCTCTATACCTTCCAAATAGTCGCTCTGATCGCTCTGGCGCCAGATGGCAATGGTCTCCTTCAGTATTTCACTGGCCCGTTGACGTGTTTCAAATATCGTTTGTTTCATATCTTAGTTCCAAACATTTAAGGTTGTCGTGTACTGGTAGTCGGCCTCGGTCTCGACAATGATGCCCTTCACCGTGATATAGATCTTACGCTCTTCACGGATATAGGTCATCGACACCGAGACGCTCTTCAACCGACGCTCGTATTTGTTGATAGTACGCTTCAACTCTGAGGCAAAGGTATTGAGGTTCTTGGACGAACCCGTAATCTTCTTGTCATAAAGTCCCTCCTTTCCTTCGAAGATGCTCGAGGAGTCGGATGAGTTATAGACGACGCCCTCGTTCTCGTTGAAAATCTCGAAACGCATATTGTTGAAGATAAAACCAAATTCGGGGTCGGCAGCACAGCTGTAGCACGGCGTGCTCATGAGCAAAGACAGCGTCTGGTCGATAGCTGTCTTGGGGTCGGTAGTCTGCTGCAGACCTTTATGGTTGATCGCGAGCGGGATAACAATACTTCTCATAGTCGAATCTTCATCAATTAAATAAGAGGTACGAATTCCTTCTCTGCCGGCTCAGGAATGAACAGGGCGTTGAAAAGATGCTCGAAGAGCTGGGTGTAGATACGCTCATACAGCGAATCGGACAACTCAGAAGTCAGTATATCATGCAACTGCGGACGCAATGTGCGTTCCATATAGTCGTTCATATTGTCGCGCATCTTCTGGAGCAGTTCTTCGCGCAACTCGTCCTTGATATTGTTCAACAAACGCTCATAGAGTTCAGGGTTCAGGCGCTCGTAGAGTTCCTTCTTGGCTTGCTCCAACAGGGCGAAGTAGTCGATGGTGTTGTCTTCAAGCACCACGGTATCGAGGATGCTCAGCGCCCCTGCCATATAGCTGTCGACCCACTGCAGCCAGAGTTGTATGTCGCACTGTGACGGCTGCTTGACGTGCTGCGGCTGTTCAATATGGGGCGTGACGACATAGTAGTCCAGGGCCTGCACAATCTCCTGTATCAGCGATACGAACTCCTGTACGCTGCCCTGCATGTTGTAGCCCCGCAGATGGAACATATACCTCAGCAGCGCACGCTTGCCCTCACCCTCCTCAAGGTTGGCGTGGGTGGTCAGCGTCTCTAACCGTTCGATATACTTGGCGATATATGTCGAGAAGCGCTTGTCAGCCGACAGCAGGAGGCAGGGCGGGATGAAGTTGGTGTCGAAGGAGAAAACGCCGCCTTCCACCATAAAGCGGACCACCGGGAACAGGTCTTCCTTCTCAATCTCGTTGATGGGGCGGATAGAGAATTCGTACTGCGGACGCACAAAGGGAACGCCGTCCTTCTCGTACTCCACCTGTCCCTGTCCGACACCGACGGCCAGATAATAGGTACTACCGTAAAGCATCGGGATGGGGAGGCTGACACTCTCATCAACATCGATAATCCTGCCCGACGGCAACACGGCCAGACACTTGAAACGTTCTATCTCGAACTTGTTCTTCACGAACATGCCTTCGTTGCAGAAGGGGGCACCCGGCAGCAACCCCATACGATTGCCGCCAAGAGCAGCGCGCAGAGCCATCTGCTGACGGAAGTCGAGATTCTCGTCCATGTTCAGGAAGGTCTGGCTTGTCAGCTCCATTCCAGGCATCCAGTTGATTCTCGCGTTTACATCCATAATATATATATTTAGTCTTGTTTCTCCTTATTTAATCACTTCACTGTTATAGTCGAGCACCAGCCGCGTGTTCACCTGCTGGGGCTGATTGTACTCCTTGATATTAATCTGGCAGACCACCTCCACCGGCATGAACCAGTCGCTCAGGAAAGTCTTTAGCGGCTGAAGATGACCGTAAAGCTCGCGGAACGCTTCGGGCTCCAGACCCTCGATCAGCAGATCATACCTAACAAATGGCAGCCAACGACGCGAGGTGTCGGAATAGCTGTAACGGCCCTGATGCATCAGCACCTCACAGTCGAACAGACCGGACAGGAGGTTGCGCACCATGCCGAAGTCGCCACGCCACTGCTTGGCAAAGGGCAACAGCACGGCCACCCGCTTGACGTATGGGTTTTGCTCTGCCTCTATATCATAGTCGAAATAGTGCCTCAGGATATACTCCAACTTGTCGTTGAGCAAGCCGGACACCTGACGCTCTATCTGCAGGAAATAGCGGAACTGGAACGTGTCGAAAGGCAGGAAGGCCTCGTTCAACAAATGCTCACGCCGCTTGAGTTCCTTGTATTTCTCTAAAGTATCGCCTTTCTTGAACTCATCGTCATTACACAGCACCCCCTCAGGCAACAGCTTCAGGAAACCGTCGCGCGACAGCTCCACCCGCCGCTCGTCTAAATAGAGCGACATGATGTCGTCGTTGTAGTTCCGGTAGAAACTACCTTTATCGCTGACCATCCATTTGGTGGCCAGCTCCGGGTAGAGATAGTTCAGCAACATCTCAGCCCTAATTTCCGGTATTCTGTCTACAGGTCTCATGCTATCTCAATATAATTAGTTCCTTGTTCGGTGGTCACTATCAGCACGGCCTGGCGGGGTACACCCAAGTCGGCGAGCGTCAGCCACTTGTAGGGGAAGTCAGATGCTATCTCTCTCCACTCATGCTGATACATCCCGCTAAAGGGGATGCCATTCAGCGCCTTGTCCTGCTCGACAAAGGCAGCCACACGACGCCCAGGCAGCATCACCTCGTAACGGCAGTCGTCGTCGCGGCGCACGACATAGTCGACGAAACAGTCGTCAGTCAGACTGACAAGCACCTGACGCGCCTGCAACTCGGCCTGCAGCAACGCCAAAGCCTCATCCACCGTCATCGTGACCGTCAGTGCCGCCCTGCGGACAGGTTCCCAACGGTCGTGGACGGCGCAGTCTTCGTCGTAAGCCTTGAAGCCGACAAGACGCGTCGTCAGGTGCTGACCCTCATAGTAGAACATCCTGCCGCAGAGAGACGTCCAATCGCCCTGGGCATGGATGATTTTCAGAGCCTCCTGCACCTCCACGGCTCCAATGACCGAAGCCGCTATGGACGTGGTCGGCGCTTTCCCGGCCTCCACATTCCTGCGGATGGCACCAGCACACGACAGGCGACGGGTCATATCCTTCAGTCCCTCCGGGCCTAAGTTGCAGGCATAGCAGTTCTCGCCCGGCATGAACACGCGCGCCGTACCTTCCAAACCGTCGATGCCGCCGTCCACCCAGGGGACGCCGGCTCTCATCGCATGGCGGTTGATGCAGTAACGTGCCCAGCGATTGTCTACACAAC
This sequence comes from uncultured Prevotellaceae bacterium, assembly GCA_902800495.1. Taxonomy (GTDB): domain Bacteria; phylum Bacteroidota; class Bacteroidia; order Bacteroidales; family Bacteroidaceae; genus Prevotella. The sequence continues at coordinate 30,874 of CADCET010000025.1, forward strand.
CAATGAGCACATCCATCGTTCGTATCAGTCCCAGTCCCACGTCATAGGCAATATCCCCACAGATAGGCTGTACCTCGGTGGCGGGACTGAGGCGCCGCAGCCTGTCGGCCACGACCTCTACCTTATAGCGGCCCTCACGGGCATCGTCCTCAGAGAACAGGACAGAGCGGCTCAGGTTGTCTGGCTCCACGCGGTCGAAGTCGACGACCGTGATGTGACCAACCCCTAACAGTGCCAAGTGTTTCAGCACCTCGTTGCCCAAGGCTCCACAGCCAACGACCATCACCCGGGCATCCCCTACTCTATTCTGACTGAAAGGACTATTCATCGACATCCTTATTCATATCAAGGTTCCACGGCTTGTCCTTGCCGTGAGCCTCCGCCTCTTCCTTCTCCTGGGTTTCGCGACGGGTGCGTTCCTCCTGATATTTCTGATATGCCTCTTCTATTTCCTTTTCTTTTTCCTCACGGAAACCTTTGATCATCTCCGCATACTTGTCATTCACCTCCTGAAGAGCAGCCTTGGCCTCGTCCAACTCTTCTGCTGGACAGCCGACAAGCTGTGCGGTGATCTTGGTCGTATAAGCCTGGAAGTTCGTGTCGAGCTTCACCTTGCACTCGTCGTACAAGGCGCCAACGCCATTGACAAGCAGGTCGTGACGGTCGTCGTCCACCTCCGGCATCTGCAACAAGAGATACTTCCCGTCGTCGGAAGAGTCGTCAGGGTTTTCGTCAACCGACTTCACCTCCTGCTTGAACTCCGGGTGGGACGTCTTGATGGCCAATGCAATCTTTGTCAGCAGATCACTGTCCTTGGGATACACCTCGAAATGGAAATCGTCGGGACTGATGGTCACATCGGCCACCTGCTCAATATCGAGCGGACGGTCTTCACACACCACAGAGACGTTCAACAGGGAGGCCGGCTCAGCCTTCACACACAGATTCATATATCTGTAGTTCAGCAACACGGCATAGCCATTCATCTTGCTATTACACTCGCCTATCATATTGGCTACATTCCTTCTCATAGCTCTATTTCTTTTTTAGTTTAAAATACACGTTCAGCAGATCGTTACGCTTGGGGCGAACTTTCTGTTTCTTCTCTTTGAAACCCTCCTTCTGGAGGCAGATCTCACAGACGCGGGACGCATCGATACCTTGTACGACACAGGGCGTCACACCTGCCTGTCGACCGTTGATGAACACCTTGGCACCAATCACATTGCTGTGGATGTTCAACAGACCGTAACTGGTCTGCGGCACGGCCAGGTTCATTTCTACAGGGAAATCATTCTCCACCCACAGATAGGTAGGCACCGACTCCTGACCGTCCTTTCTCGTCGTGACGAGGTGGAAGCCTTGTGCTAACTGTCCCTGCCAGTCGCCACGTCCCATCGGTGCGCGGTCTATCCACACCTCGGTACTGTCGTCGGCAACGTGGAGTGTCACCGGAGCATACACCGTGGCCGTCTTCATGCCGGCAGCCCGCTTTGACGCTACCCTACTACTTGTCGTACTGTCAGGCGTAGCGTCCTGGACGACCGTCTTTGTCTGCACACGGTCCTGTTTCTTCAGGCGCCGCAGGCGCAATTCCTCCAGTTTGATATCCAGCACCTTCTTGGCGGCACTATCCACGACAACCATGTTCTCGTAGTAGCAGTCAGGCCCCCAGAAGAGGGCGACATGATGGACGCCCGCCGACAGACGCTGGCTCGTCGTCTGCGCATTCTTCGCCAGCACATTGTCTATATAGACGTCGGCACCTTTCCACGGCACCTTAACCGTCAGGTACGAATAGAACGGCTGCAGGCGAACCGGTATTTCCAGCTTCACGCTGTCCGTCAACTCAAACGAGTCCGTCACGGCCTCGTAGAAGGGTGCTTCCACGGTGTAGTGGTGCATGCCTACCGCCAGATATTGCTGCACGACGTCAGTCTCCTGCAACCTCATCCGTGTACTGTCGACGGTGAGGATGACGTTTTTCGGCCACAGCCGGAACAGCACCCACTGCTTTTGCACCTTATACTCCTTCAAGGGGTCGTAGGCGTCGAGCGTCGCACGGTAGTGCTTTTTCTTCTTCAGATACTTCTTAGGCACCCGCCACACCGTCTGTCCGTAGTCAGGATGCTTGATGGTGAGGAACCGCGTCTTGTGAGGGATCTTCAGCGTGATGACGCCCTCGCCCTCCTCAGCCTCTACGGCTGTCTTGCCATCGGCAGTAAACTGAAATCCTTTTTCTGAGGAGTAGAGATCCATGATGGCCAACTGCTTGTCTACCGTCACCTTGGAACGCTTCCACAAGGGACGTTTCAGACGGGTAAAGTCCTCAACATTGATCTGCTGAGCATCCACCGGGAGCAGACTGCCAAGCAGACAGATGCATGTCAAGAGCCATCCCTTCATACGCCTCAGACTACTTTCCCTCTGCCAAGCAGACGTTGCCGGGCATCGTCACTGAGATATTGCCGCCCCAGTTACAGATGCACTTGCAGTTGTCAAGCAATGCCGGCATATTGGAGATACGCTCCTGTCCACCGGGTGCCCAAGGGGCAGCAATCACAGGGATACACGGCATCGGCGTGAGCACGCCCATGGCGGCCGCCGTGGCAGAAGCCACCGTGGGATTAGCCATCGACTGACACATACCGAACGGCATGATATTCACCATCGGCTTGTTGTCCATGATATTGCCCATCGGCTTATTCTGAACCAAAGGGCGCATCGGGTCGATCACCATGAATGATGAGGGAGCCATCCCGAAACTGCACTGAAGCAAAGCGCCTGCACATACGAATTTTCCCATATTCTTATTCTTTTCTTTTGTTTACTATTCCTTTGGTGCATCCTCAGTCTTGAGCTTCGTGCTGAGACTGGCACTGCTGGGAGCACCGGGCACGGCGATACCGTCGCTGATGTTTGGCGACTTGAACGAACTCTTCGCCTCGACATTGTCGATGGTGGCCTTCGGCGCCTTCAGCTCGGCCTTCACCTCGGTGGCGGCGTTGATGGTCGTCTTGCCGTAGACCTGCGTCTCGCTGCCACCAAGGGCTGCCTTGCCGCCGGCCAACTGCAGCGTGGCCTTGCCGTCGCCCTGCTGCGTCTCCAACGTCTTGTCGGCAAAGAGTCCCATCTCCTCGGAGACGGCCTGCACCTTCTTCGACTTGACATCCTTCGACTTCGCGCCCAAGTACATCTTCTCTGACACGAGCAGCATCGTCGAGCCGGCAGCCAACTTGTCGTCAGTACGCTTCTCCTTCTCGACGTCCATCGAGCGCAGGCTGACGGCCTTGGCGTTCATCGCTAACGAGCCCGTGGCCTTGCCTTCGGTATCGGTGGCTGAGAGATCCATCTTCTCGGCACGTATCTTCAGCGAACCCTCCTTGGTCAGGGCTTTCTCCTGCAGCTTGTCGTCCTTCAGTTCGTAGTCGACGCTCTCCATCGTGATGTTCTTCGACTTGATGGTGACGTCGCCCTTGGCCTCGTAGGTGCCGCCCTTCAGCTTGCCCTTGTCGTATTTCTCGTCGGCATTGTCGGCGGTAGAGAGTTCGAAGTTCATGACGTTCACCGTCATCTTACCTTTCTCCTTCAGCTTGCGGTCGGCCTCGATGGCCTGCACCAGCACGTTGTTGGCCGTCACAGCCACTCCTGCACCGTCGTTGTCGCGCAGGTTGCCGTCGCCGTCAACAGAAGTGATGGTGACATTCTCGCCCTTAACCGACACGTAAGCACCGGTCGTCTTCTTCTTGAAGTCGTCGCCACTCTTGATGGCGTCCTTCTCGGCTTTCAGGCATTTCAGCTGACGGTTGATCTCAGCCAAACTGGAGAGGGCATTGGAACAGTTCTGGTACGACTGGAACAATTCGGGAGCATAGGCATCGTATGCCTGACTCAGACCATCCATATCCACCACGTTCGTACGGGTGTCCTCGTCGCCTTTCGTCAACTTCTCACCCTCGTCCAAAATCTGCTGTAGCAGTTTGACGATGTTATCAAACGCTTTCTTATAGTTGTCGGCCGCTGCTTTCTGGCTTTTCTTCGAATTCTCAAGTGCCTTGATGCTGGCCTCCAGGTTTTTCTTATGCTTCTCGCTCGACGTCGTAGCCTCAAGGAGTAAGCCCCCGTCGGCATGGATACGCACGCTGCCCTCACCACCAGTGTAGGGGGTCTGCGAGAAAGCGCCAGACGTCTTATTGCTGTCAATGACGATGGTACTGGCCTGGCTCACCACTTCCGACACCGGTCCGACAACGGCCTCAAGACCGTCGATACCCGGGTCTACCGCCGTCTGACGGATACTGGCAGCACGGGTGTGCACACGTCCGCCCTCGCCGACGCCGTCGAGTCCGACCAGACCGGCCCTCAAGACGACACGCGAGCCCTCACCATCCATCAGGGCGCCGCCCTGATCGACGTTGCCGATGATGACTTCGGGTGCCGAGAGGATGATACGGTGGTCGTCACGAAGATAATGACCAGCCGACAGTTCACTTATAATGTCAGCACGCATCTGCTGCATGGACTCTTTGTAGAAGCGCATCTCCTCCAAGTCCTTCTCGACGTTGCTTTGAAAGTCAGCAAGCGCCTTTTTCCATTCATCAAACTTATAGTCCATAGCCATTATCCGAATTTCTTTAATAATCTGACGATACGCTTAACAACGGCAGCCTTGTTAGCCTGTGTTGTGTACATATTATCATTACTCACAAGACCTGTTCCCGCTGCATTAAAGCTGGTGGTGGCATCAGAGCCGTTAGCGAACAGTATCTCGCCCTTAGCCTCTGGTCGCCAAACGTCATGCTCGAAAGAGAAGCCATCCTTGAACGTAGCGTTCAGGCTGTCCAAGATACCAGCGGCAATATTTTCACCGACGGTGGTAGGAGCCTTGATATTCAGATGTTCTACATACTGAGTCCATGGCGTGGGATCTCCCTCCTGCACTTGTGCGTTGGCAATGGCATCTGCAGCTGAAGGGCCTCCATCTGTCACCTCGACGTCGAAGCGACGGCTCAGGAAGAATCTCTCCTTGTTCTCCTTAATCAGATAACAGACAGCCATACGCTTCATGTAATTCTTGGCCTGGGTTTGTTGAGCCTCAGGAAGAAGGGTATCGAAGTCGGCTGCACCCAACGAAGCTTCTGTTCCTACGCCTACAGCGGCGCCATCGACTTTTGACCTTGACAAAAGAATCAGTTTCTTGAACTTAGATGCGGGATTATTATCATCATTAGGAATATTATCGAAGACCTTTTTGCCCAAGGGTTCGAATTTCGTCTCCCACTGGTCGAAGAATTTGAAGAAGCTCTTCGTCCGCGTCTTATGAGCGAACAGCGGTTCGCTCGCATAAGCTTTCAAAGTCTGGATCTTCTTACAGGCATCATTAACAAAATTAATTATGGGCTCTCTGTCTGCCTGATGTTCATCTCCCTGCATGGCATCTGAGAAAGTCAGTTCCACCGTCTTGGTGGCATCCTCAAGATTGAAGATGGCAGCTAATAAGTCCGTTTTATTTGCCGGAGCAGTGACCCTGGCATTCCCTTCAGGATAAAGATCGGCGAAGCCGACTCCAGCCCAAGCGGTAATGGCACTGTCCATCAACGATTTCAGCTTGTCGACATACTCGTTGACGCGGGCATCGATGAGTCCCACGAAATTGCCGAAGAGAGCCAGATTGTCAGTACCCTCCTTCGCACGGAGATTAGTACCTGTCGTGTTATACTTACCAGAGTCTGTTTCGGCACAGCCGCCACCAGCCTCCAGTCGCAGATAACGGAACGACCGTATCTCGAGCGTACCATCGATGGGGCGCAGGAACACCTCTAACAGCGTGCGCAGCAGCGAGAAGTCCAGGAACTTTCCAACCGTGGCATCGAGCAGACCAGACGCTATACCCTTCGCCACATTCCTGGCCGCAAAGCCGCCGGCAAACCAGTTGCCGGCACCGTTAATCGGTTTGACGTTACCGCCCGACGTGATGGTAACATTGTTAGAGGCGGAAATGTCAACGTTCTTACCCTTGATCTTAATATTGCCATTGGGTGCCGAGATTGTAATACCCGTAAAGGCGTCAATCTTCACGTCGCCAAAGGGTGAGGAGATCTGCACCTTACGGTCGTGCGACGACATACTGAGCTTATAGAAGCCGTACGTGTCGGTCATGGTAATACCGCCCAACAAGGCATTCATGCCCTCAATCTTGGCATCACTCGGCCACAGGTTAAACGACTGCAGCCACTTCAGGCCGGGATACATGCCTGCTAAGAACTTCGTGCCGTCAGACGGGTCGTCCAGTTTGATGATGTGACCATTGGGCGACTTGATGACACGCTTGTCGGTAGGCGACACGACATTCTTAGAGTAGAGCGTACCCACGACATAGGGACGCTCGATATTACCCGTCTCGTAGTTGACAATCACCTCGTCGCCAGCCTCGGGCTTGAAATACATACCACCACCCGTCGTAGCCATCGGGGTGGCCATACGTATCCACGGCGTGGTGGCCTCCACCGTCTCATATTGATACGAGATTTCAGCCAAGGTTTTCTTCGCCTTAGCTACGGCGGCAATCTTCTCTTTGTTGTCTTTATCATCCTTCAGTGCCTTCTCAGCTTTTTCCAAGGCATCCTTTGCATCTTTCTTCTGCTGCTCCAGCGCGCTTTTCTGGGCACCGACATTCGCCTGCCAAGGATAGCGAATCCTGACACGGCCCTGTCCCTTCGGGTCGTCGCTCGAAATGACGAAAGCCGTCTGAGCCTCGGAACTGCGATAGGATGGTGCAGAGATGACCGGCGGATAGTACTTCTCATCGTCGGCAACGGGTATGGCGTAGACCTTCATCACACGTCCGCCGTCACCCTCCTGCGGGCCTTCGCCGTTGTATTCGTCATAGCTGCACTGCCAGGTTCCGTCAGAGTGCATGTCGACCTGAACGACCATATACTTTTTCGTATCTTCGTTGACCGTTATCTTAGTGCCTAATTTGATATCCTGGTACTCGGAACCTAAGTCCACGCAGATCATCTTCCGCTGCTGGGCTTCCTCGTTCTTCTTGATTTTTGAATAATACCCCACCTTCATCCAGGTGTTCGTATCGGTCGTATTATAAGGAACAGCCGACGTGGCATCAGCTCCAGCAAAGTCCGTGACATTGGCGTTCATCTTCGCGTTGGTCTCGTTCGCTGTCAGAAGTCCTTTAACCAGTACTTCCGCATAACTGATGCCCAAGTTCTTGAGGGCATCAAAGAGCGTGGTGGAGTTCAGTACGGTGTTGACCACGCTAACCACGTTCGTATCAGCACTGCCGAAGCTGTCATACCAGTTGTCATCGGCAAACTGATCCTTAAACAGCAACATATAGTACTCATCTTCTACCACCTCAGCATTATAAGTGTTCACGAAGTTCGTGCTGGTAGGGAACGCATCGCTGGGGAAGCCTTTTGTCTTCGCTATCTCCGTGACGTTCAGTTTGCCTTTGCTGCCCTCTTCCGGTGCCTTGACAGCTTCATTGGCGCTGTCACGCGTGTAGTCGTCGACCGTGAACGGTGCTTCCGAAATCTGCTGGAAGACGAGCTGGCTATAGTCGGTGACCGCCACAGCATCCTTCTTTCCTGTGCCCATATTCAGCATACCATTCTCAAAGAAGAGGAACTCGCCGCAACGATTGGCCGTACGCTTCAGGAAGTCGTAGAAGTTCTCGTTGTACTGCACCAAGTAAGGCTGGATGAACTCCACAGCCGATTCTTTCCCTGTCGGCACATAGGAAAGATGCTGCAGCGTATCGATATTGGCAATCATCTTGTATTGCTTCTCGGCGCCGCTATAACTCTTTGTATTCAAGGGGAACTGTGCCGCTAACGTCATCAGGATGTCGGTACCCAGTTTCCTGCCGAGGAACGCCTGGCTAAACTTGTTTAGCGTCATCAGTTTGTCCATACTGTAGATGGACAGCTTGACATAGACCGACGTTTTCTCGCTGGTCTTCTTGTACAGCGGCACAATCTCATGGATGTAATAGTTCTCGGCCAAGGTGTAGCTGTCTTTCACGCCCGCCACGCCCAACTTCAGGAGCGCCTTCCGCTTGAGCAGCATCTCCTGCAACTCGCTGATCGTTGGCAGGCCGCCAGACTTCTGCTGTATCTGGATCTCAGCTTCAATCAGTCCCGGCTGATAGACCTTGCGGGTGAACTTCAAGGCCCACAAGCCGATGTTCATCGACTTTTTTTTATACTCTACCGTCGTCAGACCGCTGTTGGCTATAACAATGAACTCATCGGTACTCGTCGACTTGGTCTTCAAGTCGTAGATGTACAGTTTATAGGTATGATTCTTAGGATCGGCCATATGCTTTCTGGTATTAGTCGATTGTTATTTGCATCGTAACATTTGAATCCCTGCCGATATACGTGATGTTTGTCAGCAGCAGTTTCACACGGAGCAGCATCTGGTCAGCAGCACCGTTTGTATTTGGTGAACTTTCGTATGTCTCTTCCACATCTACGACATAGCCATGAGCTACCATCGCATCTTCAAAATCCGACATCTGCCGCATCTTGGAGAAAGAAACATCGTATAGGAAGGAGTAGGCGTAAGGCTGGTTTTCAGCCATGTGGTCGAAAAACACCTTGCTACTCTCATTAGAGGCTACTTTCAGAGTAACATAGAGGCAGGCCGACTGCGTCGGACCATAGGGGAAGCCTCTGCTGTTACGTTTACGGGAGCAGTCGTAGTGAATTTCCTGCACCGTAAACCCTGTGGATGACAACAGGCTGACGCCTGATTCAACCATATCGCCTACGACGAGGTAGGACTTCAGCGAATAATTTGACTGAGGTGCTGGCATAATCACTATTGCTTAAATTGATGGTCGTCGATAGTTATGTATTCTGATACGAGACCCAGTTTCAACTCCCTACGTTTGTTATTATCAATATGGTAGTCTTCAGATATGGCAAAACAGATAGCATCCTCAAACAGAACTTCCTTCCACATGTCGGCACCATTCCTGACGATAGAAGACAATTCTATCAGGACACGGCCACTATGGGATTCGCCGTTGACATACCACTCCAGCAGGCTTAGGTCATCACGCCCGGGAACCACCACGGTTAACTCCAATCGCTCACAGCGCACGTCCTGGTCAGGACGGAACGTGTTGTGAGGACGCTGAACGTGACACTTGAAGTCGGTCACCAGATACTCCTTGGCATACCGCTTTGCCCCATTGTCGCCTAATTGTAAACGAGCCATTAATGCCATATCATCTTACTTTTAGAGGATAAACCGGCCAGCCTCCTGGAAGGTGTTTCTGCCCAAAAGGCCGGCCAGCAAAAAAGTCATGAGTAAATTATTTCCAGGGATTGTCGAAGCCAACGGGGCCGTTCTCTAACTTCTGGCACACCACCTCAATCTCCTCGAAGTGCTCCTCGCCGTCTTCCCACTTCTCCTTGTAGTTGATGCAGTAGCAGTTCGTGCCCTTCAGCTCCTTCATCGTCGAACCGTCAACC
>CADCET010000026.1 GCA_902800495.1 uncultured Prevotellaceae bacterium
TGGGCTAACGGCTCATTGCCCTTTCAGGGCGTTGTCAACCGTACAGTTCGAACGAATTTCACGAAACTTGTCGAAGACTCACGAGTGCTCGCAGTAATTTTGGCTGCGCGTTATTACTAATACAAGTTTCGCAAGTGATTAATTTACCACAGATTTCGCAGATTTCACAGATTTTGGCTGCGCATTGTCATGCTATTGCGCAGATTTTTTATTGATTATTGCGACTAAAGTCGCTGATTAATAGGCGAATCCAATCTGTGAAATCCAAAATAATCGTGGCTATAGCCACTTTAATCTGTTTAATCTGTTTAATCTGTGGTCGTTATAAAACTTTCGAAAGTTGAATAAATAATCCGTTGTTATCCGTAGGTCCTTCGGACACTACGGCTATTGAGAGGTGACCGCGTTGCGGTCATTGAAAGTGTGACCGCGTTGCGGTCGTTGAGAGGTGACCGCGTTGCGGTCGTCAGGTCATGATGCGTTGCGGTCACTTACATTCCGGACAGAGACCTTTGACCATGTAGTTGATGCTGGTCAGACGGTAGCCCTCGGGCAGGGAGACGGTGGGGATGGGGGTGTCGTGCAGACAGAAGGTGCGGTGGCAGCGCTCGCAGTAGAAGTGTACGTGCTGGTCGTCGTCCTCGGCGTGGCCGTCGTGGCTGTGGCACAGCTCGTAGCGCACGCCGTCGCCGCCGTCCTCGATGACGTGTACCAGATGGTGCTCGCGGAACAGCGTCAGCACCCGGAATACGCTCGACTTGTCTATCGACAGGATTTTGTATTCCAGTTCCGATAACGACATTGGCCGCTCAGCGGCGGCCAATGTCTTAGCCACGACAATGCGGTTTGCCGTCGGCTTGATGCCGTGCGCTACCAACAGCGCTTCACAATCCTCACTGCTCATCTTCTTTCTTCTACTACGAATTACACGAATTTTACGAATTTCCATCCAGTCTTTTCCCCTCGGAATCTATTCGTATAATTCGTATAATTCGTAGTCGTCAAATTTCGTAGTCGTTTATAACTTCCACAGCTCTGCATCGTCAAAGTAGTTGATGCGCATGGCGCGGCGTACCTCGTCCATGGTCTGGGCGGCTACCTCGCGGGCCTGCTCCGTGCCCTTCTTCAGTATGTTGCAGATTTCGGGGATGTCCTGTTCCAGTTCGGCGCGACGCTGGCGCATGGGGTCGAGGAACTTGTTGAGCACCTCGTTGAGGAACTTCTTGCACTTCATGTCGCCCAGTCCGCCGCGCTGGTAGTGCTCTTTCAACTCGTCCAGGTTCTGGTACTCCGGCCAGAAGTCGGCAAAGTCCTGGTCGGTGGAGAAAGCGTCGAGATAGGTAAACACGGCGTTACCCTCGACGTGTCCCGGGTCGCTGACGTTCAGGTGGGTAGGGTCGGTGTACATCGAGCGCACCTTCTGCCACACCTCGTCCTTCGAGTCGCTCAGGTAGATGCAGTTGCCGAGCGACTTCGACATCTTCTCCTTGCCGTCGGTTCCCGGCAGCCGGCGCGCCGTCATGTTCTCAGGCAGCAGGATGCTTGGCTCCACCAGTACGGGGGCATAGGTGTTGTTGAAACGGTTCACCAGCTCGCGCGTCACCTCCAGCATCGGCTCCTGGTCCTCGCCAGCGGGTACCGTCGTGGCCTTGAACAGCGTGATGTCGGCAGCCTGACTGACGGGGTAGCAGAAGAAGCCGAGGGGTATGCTCTCGCCCTCGAAGCCGCGCATCTTAATCTCCGTCTTCACCGTCGGGTTGCGCTGTACGCGGCTCACGGAGATGAGGTTCATGAGGTAGACCGTCAGCTCGGCCAGTTCGGGTATGTAGCTCTGTATGAAGATGATGCACTTCTCGGGGTCGAGACCCGCACTCAGGTAGTCGAGGGCCACCTGGATGATGCTCTGACGCAGTTTCTCGGGGTTGTCGGCATTGTCGGTCAGTGCCTGTACGTCGGCCATGAAAACAAACATACGGTCGTAGTCGCCTGCGTTCTGCAGCTCTACGCGGCGGCGCAGCGATCCCACGTAGTGCCCCAGGTGGAGCTTACCCGTAGGACGGTCGCCAGTGAGTATAACTTTTCCCATTTTTCTTCTCTTTTTTAGTTTTTGCGTGCAAAGATACGCATTTTTTTCTTATCTTTGCACGCTGAAACAAATAAATTAGCGAAAATATGGAATCAAAACTTGTTATTTACAATACGCTGACGCGTCAGAAGGAGCGTTTCGAACCGCTCCACGCCCCCAATGTCGGTATGTATGTCTGTGGCCCCACGGTCTATGGCGACCCCCATCTGGGCCATGCCCGCCCCGCCATCACCTTCGACCTCGTGTTCCGCTACCTGAAGCACCTCGGGTATAAAGTAAGGTACGTGCGTAACATCACTGACGTGGGCCATCTGGAACACGACGCCGACGAGGGCGAGGACAAGATAGCCAAGAAGGCACGTCTGGAACAGTTGGAGCCGATGGAGATAGCGCAGTACTACACCAACCGCTACCATCAGTATATGGACGCGCTCAACGTGCTGCGCCCCTCGATAGAGCCGCATGCCTCGGGCCACATCATCGAGCAGCAGCAGTTGGTGCAGCAGATTCTCGACAACGGCTTTGCCTACGAGTCGAACGGCTCTGTCTACTTCGACATTGAGGCGTATAACAAGCAGTACAAGTACGGCATCCTCAGCGGCCGCTCCCTGGAGAACATCAAGGATGCCTCGCGCGACAACCTCGACGGCGTCGGCGAGAAGCACAACCAGGCCGACTTCGCCCTGTGGAAGAAGGCACAACCCGAGCACATCATGCGCTGGCCGTCGCCCTGGAGCGACGGTTTCCCCGGCTGGCACTGCGAGTGTACGGCCATGGGTCGTAAGTACCTCGGCGAGATGTTCGACATCCACGGTGGCGGACTGGACCTCGTCTTCCCCCACCACGAGTGCGAGATAGCCCAGGCTACGGCGTCGATGGGTCATCAGGCCGTGAAGTACTGGATGCACAACAATATGCTGACCATCAACGGTCAGAAGATGGGTAAGTCGTACAACAACTTCATCACGCTGGAGCAGTTCTTCACCGGCAACCATCCGCTGCTCGAGAAGGCATACTCGCCGATGACCATCCGCTTCTTCGTGCTCAGTGCCCACTACCGCGGCACCGTCGACTTCTCCAACGAAGCCCTGCTGGCCGCCGAAAAAGGCCTCGAAAAGCTCATGAACGCCATCGCCGACCTCTCGCGCATTCAGGTTTCCCCTGAATGTGACCCCGAAACAGAGCGCACCGTCAAAGCCCTCCGCCAGAAGTGCTACGACGCCATGAACGACGACTTGGCCACACCGCAGGTCATCAGCCACCTGTTCGAGGCCTGCACCGTCGTCAACAAGCTCGTCGACCACAAGGCCACCATCTGCGCCGACTGCCTGAAGGAGCTTACAGAGACCATGCACCTCTTTGCTGAGGACATCCTCGGACTGAAGGCTGAGAAGAGCGGCACCAACGACGAGCGCGAAGCCGCCTTCGGCAAGGTCATGGACATGGTGCTCGAACTGCGCGCTAAGGCCAAGGCCGACAAGGACTGGGCCACCAGCGACAAGATTCGCGACGAACTGGCTGCCGCCGGCTTCGAGGTGAAGGACACCAAGGACGGCGTGACATGGAAGCTGAACAAGTAAACTGGCCGGAAATACTAAAGGCAACGTTTACTTTCCAGCATAGGCGTCGCGGGTCATCTCCACGGCGAGTGTCTGTCGGCGGAACTGGCTGACGGACAGGTACTCTAACCCGTTGTAAGGACGTTTCGTTCCCCACGAGTTCTTCATGACAAAGAATTTGTGGTTTTCGTCGTCGTGAGCCAGTCCGACAATGGCCATCGCGTGGCCGCGACTCTCCCAGCAAACACCGTGGTGGCGGCGCACGGCGTGGACGACCTTCTTCAGCAGTGTGTCCATCGGGATGTTGAGGAAGCGGTTGTGTAGCCAGTTGTCGGGCTCGTCAATGTCCACAACCTTGCCGTAGGGTTTGTCGTCGTTGCTGGTCAGGCAGAGATACTCGCCCGGGGCACAGACGCTGCGTGCAAACTCCTGCGGCGTGTACTGGGCACCAAGCATGAAGGCGAAGCGTGGGGCGGGCGTCTCGACGGTGCGCATGGCGTCGTAGCCGACGATGCCGTGACGCTGAATCAGTTCCAGCAGGGTGGCACCCATACCGCGTTTCGATTCTGGTGCCTGCGGCTCCTCGCTCAGTTTCTGTTCGATGAAGGCCGGCGACAGGTTGACGCTGTCGCCTATGCGCAGGTGTTCCGTCTCGATGGCAGCGAGCATGGCGTAGGCCCAGCAGAGCTGCGACTTCCCCTGGTCCTTGACGGGCGTCATCGGGTTGAGCACCTCGTGGGTGAAGTGCTTGGGCGGGTGTTGCGAACAGCTGCTGACTATGACTATTGTCACTAAAATATAGAAAAATCTCTTCATCAGGCTGCAAAGTTACAGAAAAATTTGTAACTTTGCGACAAAAAGTCGCGAAGTTACTTCGTCTCGGCAAAAAAAGAAATTACTTTCTTTGTTTTGCACTCAACTTTTCGTAACTTTGCAGCATGAATCAGAAAGATTTTGAGATTATGGCACCTGTCGGCTCACGTGAGTCGCTGGCGGCCGCCATTCAGGCGGGGGCTGGCAGCGTCTACTTTGGTGTAGAGCAGCTGAACATGCGGTCGCACTCGGCCAACCATTTTACCATTGACGACCTGCGCGAGATTGCCGAGATCTGTCGCGAGCACGACATCAAGAGCTACCTCACCGTCAATACCATCATTTACGGTGAGGATATCCCCCTGATGCACGACATTATCGACGCTGCCCGTGAGGCCGGCATCTCGGCAGTCATCGCCAGCGACGTGGCCGTGATGCAGTACTGCCGCAGGGTGGGGCAGGAGGTACACCTGTCGACACAGCTGAACATATCGAACATCGAGGCGCTGAAGTTCTACGCCCAGTTTGCCGACGTCGTCGTGCTGGCCCGCGAACTGCGGCTGGAGCAGGTGGCCGAGATTTACTGTCAGGTCTGCGAGGAGCATGTCTGCGGACCGTCGGGCGAGCTGATACGCATCGAGATGTTCTGCCACGGGGCCTTGTGTATGGCCGTTTCGGGCAAGTGCTACATGAGTCTCGACGCCGCCAACCGCTCCGCCAACCGCGGCGAGTGTATCCAGGTGTGCCGGCGGTCGTACACCGTCACCGACAACGAGACGGGCTACCAGTTGGAGATTGACAACAAGTACATCATGTCGCCCAAGGATCTGAAGACCATTCGCTTTATAGATAAAATGATGAACGCGGGCGTGCGCGTGTTTAAGATAGAAGGCCGTGCCCGTGGTCCCGAATATGTCTACACCGTCGTGAAGTGCTACCAGGAGGCTATCCAGGCCGTCCTCGACGGCACTTTCACCGAGGAGCGCAAGGACGCGTGGGACGAGCAGTTGGCGCGCGTCTTCAACCGTGGCTTCTGGGACGGCTACTATCAGGGACAGCTCATGGGCGAGTGGAACAAGAACTACGGCTCGAACGCCACGGAGCGCAAGGTCTATGTCGGCAAGGGTACGAAATACTACTCGAAGCTCGGCGTGGCGGAGTTCACCGTCGAGGCAACGACCTTCCAGGTGGGCGACCGTCTGCTGATTACCGGTCCGACGACCGGCGTGATGTACGTCACCGCCGACGAGATACACGACGACAACGGCCCTGTCGAGGTGGCGCAGCAGGGCACCCGCGTGTCGATAGCCGTCACAGGCAAGGTGCGCCCCAGCGACAAATTATTTAAACTAATAAGAGATGACAGCTGAAGAAAAGAAAGAGATGGAACGTCTCCGCGCTGAGGTGGAGCGTCTCACGGCGATGAATGTTAGTCTGGCAGCGGCCTCCGAGCGGCTGTTGGAGCGCAATGTAGATCTCTACGAGCGCATGGACAGTTACTACAATGTGCGTATGCACGTCGACTGGCTGAAGGATATTATCAAGCGCCATCGCGAATATATGGCCAATGCCGACTTGCGCGACGACGACGAGTTGCTGGCTATGATCGAGGCCCGTATTGAGGGCGATGACATCCCGCTGCCTCCAGAGTTTGGCGTGAAAGATGTAGCTGAACTGGTGGGCGTCACCCAGGGCCGCGTCACTGACTTGTACAAGAAAAAGACCATCTACCGGTCGCTCGACAAGTATCTTGACTACCTGCGCCTGATGCGTGCCCTGCGCCTGCTGCGCGACCACCCCGGCTATAGCATCGAAGCCATTGCCCACGATGCCGGCTTTGCCACCGTGCGCACGCTGAACCGTAAGATCCAAGACTCCTTAGGTATTACGCCAGGTGAGTTCCGTGTGATGACCCATCCTGACGATTAGTCTGGCGATGCCACCTTTTGATGTACTTTTGCAGGCAATAACAATTACTTGAAATGAAGAAACTATTATTTTTATTTTGTATGCTGGGCGTCATGGCTGCCTGTAGCAGCGACGATGACGACCCGGGAAGCGGTTTCGTGCCGCAGCCGAGCGAGCGCACGGTGATAGTCTATATGGCGGGCGAGAACAACCTGACGGCATACGTCAACACCAACCTGCGCGAGATGAAGGAGGGCTCTCGGCAGCTGAGTCCTTCCAGCTGTCTGCTGGTCTATGTCGACAAGAGCAAGAACAGCGAGCTGCCCTGGCTGGCCCGCATTCGTGACGGACAGGTTACCGACAGCGTCTCGCTGCACGACATGGGCATCAGCGACAAGGACGAGTACGCCAGCGACCCTTACGTCATGGAACGGGTGCTGCAGTACGCCGTCAGCCGCTATCCCGCCAGCGACTACGGTCTGGTGCTCTGGGGTCACAGCACGGGCTGGGTTGTCACCAGCGACAGCATCGCCTATACCCGTGCCTACGGTGTGGACAACGGGCTGAACAGTGCTGTCAGTGCCGAGGGTATGTGGCTGAATGTGCCCACCTTGGGCCGCGTGCTTGCCAAACTGCCCCACTGGAAGTTTGTCTTTGCCGACTGCTGTAACTTCATGTGCCTTGAGACGCTCTACGAACTGCGCTCCGTGACCGACTACGTCATTGGTTCGCCTGTCGAGATACCGCAGGAGGGCGCTCCCTACCAGACGCTGACGCCTGCCATGTTCGACCGCAGCAACTTTGCCACGCTGATGGTCGACCGCTACTATGAACAGAAGATTGGCGGTCTCGACCTGCCGCTGACAGCTGTGAAGATGAGCGAGATGGAACAGCTGGCACGCGCTACGCGTACCGCCTTACAGGCCGTGAAGACCAGGCAGACCACAGAGTATGCCGACCTGAAAGACCTTATTTATTATTATTACCGGTCGTCGCGGTTCTTCTACGACCAGGCCAACAACATCTTCTACGACGCCGGCGACTTCCTGCGCGCCAAGGCTCCTGAGGCTGACTACCAGCAGTGGAAGACGGCCCTCGACAAGGCCATCGTCAAGAAAACCTTCTCCGCCAAGTGGAAGACTGACAAGAAGTGGGACACGTTCTACGGTAACAACTTCACCGTGACCCCAGAGCGCCAGCACGGCGTCTCGATGTACATCCCGCAGTCGCCCTTTGCCGGCAGCCATGCCGACTACAGCCGCGACATCAAGAAGTTCGCGTGGTGGTACGCTGTCTGGCAGTAACCGCCTTGCCCCCTTTTAGCCACAGACGGCCCCGGTTTCGGACAGAAATCGGGGCCGTTTTCTGTGTTTGTCCGAAATGGCGGCTCCTGTCCGATGCAATTTGGCAATATGTCGGCGCAAAGTTTGGCGCGAGGGTAAAAAACATGCTACCTTTGCACCACGAAAACAAAAAAACAAAAAATAAAACAACAATGAAAACCATTAAAAATTTTGCAATTCTGATGTTTGGCTGCCTCTTTGCAGCAGCAAGTTTTACCGCTTGTTCAGACAATGACGACTTGAACGAGCATGTGTCGAATGTAACAGTCAACGACAATTATCCCCTGACCGATGTCCAGGTCATGGAGTCGGGCTATATAAGCGCTGAGCTGGATGCCGGTGCTGTCACCCGTGCCGCCAATGGCGAACTGCGCCCCGAGGATGTCACGGTGAAGCAGGTCAGTGAGGCCGAGGCCATGGCCTTCGACAAGAACAAGGACGGCAAAGGCGGCACTGGCCGATACTTTAACACCTATCGCTGGGTCACGCTGCGCTACAAGTGCAAAGTCGCCGACGGCACGAAGAAAGACCTGTCTGAACTGGTGGTATGGCCCATATCGTTCTTTGGACGAAAAGACCAGAACCCCTCGCAGCTCATCATCGGTTGCCACAGCACCATCACCTCCGACAAGGAGCGCCCCACGAACTTCAGCGAGCAGGGCGAGCTTGAGGAGATTAACATGCTGGCACTGTTCTCTACTGGCTTCAGCCAGAGTGCCTTGGTCGTCATCCCCGACTACGAGGGCTACGGCTCTACCGCAGGTTCGGCTCACCCCTACTGTAACCGCGAGCTGACCGCCGAGCAGGTGGTGACGGGCGTGAAGGCCGGCAAGAACTGGTTTGAGAAGAACGTCAAGACGATGAAGGAAGGCTGGTCGTCGGTAGCCATTGGCTACTCCCAGGGCGGTGCCGTTGCCGCTGGTGTGCTGCGCTATTGCCAGGAGCATCACGAAGACGGTCTGCGCATCAAAGGTGCTGTCTGCGGCGACGGTCCCTACGACCCGCTGGCCACGCTGAAGCGCTACATCTCTATGGACAAGCTCTATATGCCCGTAGCCCCCGCACTGCTGCTGAAGGGCATGGTCGACACCGACGAGCAGATGAAACGTCTGGGTTGTGTCTATCAGGACTTTGTCACCAAGGAGTTCTACGCCACCAACATCTTTGATATGATTCAGAGCAAGCAGAAGTCGACCGACGACATCCAGGCAGCGCTCCTGAAGTATTCTTACCAGCACGGCGACGAAGGCGGCTTTACGATGATGGCACAGACCAAAGAGGGCTTCAAGCCCTACACCCCGAAAAATGCCGTAGATGCCAGTGGCCGAAAGCTGAGTTACTACCTCGCCAACGGCAAGGGCTACAACTATTGCACCGTCGACCAGTGCTTCAAGCCCGGTGTCATAGCCTACTTCCGCGACGGCAAGGTGACCGGCGACGTTCCCGAGTCGAAGCTGCGTGCCTTGGAGCAGGCTCTGGCCAAGAACGCGCTGACCTACGGCGACTACCAGCCGGGCGCAGGCTACACGTTCTTCCACTCCACGGGCGATGAGGTGGTGCCCTTCTGCAACCTGGAGAGCGTGCGCAACACCTGGGGTGCAACCACCATCCTTGCCAGCCCCTACCAGTCGAACACGACGTACCATGTGGCAACGGGCAAGACGTTCTTCACAATCTACTGTGGCAAGATGGTCGGCCGCCTGTTCAACAACCAGTGGCAGCCGGGCGAGATAAATGTCGGAAACGGACTGTTATAAGTAAAGAATACAAGTTTCGCATGTTGAGAAGATATAGGAAGATAAAGGAAGATATGCCGCTTTTCAGCGGCGAAGATAGAGGACAATACTCTGTCTGCAAGCTTTCTGTCTCCCTCTATCTACAAGGCAAGCGGAGCTTGCGAAAGATGAATAAAGAATCAAAAAAAAGAAGCCGAAAGTGCCGCACTTTCGGCTTTTTTGTGTAATTTTGCAGTTCCAAATCAATAACCAGAAGCAAAATGGAAACCATCAACGACATACAAGACGAGATTATCGAGGAGTTCGCCGGTCTGGACGACTGGATGGACAAGTACCAACTGCTGATAGACATGGGTAACGAGCAGCAGCCGCTGCCCGAGCAGTACAAGACGGAGCAGAACCTCATTGACGGCTGCCAGAGCCGCGTGTGGCTGCAGGCCGACGAGGCGGATGGCATCGTCAGCTTCCGTGCCGAGAGCGACGCACTGATTGTCAAGGGCATCGTCAGCCTGTTAATCCGTGTGCTCTCAGGCCATACGGCGCAGGAAATCCTCGACGCCGACCTCTACTTCATCGACGAGATAGGCTTGAAGGAGCACCTCTCGCCAACACGCAGCAACGGCCTTTTAGCAATGGTGAAGCAAATGCGAGCCTACGCGTTGGCTTTCAGCGCAAAGCGTTAGTTGAGGCCAGTTTTTTGATTTTAATTAACACGAGAAAGGCATCCCGAAATGAAGAATTTCGGGATTTTTTTTGTATCTTTGCAAACCGATTTCGAAGACCATTTAAACCAGATTGATACTCAATATGATACAGACAGTAGTGAAGCGCGACGGGCGCATCGTAGGATTCAACGAGCAGAAAGTGATGGCCGCCATCCGTAAGGCCATGCTCCACACCGACAAGGGTGAGGACGAGCGACTGTTATACCAGATAACCGACCGCATCGCCCAGCGTGGCGAAGAGCGGATGACGGTGGAGCAGATTCAGGACCTCGTAGAGCTGGAGCTGATGAAGTCGAGCCGCAAGGACGTGGCCCAGAAGTACATCGCCTACCGCCACCAGCGCAGTGTGGCCCGTAAGGCTAAGACCCGTGAGGTGTTCCTCGACATCGTGAACATCAAGAACAACGACGTCACCCGCGAGAATGCCAATATGAACGCCGACACCCCGGCGGGCATGATGATGAAGTTTGCCTCGGAGACCACCAAACCCTTCGTCGACGACTACCTGCTCTCCGAGGAGAGCCGCGACGCCGTAGCCCATAACTACCTGCATATCCACGACAAGGACTACTATCCCACGAAGTCGTTCACCTGCGTGCAGCACCCCCTGGACCATATCCTCGAGTGCGGCTTCATTGCCGGCCACGGTGCCTCACGCCCCGCCCGGCGCATCGAGACGGCCTCGGTGCTGGCCTGTATCTCCATGGAGTGCGCCCAGAACGAGATGCACGGCGGACAGGCCATCCCCGCCTTCGACTTCTACCTCGCCCCATACGTCCGCATGAGCTATGTCGAGGAGCTGAAGGCACTGGAGGAACTCAACGGCGAGGACTATAGCGACATGTATGAGGAACCGCTGATGGACTACGTGAAGAAACCCCTCGACGGACTGACAGGCCGCGAGCGCGCCCGCCAGCACGCCGTCAACAAGACCGTGGGCCGCGTACACCAGGCGATGGAGGCCTTCATCCACAATATGAACACCATCCACTCCCGTGGCGGCAACCAGGTGGTGTTCTCCTCTATTAATTATGGTACGGACACGAGCGCCGAGGGCCGCTGCGTCATGCGCGAGATACTGCTCTCTACCTACGAGGGCGTCGGCGGTGGCGAGACGGCCATCTTCCCCATACAGATATGGAAGAAGAAACGTGGCGTGAACTACCTGCCCGAAGACCGCAACTTCGACCTCTACCAGCTGGCCTGCAAGGTGACGGCGCGCCGCTTCTTCCCCAACTTCCTGAACCTCGACGCCTCCTTTAACCAGGACAGCGACTGGCGTGCCGACGACCCCAAGCGCTATCTTCACGAGGTGGCCACGATGGGCTGCCGCACGCGCGTCTACGAGAACCGTTTCGGTCCGAAGACCTCCATCGGCCGCGGCAACCTCTCGTTCTCAACCATCAACATCGTCCGCCTGGCTATCGAGTGCATGGGTATCGACGACAGGCAGCAGCGCATCGACAAGTTCTTTACCAAACTCGACCACATGCTCGAACTGACGGCCAAGCAGCTCGACGACCGCTACCAGTTCCAGAAGACGGCCTTCGCCAAGCAGTTCCCCCTGCTGATGAAGAGTCTGTGGATAGGTGCCGACAAGCTGAAACCTACCGATACCGTCGAGAGCGTCATCAACCAGGGCACCCTCGGCATCGGCTTCATCGGACTGGCCGAGTGCCTGGTAGCCCTGACGGGTAAGCACCACGGCGAGAGCGAGGAGTCGCAGGCGCTGGGTCTGAAGATTGTCACCTATATGCGCGACCGCATCAACGAGTTCTGCGAGCGCTACCACCATAACTATTCCGTTCTGGCAACGCCCGCCGAGGGACTTGCCGGACGCTTCACGAAGCGCGACCGCAAGGAGTTCGGCGTCATCCCCGGCGTCACCGACCGCGACTACTACACCAACTCCAACCACGTGCCCGTCTACTACAAGTGCTCGGCACGCCACAAGGCCGAGGTGGAGGCACCCTACCACAACCTGACGCGCGGCGGCCATATCTTCTATGTCGAGATTGACGGCGACGCCACCCACAACCCGCAGGTCATCATGAGTGTTGTCGACATGATGGACCGCCTCGACATGGGCTACGGTTCGGTGAACCACAACCGCAATCGCTGTATGGACTGCGGCTACGAGAATGCCGACGACCACCTGACGCAGTGCCCGAAGTGCGGTTCGACGAACATCGACAAGCTGCAGCGCATCACCGGCTACCTCGTAGGCACCACCGACCGCTGGAACAGCGGCAAACTGGCGGAGCTGAACGACCGCGTGACCCACATCGACCACGGTCAGCAGGACTTGTTTGGCGGCGAATAACACCTACGCCGCTCGTAAGATGATAGAGCTAAGGATTTTGGATATTGTTGAAGACACGATGGTTGACGGTCCGGGGTTTCGGACGGCCATCTATTGTGCCGGCTGTCGCCACGCCTGCCCCGGCTGCCATAACCCGCAGTCGTGGGACTTTGGCGGCGGACGCACTATAACCGTCCAGCAGCTGATGAGCGTCATCGAGGCCGACCCTTTTACCCGCGGCGTCACCTTCAGTGGTGGCGACCCGATGTATCAGGCAGCGGCTTTCGCCGAACTGGCGCGCCAGATACACCGTCGCACGCAGAAAGATGTCTGGTGCTATACGGGCTTCACGTTTGAAAGTCTTATCCACGACGACCAGCGCGAACTGCTGGCAGAGATCGACGTGCTCGTCGACGGGCCTTTTGTGCAGTCGCTCCACGACCCCGACCTGCTCTTTCGCGGTTCCTCGAACCAGCGCCTGATAGACGTTCAGGCTTCCATGTACAGTGGTGAGACTGTACTCTGGAAGCCTGAACTCATAACGCTTAATTCTTAATCGGCGTAGCCGAAACCTCTTACCTCTTACTTCTTACCTGATTCCCATGCGGGCCTCGACGACGTTGACGACATAGTCGCCTAACTTCTCGCACTCGTTGATAAGATCCATATAGATGGTACCCACGGCGTAGGTGTACTCGTGGTTGTTGATGTCGGCAATGTTCTGCGCCTTCAGCTGGTTGCGGTAGTTGTTAATCTCGTTCTCGATGTTGAACGAGCGGTTGATGTCGTACGACTCTTTGCGGCCACCCAACAGGCGGTTCATCTCCGTCAGCGACTGGTCCGTGAGTCCCATCATCTGGTGGATGTGGTCATACTGCCGCTCGGTGAAGTGGTCCTGCTTGCCGTTGTACTTGCGGTTGATGGTGCGCGCCATGTTGTAGCAGGCGTCGCCAATCGACTCCAGTTCGGAAATCTCGCGCAGCATGGCGCGAATCTTCGCCTTCGTGTCGTCGCTGAGGTGGGCGTCGCTCACGCTGTCCAGGTATTTGGCAATCTCCAGTTCCATGTTGTCGCTGATGCCCTCGTATTTCTCGATACGCGTGTAGAGCTTGTTGAAGTCGCCAGCCTGTGCCTTGGCCTCCTTTGCCGTGGCACTGCTCGACAGGTTCAGCAGTTCTATCACCATGCCGAACATGCGCTGCATACGCTCTGAGAACGACTGTATCTCCTTCTGTGCCTCAAGCACCGAGAGCTCCGGGGTCTTCATGAAGCCGGCAGTGATGAAGTGCAGGCGGAAGTCCTCCTCCTCGTCGACGCGCTTGGGCTTGATGACCCAGCACACGAAGCGCTCTATCTGCGGGATGAACCAGATGAGGATGAACGTGTTGGCCACGTTGAACGACGTGTGGAACGCCGCCAGCACGAATGTCAGTTTTGCGGAGTTAGCCAGGAAGGCGGCAGCCCCGGCGGCCTCTTTCGTCATCGTCACGTCGTAGCCTACCCAGCCGCAGACCATATCGATGAACGGACGGAAGACAAACAGAATCCAGATGACGCCGAAGACGTTGAAGAACATGTGGGCCAGGGCGGCGCGGCGCGCCTGCGTGTTGGCCGACAGGGCGGCGAGGTTCGACGTGACGGTGGTGCCGATGTTCTCGCCCATCACCAGTGCGATACCCTGGTAGATAGGCAGGGCGCCGCTCGAACACAGAATCATCGTGATGGCCATGACGGCTGCCGACGACTGTACGCAGAACGTCAGGATGCCGCCCAGCAGCAGGAATACCAGCGTCGTGACGAACGATGTGGGGTCGAACGAGGCGAAGAAGTCGAGCAGCGCCTGGTTCTCGCCGAGGTTCATCTCCGTGCCCGTGGCGCGCAGTGTTCCCAGTCCTAACAGCAGGAACGACAGTCCGAAGAGGAAGTCGCCGATGTACCGGTAGCGCTTCTGGTAAATCAGTATGATACCGACGAAGAATGCCGGGTAGACGGCCGCCGTGATGTCGAACGACATACCGGCGGACATAATCCAGGCCGTCAGCGTCGTACCGATGTTGGCACCCATGATGACCGAGATGGCCTGTGCCAGCGTCAGCAGACCGGCGTTGACAAACGAGACGGTCATCACCGTCGTGGCCGTTGAAGACTGGACGGAGGCTGTCACCAGCATACCCGTCAACATACCCGTAAAGCGGTTGGTAGTCATGGCTCCGAGGACGTGTCGCAACTGCGGTCCGGCCATTTTCTGCAGCGCCTCACTCATGGTCTTCATACCAAACATGAGAAGAGCCAGCGAGCCGAGCAGTTTGAAAATAATCCAGATGGACATAAGATGATTTGTTTATTTGAAAATTTTCGGCTACAAAGATACGAATTTTTTCGAAATAATCACTATCTTTGCACCAAAAATAACCAAAAACTTAAAATTATGGAAAAAGTAAGGATATTCTGCCGCAATAATGGTCAGTCAGTTGAGGTGCCTATGGGCACGACATTGGAAGAGGCATACGCCATGACAGGACTGCAAATGGCTTACGGGCCATTGCTGGCGCATGTGAATAATAAGGTAGAGGGTATGCACTACCGTATTTACAATGCCCGTGAGGTGGAGTTCCTCAACTTGACGTCGCCCAGTGGGCAGCGTGCCTATACCCGTTCGTTGTTTTTCGTCCTCTGCAAGGCTGTTCACGATTTGTATGATCCTGCGACGGTGTCGATAGACATTCCCGTGAGCAACGGTTATTACGTTGACCTGAATATCGGCCGTCCCGTGACGCTCGATGATGCCGGTCGCATCCGCCAACGGATGCAGGAGATCATCGATGCCGCTCTGCCCATCCATCGCTATGAGACGACAACTGACGAGGCTATCAAGATGTTCGAGAAACTGCATACCTTCTCGAAGGTGAAGCTGTTGAAGAGCATCGGCCGCATCTATACTACTTACTATGAGATAGACGGCTATATCGACTATTACTACGGTGCCTTGCTGACCAATACCTCACAGCTCTATCTCTTTGGACTTGAGAAGTATTACGATGGCTTGCTGCTGCGCATACCGTCACCAGCACATCCTGAAGAGTTGGGCGAGATGGTGCATCAGGACAAGATGTTCGGCATCTTCAAGGAGCACCACCGTTGGCAGGACATCCTCGGTCTGCGCACCATCGGTGATCTGAATGAAGCCATTGACAAGGGCTATTCGCCACAGCTGATACAAGTCAGTGAGGCACTGCAAGAGAAGAAAATCAGTCAGATTGCCGACGAGATAGCCCAGCGTCGCGGCATCCGCATGGTACTCATTGCCGGACCGTCGTCCAGCGGAAAGACAACCACCTGCAAGCGGCTCAGTATCCAATTGGCCGTCAATGGCATCTGGCCCGTACCCATCTCGCTTGATGACTACTTCCTTGACCGCGACAAAACACCGCTCGACGAGAAGGGCGACTATGACTTCGAACATCTGCACGCTCTGAATCTGCCATTGCTCAACGAGCAGATGAACGCCCTCTTCCGTGGCGAAGAGATTGAACTGCCGCGCTATAATTTCCAGGCGGGACGGAGCGAGAAGAGCGGACACCGACTGCGGTTGCGCGACAACGAAGTGCTTGTTGTCGAAGGTATACACGCCCTGAACCCTGAGTTGATGTCTCAGGTGCGTAACGACCAGATATTCCGCGTTTACGCCTCAGCACTCACTACGTTGCTGCTCGACAAGCATAACTACATCCCCACCACCGACAACCGCTTGCTACGCCGCATCATCCGCGACAATAAGTACCGTGGCGTCAGTGCTGTCGAGACCATCCGCCGCTGGCCGTCGGTGCGTGCCGGCGAGAACCGCTGGATATTCCCCTATCAGGAGAATGCCGATGCCATGTTCAACACCGCTATGCTCTTCGAACTGGCCGTCATCAAGCAGCAGGCCGAACCCCTCTTGGAGCAGGTGCCCGAGAGTGCCCCGGAGCACGCCGAGGCATACCGTCTGCTGAAGTTCCTGCGCTACATCAAGCCCATCCCCGAGACGCAGATTCCCCCGACGTCGCTCCTTCGTGAGTTCCTCGGCGGTTCTTCGTTCCAATATTAATAGTAGATAAATATGGAAAACCAAATACAACTTGACCCGCATGGTGAGTCGCTGCTGCAGCAATATCGCGACCTGCTCCCCACATTGGAACAGATAGAAAAGGATGCTTACAATCTGTTGCACGCTGCACTACGCGAACAGGGAATCTACGTCACGGCCATAGAGCACAGAGTGAAAACAGAAAAGTCGTTGGCCGGGAAACTGGAACTGAAAGGGGCAAAATACAAGAGTATAGACGACGTGACCGACCTGGTGGGCTTGCGTATCATCACCTTTTATACGGATGAGGTGGACAAGGTGGCGGCCATCGCCAAGCGCGTCTTTGACATCGACTGGCAGGAGAGCGTCGACAAGCGTAGGCACCAGCTTGACGCATTCGGCTACAATTCGCTGCATTACATCTGTCGGATGAAAGAAGGCGGACCGCGTTTTGAACTGCAGATGCGCACGGCACTACAGCACGTATGGTCGACCATCGAGCATGATACAGGCTATAAGGGCGACTTTAAGATTCCCCGCGAGTATAAGCGGCAGTTCAGCCGTCTGGCAGGTATGCTGGAACTGGTCGACGACGAGTTCAGCCGCCTGCGCCTGTTGCTTACCGGCTACCGCCGCCGGATTCATGCGCTGGTCAAGAACGGGCAGCTTGACGACGTGCCGCTGTCGGCTGACTCGTTCCGCAGCTTCCTCAATCTGCACCCCTTTGACCGTTTGAACGGACGCATCGCCGCCGTTAATCAGGCCGAGATTTACCCTGTTTCCTTGATGCCCTATCTGCGGGTGCTCGAAGCGTTCGGGATGGAAACGCTCGGCGACGTGCAGCACTTCATCGACGAGAATAGTGATAATGCCCACCAGCTGGCACTATCACAATTGGCCATTACCGATCTCGATATCCTCTCTTCCAGCGCAGCCCTGCAGTACCTCTGCCTGGCTTACGTGCTGAAGCACGGTGGTGGACGTGATGGCCTGAAGAAATTCTATGATGCCATCAATGGTGAGGACGAAGCCAATGCCAGACTGGCTGACATGATGTTAGAGCAGGCGGGAACACTGCCTTTCATGAAATCAAAAAAAGGCAATTTGTAACGACAATAGAAAACGGTGACTAAGTGGGCGGTACTGCTATTTCATCAGTTCTGCCAACTTGCTGAGCAATCCCTCGCCCCGCAGGTCTTTGGCCACGATGATGCCCTGCTGGTCGACGAGGACGTTGGCGGGGATAGAACGGATGTTGTAGAGTTCTGCGCCGGCACACTTCCAACCTTTGAGGTCGCTCATCTGCGGCCAGGTCATGCCTAACTGTTCAAGGGCGGCTATCCACGGCTCACGATTGTTGTCGAGCGACACGCCGATGACTTCGAAGCCCTGGGAGTGGTAGTCGGCGTAAGCTTGTACGATGGTGGGCATCTCTGCTCGGCAGGGTGGGCACCAGGAGGCCCAGAAGTCGATGAGGGTGTACTTGTTCTTGGCAACATAGTCGCTGACGGCGACATCGTTGCCCTGTACGCCAGGCAGTTTGAAGTCAATGTACTTGTTGCCTACCTCGGTGCCCTCAGCGGGCGAATCGCTGGGCGCACTATCGGTACTCTCAGCGGGTGAACCGCTGGGCGCACTGAGTGCCTGCTCTTGGGTGGAGGGGGTGTTGCTGCTGCCTTTCATCTGGCAGGCGGTGAACAGTATGGCTGCGATGCTAAGTGCGAAAATTTTTTTCATGTCGTTATTGTTTTTGGTCGTTATTGATGAGTTCTAACAGTCGGTCGACAGCCTCTTCCTCGGGGATGTTCTTCAGTACGCATTCTTTCTGGCGGTACAACGAGATCTTGCCGCGACCGGCGCCGACGTAGCCGTAATCGGCATCGGCCATCTCGCCGGGACCGTTGACAATGCAGCCCATGATGCCGATTTTCAGACCGACCAGATGGCTGGTAGCAGCCTTGATGCGGCGAATGGTGTCCTGTAGGTTGTAGAGCGTACGTCCGCAGCCGGGGCAGGAGATGTACTCCGTCTTGGTGAACTTGATGCGCGCGGCCTGCAGGATACTGTCGGCTAAAGAAGTGAAGAGTGAAGAGTGAAGAGTGAAGAATTGGCTATCGCCGATAGGGCGTAACTCCAGCTTCGTGGCTTTGCGGTCGATGAGCAGAGCACCGACGGCCATGGCGGCCTTCAACTGTAAAGTCTCTTGGTCGGGGGCGTCGAGGGTCAGGGTGATGGTGTCATCCTTGATGGAAGCCTCGGCTTCGGCCCGCAGGTGTGTACACTCCGGAATTAGCTCTACGAGCTTGCGGGCAACGGGAATCTCGCACTCCGGCTCCTCGCTGAGCGAGACACGGATGGTGTCGCCGATGCCCTCAGTGAGCAGAGCGCCGATGCCTACTGCTGACTTGATGCGACCGTCCTCGCCCTCACCGGCTTCTGTCACGCCAAGATGCAGGGGGTAGTGCATATCCTCGGCATCCATCGTCTTGACGAGCAGACGCACGGTGGTGACCATGACCACGGTGTTAGAGGCTTTGATGCTGATGACAACATCGTCGAACTGCTCGCGACGGAAGATGCGTAGAAACTCCATACAACTCTCGACGATGCCCTCGGGGGTATCGCCGTAGCGCGACATGATGCGGTCGGAGAGCGAACCGTGGTTGACGCCTATGCGTACGGCGGTGTGGTGCTCCTTACAGATATTGATAAAGGGCACGAGCTTCTCTTCAATCTTCTTCAGTTCGGCGGCGTACTCCTCGTCGGTATATTCTAAGTGTTTAAAGGTGCGGCCGGGGTCAACATAGTTGCCGGGATTGATGCGCACCTTCTCGCAGTACTGGGCGGCGATGTCGGCAGTATGGGCGGTGAAATGGACGTCGGCCACCAATGGCTGTGTATAGCCGTCGGCCTTCAGGCGGGCCGAGATGTTTTTCATGTTCTCGGCCTCGCGGGTTCCCTGCGTGGTGAAGCGCACGATTTCGCCACCGGCATCGATGATACGCTTGGCCTGAGCTACGCTGGCCTCTGTATCGTTGGTATCGGTGGTGGCCATCGACTGGATGCGGATGGGATTGTCGCCGCCGATGGCTATCTGACCAACATGGCAGACACTACTAATTCGTCTTGTACTCATACTTTACTTCGGCTAAGTCGCGGTTGGCCTTCTCAATCTTGGCTTTCAGACCGGCCTTGTAGTCGGCGAGACGCCGGGCAATAGCCTCGTCGCTGAGTGCTAACATCTCAACGGCAAGGATGGCGGCGTTTTGGGCGCCGTTAACGCCGACGGTGGCCACGGGGATGCCCGGTGGCATCTGGATGATGCTGAGCATGGCGTCGAGACCGTCGAGCATGCCCTTGATGGGGACGCCGATGACGGGGAGCGTGGTGGAGGCGGCAATGACGCCCGGCAATGCGGCGGCCATACCGGCAGCAGCGATGATGACTTTCAGACCGCGGTCCTTGGCGCCGCGGGCGAATTGCTCGACGGCGTCGGGGGTGCGGTGGGCCGAAAGGGCGTTGACTTCGAAAGGAATCTGCAGCTCGTCGAGCTGCTTGCAGGCTTTTTCCATGACGGGCAGGTCGCTGGTGCTGCCCATGATGATGCTAACTAATGGTTTCATATTTTTTTTTCTTATGGGTCTTATGGGTCTTATGGGACTTATGGGTCTTATGGGACTTATAGGTTTTATAGGACTTATAGGTAAATAATGCCGACAATGGCACAGACGACGCCGACGAGGAAGCCGACGACGACCTGTGCGAGGGTGTGCTGTCGCAGGATAATACGGCTACTGCCGAGGACACCGGCGATGATGAGCACCAGGCAGAACCACCACGTAGGGTTGAAGCGGAACACCTCGGAGAAGATGAACAGGGCGCCTGCCACACCGCCGATAGCGGCTGTGTGGGTGGAGATTTTCCACCAGACGTTGATGAGTGCGCATACAATCTGGATGATGAGTGCGCTGAAGACGATGCTGCGCATGAAGTAGGGCGTGTGCATCTGCTCCATCATATACAGACAGGCAAAGTAGCAGAGTATGGAGATGACGTATGGTACAACGCGCCGCTCCTTGGTACCAAGTTCTATGAGTGACCACCCCTGGTAGCGTCGGTAGAGGTGGATGAGGAACGTGGGCAGGAGGATGGTAAAGAAATAGACCACTGCCAGCACAAAGAACTTGTAGGAAGTGAGGTATTGGTTGAGGTAACTTAAAAAGAACAGGGCCACCAATCCTAAGATGGGCAGATAGAATGGTGTGAAGATCATGCTGACCACCCTGGCCGTCAATATGATTTGTTTCTCTCGTGTCATTTTCTGAGTCTTGCTACTGGTATGCCTAATTGTTCACGATATTTGGCAACGGTGCGGCGGGCAATGGGGTAGCCCCGCTGGCTGAGCATCTGGGTCAGTATCTCGTCGCTGAGTGGTTTGCGTTTGTCTTCATTGTCGACGATGTCGCGCAAGACTGCCTTGATTTCGCGGGTTGACAGTTCCTCGCCCTGCTCCGTGGTATAGCTGTCGCTGAAGAAGTGGCGCAGGGGGAATGTGCCCCAGCGCGTTTGGGCGTATTTGGAGTTCGATACGCGTGAGACGGTTGACAGGTCAAGCCCCGTGCGTTCGGCCACGTCTTTCAGTATCATGGGACGAAGGGATGCTTCGTCGCCGTCGAGGAAGAACTGGCGTTGCAGTTGGATGATGGCCTGCATGGTGATGGTCAGCGTATGACGGCGCATACGGATAGCCTCGATGAAACTCTGGGCGGCATCGACTTTCTTCTTGATATAGAGTAGGGCTTCCTTGGTCTGGCGCGTCATGTGGTCTTTGTTCTGCTGATACTCTCTCATAGAATCGGCAAACGACTGCGACACCTGTAGCTCGGGCATCTCACCCTGGTTGAGTGTGAAGGTGATGGTGCCGTCGTCATGGGTGTCGACGATGAAGTCGGGTGTAATCTGTTGCATGCTGCGCCCGACAGCCTCGCCCATAGCAGCTCCCGGCTTGGGGTTCAGCCGACGCAGTTCACCGAACAATGCCTTAGCTTGCAGGTCGCTTAGTTTCAGCGCGGTTTGAATACGATCCCAGCGCTTCTTGGTAAAAGCTTCAAAGTAGTTGGTGATGACGGTCTGCATCAGTTTTTTCAGTCGCGAGTCTTCTCGCCGGTTAATCTGTAGCAGCAGACATTCCTGCAATGAGCGGGCACCGATGCCGGCAGGGTCAAACTGTTGTAGCTGGTGAAGTACCCGTTCTATCTGTCGGGGTGTTGTGTCGATATTATGGTAGATGGCCAGTTCGTCGCTGATGGCGTCGAGTGGCTTGCGCAGCAGACCGTCGTCGTCGAGTGAGCCGATGAGGTATTCCATAATGTCGCGCTCGGTATCTGTCAGGTTGGCCAGTCCCATCTGCTCTTTCAACTGGTCGTAGAAAGAGGTGTAGTCTCCGTAGATAATGTCTTCGCGCTCCTCCGTGTTGCTATGGTTGTAGACGGGCAGGTCTTCATCGTCGCGGCCAATGGAGGCGAGAGCTTCGTCGAGTGCCGATTGGCGGTCTTCGCGCTCGCGCTGGGCATCGTAATCTTCGGGTGCGTCAGTATAATCCGTGTATTCCGTAGGCTCGGCGTATTCTGGATTGTCTGTCTCAACCTCCAAAGCGGGGTTGTCGTTCATCTCGGTGTTGATACGCTCCAGAAGCTGGGT
This sequence comes from uncultured Prevotellaceae bacterium, assembly GCA_902800495.1. Lineage (GTDB taxonomy): Bacteria > Bacteroidota > Bacteroidia > Bacteroidales > Bacteroidaceae > Prevotella. The sequence continues at coordinate 22,239 of CADCET010000026.1, forward strand.
GACAGGCAGCTCGACCAACTGTGCGTAAAGCAGCTGTTGCTGAGAGAAACTTTGTGCAAGCTTCTGTTCCTGTTTCTGTTCCTGTATGAGTCCTGCCTTCTCGTTCATCGATAGTATTCTTTCAGTTGTTCGGCCAATACTGCCAGCTTCTCCGTGTCGTCGTTGCCGTAGCGTTGCCAAATGACCTGACAAGGTTCCAACAGGGGACTGGTGGTGACATGGCGGCGCTTTAAGTATGGGTCGCAGCATTTGAAGACGTCTAACAGGGCGGCGACCTCGTCGGCGGTGATGCCAATAAGACGTGCCAGCTCCTGTACCTCGGGCGTGGCCTTGACCATCGTTGCCGGTGTCAGGCGGAAGTAGAGGTCGAGCACCAGTGTCAGGGCGACCGGCGTCAGTTGTTGCTGACCGTCAATAGGCTGCCAGTCTCTTTCCCAGGTCTCGTTCACTTCGACACCATCGTAGAATTCGTCGGCTCGTCCGAAACCTTTCATCTCGCGCAGCAAACGGGCGGCACGGGTCAGTTTGCGGGGATTGTCGTAATACGTGAGCCAGATACGCTCGATACGTGGAGTCTCGATAGCATCTATCTGCTGCATCTTTGTGGCCAGTACTTGGGGATGGATGTGCAACTCCAGTCCTAACTTCACCATATCGCGACTGTAGAGTGGTTTTACACCGGCTGGCTTGCGGAGATAAATCTGCATGAGCAACAGCCAATAGTCATCGTGCCATTTCTGTTTTTTTGTCATAACGCTGTAAGTTCGCCGAATTTTCGGCAAAGATACAAAATAAAAATTATTTCTGCAATCTAAAACGGAAAAAGTTCTACGAAAAAACTAATTATGCTAATGTGAACTGCTCCAGGAACTGCATAACCTCGTCTTTGTTGTTGTCGGAGATGGGAATGAGATCCTCGCCAAATACCAGTCTCTGCTTGTCGACGGCTGTCACGTTGGTCATGTGGGCAATATACGAGCGGTGGGTGCGCATGAATTCGGGGTAGGGCAGCAGCTCTTCCAAGCGCTTCATGTTGATAAGCGATGTGATGCGGTCGCCATTGGCCAATATGATACGGACGTAATCCTTCAGTCCCTCGATGTAGAGGATGTCGTCGAGCACGACGCGTACCAGGCGGTAGTCGCTCTTGACGAAGATGAAACGCTGTTTGTCGATACTGTTCAGGTGCTGTTGCATCTCGAACCATTTCAGGGCTTTGTCAGACGTTTCTAAGAATTTGTCGAAGCTGATGGGCTTGAGCAGGTAGTCGAAGGCTGAGACCTTGTAGCCTTCGATGGCATACTCCTTGAAGGCCGTGGTGAAGACAATGCGTGTTTGGTTGGGAATGAGTTTGCTCAGTTCCAGTCCTGACAGTTCGGGCATCTGGATGTCGAGGAACAACAGGTCGACAGGTTTCCGGCGCAGGTCGGCCATAGCCGTTAACGCGCTGTTGTAAGTGCCTGTCAGGAAGAGGAATGGAATGTCCTTGACATAGCTTTCTAAAAGCTGTGCAGCCAAGGGCTCGTCGTCGATGATAGCGCAGTTAAGTGTCATGGGCGTTAGGTGTTTAGTGGAGTGATGGTGATATGTGATTGATAGATTTTGCCGGCGTCAGCTGGTCCATAATGCCAAGTGTAATGGCCGGGATAGGCTAATTCCAGACGTCGTTGTACTTGTGTCAGTCCGATGCCGTGACCGCTATGGTCGTCGTCGTTTTTCTGATAGTTGGAATTTTCTATCAAGAAGTCGATATGTTGGCTGTCGGCTTCTAAGCTGATATGTACGAAGCTGGGCTTGTTCATACTGATACCATGTTTGAAGGCGTTCTCTACTAACGGTATGAGTAGGAGTGGTGCGATGGTCACTTCGCTCTTGTCCAGCGAGAAGTCAAACTTGACGTCTACCGAGTCGGGGAGCCGTAGTTTCATGAGTTTGACATAATTCTGCAGGAAGTCAATCTCGCTTTCGATGCTGACGAATTGCTCAAGGTTGTCGTAGAGCATGTGCCGTAACATGGCCGACAGCTCTTGGATGGCTTCCTGTGCACGGTGGGAGTCGAAAGCGGTCAGCGCATAGATGTTGTTCAGTGTGTTCAGTAGGAAGTGCGGATTCGTCTGGTAGCGCAGGTTGCTTAACTCTGCGGTGACTTGTGCCTGCTCTGCCTTTAGGCGGGCTGCCTCAGACTCTTGCCAGTGCTTGGCCATTCTTGTCGAGATAGCAATGATGACGGTTACTGTCAGATTGAAGACATAGCCATTGTTAGTGCCGACCCAGTGGTGCATGGCAAAAGCAAAGGCAAAGACGAGGAATATGTCAATCATCCACACCGAAGCCTTATGGCCGTCCATGTAGAGCGAGGCCATCCATGTATAGTTCAGGTAGAAAATGGCAACCACCGGCGCTGTCGGCAGGAGTATGGTAGGGAAGTTATGCGGCCCGAAGGTCATAGGCAGCAGGAAGAGCACTGACCAGGTGGCAACGTGTGACAGGATGGTGTATAGTCGCTTGTCGTTCAATGCCATAGTCTTGAAATTCTCTGAAGTGCTTCCAATAGGCGACTGCGTGGACAGGCGATGTTGAGGCGGATATAGCCTTCGCCTGACTGCGGGCCGTACATCGTGCCGGGGTTCACCCACACCTTTGCCTCGTTGAGCAGGTAGTCGGCGTATTGCTGTGATGTCATACCGGTGGCCGTGATGTCTATCCAAGGCAGATAGGTCCCTTCCAACGGACAGATATGCCAATCGGACAGGTGCTCTGCGGCAAACTCGCTGAGTGCCTGGTAGTTATCCCAGAGATAAGCGCAGAGTTCGTCGAGCCATGCTTCACTCTCGTTGTAGGCAGCTATAAGAGCCACAGGACCAAAGGGATTGACGTCGCACACCTCATTGATATTGATGGCACGGTCGATGCGGCGGCGCCATTCCGATTGGGGACAGATGATGTTGGCTATCTGCAGACCGGCGATGTTGAACGATTTCGACGGAGAGTTCAGTATGACGCTGTTTTGGCGGCATTGCTCGCTGACGGCAGCAAAGGGTTGGAAACGGTTGCCGGGCATGATGAGCTCACAGTGGATTTCGTCGCTCACCACCTTGACATTGTGCTGCATGCAGATGTCGTTCATCCGCTGCAGTTCTTCTTCCGTCCATACCCGCCCCGTCGGATTATGGGGGTTGCAGAGTAGGAAGACGGTGGTCTTCTCGTCGGCGCACTTCGCCTCGAAGTCGGCCCAGTCAACCTCGAAGCGGTCTTGTATGTTGTTTTGACAAAACAACAAACTCGACTCAACGACCTCGCAGCCGTTATTGCGGATGGAGGAGAAGAAACAGTTGTAGGCGGGCGAAAGGATGAGCACCCGTTCACCGGGCATCGTCAGCGCCTTGAGGGCTACAGACATAGCAGGTACGACGCCTGTAGTATAGAGAATCTCCTCGCGGTGGATGGTCCATTGGTGGCGGCGTTGGAACCAGTTGATAATGGCGTCATAGTAGTCGTCGCCTACTAAGGCGTATCCAAAGACACCATGCTCCATGCGTCGGCGCAGGGCTTCCTGAATGGCAGGTGCTGCCATGAAGTCCATATCGGCCACCCATAAAGGAATAACGTCTGGCGAAGGACTCTCATCCCATTTCACGCTGTTGGTACCACGGCGTTCGGTGAGTAGGTCGAAGTTATATTTCATGCTCTTGTCTTGATCATGCAGTTATTTGGCTGTCGCACGTTCTCGTCGATGGTGATGCTGCCGATGCTGTCGGCTGTGATGTGGCCCGACGTGGGGTTCTTGATGTTCTCGATATGTCCGCGGATGTCGGCCTCTACCGTAGAGTATTCAAACACGCGGTCGCACATCGCATCGAAGGTGCAGTTCTCGAGTACCAGATTGTCAGTGTAGCACAGCAGTTGTTCGCCGGCCAGGTGGCAGTTGACAAGGCGCACGTTCTTAGAATGCCAGGCTAAGTATTCGCCGTCGAGCACGGAGTCGTAGACGGTGACGTTCTCGCACTCCCAGAACGAATCCTTTGTCAGGATTTTTGCGTTGTGTATTTCTACGTCCTTGCAGTATTGGAAGACGTATTTGGAGTCGCTCTCCAAGCCGTCGGCATAGATGTTCTTAGAGAACATAAAAGGATAGGTGCCGCCGTGGAGTTTCACGTTCTTCATCCGTAGGCCGTCCACCTTCCAGAATGTCTCGTCGGCATCGGTAATCTCTACGTTTTCCAGTTCCACGTTTCGCATCTCGCGGAAGAATTTCGGCGCGTCAATGCGGGTGTTCGTCATACGCAGGTCGTTGGTGTACCAGATGGCAGAGCGTGAGCCTAAGGCGAAATAGCAGTTGTCGATGACGGCACCGTCAACGTGCCACCATGGGTATTTGCCGTAGAACTTGCAGCCATAGGCTTCCATCCGCTGACACTGCTTGATGCCCGATTCACCGTCGGTGATGGTAACATTTTCTAATCGAAGGTCGTGAGAGGCAAACAGCGGGCGTTCGCCACCGAACTTTTGGTCTTTTATCGGTTTCATTGATTAGTCTTTATTTTGTATTGCTTTCTTTGTCCGTACCTTAAAGTGGTCGAAACCTTCGCCGTAGACGCCGATAACAGCACTCTGCGAGACAAAGGCGTGGGGGTCAACCTCGTTGATAATGCGGAAGATCAGGTCGCTCTGCCGGCGCTTGGCCAGTACGAAGAGCATTTTCACGTCTTTGCCCGAATAGAAGCCCTGGGCGTCGATGACGGTACAGCCGCGATGAGGCTCGCGGTTGATGCGCTGGCCAATCTCCTCGTATTTGTCCGAGATAATGAAGAACTGCACAGAGCGGCGTGCCGACTCCACCACCTGGTCGATACAGAAAGCGGTGACATAGAGAACGACGTAGCCGTAGATGACTTTCTCCCAGTCGTGTAGTACAAAGTAGGAACTGCTGATGATGACGACGTCGCAAATCAGGATAACGCGTCCTAACGACACGTCGCGGTATTTGTTGATAATGGCAGCAATGATGTCGGTGCCGCCCGTCGAACCGTTGTTCGACAATCCTAATCCTACACCGCAACCGCAAAACACCGCGCCGATGATGGCGGCCATGAACGGCTGGTCGGCCAGCAGGTGGGCGTGGTAGTGCGACGACACGACGCTGATACTCACCGTCAGTGTGGCCACGGCAAAGACGGTTTTCACACAGAAGCGCCATCCTAACACGCGTAGAGCTGCCGCTAAGAGCAAGCCGTTGATGACAAAGTAGCTGACCTGCACGGGAATGCCTGTGGCCCAGAAGAGAATGGAGGACACACCGGCCACGCCGCCTGTTGTGATGTTGTTGGGCAGTAAGAAGATACCCCATCCTATGGCGTAGCTCACCATAGCAATGGTTATCATCGTGTAGTCACGCAATTCCTTGCCGATACTTGCTTTGGTAATCGTTACTGTCATTATTGCTGTCTTTTTGCGTGCAAAGGTACAAAATAAAGCTGACAACAAGAAACGAATTTAAATCATTTAGTGGTTTTTATTTGTATATTCGCCCTTTTATTTGTAACTTTGCACACAAATTAGATAAGAACTCATGAAAAAACTGTATATCGAGACCTACGGATGCCAGATGAATGTGGCCGATTCGGAGGTTGTGGCTTCGGTGATGCAGATGGCAGGCTATGAGTCTACTGACGATATTGCCGAAGCTGATGCGGTGTTTCTGAACACCTGTTCTGTGCGTGATAATGCTGAACAGAAAATATACCGCCGCTTAGAAGCTCTTGATGCCGAGCGGCGCAAACGCGGACGACTGATCGTCGGCGTCTTAGGCTGTATGGCTGAGCGCGTTAAAGAAGATCTGCTTGAGCAGTACGGTGCCGACCTCGTGGCCGGTCCTGATGCGTATATGTCGTTGCCTGACCTTGTGGCACAGGCAGAGTTGGGGCATAAAGCCATCAATATTGAACTGTCGACGACAGAGACCTACCGCGACGTGGTGCCGCAGCGTATAGGCTTGGGACATAAGATTGGCGGCTTCGTCAGTATTATGCGTGGCTGCAATAACTTTTGCCACTATTGTATTGTTCCTTATACGCGCGGGCGTGAGCGCAGCCGTGATGTGGAGAGCATTCTGCGCGAAGTGCGCGACCTGAACGACCGTGGCTTTAAGGAGGTGACGCTGTTAGGACAGAATGTCAACAGCTATCAGGGAAACGAGGGGAACTCGTTTCCGCAATTACTGCGCCGTGTGGCTGAGACAGCCCCTGGTATGCGGGTGCGCTTCACGACAAGTCATCCGAAAGACATGAGCGACGAGACGTTGCACGTCATTGCCGAGATGCCCAACGTCTGCCGCCACATCCATCTGCCCGTGCAGTCGGGCAGCAACCGCATCCTCCAGCTGATGAACCGTAAGTACACCCGTGAATGGTACTTGGATCGTGTGGCGGCCATCCGTCGCATCATCCCTGACTGCGGCCTGTCGACAGACATTTTCGTAGGCTATTGCTCGGAGACAGAGGAAGACCACCAGCTGTCGCTCTCGCTGATGCGTGAGGTGGGCTATGATTCCGCCTTTATGTTCAAGTATAGTGAGCGTCCCGGCACCTATGCCTCGAAGCACCTGCCCGACGACGTGCCGGAAGAGATAAAGATCCGCCGACTGAACGAACTCATCGCCTTGCAGACCGAGATGTCGGCCCTTCAGAATAAAAAAGACGAGGAACATGAGTTCGACGTGCTGGTAGAGGGCTTTTCGAAGCGTAGCCGCCAACAGCTTTGTGGCCGCACGGAGCAGAACAAGATGGTTGTCTTCGACAAGGGTCAGCACCATATCGGTGAGACAGTTCGCGTCCGTATCACGGGCAGTACCAGTGCCACGTTGCTTGGCGAAGAAGTGTGAGTAATTTTGTATGAGAGGCAGGGTTTGCTATCTGTTACGCTTCTATCTGCTGACGGTTCTTATTTTTATCGCGGCAAAGGTGGCGTTCATGCTTTTCAACTATGAAGGGCATGAGTTCGGCGTGTCTGATATCTGCCAGGTGATATGGAGCGGTCTGTCACTTGACCTCTCTACGGCGCTCTACATCCTTGCCTTGCCCTTCCTGATGACTATTGTCAGTGTGTGGGTCAAGGTGCCTCGCTGGTTGTTTTGCGTTTACAACGCGATGATCGCTTTGGCCTTTGCCTTGGCGTTTACCGCTGATACAAGTCTCTATCCTTTCTGGGGATTCAAGCTCGATGCTTCGTGCCTGCAATATCTTGACACGCCTACCGAGGCGATGGCCTCAGTGTCGACGGGCTATCTTCTGCTGCGCCTGTTGGCGGTTGGCGTTGTGGGGTGGGGGATTTATAGGACTTATGGGTCTTATAGGACTTATAGGACTTATAGGACCTATAGGTCTTATAGCCTCAAGCTCGGCGAGACCTTGCTTTATCTGTTGCTCATACCGCTGATGGTGATTGGCATCCGCGGTGGCCTCGATGAGTCGACCACCAATGTGGGGCAGGTTTATTTCTCGCAGAACCAATTTCTGAACCATTCAGCGGTGAACCCTGTATTCAGCTTCCTCTCGTCGATGGAGAAAACGGCTTCCTATGTGCCCGATTACCACTTTATGGATGATGCAGAGTGCGAGCGAGTGGTGGCGGAATTGTATCCTACGGAGAGCATTGTCATAGATACGCTGTTGACAACACAGCGCCCCAACGTCGTCGTTATCCTGATGGAGAGTTGTGGCGCCATCTTTACAGGTTTGGAAGGGCGGGCCGACGTGATGCCTTGTCTGGAACGCTTGATGCAGGAGGGGGTCAGCTTCGACAGTTGCTATGCTAACTCGTGGCGTACCGACCGCGGTACCGTCTGCACCTATAGCGGCTATCCGTCGTTCCCCGTCTCGTCGGTCATGAAGATGCCGTCGAAATCGCGCCTGTTGCCAGGAATAGCCCGGACGCTGGTTGGCGAAGGCTATGAAACAAGCTATCTGTATGGCGGCGACATCAATTTCACCAATATGCGCAGTTATCTGGTCGGCAGTGGCTTTGGAAGCCTGACGTGGAAGAAAGACTTTACGGCCGACGAGCAACGAACGGCAGAGTGGGGCGTCCGCGACGATATCACCTTCAAGGAATTGGCTCGGCAGATTGCGGCCTACGACGCCCGGAAACAGCCTTTCTTCATCGGTTTCTCCACGCTGTCGAGCCACCAACCGTGGGACGTGCCCCTGAAACATTTTGATGACGAGATTCAGAATGCCTTTTATTATCTGGACCAGTGTATCGGTAACTTCGTCGATGACTTGCGAAAGACGCCGGCCTGGCAGAACCTGCTCATCGTCCTGTTGCCCGACCACGGCATTGACTATAACGAAATCAACTTCGAAGACCCGCGCCACGACCATATCCCGATGGTGTGGACGGGTGGCGCCGTCAAGGTGCCGCGGCGCCTGAAGCAGGTGTGCAACCAGACCGACCTGCCTGCCACACTTCTCGGACAGATGGGATTGCCGCATGCCGACTATCGCTACAGTCGCGACGTCTTGAGCAGTAACTACCGTCGGCGTGTAGCCGTCCACACTTTCAACAATGGCATCGCTGTGGTCGACAGTACCGGCCGTGCCGTGTTCGACTTAAATGCCAACCGTATGATACAAGGTAAAGGCCCAGCTGCCGATGAATTGATGAATATCGGAAAAGCCGTGCTCCAATCTGCGGCTTCTGATCTAAAGAATCTACAATAAGATGAAAAAGAAAATACTGGAGTCATACCTGTCGCCCTTGGCGGCAACGCTGGTCAACCTGCTGTTGGCCTATGTCGTCTATGCCATCGCCCGCGTAGCCTATCTGCTCGACAATTGGAGCTATTTTGCTGACAGTCTGACGATGGAGGTTGTGCAGGGCGGACTGGTGTTCGACACGGCGGCCATCCTCGTCACCAACATCCCCTACATCGTGCTCATGCTGCTGCCGCTGCATCTGAAGGAGACGGCGTTCTGGCACCGCCTCTGTCAGACGGTCTTCGTCGTTGTCAACGGTTTGGCATTAGCTGTCAATCTCTGCGACGCTGCCTACTTCCCCTTCACCCTGCGCCGTACGACGACCACCGTCTTCAGCGAGTTCGGGAACGAGCAGAACCTCGGCGGCGTGTTCTTCACCGAGACCCTGCGCCATTGGTATTTTGTCGTCCTTTTCGTCGTGGTTGTCTACGGCTTATGGCGGCTTTACGTTACGCCGCGTCTGCAAGCCCGCCGCTTGTCGTGGTGGCGTTACGATCTGACGACGCTGCTGTCCTTGGCCGCCGTTGCCCCATTCGTTGTCGCAGGTATCCGTGGTGGTTTTGCCACCGCTGTGCGCCCCATCACCATCAGTAACGCCAACCAATATGTTGACCGTCCTACCGATGCTGCGCTGGTGCTCAACACGCCGTTCTCGCTCTACCGTACTGTTGGCAAGGCGGTCTTTGTCGTACCTCAATATTTTGATGACGAGCAGCAGATGGCCGCCGTCTTTTCGCCTGTCCACGTACCGGCCGACACGGTGCCGATGACCAAGAAGAATGTCGTTGTCCTCATTGTTGAGAGCTTTGGCCGCGAATATATCGGTGCCTTGAACTGGAACTTGGAGAACGGCAAGTATCGTGGCTATACGCCCAATGTCGATTCCCTCATCGCCCTGAGTACCACGTTCGAGTATTCCTTTTGCAACGGCCGTAAGTCCATCGACGGTATGCCGAGCATCCTGTCGTCGATACCGATGTTCGTCGAGCCGTTTTTCCTGACGCCGGCTTCCATGAACCAGGTGTCGGGTATTGCCAGTATGCTTGGCCAAAAGGGGTATCAGACAGCCTTCTTCCACGGTGCCCAGCGCGGTTCCATGGGCTTCATGGCCTTTGCCCGCAAGACGGGCTTCCAAGACTATTATGGCCGCGAGGATTTCGATGCCGACTCACGCTTCAATGGCGATGAAGACTTTGATGGTATGTGGGCTATCTGGGACGAACCCTTCCTGCAATACTATTGTACGAAGATGAGCGAGATGAAGCAGCCGTTTATGACCGCCGTCTTTACCGCCTCGTCGCATCATCCCTACGTCGTGCCTGAGAAGTACAAGACCGTCTACCCTGAAGAGGGCATCATCATACACAAGTGCATCCGCTACACCGACATGGCTCTTGGCAAGTTCTTCCAGGCCGCCAGCCGTCAGCCGTGGTTTAAGAATACCATCTTTGTGATGACCAGCGACCATACCAATCTGAGCGACCACGATGTCTACCAGACCGACCTCGGCGGCTTCTGTTCACCTATTATTATATATGAGCCAGGCAGCGACCGCCAGCCCGCCATCCTGCCGAAGGTAGCCCAGCAGATAGACATCCTGCCGACGGTGATGGGGCTGCTGCACTATCCCGACCCCTATTTCGCCTTCGGCATCGACTTGCTGAACACGCCTGCCGACTCAACGTGGGCCGTCAACTATCTGAATGGTGTCTACCAATACGTCAAGCATGGCCACGTTCTGCAGTTCGACGGCCAGCGTACCCGTGCCGTCTACTCGTTGCGTGATTCCCTCATGCAGCATAATCTTGCAGGCAAGGTGGTGGAGCAGCCGAAGATGGAACGTGAACTGAAAGCAATCATTCAACAATATATGGAACGCATGACGCAAGACCGTCTGCAACCGTAATTAACTCGAAAGATAATATGATTAAGAATCAGAAATACATCGGAGTAGCATTCCTCATCGGCATCGTCTACCGGCTGCTGATGGGATTGCAGGGCATTGACAATGTCGATACGGGCTTCTGTATGACGTTCTATCAGAACTTCTTCACCCATCCCGACGCTATGCCTTTTTATTTCAATTACTATCTGACGGGACTTATCGGCGGCGTCTGGCAGTTGCTGTTCGGACAGTTCGGGTTGTTGGGCTTCCGCGTCTTGGAGACGGCAACGATGGCAACAGCCATTTGGCTGCTCTATCTGGCGTTCCGACCCTGGCTCTTGTCTGTACGTGTGGCGGTCATTGCCATCTTGCTGAGTTTCCTCTTCCCCTCATTTGTCATCACCTTCCATTACGACACCCTGTCGTTCCTGCTGATGGCTGTCTCGGTCTATGTGCTGTCGCATTGGTTCCGTGGCGGTTCCCCGTTATGGTTGATTATGGCTGGTGCCATGATTGGTCTGAGCTTCTTCTCGCGTATGGCTTTCTTTACGCTGGTGGCCTTGACGTTGTTGCCGCTGTTCTGGGGTAGTCATACGCCGTGGCGACAGAGAGTTGTCAATGCCGTCCTGTACTTGGGCGGTATGGCGTTGGCCGTGGTGGCTATGGTGGTTGTGATTGTCGTTATGGGCGATATAGAATATGTGACGAATGCACTCATGGAGACACTCCGCACGACCAGCAATAGCGAATCGCCAGGTGCGGCTACGCTTTTCGGCATCTACATGAAGAGCTATGTAAACATCGGCCTGCAGATACTGGTCATTGCCCTGATAGCATTATACTTTGGCGATGCTGCCCTGCTATCGCCACGCCTGCGTATCATCGTGCGCATTGTCATGACGATTGGGTTGTTTGTGCTGGTACTGACCAGCCAGCCCTATCTCTCGGCGGCGGCTTTCTGTACGTTGTTAATAGTCATTTCCCCACGCCCCATGCCATTGGCCTTCTATGCGCTGGCATGCGCCTATCTGTTCCCCTTTGGCAGCGACACGAGCATACCCGGTGTGCTCCATTGGTGTGGCGGACTCCTGATTATTCCCGCAGCCACCTGTTTCCGCCAGTTTAGTAGCCATTGGCAGCGTCTGGTAACACGTGTGGTGATTGTCTGTATCGCCTTGAACATGATTTACAAGATGGGCAGCCGGGCTTACGGCGAGAGCGAGTATCGCACGGCCACCACTACCATAGCCCTGCCGCATACGCTCAACGTGATGACCAGTGCTGAACGGGCCGCGAATTACCGTCGCGAAGTAGCGCTCATCAAAGAGTATGCCGGCGACAACAAGCTGCTGCTCCTTGCCAATCAGGCGTCGGAACTCTACTACGCCACGGCCATGATTCCCTTCACCGGGCATACCAGTATGACAGCCTATACCGAGAGCGACCTGATAGAACGCCTTAATGAGCAGTACGACCACTACCGCCAACTGCCGCTGATCGTCTACCTCAGCGGTTACGACGAGACCGGCCGTACCGAAGCCTTCCGCGAGACGTTAAGCACGTGGATGCGGCAGCAGGGCTATCGCAAGGTGTACAGCGGCGACGGTACCGAGGTATGGCGTAGCGACAAACAGTATGAAAAATAATAAAACCACTTCAATATGTTGAAACAATTCCTTTCCATTATGGCGCGTTACCTGAGGCCATACCGCAAGTATCTGGCCTGGTCGGTGGTGCTGAACTTCCTGTCGCAATGGATGAACGTGTTCTCGTTTATGGTGCTGATCCCCATCCTGAACATTCTGTTCAAGATAGATACTGCCGTCTACACCTATAAGCCGTGGACGTGGGAAACGCTTGACAAGGATCTCGTGCTGAACAATGCCTACGCCTGGGTTCAGGAACTGATTAATATCAACGGGGCATTCCTGACGCTTGTATATATGGGTCTGGCACTCATTATCATGACAGGTCTGAAGACGCTGGGCTATTTCGCCTCGTCAGCGGTGATGATTCCCCTGCGCACGGGTGTCGTCCGCGACATCCGTGTCGAGGTCTATGACAAGGTGTTGCGCCTGCCGTTGAGTTTCTTCTCTGACGAGCGCAAGGGCGACATCATTGCCCGTATGTCTTCCGACGTGGGAGCGGTAGAGAACTGTATTACCAGCAGTATCGACATGCTTATCCGCCAGCCTATCGCCATCATTGTCTGCTTCGCCACCATGCTCACCGTCAGCTGGCAGCTCACCGTGTTTGTCATTGTCGTAGCCCCCTTGGCAGGCTGGATTATGGGTACGGTCAGCCGTAAGCTGAAGAGTCAGTCGGCCAAGGTGCAGGGTCAGTGGGGCGACATCCTGGCTCAGCTCGACGAGACGTTGGGCGGTCTGCGTATCATCAAGGCCTTCATTGCCGAGCAGAAGATGCTGCAGCGCTTCGTGGGCATCAATGACGAGTTCCGCAAGAATGTCAACGCGATGGCCATCCGCCAGAGTGCCGCTCACCCCATGTCAGAGTTCCTGGGCACCATCATCATCGTGGTCGTACTCTGGTTTGGCGGCTATCTTATCCTCAGCGAGTCGCACCTGATAGATGCTTCCACCTTCATCTTCTTCATGGTCATACTCTACAGTGTCATCAATCCCATCAAAGACTTGTCGAAGGCCACTTACCAGATACCCGTCGGCCTTGCGTCGATGGATCGCATCGACTTTATCCTGAAGTCGGAGAACCCCATCCGCGAACCGGCACGTCCGGAGCCGATGCCGGCCTTTGAGCGTGAGATAGAGCTGCGCGACGTCTCCTTCAGCTATCACGACGACCGTCAGGTGCTGAAGCATATCAGCCTGAAGGTGCCCAAGGGCAAGACCATCGCTTTGGTCGGTCAGTCGGGCTCGGGCAAGTCGACGCTCGTCGACCTCATCCCCCGCTACCACGACGTGCGCGACGGTGAGGTGCTGATTGACGGTAAGAATATCAAGAACGTCAAAATCTCTGAGTTGCGTGCGCTCATCGGCAATGTCAACCAGGAGGCCATTCTCTTCAACGATACCTTCTACAACAACATCACCTTCGGCGTAGAGAATGCCACGATGGAGCAGGTGATAGAAGCTGCTAAGATTGCCAATGCCCACGAGTTTATCATGGAGTCGGAGCATGGCTATGATACGATGATTGGCGACCGTGGCGGCCGTCTGTCAGGCGGTCAGCGCCAGCGTGTCAGCATCGCCCGTGCTATCTTGAAGAATCCGCCGATACTGATTCTCGATGAGGCTACGTCGGCCCTCGATACCGAGTCGGAACGCTTGGTGCAGGAGGCTCTCGAGCGCCTGATGAAGTCGCGTACCACTATTGCCATTGCCCACCGCCTGTCGACGATCAAGAATGCCGACGAGATTTACGTCCTCTATGAAGGCGAGATTGTGGAGCGCGGACAGCATGAGGAACTGATTGCGAAGAACGGCTACTACAAGCGCCTCTATGATATGCAGCAGCTGTAGGTTGTAGTCATGGAAAAGGCAATAGGAGAAGCCCTATTCGAACAGGTCGTTAGGCTGGTCTTTATCTGCTTTCTTCAACGAGAAGAATTGGGAGAGATAGAGCTGCCAGGCAAAGCGTACAGGATGTCGGGCCAAGAGCAGTATGCGCCGGCGTGTCCGTCTTTTCATGTCCTTCGTATCGACAGGCATGATTTCCTGTAGCATCTCGCTGGCCATTCGGGCTATGTCGTTACGACGGGCGGCCGAAGGGCACTGCCTGACGAACTGCTGCGTGATGTACGTGTAGGCTTCGGCATCGTAGGCATCGGCTTCCTGTTGCTGTAGGAGACTGTGCTGTTTGATAAACTTGTTGCGCAGCTGAAAGGCTTTCAGATTAGCCTTGGCGCGTTCCGTTTCCTTTTCGATGTGCATGATGCTGCCTTGACGCATGCGGTAGTGGTAGAGGGGCTCGTCGGTAATCTCGACGATGCCGGCTTGGCTGATCCATTGCAGAATGACGGCGGTGTCTTCGCAATAGCGCAACTGGGGAATCGGGACTTTTAGGAGTGCCCGGCTGAAGAGTATGCCCCAAATCATGTATGTCGTCTGGTTCTTACACTTGTAGTAGATGTCGATGGCTTCTTGGCGCGAGAACACGCCACTGAAATCGTTGTGGATGTGGACGTGCGTGTCGGGGCGTTCTTTGTAGTAGCTGCAGACGACGGCGTCGGCCCTGCTTTGTGCCTGACGGTCAAGGAGATATTCAAGGGTGTTGGGGGCTATCCAGTCGTCGCTGTCGACAAAAAACACATATTCGCCCCGTGCCATGCCGATGGCGACATTCCGGCTGTCGGCCTGTCCGCTGTTGGGCTTATGGACAACGACGATGCGCTGATCCTGACGTCCCATGTCGTCGCAGATGTCTTTCGACTGGTCGGTTGAGCCATCGTCAATAACGATGAGCTCCCAGTTGTCAAAAGTCTGTCCGACAACCGACAGGATGCTCTCCCTGAGATAGCGTTCGGTGTTATAGACAGCCATGATGACCGACACCTCCGGCTGATTTACTGGTTGTTTCCCTTCTTCCATTTGACGTAGTTTACCATGCGTTTGGCCATCTTCCTCAGGATGTGATAGCTCCTCATGCTGTGCTTTTCTAAGAACAGCACATACTGAATGAGAATGTCGTGGGTCATCTTGTGGTGCTCGTGGATGAGGCTGATGACGGGGGCTGCAAATCCCTGTGGCAGGAATTGGGCGAGTATGGCGTCGCGCTCCTTTTTGTTAAGATCGAGTTGGCTGTAGGTGATACCGTTCACATCCATGGCTGCAACGACGCGGTCGACGAACTGGTAGGTGCAGGCGTGGCAGAGGAGTGTCTGTAACCAGAATTTCCAGTCAGAAGCTATCTTGTAGGTCTCGTCGTAAGGAAACCGCTCAAGCAGTTCGCGGCGGATAAACGTGCTCTGGTGGCACAGACAGTCAGTCAGCAGCGTCCTCCCTAAGTCGGGGTCGTGCTGCCTGATGAGTTCCTGAGTGCCTTTCTTGACGGCCAGAGCCTCTATGACGTCGGCATGAAGCCCGGTCTGCACCATATCGTGAAGGACGGTGCTGTCGTAAAAACAGTCACCGCCGTTCATGAAGATGACATAGTCGCCCGTGGCGTGCCTGACGCCTTTGTTCATGGCGTTATAGATGCCCTTGTCGCGCTCGGAGCACCACCACGTGATATGGTTGGCATACTGCTTAATGACGTCTTTGGTGCCGTCAGTCGATTCCCCGTCGACGACGATGAGCTCGTAGTCGTTGCAGCTTTGGCTGACGATGCTGTCGAGGGTGTCCTTGATATGGCCCGCCTCGTTGAAGCAGACGGTGATGACGGAGAATGTGGGCATAGACGGTTATTTGTAAAATGTTCTGTCGTTTTCCTGGTGATTGGTGACGAACAGTTGGTCGAGACGCACAGCCCCCTTGAAACCGACGATGGAGTGGCGCAGTAGCCAGACGCGCCACCGCAGTTTGAGGTTGCTCTTGAGGTAGGTGATAGGACTGAGACGGTTCAGCGTCTCCCGAATATCGTAGAGGCGTACGGTGTTCTTCTTGCCGTGCGTATTACGGGCAATGTCCTTGGCAATACGCATGCAGTTCTTGACGGCTAACGCTTTGTTCTGCCGTTCGGGCAGCACGTGGTTTTCCTTGATGAAATGGTAGACTTCCTCCAAGAGTTCGATGAATCCGAACATGCGGTCGTCCATGCTGTTCATGATACTGCTCTGGCGCTGGCGGTAGTGGTAGAGGTTGCGCGGGCAGAGTGTCAGGCCGTTGCCGTGTGACAGCCACTTGTAGATGACGGCGAAATCCTCGTAGCGCCGTAACTGCGGCACAGGTTCCACGAGGAGCTCGCGGCGGAATAGCCGTCCGTGCATGTAGCCGTAGAGCCGGCGGTCGTAGATCATGGCGACAACCTCATTATGGGTGAGCGCCGTCTGCTGGCGGCACAAGGGGTCGTAGGTGGTCTCGCCTACAAATTCGTTCATATAGCCACAGGCGACAGCATCTTTACCGGTGGCGAGAACGACGGTGAGCAGCGACTGCAGCATGTCGGGCTCCACCCAGTCGTCGCTGTCAACAAATCCGATATACTCGCCCTTCGCCATCTTGATAGCCATATTGCAGGCGTCGGCCTTGCCTGAGTTCTTCTTGTGGACAACCTTGATTCTCGAGTCTTTGGCCGCATACTCGTCACAGATTTGTCCTGAGCCGTCAGTAGAGCCGTCGTCGACAAGCAGTAGTTCCCAGTTGTCGTAGGTCTGGGCCACCACGGAGTCGATGCACTCCCGCAGATAGTCGGCTGTGTTGTAGACGGCTGTAATTAGCGTTATCAGCGGACGCCGTTCGGCTACTTCCGCCGTTGTCAGGGCGTTGTTCTCCGTATAGTAGTTGTCGAAGTGACGGGCCTGATAGTCGAAGGTGTGGAAGTCTTCAAGGCGCAGCTCGTGTCTGCCGTCGGCCATCCAGTATAGCGGTGCGTCGCGATACATCGATGCCACCAGCGTAAAGGTGCTGGGCGGTCCCACGATATAGTCACACTCCGACAACAGACACAGGTCTTCGGCTGGCGTGCCGTCGGGGAAGACGACGCGAGCCTCACTGAGTTCGCGCCGGTACTGGTCGCGGTCTACTAACGGGTCGTTGGTGCAGATATAGATGGCGGTCGGACGGCCCTCATGCAGGCGCATGAACTGTCGGGCCACGCTGATATATTCGCGGTCGTCGAAGTAGTAACGGCCGTCGCACCAGCAGCGATAGTCGCCGCGCCGTATGTGTATGCCGAGCTTCACCACACCGCGCTGGCTGCCGCCCATCGTGGCAGCTACATGTCGGCGTACGCGGGGCTTGAAGTCGAAGAGGCTGACAATCTCGTTGCGGTATTTCTCAAACAGGTCGGGAAACCTCACGCACCAACCCGTCACCATCACATGACGGTTGTTGAGCATCGCTTGCTGCTGTTGCTCAACGTCCTCGCCAAGCTGGTTGAACGTTACCGTAGGCATGAGCCCAAACTTCGCCGCCATCTTCGCTATCAGGTAGACGGCGAAGTTGTGGCGCGGCTCATTAGTAATGCGGAAGTCGGGGTATTTATGGGCGAAACGCATCGACAGCGTACGGCGGCCGTGCTCCCGTCCCCAGGCGTAGAGTTGTCCGTACTGGAAGATGTTGTTGGCCATCCGGCCCTTGTCTGTGACGAATATCATGCTTTGCGCTCCATCAATAGTCTATGTTCTTTCCGCAAAAATACGCTTTTTTTTTAAGATGCGACTTGTTTTGTAGATGTTTTTTTGATTTATTAATAAATGATTGTTTGCGCGTTCCTCTTTTTTTTCCTACCTTTGCAGAATGACACCGTGGTTCTATATCAAAGTGAAGGTCGGCAAGTTCGTAGCAAACCTCGCCGCCGTTTTCGTCACCGACAGAAATCGGCGCCACCAGTTGCGCAGCAAACTCGACCCCCTGAACCCTCAGCGTTGTGTCGCCTACCTCGAGCAGCATTACACCCAGGTCGACGCGCTCCCGTCGTCCTCGCCGTCCTCGCCATGTCTCGACGCACCCGTCTGGGTCTGCTGGCTTCAGGGACGGGAGCAGGCGCCGCAGCTCGTTCAAGACTGCATCCGCTCTATCGAGCAGCATACCGAGGGTCGTCCGTTCGTCGTCCTGACAGCCGCGAACTTTGCCCAGTATGTCGACCTGCCGCCCTACGTCGTCGAGAAGTGGCAGAAGGGCAAGATCACCAATACCCATTTCTCCGACATCCTCCGTATTCACGCCTTGGCGCGTCATGGTGGCTGCTGGATAGACGCCACCTGTCTGCTGACGGCTCCCATTCCCGCCGAGATTCTCGACAGCCCGTTCTTCCTCTACCGTACGCATGGCGAGTTCTCCTACACCTTCATCCAAAGCTGCTTCATCGTCAGCAAGCCCGCCCAGTACATCGTGCGCAAGTGGTGTGCGGCCATCGATGCCTATTGGCAGCACGAGAACATGATGATCAACTACTTCACGCTCCATCTCCTGTTCATCGCCCTTCTCCATCGCGACGAGCAATTCGCTGCGGCGTTCACCAAGGTGACCGTCGCTACCGACGAGCCGATGCACGCCCTCTTCTATGCCCTGAAAGCTGGCCAGAAACCCTCCGCCGAACTGATGGACCAGGTCAGTCGCGACTCCTTTATCCATAAGCTCACTTATAAGATACCGTTAAGTCTGAATGGATAATTCTTGCTCTGGCAAGCGTCCCTGCGGGCCGAGCGGAAAATGGATAATTATGAATTGTGAATTATGAATTCTGAATTGCTAACCATCATCATTCCCGTTTACAATGGCGAGCGTTTCCTGCGTCCGTGCCTCGATGCTGTCCTCGGACAGAGCTACCGCAACTGGGAACTGCTGCTTATCGACGACGGTAGCACCGATGGTTCGGGAACTATCTGCGACGAATATGCTGCTGACCCCCGCGTGACCGTTATCCACCAGGAGAATGCCGGTCATGCTGCCACCCGAAACAGGGGCGTGGCGATGGCTAAGGGCGAATACATCAGCTTTGTCGACTGCGACGACTGGTTTGAGCCCGATATGTACACCACGATGATCAGCACCCTCAAGGCCACTCAGGCCGACATCGTTGTCTGTGGCTACTTCGAGGAGTATGTGGGCCGCCAGAAGACTGTCGGCAATGATGGCAGTCAGCAGGTCTGCAGTGGCGACGAGGCGCTGAAGCTCGTCCTCCAAGGCACTGTCGGCAGCTACCTGTGGTCCATGCTCTTCCGTCGCTCCGTCGTCCGCGAGCCGATGCCCTCGCTGAAGGCATACGAAGATCATGCCACCATCTTCAAGTGGTTTGCTCATGCCCGCCAGGTTGTCCTGCTCCACCGCGCCTTCTACCACTACCGTCAGGTGGAGGGGAGCGCCCTCCACGCCTACGACCCCATGAAAAACAACCATTTCTTCCTTGCCATCAAGGAGCGTTACCATTACGTCGACGACCACCGCCTGCTGCCGGGCTGGGAGCACGAGAACCGCCGCCTCTACCTGCGCGGCTGCATCAAGCTCACCAAGGACGTCGCCCGTCAGCCCCAGTACGACGACCGCTCGCGTGCCCTCATCGACGATGTGCGTAGTGAACTCGCCACATTCCTGCCCCTCAGCCGCCGCGATGTCGGCGGACTGAAGTACTTCCTCCGTCTCCGCCTCCTGCTCTTCAACGTTCCTCTCTACGTTCGCCTCCTGCGTCTCTCCTCATTCTTCTCATGGGGCAAACGTCATAAATCTTTGTCCTGAATCCTTCAATCCGTTTCAAAAAAGGGCCACCCGCCGAGCATCACGGCGGCGACGCTGCCAGGCTGACCGATATGGCCGTCCGGACTTCTGTTAATTCATGGAAAAACACTTTTCCACAACAAATCATCAGCATCGTCACGAGCGGCAGGCTCCGGCTCGCCGCTCGTGTCTATGCCGCCGTAGATGTCCTTGCGATACAATGCCGAGGCCACCGGCCACATCGTTGAAGGATTTGATTTGTCGACGTGTCGCGACAGCCCCGCAAATACTTACTTATAGTGCGAACTTCAGCGTCCGTCCGTTGATTGTCAGGATGTACACCTGTCCCTTCTGCAGACGGATCTTTTGATTGTCGCCCTCGATGACGGTGCTGACCACCTGCTGACCGCTTGACGTGTAGACAACGCAGCAGCTCTGCGGCTCGACATGAGAGATGACGACACCATCGTCGACCACTTTCACCGTTGCCAGCCCGGCTCTTGCCGAGGCAACTTCCGACGGTGCATCCTGTTCGTAGACAACAATCAAGGTGGCGTCGCTCATGATGGTGGGCGTCGTGTAGCTGCTGCCGTCCTTCACCTGTGCCGTCACGTCCATGCCGTCCAGCGTCACGCTGACCACCTTCCAGCCCTCTTCGGGCGTTATTGTCAGCACCTGCTCCGTGCCCTTCCTTACCTTCATCTTCGTCGTACCCTGTCCGTCTTTCACCGTCAGCCATACCAGCACCTCCGGCTCCGGCTGCTTCACCACCATGCCGTAGACCACCAGGTCGTGGGCGGGCATCGTTGCGGGATAAGTGTACCACGATACGGTGTTTCCTTCGCTGTCCGTTGTGGGAGCGGTGATGCTACTGCCGTATGTTACATTCTTAGACGACAGTTCCCTGTTCTCGGCGATGAACGACAGGCGGTAGCTGTTGATGGTAAACCGTCCTGTCACCGTCGTGTTCTGTGCTGGCATCGTCGTCGGCTCATTCTGCCAGCCCGAGAAGGTATAGCCCTCCTTCGACGGCTCCGTCTCCTTCGCCACCGTTGCCCCTTCCTCTATGGTCTCCTGCTTGTACTGCTGTCCATCCAGCATATATGTCAGGGTGTACTTCGTTGGTACTGGAGCAGGTTCTGGCTTCACCACCATACCGTAGACCACCAAATCGTGGGCGGGCATTGTTGCAGGGTAGGTGTACCACGACACGGTGTTGCCCTCGCTGTCTGTTGACGGGGCTGTTATTTGACTGCCGTATGCCACGTTTCGTACTGATAGTTCCTTGTTGTCTACAATGAACGACAGGCGGTATTTGGCAGTCTCGCCAGTCATGATGGGCGAGATGCCATTCCAGCTAAACGTGGCCGTCGCTTCGTCCGAATTCTGATATCCGCTCTTTGTGGCTATCACCCTGATGGTGTAGGTTGCCCCTAACTGTATAGAAGAGGTGGTGTAGCTCTTGACGTCTGCATCTGTGATAGAGGACGAATACTCCACGCCCTCTGTTGCACAGCTGAAGACGATACGGCCATTGTCGTAGCTGATGACCGGCGTAGCACATTTCTTGACCTCTACGCCGCCGCCAGCAAGCGTCTTGAGCGACGAGAACTTACTCCAAGGGTTAGCACTTTGATAGTCGCTGACAGATGCTTCTGGTACATAGAGTGGAATACTATAGTTGCTGAAAGTGTTATCGTAAGCAAAAGGAGGCGTCGTTGCTAACACTTTTACTTCCGTCAAGCCACAGCTCGCAAATGCTTCTTGGTAAATAACCTCAACCTTTTCAGGTATGGTGATGCTACTAAGTGAAGTACAACCGTTAAAGGTGTTTGCTTTTATTAGCTTTAGTTCATTTGACAAGACAAGTGAAGACATTTTACTACATCCTTGGAAAGCAGATTCACCAATAGACGTGACACTATTGGGGATAAGCAAGGAGGTCAGGCCACTACAGCCATAGAGCGCCGACTCCCCGATGTTGGTCACAGTGTTAGGGATGGTGATACTCGTCAGGCTGCTACAATTATAGAATGTGTAATTCCCGATGTTGGTCACGGAGTTGGGAATTATCAAATTTATTACTTTTTTTCCATTAAGAGATAAAGATTTTGCATAGTTAAGGGGATTAGAAAGATTGTTTGTAAATTTAATATTACACCAGGCAGTTAAATCAGAAATATTGACAGAAGTAAGGCTGCTACATTTTTTGAACGCAGAACTACCGATGTAGGTTACGGAGTTTGGAATGGTGATACTCGTCAGACCACTACAGTTCTCGAACGTAGAACTACCGATTCTGGTCACGGAGTTTGGAATGGTGATACCCGTCAGGCCACTACAGTTCTCGAACGCAGAACTACTGATACTGGTCACGGAGTTGGGAATGGTGACACTCTTTAGGCTGCTGCATTTATAGAAAGAAGAACTCTCGATGCTGGCTACGGAGTTGGGGATATTGATGCTTGTTAGGCCGCTACATCCAGAGAATGCAGAACTTCCAATGCTGGTTACGGAGTTGCCAATGGTGACGTTTGTTAGGCCGCTACAATTGAAGAAGGCAGACTCTCCAATATTAATCACTGAATTGGGTATGTTGATGTTCGTCAGGCCGCTACATCTAGAGAACGCAGAATTCCCTATCTTGGTTACAGAGTTGGGGATATTGATACTTGTTAGGCCGCTACATTCAGAGAACGCAGAACTCCCGATGCTGGTCACGGAGTTGCCGATAGTGACTTTTGTCAGGCCGCTACATTGATAGAAGGCATACTCTCCAATGCTAGTCACTGAGTTGGGTATGTTGATGTTCGTCAGACCGCTACAGCCATAGAAAGCTTCCTCCTCAATGCTGGCCACGGAGTTGGGGATGGTGACACTCGTCAGACCGCTACAGCCATAGAACGTCTTCTCTCCGATGCTGGTCACGGAATTGGGGATGGTGATGCTCGTCAAGCCACTACAATTCAAGAACGCATAACCTGCTATACCCAAAGTTCCTTCTTCCAAAACAATATTTGTATTCGGTGACATCGTACCTTTATACATATATGCAACTTTACTAACATAAACAAGTCCATCGGGCTGATTATTGTACCATGCCGTGCCATTGAATGCATTACTGCCGATGCTGATCACGGAGTTGGGGATGGTTATGTCTGCCAGATTGCTACAGCCAGAAAACGCATAACTATCGATGCTGGTCACGGAGTTGGGGATGGTGACACTCGTCAGACCGCTACAATTGCAGAACGCCTGAGCTCCGATGCTGGTCACGGAGTTGGGTATAGTAATGCTCGTCAGGCTTCTACAACCATAAAACGAACTCTCACCGATGCCGGTTACGGAGTAGGTAGTACCATTGTAAGTAATTGTTTCGGGTATAACGACGTTGCCAGAATAAGTCCAGTTGTTATCACTATACATGTAATAGTAGTATGTTACTGTCGCCTCTGTTCCCGAAAAGTTGTAATAAATGCCATTTACCCTAGCATCGTAAGCAAATGTCACAATATTTGTCATGCTCATAAGAAAGGCGAGCAGGAATTTGATGTTTTGCTGTTTCATAATCTCTATAGCTTTTAGGTTATTGTTTCTGTTTAAAATGACACAAAAAGAAAACGTGGACAGTTTACTACGTCTACGTTCTAGAGGTATCGCCAAACACCTTGTAATCTTAAACGAGTAATGCCCACGCCTTTCAGCGTGAACTTCTACTTCAGTTCTTGATTACGTTCTATTAAATTTGGCGATTTTCTAGAACAAGAATCCGAAAGTGGATGTCCATCCTATATGTTATTCAGTCATTGTTATGTTACCATACGCAGTACAGTTTTATTGATTCAACAATTATTTATTGCTGTTCCCACTGTTTCCAGTTAGTCTCAGCTATATATCTGCTTATCTGTTCGCGGAGCGTTGCAAGTTCGTTCGTCACGACATCCCAGACAACAAGATTGTCAATCTGGAAGTATTCGTGTACAATGTAGTTACGCATGCCTTTGACCATCTTCCAAGGAGTCTCGGGATGGGATGCTTGGAAATCTATCGTTAGCATATTGGCAGCCTCACCAATAATCTCAATATTCTTTACTACAGCATAGTACATCATGTCATCCTCCACAAGGTCTTGGAAAGTCTTCCCCTTGGTATAACGTAATATGCGATCAATGGCCATAAGCATATGCTCAAGCCGTTCGCGGTCTTTAAGCGGCTCTCTCATATATCAGGATTTTATCGCGGTTTACACTTTCACGGGCAAAGGCTGCCAGCGTACGTTCTACCACTAAGTCTACGTTGCGGCCTAATAACTCTTTCAGGTCTTCATACATACCAAAAAACCTCAGTCCAACAGGCTGTGAGTGATCAAGTACAACAAGTATGTCAACATCGCTGTCCTCCCGTTGCTCGCCGCGGGCATAGGAGCCAAAGAGCCAAGCCTTCACGACGGGTTGTGTCTTGAAGTACTCGGCTATCTGCCTGCTGATGGTTGTCGCTTCTATACTCATAGGAGATGTTATGACGGGGCAAAGATAGAAAGAAAAACTGAAAGTTCCAAATAATTGGGCGGAAAAATCGAAACGAAGGAGGTGGCGGAGAATATTTTTAGAAGAACACTAAGTACCTACTATCTATTAAGATACTCTGCAGGTTCTTCACAAGGAATAAGAGAATTTGCGAAATCTTGCTTGTTTCGAGTTATTATAACATCAACTCCAAAACGCAAGGCCGAAAAATATTGCATTGCATCTTCAAAATCCTTGAAATCAGAATGAGAGGCTTCTTCAATTGTTACTCTATCTACTACAGTTGGTGTACAGAGCGTACAAAAACTTGCAATCTTCTTAAAAATGACTTCCGGATCTAATTTACTTCTCCCCATCAAATAACTTGCCGTTGCAAAGGTCAAAGACGAACAACACAGTTCAATTTCTTTCTTGTATGCCTTCACTACAATAGTGGCTGCGGGCAAATAGAAGTCACCACGCTCACACAAAAAGTCCACGACAACATTAGTGTCAAGAAAAACTTTATCCATAAATATCTTCCCAATGTTGATGCATAAGATTCTTTACATTAACATTAGCCGGTATGTCTGTCTTAACACTCATATTGCGTACGAAATCTGGTATGGAAGAGTCATCCTCCTTACTATGCTGCTCAACTTTCGGCATCGCAAGCATACTTTTTACCAATAATGACAACTTGTAGAGCAACGACTCATCACTAATTAAGTCGATGTCATGGTACAACGAGTATTTCATTTCTATTGCTGTCATAATAATAACGTTATAAATGTTTGCTAATTTGACCGCCCGCCGCCCACGAGTGAGCTGTCAAGCGATGGTGCAAAGATAGGGATTTATTTTGAAAGTTCCAAATAATTGTGCAAAAAAATCTCCGCAGCGGTTAGTGCTACGGAGTTTTTTTTATTACGGGATTCTTCGTTTCAGAGTTTCTGGGTTCATTCGAGTGTCCCAGAGATCCCTTATGTAAACGGTATCGGATTTAGGGGCATAATAG
>CADCET010000027.1 GCA_902800495.1 uncultured Prevotellaceae bacterium
CGCACATGCTCCGCAATATCTACGACAGAGCCAAGGCGGGTGCCATGAGAGCCACGGCCGATGGCGTGACGGGCAACCCCATCCTGCGTGTCTGTCTGATTTATTGGGGCGTATAGGAAATCTAGAGGATGTAAAGGATGTAGTGGCAAGGGCTGCTGAAATGATTAATCAGGGCGAAGTGGAACCAAACAAGATTGGCAAGACTGTGCTTGTCATCGACGAGGCACAGGACATGAGTGCCGGGGAATATGCATTAATAAAAGCTCTGATGAATAGCAATGAGGACCCATAGGGCAGTTGCCAAATTGTCAACAAGCATGCAAGCCATTCTATCTACATGGAAAGAGAAAGGCTATCAAGTCCGTTCGACCTCAGTCCGTTATGTTGTAGCATGGAAGCCTAAGGATGCCCCAAAGGAAGAACCTGAAACTGCAGTGCTCTTAATAGACTTGACATTAGCGAAGTAAATTAAGTACCCCACCGTATTTCGTCAATTTCACAGTTCCGCAGCAAGTATCTCGTCATCTCACTTTTTCGGCTCCACTCTATTGCTCTACAATAACCATCGACGGCGGGCAGTCGTACATCACCCGTGCATGGTTGGTGCGAATAAGCTGGCTGTCAAGACGCAGGCCGGATGAACGGTCGATGATATCGCGATAGACCTCACCGTTACGATAGACCACGCCGTCCTCGCGGGAGAAGTATTCGTTCTCAGCATGGATGTGGAAGGTGTGAGGCTGCTGCTCCTTGGCCCGCAGTTCGCCACAGAGGTATTCGTCGTCCGTCCAGAGACGGAGCTGATAGGTGTTCTGAGTGTCGTTGCGGAAACGGTAGTCAATGTAGTTGTATGAGATGCTGGTGCCAGTGCCAAATGGAATCTGGCGACCAAAGTCAGGGAAGAGGTCGAGTCCGTCGTGGTGATGATGCTCTGTGATGGTCAACTCGCTGTGAAGAACAAGCCAATGGATGAGGTTCGAGAGCTGGCACATACCACCGCCGATACCCTGCGAAGGCATTCCCTTGGCGATAGTCAGTCCCTCCTTGTACCCCTTCCGCTTGGTGGTGCGGCCAATGAGTTTCCAAACAGAGAATGTCTCGCCTGGCCGGATTACCAGCCCGTCGATGTGCTTCACCGCCAAGGCCAGGTTCGTCGCCTTGTTCTCCTGCAGTTGCATATTCACATTACCTAACCGACGACGAATGAGCGAGTTGTGGCGATAGACGACAACGGGCAGCGAGTTTTCCGTCCGTTCTCCGGCGAACTGCGTCTTCCGCAGCAAGTCCTGAACGTGGCGCTTCAGTATTTCCTTCTCCATCGACAGCCAATAGGTGAAGGGCGATATTTCGCAAAACAATTTTCGTTTCATGTGTCCTTTCAGTTAATTTGTCAATTTCAGATATATTACGGCATCCCCGACCTTTGCTTACGGTAAACCCGACCTTTGCTTACGGTAAAGGTCGGGTTTGCTTACGGTAAAGGTCGGGCCTTGTGGGTGCGACCTGCTTACGGGATTACACGTTGGCTGCGGCAATCCAGTCGTAGATGCAAGAGACGATGCCGAAGGCAACGATGCCTGCAGTACAGAGGGCGAGGGCAAACTTGGTGTTGCAGTCGCTCTGGAAGGTGGGCAGCGGCGTAGTGGTCTTCTTGATGTACATGGCCTTGACAATGAGGAGGTAGTAGTACAGCGACACTACGGTGTTAATCAAGGCGATAAAGACGACGAGATAGACCCAGAAGGGGTCAGCCTCGTGACCTCCGACGGCAGCCATGAAGACGAAGAACTTCGAGAACATACCGGCGAACGGGGGAATACCGGCCAGCGAGAACAGGGCCAGCGTCATCAGGAACGACAGGCGTGGATTGGTCTCGTAGAAGCCGTTATAGGCAGCCATGTCGGTACGTCCATTATTGTTCTGCTCAACGACGCTGATGACCGAGAAGACAGCCATGTTGGCTACGACGTAGACGAGTACGTAGTAGGTCAACGCTGTGGCACCTACCTGCGAATTGCCGAGTGCGGCCAGCATGATATAGCCTGCCTGCGAAATAGACGAGAAGGCCATGAAACGCTTGAGCTCTGACTGGCGGATAGCAAAGAGGTTACCAACGGTGATAGTCAGCATGATGATGATGCCGAGCATGAGGGTCCACTGCTCAACTAACGGGCCGAAGACCTTGGTGAGGATGATGAACGCAGCGAGTGCAGCAGCACCCTTCGAGACGACGCTCAGATAGCCGGTGACGGGCGTGGGAGCTCCCTGATAGGTGTCGGCCGTCCAGAAGTGGAAGGGCACGAGTGAGAGCTTGAAGCCCAGACCGCTGAAGAAGAACACGAGTCCGGCTATAGGCAGCAGCATCTGGTCAGTGAAGGGATTGATGGCGGCAAGCACGCGAGCGATGTCGCCAAAGTAGAGTGTGCCGGCAGCTGCGTAGACGAGCGAGATGCCATAGAGCATAACGCCGCTTGAGAACGTAGCTGTCAAAATGTACTTGGCGGCAGCCTCGGCACTCTCTTTCTTACGCTTGTCGAGAGCCACAAGGCAAGCCATAGGCACAGAGGCGGTCTCGAGTCCCAGGAAGAACATGAGGAAGTTGCCTGACGAGATCATCATAAACATGCCGAGCAGCGTCGAGATGATGAGTTCGTAGAACTCGCCGACGGTCTGCTGTCCCTCTCGCTCCAACCAGGGCTGTGCCATGATGCAGACGATGATGGTGCCGGCAGTAAGGATGACCTTCATGACGTTAGCCATCTCGGTGGTATAATAGAGTCCGCCGAAAGCCATCGTGGGTTCAGCGAGGGCGCTGGCGGCCAGGGGCAACAGCAACAGCAGGGTCGACAGGATGCCCAGCGTCTTCACCTTCTTACTGTTGCAGCACAGGTCGGCGAAGAACACAATAAGCAGGACGGCAACAAGCGCTGCCTCGGGAATCATTTCAAGAAATTGATCGTAATTCATATCTTTCAGTCCTCCTATTGTTTACATATTAATATTGTTAAGAATGGGAATCACGGCGTCGTTGATGACGTTAGAGGCCCAGAAGGGGAACGTACCGAGACCGGCAACACAGAAGATGAGGCAGCCGACGGCGAGACGCTCGTCCCACGTAGCATCGGTCAGCTTCAGATAGTGAGGGTCGCTAACCTCGCCATACAGGATTTTACCGACAAGACGCAGGATGTAGACGGCGGTGATAACCACCGACGTACAAGCGATGACGGTGCAGGCACGATGGAAGAGGTCAGCATTCTCGAACGAGCCGACAAAGATGGTCATCTCAGCCACGAAGCCCGAGAAGAACGGCAGTCCGAGATTGGCCAGACCGGCGAGCACATAGCCAACGGCGAGGAAGGGCATAATCTTCATCAGACCACCCAGGCGACGCACATCACGGGTATGAGTGCGGCCGTAGATCATACCGATGAGGGCAAAGAAGAGGGCCGTCATCAAACCGTGCGACAGCATCTGCAGAATAGCACCCGTAGCAGCCGTCTTGGTCATCATCAGCAGGGCAAAGAGCACGAGGCCGCAATGCGAGACTGACGAGTAGGCATTGATGTACTTCAGGTCGGTCTGTACGCAGGCTGATAGAGCGCCGTAGACCACCGAGATGGTTGTCAGGATAAGGAATATCCACGACAGCTCCTGGGCAGCCTCAGGCAGCAGGTACATAGCCACGCGGAAGCAGCCGTAGCCACCGAGCTTCATCAGCACGCCGGCGTGCAGCATAGACACAGCCGTGGGGGCCGAAGCATGACCGTCGGGAGACCATGTGTGGAACGGGAAGAGGGCACCCAGCACACCGAAACCGATGAAGATGAAGGGGAAGAACGCCTTCTGCATATCGACGGGGATGTTGTGCATAGCGGCAATCTCGTTGACATTCATCGTCGTAGCACCCGAGAAGAAGTAGATGCCGAGGATGCCGATGATGAGCAGGGCCGAGCCGCCCATCAGCATCAGCGTCAGCTTCATGGCAGCGTACTCCTTGGCACCACTACCCCAGACACCTATCAGCAGGTACATCGGGATGAGAGCCACCTCGTAGAACATGAACATGGTGAACATATCGGTGCAGATGAAGAAACCGTAGACACCCGTCGACAGGAGGGTGAACCAAAGGAAGTACTCCTTGGTCAGCGGCTTCAGCTGCCACGAGGCAAACGTGCCAGTAAACACGATGATGCTCGACAGCAGCAGCATGACGACAGAGATGCCGTCGACACCAACGCTATAGGCAATATTCAGCGGCTTGAACCACGGGGTCGAGGCCGTCAGCAGCATCACGTCGGTATTGCCGCCGGCACGCTGCTGGATGAAGTAAATTGTCAGCCAAATGGAGAGGGCGAGCAACGCCGTAGAGCCTGCCACCATCACGCCACGTACCTGATAGAGATTCTTGGCGAGCCAGAGACCAGCCAGCATCAGGACGGGAATCAGAACGAATAAACTTAATATATTCATTGTCGTTATTACGTTATATCGTTATTACGTTATTACAGCGCTATTAAAATCAGCGTCAGTGCCACAGCACCTGTGAGGAACCAGACAGCATACTGACGGACATCGCCACTCTGCCAGGGACGGAGCGACTCGCCGGCCTCGTTGGCTCCCCAGGCTGCGAAGTTGAACGTGCCGTCGATGACGTGACGGTCGAACCAGGCAATGGGGCGGCTGACACAGGCAAAGATCACCTTGTGGGTGACGAACTGCCAGATCTCGTCCTGATAGAAACGCTTGTAGGCAGCCTGCCAGAGACCGGGCAACGTCTGCTTCAGACGGTCGGCAATGGGCTGCTGCTCACCCTTATAGATATAGGTAGCCAGGCAGATGCTGCAGATGGCTATCACAGTGCTGACGGCGGCTACGGTAGCATCGAAGTGGATGGTGTAGTCGTGGCCGTCGGCTGATACGAACGAACCGAAGGAACCGCCCCAGCCGAGGAATCCGGCCAGCGTGGTGTAGATACCCACACCAACGGTGATAACCGAAAGCACAATCAGGGGAACGGTCATTGTCAGCGGAGCCTCGTGCGGCGTGTGGTGCTCATGCGCCTCCTTGTTCTCTGTTCCCCAGAAGATACCATAGTACAGGCGGAACATATAGAAGGCAGTCATAGCGGCGATACCCGTCATGATCCAGCCAACCACGGGGCTGTAGTTCATGCAGGCTGAGATAATCTCGTCCTTCGAGCTGAAGCCCGAGAAGAAGGGAATACCGGCAATAGCCAGACAGGAGATGAGGAACGTGATATGCGTAACGGGCATATACTTGCGCAGTCCACCCATCAGGGCCATCTCGTTCGAATGGACGGCATGGATGATACAGCCAGCACCGAGGAACAGACAAGCCTTGAACATAGCGTGGGTGAAGAGGTGGAACATACCTGCGAGATAACCCACACTACCCGGATGCTCATGACCGGTCATCTGCTCAGTGCAGACGCCGAGAGCCACCATCATGAATGCAATCTGCGAGATGGTAGAGAAAGCGAGCACACGCTTGATATCGGTCTGGGCACAAGCCACAGCAGCAGCATAGAAAGCGGTAATGACACCCACCCAGACGATGATGGACATAGCACTGGGGGCATAGTCAATCCAGAGAGGGAACATACGGGCCACCTGATAGACACCAGCCACCACCATCGTAGCAGCATGGATAAGAGCCGACACAGGCGTCGGGCCCTCCATAGCGTCGGGCAGCCAGATGTGCAACGGGAACATAGCCGACTTACCAGCACCGCCGATGAACATCAGCGTCAGGGCTGTTGGCAGTACGAAGACGCTGGCCGTCACGGCACGGGCTGCATCGCCGGCAATGAACGGCGTAGCACCCTGACCCATCACGATGTCGGCACCCTGACCGGCAAACGAGAACGAGAACGAACCCGTATAGTAGCCGAAGAGAAGAATACCCACCAGGAAGAATCCGTCGGCAAAGCGCGTCACGATGAATGCCTTCTTAGAGGCAGCCACAGCAGCGTGCAACGGGTAGTAGAAGCCGATGAGCAGGTAGCTGCTGACACCCACCATCTCCCAGAACATATACATCTGGAAAATGTTGGTAGCAACCACCAGGCCAAGCATCGACATCGAGAAGAGGCTCAGGAAAGCGTAGTAGCGCTGGAAGCCCTTCTCGCCGTGCATATAGCCGAACGAGTAGATGTGAACCATGAACGACACCGTCGTGATGACCACAAGCATCATCACCGAGATGGGGTCGAGCAGGATGCCCATGTCGAAATGAAGGTCGCCCAAAGGCAGCCACGTCAGGTTATAGGGGACGATGGTCTGGTAGACGTCGTTCACGCGGTCGGCAGTAAAATACTGGAAAGCGCAGATGTACGACAGAACGGTGACCACGCCCAAGGTGCAGGTACCGATGAGGCCCGCCACCTTATGCGACATCTTCATGCCGAGCAGTCCCAGAACAAGGAACGACAGCATCGGCAGCAGAAGAATGAAAATTGTATATCCGTAATCCATAATCACACTTATCTTTTCATGTTAGTAATGCTGTCAACGGTGTCGCTCTTGAAGTTGCGATACACATTGAGGATGATGGCGATAGCCACAGCCGACTCTGCTGCCGACACACCGATAGAGAAGAGGGTCATGAAGAAACCTTCATACAGGGCAGGGAACAGCAGGCGGTTGAAAGCCGCAAAGTTGATGTCGACGGCGTTGAGAACCAGCTCAATGGAGATGAGCATGGCAATCAGGTTGCGACGGGTGACAAAGCCATAGACGCCGATAAAGAACAGTAGTGCTGAGAGCACGAAATAACATTGTACGGGTACCATAGCTTAATCCTCCTTAACTTTACGTGAAACAACCAGTGCGCCGATGATGCAGGCCAGCAGGAAGATACTGATGAACTCGAAGGGGAGCACATACTGATACTTCTCAGAGCCGACCAATGCCATACCGATGGTATGCATAGGCACCTCGGTATCGGCCACGTCACAGGCACGATTAATAAACTGATTCTTCAGGAATACGAAGACGACGGTGGCCAGACCGACAACAGCCAGCACAGCAGCACCGGCGGCTCGCGAACACTTGATCTTCTCAACCATACCCTGAAGCGTGTGCTTAGAGACAAGCTGGATAGCGAAGACGTAAATCATCGTCACGCCACCGGCATAGACGGAAATCTGGGCCGCACCCAGATAGGTGTAATCGAGCAGGAAATAAAGACCTGCCACACCGAAAAGCACGAACAACATAAATGTTGCGGCCCGCATAATACGCTTCGTCGTCACACACATCACGGCAGAGCCGAGGATGACGACAGCTAAGATGCAAAACATGATGATATTTGCCATAGGTCTTTACTTGGTTTTAGTGTTAAACTTACCAATCTCGAACGGTGCCCCACCCTCTAAGATGTTAGGCAGCGAACCGCCCTGGTACTGCTCCTTATCGAGGTGAAGCACCAGTTTGGAGCGGTCGAACACAGCGTTCTCGAAATCGTTAGTGAACTCAATAGCGTCAAAGTTGCAGGCGTTGGTACAGAGCTGGCAGAACATACAGTCGCCAAGATCGTACGCATAATCGTCGAGCACCTTCTTCTTCTTGCCCGTCTCGGGGTCTTCAGCCATGTGTGCCGTAATCTTGATGGTGCCGTTGGGACAGGCCTTCTCACAAAGCGTACAAGCCGTACACTTATAGGCGCCATTCTCGTCGCGCTTGAAGACAAGGCGGCCGCGGTGGCGCTTGGCCACATGGAGTGTGGTCTTACGGTTCTCGGGGTACTGCTCTGTAGACTTATTGGTGAAGAAGTCCTTCCAGTACTCCTTCCAGGTAATCTTCATACCTGTTGCCAGCGTCTTCAGGCCATGCCCGATTTCTCCGAAATATCCTTTATTGTTTTCCATTGCTATACTTAATTAATAAAAAGACCTAAAGCCACGACGACAGTCATCAACACAAGGTTGATGAGCGACAGCGGCATCAAATACTTCCACTCTAACTTCAGAATCTGATCAATACGCAGACGGGGGAACGTCCACTTAATCCACATCAGAATCCACACCAGGAAGAAGGCCTTGCCTAAGAACCAGACGATGCCGGGGATGTAGTTCATCACCTCGTCGAAGGCATCGACGCCAATGTTCACAGGAGCCCAACCACCGAGGAACACCGTAGCGGCAATACCTGCAATGATAAAGAGGTTGAGGAACTCGGCCAGATAGAAGAAGCCGAAGCCCATACCTGAATACTCCGTGTGGTGACCGGCAGTCAGCTCACTCTCGGCCTCAGCCATATCGAACGGACCACGGTTGGCTTCTGCGTTTCCGGCAATGAGGAACACGATGAAAGCGATGATGGCAGGGATATGACCCTGGAAGATAAGCCACTTCCAAGGACCTGTCTGTGCTTCAACGATGCCCGACATCTGCAACGTACCCGTCAGGATGACGGCAGTAATCAGACAGAGGCAGAGCGACATCTCATAGGAAATCATCTGCACAGCACCACGCATGGCCGAAACCACCGAATACTTGTTGTTAGATGCCCAACCGGCCAGGAAGATACCCACTACGCCGATACTCGAGATGGCAGTCAGCAGGAAGATACCCACGTTGAAGTCGAGTACCGTAGCACCATTGTTCCAAGGCAGGAACGAGAAGGCACCCACGGAACCGAAGATGACCAGCAGCGGGGCAACAGCATAGAGCAGCTTATCAGCTTTGTCAACGAAGAAAATCTCCTTGATAAGCATCTTGAACACGTCGGCAAACACCTGCAGCAAGCCCCAGGGACCAACACGCATCGGGCCAAGACGGCACTGGAAGTAGGCGCAGACCTTACGCTCCATGAATATCAGTACGATAGCCAACGTGGCATATCCCACAAGGATACCAACGCCGACAAGCACGCACTCAATCAATATCGACCAGAAATCTCCCAAACCGAGGGTGTCTCGCAGGAGAGCGTCGAACCATTGTGTAACTAAACTAAAATCAAACATAATCCTTCGCTTTTTATCGGTCAATATCAGGAATTACAAAGTCAATAGCGGCACCGGTAGCCACGAGGTCGGCAATCTTCTGACCACGCAGCATCGGGTCGAGTGCACCTGTCAACGACAGACCCATCGGGCGCATCTTCAGACGGTACGGACTCTTGTCGCCGCGAGAGTCGAGATAGACGCCAAACTCACCGCTGGCACCCTCCACCGAGAAGTACCACTGTCCTTCGGGCACCTTGATAATGGGCTTCTGCTTGACGTAGAAGTCGCCCTCGGGGATGTTGTCGATGAGCTGCTCGATGATGGCGAGACTCTGGTACATCTCGTTGATGTGAATGGTGTAGCGGTCCATCGTGTCGCAGCCGGTCATCGTCACCTGCTCCCACTCCACCTTGTCGTACATGTCGTACGGGTGGTTCTTGCGCACGTCGTTCTTCCAGCCAGAAGCACGTCCGGCAGGTCCTGTGACGGCATACGAGATACAGTCGTCGAGTGACATCGGACCGACTTTCTCGAAGCGGTTGTGGGTGATGATGTTGTCGCCAAACACGTCGACATACTCCTGGATGATGGGCTTCATATACTTGACGAGGTCCTTCACGTTCTTCACGAAGTTAGGGTCAATATCGTCCTGCAGACCGCCTATACGGTAGTAGTTTTGAATCAGGCGTCCGCCCGTGGTCTCCTCCATGCAGTTGAGCACGTGCTCACGGTCGCGCATTGAATAAAGGAAGGCTGTCAGGGCACCCATATCCTGAGCGCAGCAGCCGACATACAACAGGTGGCTGTCGATACGCTGCAGCTCGTCCATAATGGTGCGGATGTACTTGATGCGGTCGGTCAGCTCGACGCCCATACCCTCCTCAATAACACCTACCAAAGCATGGCGGTGCATCATGGCACTCAGATAGTTAAGACGATCGGTTAAAGCAAGAGTCTGGGGATAGGTCATCGTCTCGCACATCTTCTCGATACCGCGGTGGATATAGCCGAGATGCGGATAGACACGCTTGACGGTTTCGCCATCAAGTACTGTCTGCAGACGGAGCACACCGTGGGTTGAGGGGTGCTGCGGGCCGATGTTGATGACGTACTCGTCGCTGGTAAAGAGCTTGTTCTGCTTCACCTGTAAGTTACCGTCCTTGTCGAGGAAGTACTCCAAGCCGTAGTCGGGCTCTACATCGTCATCCAGTGTATAGCTGTCGTCAAACTTCCAGTCCTTGCGGAAGGGATAGCCCTTGAAGTCGCTGCGCAGGAAGAGGCGGCGCATATCGGGATGTCCCAAGAAGACGATGCCATAGAAATCATAGACCTCGCGCTCTAACAGGTCGGCAACACGCCAGATGTTAGAAACAGTGGGGATAAAGGGAATCAGCTGTCCGTCAGTCTCGCCGGTGCCGTTCGAGGCGATGCCGTCGCCGCAGACCTGTGTCTTGGCCAGCATCTTAACTGAGCAACGCTCGTGGGTTTCGGTGTTCTCCAGAATATAGATACAACCGAGACCTTCCTCTGCACCAAAGTCTTCGCCAACAATCGTAACAAGATAGTCGAAGTGCTTCTTGTCCTTCAAGTTCCGCATCTCCTGTGCGAACTTGTCGAAATCAAATGATAAGAACTCTAATTTCATGCCTGCTCCTCCTTTCCTGTAGGCTGCGACTCAGTCGCAGTAGCCTTTAACTCTTCAACAAACTCCTGTGGTACGTCCGTCACCACAACCGGCTCACGACGATGGTCACCCAGCTTATTGCGGAACGTCAGCTCCTCATTTGAAACGCCAAGCGCAGCCTCCTCAGCTGTCTGCTTGTGGTTGGCACCGCCGAAGAACTTCTCGATCTTCACCTTGCGCTGCAGCTGCATCATGCCATACATGATAGCCTCTGGACGCGGAGGACAGCCAGGGATGAAGACATCGACAGGAACGATCTCCTCAATGCCCTTCACCACATGGTAGCTCGACTTGAAGGGACCGCCGCTGATGGCACAACCACCGACGGCAATGACATACTTTGGCTCAGCCATCTCGTCGTACAGACGCTTCAAGGCCGGAGCCATCTTGTGGGTAATCGTACCGGCACACATGATGAGGTCGGCCTGACGGGGGGAGTTACGCGTCACCTCGAAGCCGAAGCGGGCAAAGTCGTAACGCGAACAGCCACAGGCCATAAACTCGATACCACAGCATGAGGTAGCAAACGTCAGCGACCACAGCGAATTGGCACGGCCCCAGTTGATAAGTTTGTCAAGACTGCCCGTAATAACGTTGACACCTCCTTCGTGCAACTCGTCGACAATCTTCTCCAACGACTCGTTGTCGTTCCACTCTTCGTAGGGAATCGACTTGATTTTCGGTTTCATTTCCATTCAAGCGCTCCTTTCCGCCAGGCGTATGCCAGGCCTAAAACCAATACTAACAAGAAGAACCCGATGCTCAGCAAAGCCATTTCACCAAAGTCCTTCACGACTACCGCCCATGGATATAGAAACACCGTTTCTACATCAAACATGAGGAACAAGATGGCGAACAGGTAGAAGCCTACACTAACAGGTAGCCAGGAGGTACCATGGGTGGGAATACCACACTCATAGGGCTCTCCTTTTACCTTGTTGTAGGAACGCGGACCTATCAGCTTAGCAACAACGTAAGCTCCCGCCACCAATGTAATAGCCGTCAGCAAGACGGTAATTAACAAAGTAAAATTCATAAAAGTTTATAATGTTATAACAATTGTTCGCGAATTTGCGGGCAAAGGTACAAAAAAATCTGCAAACTTTCAGTATAAATACTATTTTTTTTCATACCTTTGCAGCGTAATAACAAAAATATGGCAAGAAACAAGAAACCATTACCTCTTTTAGAAGGGGTAAAAATTGAGGCTGTTGCCGCTGAGGGCAAATGTCTGTTGCATTGGAACGACTTGGTGGTCTTCGTTCCCTTTTGTGTTCCGGGCGACGTCTGCGACATACAGATTCGACGTAAGAAGCACTCCTTTGCCGAGGGCGAGGTGGTGAGATTCATAGAATATAGTAAGGTACGTGAGACGCCCTTCTGCCAGCATTTCGGTGTCTGCGGAGGCTGTAAGTGGCAGAACCTGCCCTACGAGGCTCAGTTGAAGGCGAAGCAGCAGCAGGTGAAAGACCAGCTGACGCGTATCGGAAAGATAGAACTGCCTGAGTTCCGTCCCATCTTGGGAAGTGTGAAAACGAGAGAATACCGCAACAAGCTCGATTTCGGATGCGCCAACAAACGTTATCTGACCAAAGAACAAATCAGCGATCTGCCTCACGACGAGAGCCAGAGTCTGAAGGACGTGCCAGCCATTGGTTTCCATATCACTGGTGCCTTCGATAAGATTCTGCCCATCGAGAAATGCTGGCTGATGGACGACCTGCAAAACGAGATACGTAACGACATCCGCGACTACGCCATAGACAACGGTCTGACGTTCTTCGACCTCCGCCAGCAGACGGGTTTCCTGCGCGACGTCATCGTCCGCAACAGCGCCAGCGGCGAATGGATGGTCATCGTCCAGTTCCACTATGAGGAGTCGGCAGGCGAGAAAGAGGCTACTGCCCTACTCCAGCACGTCGCTGACCGGTTCCCACAAATCACCTCGCTGATGTATTTAGACAACCAGAAGTGTAATGACACCATCGGCGACCAGGAGATCAAGACCTTCAAGGGCAGCGACCACATCTTTGAACTGATGGAAGACCTGAAGTTCAAGGTTGGCCCGAAGTCCTTCTACCAGACAAATACCGAACAGGCCTACCATCTGTATAGTGTTGCCCGTGAGTTTGCCGGACTGACAGGCAACGAACTGGTCTACGACCTCTATACCGGCACGGGCACCATTGCCAACTTCGTTGCCCGGCAATGCCGTCAGGTTATCGGCATAGAATACGTGCCGGAAGCTATTGAGGACGCCAAAATCAATTCCGAGGTCAACGGCATCAACAACACCCTGTTCTATGCCGGCGATATGAAGGATATTCTCAACGACGAGTTCATCAGCCGTCACGGACGTCCCGACGTCATCATCACCGACCCGCCACGTGCCGGCATGCACCCCGACGTCGTGAAAACCATCCTCCGGGCTGCCCCACAGCGCATCGTTTACGTCTCATGCAACCCTGCCACACAGGCTCGTGACCTGCAGGATTTGGATGCAGACTACCGTGTGGAGGCCGTACAGCCCGTAGACATGTTCCCACATACGCCACACGTAGAAAATGTAGTATTACTCATTAAGCGATAACTATTATGAAGAAACTTCTGATTCTGGCCATCTGCGCGATGGGCTTCGCATTCTCAGCCAATGCACAAGACGACAAGAAGGCAACCATTGAGGTGCCACAGTGGGTAAAAAACATCAAGTTCTCGGGCTATGGTATGTTGCAGTATCAGGGGCAAGATCCCGAAGGCAACCACACCAACACGTTTAACCTTCGTCTGGCTCGTTTCATCTTGGACGGAAAAATCGGCGACTTCGACTGGCGTGCCCAGATTCAGGGTACTAACGTGAAAGGTCCCGGCGAGCCTACCGTCCAGTTGGTAGACCTCTACGCCGAGTGGCGTAAATATCCTGAATTCAAGGTTCGTGCCGGACAGTTCAAGCGCGCCTTCACCTACGAGAACCCCACCCACCCCATTACGCAGGGCTGGTACTCGTATGCCAACGTTATCAACAACCTTTCAGGCTTCGGCGACCGCACGGGTGAGAAGTCGTCAGGCGGCCGAGACATCGGTCTGCAAATCTCGGGCGACCTGTTCCCCAATGCCAATGGTCGTCGTCTGCTGCATTATCAGGTTGGTGTCTACAACGGTGAGGGTATCAACGAGAAGGATAAGGACAACAAGAAGGACATCATCGGCGGCGCATGGGTCATGCCCATCAAGGGTCTGCGTATTGGTGCCTTCGGATGGACGGGTACACGCGGCGACATGCTCGACCCGGCTACCAACACCCAGATCAGTATGAAGAAGAACCGCTACGCCATTTCTGCGGAGTACGACCTGAACGAATACACCTTCCGCGCAGAGTATCTGCACTCGCAGGGTTACGGCGCAGCCAAGGCTGGCAATAACCAGCGTGAGATTGACTACACCTTAGGCGATAAGGCCGATGGTTGGTATGTCTTTGGTATCGTTCCCGTGGTGAAGTCGAAGCTGCACGCCAAAGCCCGCTATCAGACCTACCGCGACAACAAGGAGTGGAACCGTGCCAAGACGATGTACGAGGTGGGTGCCAACTACTTCTTCACGAAGAACCTGCAGCTCAATTTGGAGTATGCCCGTGTGAACGACCGCACACTGGCTAATCACGACTACA
Source organism: uncultured Prevotellaceae bacterium (assembly GCA_902800495.1). GTDB lineage: Bacteria > Bacteroidota > Bacteroidia > Bacteroidales > Bacteroidaceae > Prevotella. Next base: position 14,319 of record CADCET010000027.1, read on the forward strand.
ACTTCGTAGACGTTGAATTAGACTTCAGATTCTGAATCTTCTGCGGAGCGACTGCCACAGATGCGTCTTCTGGCGCAACACGCAAATCGAGTAAGCCGTGCTGACAATGGTCAGTGCGGCTTCTGTTATCCAATAAGTCCATCCTTCTGCCAGTACCGACACGACGAAGGCCAGCGCACCTATGGAAGCCTGAACAGCGGCATAACGGACAACCTTCCACGTACTTCGATACTGGTATTGCCAGAAGGCGTAACTCCACACAATCATCCACTCCGCCACATGAGCTACGACGATAGCAAGTCCAGTGCCCCAGACGCCCCACCACTGGTAACCGATGACGATGGCAACGACTAAGACAACGAAATAAGACGTCTCCAAAAACAGGAAAGATAACGAACGGCTACGCGCCAGAGTGATATAGGCCACCGGCATTGACAGCACCTTGAAATACATCGCCAGCACAGCCACCTGCGCCATCTGTATCACCGCTACGAAGTCACGACTGAACAGTATCGGTACAAGCACCGGCAGCATCATCAGCAGCCCCACCAACATGGGCGAGAGTAACAATAGCGAGACTTCCATCTGGCGATTCACCGTCTCGTTAGTAGCGGCAACATCCTTGCTGACGGCTGACAGACGCGGGAAATAGTCGGTCTCCATAGCCGAGAACACCATGCCCGCATACGTAATGGTTATCATGTAGCCAGTATTGTAGAGACCCACCTCGTCCAAGTTTCCCTCCACATTCAGGAACGACCTGATAAGCATCTCTGCGGCGCTTCCAATAGCTGCAGCCAACACGTACGACACGCCTAACTTGATCATACCGAAGCCGTCGCGTAAGTGCCGCCTGCTGAAGCGCAGTTGCAAAGGGTAGCAATGGTAGGAATAACTGACGGTCGCCAACATCGAGGAACACGCAATGATGATGATAGAGGGCAAGACGCCCGATGGACCAAAGAAATAATAAAGAGGTACAGAAAGGATCACCGATGCTACAGCTGTAATGATCTGCAGTCGGGCCAAGGCTCCTAATCGCCGCGCACTCTTCAAGATTACCGTTTCGCCACTACTGATGGCAGTCATCGCTACGGCCACACCCAGCATCGCATAGTGCAGGGTATGGTTACCCCACGTGAACGTCACCGTATTGAGCAACGGACTGACTGCCACACAGAAGAGGAAACCCAACGCTGCGGCAATCAGGCTCCACAGACGTACTACCTGCAGGTAATAGCGCAACTGCTGACGCTGCTGGTGCTCATAAATTTCCGACAGTTTGGGGATGGCACCGAAAGAAATACCAAGATTAGTACATTGCGAAGCAAAATTCTGAACCGACACCAACAGAGCATTGAAGCCCATGCCGCTTGCTCCCAAAAGCACGGCCATAGCCTTATTGCGCACAAGGCCGATTAATATAACCAAGCTCTGTACACCACCGAAAAGACCTGTATATTTTAGCACGTGGCTATAGCCGTCGGCTCTTTCTTCCTTCATATTTTCTTTAAATCGGGCGCAAAATTACGAATTTTATCACGTAATTGCAAATTATTTCGTACTTTTGTACCGTGAAACTCAGTATCATCATCCCTGTCTATCTCGTAGAAGCCACACTCAACCGCTGTATTCAGAGCGTGGTCAGCCAATTGTTCGCCGACTTCGAACTGTTGCTGATTGATGACGGATCGCCCGACAGTTGTCCGCAAATGTGCGATGACTGGGCTGGGAAAGACAGACGCATCAAGGTGGTTCACCAGCCAAACGGCGGACTTAGTGCCGCACGCAATACCGGTCTTGATATGGCACAAGGCGACTATGTCACCTTCATCGATAGCGACGACTATCTGGCCGAGGGAACGCTTGAGGCGCTGATGAACAGGATGGCAGGAAACGACGTGCTAGAATACCCTATCTGGCAGTTCTATGGTTCTTCACGACAGAAGCTACTGACATGGGACGACCATATCTATAACGACATTAACGACTACTGGCTGAACGGTCAGGCATACCTGCATACTTATGCTTGCAACAAGGTTTTTCGGCGGGAACTGTTCGACGGACTGCGATTTCCCGTAGGACGTGTCTTCGAGGACTTCTATATGCTGCCACAACTCCTGCGACGTTGCCGCCAGATAGCCACAACGAGTCAGGGTCTCTACTATTACTGCTGGAACGAACAGGGCATTACCGCCAACGCCAACGGTCAACAACTTCGGCAACTGTTAGAAGCTCACCTGACGGCCCAGATGCCCATCGATGACCGCTACTATCTGCATCTGCTAAACATACAGATGGACGTCTACGAACTGACGGGCGACGAACCCCGTCTGAAATTCAGGCGCACAAAGCCAGTCGGAAACATTAAACAGAAAACCAAATTAATAACACTCAACCTTCTTGGTATCAAAGGAATATGCAAACTCAACAAGACCATACACAAGCTTCGCCGCTCGTGACGTTTATCGTCGCCTGCTACAACCTGCCCATAGAGATGATCTGCCAATGTTTAGACAGTATCATCGGACTCTCGCTCAGTCGTTCCGAGCGTGAGATCATCCTTGTGGATGACGGTTCTGACGAATCACCTCTCGGCCAACTCAAGCCCTACATCGACGACATCGTCTATGTACGCCAGCCTAATGCCGGACTTAGCGCCGCACGCAACCGAGGCATCCAGATGGCTACCGGACAATACCTTCAGTTCGTCGATGGCGACGACTATCTGCTACACGCAGCCTATGAGCATTGTCTCGGACTCATACGCTCCAAGCTCCCAGACATCGTGATGTTCGACTTTACCAATGAGAACGAGAACGAGAACGTAAACGTCAACGAGAACGTAAACGTTAAGAACGACGACCTCAAGAGCGGCTGCGAATATCTGAGCCAGCATAACCTGCAGGCTACGGCCTGCTGTTACCTATTCCGTCGCGACATCATCGGCAGTCTGCGTTTCACGCCTGGCATCTACCACGAAGACGAGGAGTTCACGCCCCAGTTGCTGTTACGTGCCGAGACCGTCTGCTCCACCAATGTGCAGGCCTACTTCTACCGCCATCGCCCCCACTCTATCACGACCGAGGCAGACAAGCGGCAAATCATCAAACGACTGAACGACAGCCGGTTGGTCATCAAGAAGCTCAACCTTCTGACTGACACGCTGCCCCCTTCCGAACGGAAAGCCATGCAGCGGCGCGTGGCCCAACTGACGATGGACTACATCTATAACATCATTATGCAGACACGCGACCGTAAGTATCTGGATCGTAAGCTGGAAGACTTGCACGCCGAAGGGCTATTCCCTCTGCCCGACCACGACTATACAACGAAGTACAAGTGGTTCCGCCGACTGACTAACAGCAGCATCGGACTGACGCTTCTGACGAACGTACTACCTATGATAAAAAAAGAAAGATGAAGATACTGCTCATAGGAGAATACAGCAATGTACATTGGACGCTGGCCGAGGGACTGCGACAGTTGGGACACGAGGTGACCGTCGTCTCCAACGGCGACTTTTGGAAAGCCTATCCCCGAGACATCGATGTCAGCCGACCTGCCGGACGTCTTGGCGGACTGCAGCTTCTGGCCCGTATCTACACGCTGCTGCCACGCCTGCGAGGCTACGACGTCGTGCAGTTCATCAATCCCATTTTCTTTGAGCTCAAAGCTGAGCGGCTGTTTCCCATCTTCCGTTACCTGCGCCGCCATAACAAGCACGTCGTACTCGGCGCCTTCGGCATGGACTGGTACTGGGTCGACACCTGTACCCACAAGAAGCCATTGCGCTATAGCGACTTCAACTTAGGCGATCAGTTGCGCACAGACGACTGCGCCATCCTGGAGCAACGCGACTGGCTTGGTACGTCCAAGGAACGGCTGAACAAGCTGATGGCCACCGATGCCGATGTCATCGTCACAGGCCTTTATGAATACGACGTATGTTATCGCCCTGTCTTCCCGTCGAAGACCCACTTCATTCCTTTCCCTATCAAGATGCCGGCAGTTAGCAACACCGGGCGTTGCCGTGTGTCAAAGGTGGTCGTCTTCATCGGCATCAGCCGGGGGCGCAGTCAGTATAAAGGTACCGACATCATGCTCCGTGCCGCCAAGGATCTGCAACACCAGTATGCGCATCGAATGAAACTTGTAGTGGCCGAGGGACTGCCCTTCAGCGAATACCAGCAGCAGATGGAGGACTCCGACGCCATTCTCGACCAGCTTTACAGCTACACCCCGTCGATGAATCCGCTGCTGGCCATGTCGAAGGGCATTATCTGCATCGGCGGTGGCGAACCTGAGAACTATGAGATTCTAAACGAGAACGAACTGCGCCCCATCATCAACGTGCAGCCCTCGTACGAGAGCGTATACCAAGAACTGGAGCAGCTCATCCTGCACCCCGAGCGCATACCCGAACTGAAACGGCAGAGCATAGAATATGTCCGTCGTCATCACGACTACCTAAAGGTAGCCCGACAGTACGAAGGGCTGTACCTCAGCCTTCAATAGCCTTCATCAGGAAGTCAACAGCACCGTTGACGCCAAACTTCCTGACATCGAGACAGATGTCGTAGTTGCGGGCGTCCTGCCAGTCGCTGCCCGTGAACGTCTTGGTGTAGAGTTCGCGGCTGTAGTCGTTGTCAACGATCATGGCGGCAGCATCCTGCTCGCTCAGGTCGTACTTCTCGGCGATGCGACGCTTGCGGCATTCCAACGGTGAGTGGACGAAAATCTTCAGGGCATTGGGATGGTCGCGGAAGATGTCGAAACCACAACGTCCGATGATGACACACGACTCCTCGTCGGCAATCTTACGGATAGCCTCTGCCTGTGCTTCAAACAACTCGTGGCTCGTCTGGTCATGCTCGGCGCCATTATACTCGGCACCAGCCATGTACGTACGATAGAAGTTGGTAAAGTCGTCGCGCCACAACGGATTGCGGGCCTCGATCTTCTCCACGGCATCTTCAACGGCACTGATGCGCCTGGCCACCTCGTTCAGGATCTGCTTGTCTAAGAGCTTCACACCCAAGCGGTGTGCCAGCTCGGCACCAATCTCGTGACCGCCAGTCCCGAATTGACGGCTAATGGTAATAACGAATTTCTCCTCCTTATTCATAGCGTTATGTATTAAAGGTTAGTAATCTATGTGGCAAAGTTAAGAAAAAAAATCGGAACATCCAAAGATATTCCGATTTATTTTTATTCAACGCCTAAAAAAGCGGCACACATCTCGGCACAACGCTCGCCGTCGACGCCTGCAGAGACGATGCCACCGGCATATCCGGCACCCTCGCCGCAGGGGAAAAGCCCTCGTATGCGGACGTGTTGCAGCGTGGTGGCGTCGCGCAGGATACGTACCGGACTGCTGGTGCGTGTCTCGGTGGCAATGAGAACGGCCTCGTTAGTCAGGAAGCCGTGTGCCTGTCGTCCGAAGGTTTTGAAGCCCTCTTGCAGGCGTCGTCCTATCATCGGCGGCAGCCAGAAGTGCAGGGGCGACGATATCAGCCCGGGCGCATAGCTCGACTTTGGCAGGTCGTAGCTCAGCCGGTTGTTCACGAAGTCTGCCATACGCTGCGAAGGCGCTGTCTGCTTCATATTGCCCTGTTGCCAGCACAAGCGTTCCAACTGTTCCTGGAAAGCCATTACTTTTAACTGAGAACTGAGAGGTGAGAACTGAGAGGCGTGATTACTCTCTCCGTCCTGCAGGTAATCATACCTCTCACCTCTCAGTTCTAAGTTCTCAGTTCCCAAGTCTTCCGGCCTCACCTCGACCACCATCCCTGAGTTCGACCATTGCGTACCGCGATTGGCTGGACTCATGCCGTTGACCACGATCTGCTCCTTGTCGGTAGCAGCAGGAATGACGAAACCGCCGGGACACATACAGAACGAGTAGACGCCGCGCCCGTCGACCTGCGTGACGAATGAGTACTCTGCTGCCGGCAGGAACTTGCCGCGTCCCTGCTTCGAGTGGTACTGTATCTGGTCTATCAGCTGTGAGGGATGCTCCAGTCTGACACCCACGGCAATGCCCTTGGCCTCAATATCAATCTTTGCCTCGGCAAGATAGCGGTAGACGTCGCGTGCCGAGTGGCCTGTAGCTAAGATGACGGGACCGTAAAATTCGAGGTGCGAGGTGCGAGGTGCGAGGTGCGAGGTCACCTCTGCCTCTACGCCTACTACCTCATCGGCTTCTCCTAATCCCGCACCTCGTACCTCGCACCCCGTACCTCGTACCTCGCACCCCGTACCTCGAAGAATAAGCCTCGTCATCTTCGTCTGGAAGTGCACCTCGCCGCCACAGCGGAGGATGGTGTTGCGCATCGCCTCGATCACATTCGGCAGGCGGTCGGTGCCTATGTGCGGATGAGCATCGGCCAGGATGGCCGTCGAGGCTCCGTGCTGACAGAAGACGTTCAGGATCTTCTCGATATTGCCGCGTTTCTTCGAACGGGTGTAGAGCTTGCCATCAGAGTAGGCACCTGCCCCACCCTCGCCGAAGCAGTAGTTGCTCTCGCCGTCCACCTGCTGTGTGCGTGAGATCTCAGCCAGGTCGCGCTTGCGGTCGTGAACGTTCTTGCCACGCTCCAGCACGATTGGGCGCAGGTCCAACTCAATGAGTCGCAGGGCGGCAAACAGTCCGCCAGGTCCTGCTCCCACGACGATGACCTGCGGACGGTCACTAACGTCGCGATACTCCACCCGCTGGTATTCGTCGTCCTGGGGCTGCTCGTTGATGTAGACGCGCACCTTCAGGTTGACGAAGATGGTACGCTGACGGGCGTCGATACTGCGTTTCAGGATGCGCACACCATGACAGGTGCGCACGTCGAAGCCGTATTCGTCGGCCAGCCACGCCTTCAGGTTCTGCTCGTTGGCAGCCACCTGCGGCAACACACGTATCTGATATTCGTTCGTCATATGATGTATAGAAAATAGACTGCTGCTAACACGATGACCAGCACAATGAGCACCACCGACTTCACCATGCACGTCGTCACCTTTTTAATAATAAGGAAGGCCACGATGATAGCCGCCAACAAAAAAAGATAATATCCGATATTCTCCATACTCCTTACTACTTAAACAGTTTCCTAAACTGAACAGGAACAGGCGTCTCAAACTCCATCGGCTGTCCCGTCACGGGATGGGTGAAGCACAACAGCCAGGCGTGCAGACACAGTCGGTGCAGCGGGTCGTCGCCATTGCCGTATTTCGTGTCGCCACAGACAGGATGGCCCATGTCTGCCGAGTGGACGCGAATCTGGTTCTTGCGTCCCGTCTCCAACTTATACTCCACCAAGGAGTGCTCCGTCGTGCGGTCGAGCACGTGGAAGTGGGTCACAGCATACTTGCCGCCGTTATCCACGGACGACGAGTAGGTCACGTAGGCCTTGTTGTCCTTCAGCCAGTTGGCTATGGTGCCCTCGTCCTGCTCCATCTCGCCGCTCACCACAGCCACGTAGCGGCGGTCGTAGACGATGTCGTGCCAGTTGTGCTCCAGAATCTGCTCCGTCTCCATGTCCTTGGCATACACCATCAGTCCGCTGGTGTCGCGGTCCAGACGGTGGACGACGTGCGCCGTACAATGCTGGCGCGACTTCTTGAAGTAGTCGTCGAGCACCGCTTTCACGTTCAGCGACGAGTGACCGGCAGCCATCGACAAGATGCCCACAGCCTTCTCGACCACTATCAGCCAGCGATCCTCATACACAATTTTCACATAGCGGCTTTTGAAACCCTTCTGGTTGCGCTTCGTGTTCGACACGGCCACCTTCATGCCGGGCTCCAGCATGAAGTCAAACTGCGAGACGGTCTTCCCGTCAACCTTGATGCCGCGTCCCTGCAGCGTCGCCTTCACCTTCGAACGCGTCTGTCCCAAATGGCCGAGCAGCCATTCCAGCAGCGGCATCCGCTCTTCCACCGTATAGTGACTATAGTCGCCACCGGCCGTTTTTCCTGTGTTCATTCTCATATCTGCTATCGTTATGACGAAAAGGTTGCTGCAAAGGTACGACAAAAAAACGACCCCTGCAAATTATTCGTCCAAAAAGGCACGCAAAAGCACGCATCCCAACCCTCGTCTTACATTCAAAAAAACGGCGCGGCAGCTCTCAAAATTTTCGCGTCCATTCTCAAAATTTTCGCGGTCATTCACAAAATTTTCGCAGCCATTAACGAATTCATTTACTCCTTGAAGTACACAAAAAGCGCCCGGCCCGCAGGGACGCTTCGCTTGCGAAGAACCGTCCCCTTTGTGTACTTTATATAAAAATAAAGTGAGATACCCTTTAAACAAAACTGTGATACTAAGGCTCCGTTTTATCTCAGACCAACTCAAAGTGTTAAATAAATGTAAAAGCATCGGCTTTCTATCGAGCCGGTGCTTTTTTCTCGTTGAAAATCAGTAACTTTGCAGCCGCTTTGCCCAAAACGGGCAGATAGGATGCGGAACAGGCGCTGCACCTATTCATTATTAACCAATAAAATACGACCTTGCAAACGCCTGTCTTGGTCAAAAGAAAAGCCCTGTTCGCGAGAAAGGGCAAGAGAATTAAAATTATGTCAGAATTAACAAAGAACGTTAAGCCGCTCGACGACTTCAATTGGGACGAGTTTGAGAATGGTACCGTAGCAAGCGTCAGCAAGGAAGAGCTCGACAAGGCCTACGACGAAACGCTGAACAAGGTGGCCGACCATCAGGTAGTTGACGGTAAGGTTATCTCGGTCGACAAGAAAGAGGTTGTTGTCAACATCGGCTACAAGAGCGACGGCATCATCCCCGCTTCTGAGTTCCGTTACAACCCCGACCTGAAGATCGGCGACACCGTTGAGGTGTATGTTGAGAGCGCTGAGGACAAGAAGGGTCAGCTCATCCTGTCGCACAAGAAGGCTCGCCTGAGCAAGGCTTGGGACCGCGTCAACGCAGCTCTTGAGGCTGAGGAGATCTGCCAGGGCTTCATCAAGTGCCGCACGAAGGGTGGTATGATTGTCGACGTATTCGGCATCGAGGCCTTCCTGCCCGGTTCACAAATCGACGTTCACCCCATACGTGACTACGACCAGTTCGTTGGTAAGACGATGGAGTTCAAGATCGTGAAGATCAACCAGGAGTTCCGCAACGTTGTCGTCTCTCACAAGGCTCTCATCGAGGCTGAGCTGGAGGCACAGAAGAAGGAGATCATCGGCAAGCTCGAGAAGGGTCAGATCCTCGAAGGTACCGTCAAGAACATTACTTCTTACGGTGTATTCGTCGACCTGGGCGGTGTTGACGGACTCATCCACATCACCGACCTCAGCTGGGGCCGCGTCGACGACCCGAAGAAGGTTGTCGAGCTCGACCAGAAGATCAACGTCGTTATCCTCGACTTCGACGACGAGAAGAAGCGCATCGCCCTCGGTCTGAAGCAGCTCACTCCGCATCCTTGGGATGCTCTGGATGCTAACCTCAAGGTTGGCGACCACGTGACTGGTAAGGTTGTCGTCATTGCCGACTACGGTGCATTCGTTGAGATTCAGCCTGGTGTTGAGGGTCTGATCCACGTCAGCGAGATGTCATGGAGCCAGCACCTGCGTTCAGCTCAGGAGTTCCTGAAGGTTGGCGACGAGGTGGAGGCAGTCATCCTGACTCTCGACCGCGACGAGCGCAAGATGTCGCTGGGTATCAAGCAGCTGAAGGAAGATCCTTGGGAGGCTATCGAGGCCAAGTACCCCATCGGTTCGAAGCATAACGCTAAGGTTCGCAACTTCACCAACTTCGGCGTGTTTGTCGAGCTTGAGGAAGGTGTTGACGGTCTGATCCACATCAGCGACCTGAGCTGGACGAAGAAGGTGAAGCACCCCTCAGAGTTCACACAGGTTGGCGCTCCCATCGACGTCATCGTGCTCGACATCGACAAGGAGAACCGTCGCCTGAGCCTCGGTCACAAGCAGCTTGAGGATAATCCTTGGGACGTCTTCGAGGAGAAGTACACCGTCGGCTCCGTCCACACTGGTAAGATTACCGAGCTGCTGGAGAAGGGTGCCGTCGTTGCCCTCGACGAGAACGTTGAAGGCTTCGCTACTCCGAAGCACCTGCAGAAGGAAGATGGCTCACAGGCTCAGCTGGGCGAGGAACTGCCCTTCAAGGTCATTGAGTTCAACAAGGACTCTAAGCGCATCATCCTGAGCCACAGCCGCACCTTCGAGGATCCCGCCCGCGAGGAGAAGAAGGCTGCCGCCAAGAAGGCTCCGCGTGCCGCCAAGAAGGACGATACGCCGAAGATTGAGAACGTTGCTGCCAGCACCACACTGGGCGACATCGACGTGCTCGCTGAACTGAAGGCTAAGATGGAGAAAGGCGAGTAGTCTTTTAAAATCCGTTAAATAATGAGCGGTAGGGTGTAAAAATAACACCTTACCGCTTTTTTTTCCGATTTTTTTATGGTTGTTTCAAAAATAAGTTGTAAATTTACACCCAAATTTTGAAAAAACCAGTTTAATTAAACTAAAAACCAAGTAACAATGAAGAACCTGAAAGGTATCATTCTGGGCATGGGCGTTGCAACGGCAATGCTCGCCTCATGTGCTGGCGGACAGCAGGCTCCGCAGCTTACGGTATCGGGTCTCGACCCTGCCAAGTTCGACACAACGCTTCAAGACAAGCCCGTGAAGCTCTACACGCTGAAGAACCAGAACGGTATGGAGGTGTGCATCACCAACTACGGCGGACGTGTGGTGTCGCTCGTCGTTCCCGACAAGGACGGCAAGCCCACAGACGTAGTGCTCGGCTTCGACAACATCGCACAGTATGCCGACACGCTGAACACGCCCACCGACTACGGATCAAGCGTAGGCCGCTATGCTAACCGCATCTGCGACGGTAAGTTCACGCTCGACGGCGTGGAGTATCAGCTGCGTCAGAACGACCCGCACGAGGGCGACACACGCATCCACTGTCTGCACGGCGGCGGCGCTACGGGATGGATGAACCAGGTGTACGACGTGATTGAGGTCAACGACTCGCTCATCAAGCTGCAGATCAAGGCTGCCGACGGCGAGAACGGATTCCCCGGAAACGTGGTGGCTACGACGACCTATAAGGTGACAGCTGACAACGTGCTCGACATCGTTTGGGAGGCAACAACCGACAAACCGACCATCATCAACCAGACGAACCACAACTACTACAACCTGAGCGGCGACTTCGAATCGGCTGCCTACGACCAGGTGCTCTACGTCAATGCCGACAACTTCACCGAGGCTGACTTCAGCTACATGCCTACTGGCAAGATCCTGCCCGTAGAAGGCACACCGATGGACTTCCGCACACCGCACGCCGTTGGCGACAGCATCAAGTCGGAATACTACCAGACGAAGAACGCTCACGGTTACGACCACAACTGGTGTCTGAACACCGCTGGCGACGACACACAGGTCTGCGCCAGCCTCTACAGCCCGAAGAGCGGTATCTTCATGGAGATGTTCACCAACGAGCCTGGCGTACAGGTGTATAGCGGCAACTTCCAGGGTGTCGGCGGCGAGGAGAATGTCGTCCGCAAGCTCGGCAAGAAGTATCCGCAGCACGTCAGCGTCTGCCTTGAGAGCCAGAAGTATCCCGACTCGCCCAACCATCCTGAATGGGCCAGCCCGGTAGTGACTCCCGAGAAGCCTTACTACAGCCACGCAGCATACAAATTTTCAATTAAGTAATTGACAATTGATAATTGAAAATTGACAATTATGACACAATCGGAAAACGGTAGCAAAGGCTACCTCATCAGTATCGTTATGGTGGCCGTCTTGGGCGGACTGCTGTTCGGATATGACACCGCTGTTATCTCGGGCGCCGAGAAGGGTCTGCAGGCTTTCTTCAAGACGGCAGGCGACTTCGACTACACCGACGGCTGGCACGGCTTTACTTCTGCTTCGGCACTCATCGGCTGTATCATCGGCTCGGCACTCTCAGGATTCTTAGCTACGAACCTCGGCCGTAAGAAGTCGCTGATCATTGCAGGCCTGCTGTTCTTTATCTCAGCATTAGGCTCGATGGACCCTGAGTTCCTGTTCTTTGAATACGGACAGCCTTCCTATTCGCTGGCTCTGATGTTCAACTTCTATCGCGTCATCGGTGGCGTCGGCGTAGGACTGGCTTCGGCTATCTGCCCGATGTATATCGGCGAGGTGGCCCCCTCTAATATTAGAGGTATGCTCGTGTCGTGGAACCAGTTTGCCATCATCTTCGGCCAGTTAGTGGTCTACTTCGTCAACTTCTTCATCTTAGGCGACCACATGCAGCCGCTCGTCGAGGATATTGGCAAGCAGATTGCTGACATCACCCCCGCAGCACAGTGGACGGTGGAGACCGGTTGGCGCTATATGTTTGGTTCTGAGGCAGTTCCCGCAGGACTCTTCGCCCTGCTCATCTGCTTCGTTCCCGAGACACCGCGTTATCTCGTCAGCATCGGTCAGGACCAGAAGGCTTTGGGCATCCTGTCGAAGATCAACGGACAGAGCAAGGCCGCCCAGATTCTGCAGGACATCAAGGACACGATGGTTGTGAAGACCGAGAAGCTGATGACCTACGGTTTCGTCTGCATCTTCGTGGGTATCATGCTCAGCGTGTTCCAGCAGGCCGTCGGCATCAACGCCGTTCTGTACTACGCTCCGCGCATCTTCGGCGATATGGGTATGGACGACCCGATGATGCTGACCGTCTTCATGGGCGTCATCAACATCCTGTTCACCCTCGTGGCTATCTTCACCGTCGAGAAGTGGGGCCGCAAGCCGCTGCTCATCTGCGGTTCGTTAGGTATGGCTATTGGCGCTTTCGGCGTCGCCGTCACCTTCGGCAACCAGAGCATGGCTTTAGTCACCGCAGCCTCGCTGCTGGTCTACTCGGCCTCGTTCATGTTCTCGTGGGGTCCCATCACGTGGGTGCTCATTGCCGAGATCTTCCCCAACACCATTCGTGGTGGCGCAGTAGCCATCGCCGTCGCTTTCCAGTGGATTTCAAACTTCATCGTCTCGTCGTCGTTCGTGCCTATGTTCAATATGCACCTCACCGAGGGTGACGACTTCGGCCACTGGTTCACCTACGGTCTCTATGGCATCATCTGCATCATCGCCGCCCTCTTCGTCTGGAAGCTCGTTCCCGAGACCAAAGGCAAGACCCTCGAAGACATGACTGCTATGTGGAAGAATCGTAAATAAATAGTAAATTGTAAATCGTCAAATAGAAAATTAATCTTATGAATTGGAGTTCACATGAATTCATCTGGCTCGACTGGGTAGTTCTCATCGTCGGCCTGTTAGGTGTGGTGGCAGCTGTATGGTATGCCATTTGGAAAGACAAGAAAGCCCAGCAGGGCGAAGATTCGTCAGCTTACCTCTTCGGTAAGGGCGAACCTTGGTACGTAATCGGTATGGCCATCTTTGCCGCCAACATCGGCTCCGAGCACCTTGTAGGTCTCGCCGGAACTGGTGCTAAGGACGGCGTTGGTATGGCTCACTGGGAGATGCAGGGCTGGATGATCCTCATCCTCGGCTGGCTGTTCGTTCCCTTCTATCAGCTGCTCATCAACAAGATGGGTAAGATCATCACGATGCCCGACTTCCTGAAGTTCCGCTACACCCAGCGCACGGGTTCGTGGCTGTCAATCATCACGCTGGTGGCCTACGTGCTCACGAAAGTGTCGGTGACGGCCTTCACGGGCGGTATCTTCTTCAAGTTCCTGCTCGGCATCCCGTTCTGGTACGGCGCTATCGGCCTGATTGCCATCACGGCAGTCTTCACCGTCTTCGGCGGTATGAAGGGTGTGATGACGCTCTCTACCATCCAGACACCTATTCTTATTATAGGCTCGTTCCTCGTGCTGTTCCTTGGTCTGAACATGCTCGGCGACGGCAGCATCACGGCTGGTTGGAGCGAGATGATGCGCGTTTGTAACGCTGCCCACGACGGTTTCGGAACGACCCACATGTTCCATCCCGATCCCGCCGACCCGATGTATCCGCAGTTCCCGGGCTACGTGGTGTTCCTCGGTGCCTCAATCATCGGTTTCTGGTACTGGTGTACTGACCAGCATATCGTTCAGCGTGTACTCGGTCAGGTGCCTGGTGAGGACAACAAGGAGGTGATGAAGCGCGCTCGTCGCGGTACCATCGCTGCCGGTTTCTTCAAGATTCTCCCCTGCTTCATGTTCCTCATTCCCGGTATGATTGCCTATGCCCTCTCGCTGAAGAGCGGCAGCGGTATCGAGATGGACATCATGAACCACGAGTCGACCGACGGCGCCTTCGCCATGATGGTGAAGAACATCCTGCCTGCCGGCATCAAGGGTATCGTGACCATCGGCTTCGTCTGCGCACTCGTCGCTTCGTTGGCAGCCTTCTTCAACAGCTGCGCTACCCTCTTCACCGAGGACTTCTACAAGCCCATGAAGAAGGGTAAGAGCGAGGCTCACTACGTCTTTGTCGGCCGTACCGCTACCGTCGTTGTCGTGCTGCTCGGTCTGGCTTGGATGCCGATCATGATGAACATGGGCAACCTCTACTCTTACCTGCAGGACATCCAGTCGCTCATTGCTCCGGCTATGGTGGCTGTGTTCACCCTCGGTATCTTCTCGAAGAAGATTACGCCGAAGGCTGGTGAATGGGGACTTATCGGCGGCTTCCTCATCGGTATGATCCGCCTGATTACCAACGTCGTCACCGACTCAGGCAAGGCTGCTATGGATGGTGCTTTCTGGGAGAACACCGCTTGGTTCTGGCAGACCAACTGGCTCATCTTCGAGTGCTGGCTGCTGGTGTTCATCATCCTGCTGATGGTGGCTGTGAGCTTCTTCACACCTGCACCCTCGAAAGAGCAAGTCGACGCCATCACCTTCTCGGCTGATTTCAAGAAGTCTATCAAGGAGAGCTGGGGTGCCTTCGACGTCATTGGTACACTCGTCGTCATCGGCCTCTGCGCCTGCTTCTATGCATACTTCTGGTAAACGATGAAATACTACGAAGGATACACCAAAGTTCTGGTATCGGTCGACTGCATTATCTTCGGCTTCGACGAAGGTAAGCTGAAGATTCTGATTGGTCGCAGAAAATATAATCCCGGACGTGGCGAATGGAGCCTCTATGGAGGCTTCGTCGCCGCCGACGAGGATGTTGACGATGCCGCAAAGCGTACACTCTACGAACTAACAGGTATGCGTCACATCTACATGAATCAGGTGGGCGCTTTTGGAAGAGTTGACCGCGACCCGGGCGAACGTGTGGTATCTATAGCCTACTACGCACTCATCAACGTGAGTGAATATGACGAGAAACTGCGACTGGAACATGGATTGGAATGGGTCGATGTAGACAATATTCCACAGATGTATTCCGACCATAACGAGATGGTCAGTAAAGCCCATCGGCTGATGCAGGACAAGCTGAAGACCGAACCTATCGGCTTCCGACTCCTGCCTCATCTGTTCACACTGACACAGTTGCAGCGGCTCTACGAGGTGGTTTACGGCGCAGAGCTTGACAAGCGCAATTTCCGCAAGCGCGTCAAGGATATGGACTTCATCGAGAAGACGGAGCTCATTGACAAGAAAAGCTCGAAGCGTGGTGCCTATCTCTACCGTTTTAACCGTCGTATTTACGACGAGGAACCAAACTTTAAGATGTAAACAATTGAAAATTGAACATTATGTTAGAAGAACTGAAACAGAAAGTATTCAAGGCCAATCTTGACCTCGTGAAGCAGGGTTTGGTCATCTTTACATGGGGCAACGTCTCGGGTATCGACCGCGAGAAGGGCCTCGTTGTCATCAAACCGTCGGGCGTCAGTTACGACGAGATGAAAGCTGAGGATATGGTCGTTGTAGACCTGAACACCGGCGAGGTGGTCGACGGAGAACTCAACCCGTCGAGCGACACGCCCACACACCTTGTATTATATAAGGCATTCCCCAACATTCAGGGCGTCGTACACACCCACTCCACCTATGCTACAGCCTTTGCACAAGCAGGTCGCGACATCCCCAACATCGGCACTACACACGCCGACTACTTCTATCAGGACATCCCCTGTACGCGCGATATGACTGAGGCAGAGGTGAAGGGACAGTATGAGTTAGAGACGGGCAACGTCATCGTTGACGAGATCCTGAACATCCGCAAGATCAATCCCGACCATACACCCGCCGTACTGGTGAAGAATCACGGACCGTTCTCGTGGGGCACATCGCCCGACAATGCCGTCTACAACGCCAAAGTGATGGAGCAGTGTGCCAAGATGGCCTTCGTGTCGTTCTCGGTCAACCCGAATACGACCATGAACCCGCTGCTCGTCGAGAAGCACTATATGCGCAAGCACGGGCCAAACGCCTACTACGGACAGAAGAAAAAGTAAGCCACCCTTTCATCCCCCGAGGGGGATACTATAGTAAAGAAACTATCAATACCAATAATTCAAGACCCAAGCCCTGTTACGGTCCTCCCCCTCAGGGGAGTTAGTGGGGGGCCAAATATTATGTTTGAAAATTTAGAGATTTGGTGGGTAACTGGTGCACAGTTGCTCTATGGAGGTGATGCAGTGGTGGCCGTTGACGGGCACTCAAAGGAGATGGTCGAGGGCCTGAACGCCTCGGGCAACATCCCTGTGAAGATTGTATATAAGGGAACGGCCAACAGCTCGAAGGAAGTAGAGCAGGTGATGCTGGCTGCCAACAACGACGAGAAGTGCGTGGGTATCATCACGTGGATGCACACCTTCTCGCCCGCTAAGATGTGGATCAAGGGTCTGCAGCAGCTGCAGAAGCCCCTACTCCACTTCCACACCCAGTACAATGCCGAAATTCCCTGGGCCGACATCGACATGGACTTCATGAACCTGAACCAGAGCGCTCACGGCGACATCGAGTTCGGACACATCTGCACCCGTATGCGCATTGCCCGCAAGGTGGTCTGCGGCTACTGGAAGGACGAGAAGGCTCAGCAGCAGATTGCCGTCTGGGCTCGCGTAGCTGCTGGTGTGGCTGACGCTCACAACGTGCGCTGCCTGATGTTCGGTATGAACATGAACAATGTGGCCGTTACCGACGGCGACCGCGTGGAGTTCGAGCAGCGTCTGGGCTATCATGTAGACTACTATCCCGTGAGCTCGCTGATGGAGTACTTCAAGCAGGTGACCGACGCTGAGGCCGACGCACTCGTTGAGGAGTATAAGAAGCTGTATACCATTAAGATAGACGAAAGCGGCGAAGCTGTTTATTGGGAGAAAGTGAAGAACGCCGCAAAGGCTGAGATTGCCCTGCGTCGCGTGCTGAAGGATGAGGGCGCTACTGCCTTCACCACCAACTTCGACGACCTCGGCGACGCCAATATCGACGACCCGAACTTCTGTGGCTTCGACCAGATTCCCGGTCTGGCTTCGCAGCGCTTGATGCAGGAAGGCTACGGCTTCGGCGCTGAGGGCGACTGGAAGACGGCCTGTCTCTACCGCACCCTCTGGGTCATCCAGCAGGGTATGCCTATCGGCTGCTCGTTCCTCGAGGACTACACGCTGAACTTCGCTGGCGACCGCTCATCGTGCCTGCAGAGCCACATGCTCGAGATCTGCCCGCTCATCGCTACCGACAAACCCAAGCTCGAAGTTCACTTCCTCGGCATTGGTATCCGCAAGCAGCAGACCGCCCGCCTCGTCTTCACCTCTAAGACCGGCGCTGGTATCAAGGCTACTGTCGTCGACCTCGGCAACCGCTTCCGCCTCATTTCTCAGGAGGTGGAGTGCATCGAGCCGAAGCCGATGCCCAAGCTGCCCGTTGCCTCTGCCCTGTGGATTCCCCAGCCCACGTTCGAGATTGGTGCTGCCGCCTGGATTCTCGCTGGCGGTACTCACCACTCTGCCTTCTCCTACGACATCAACGAGGAGTACTGGGAGGACTTCGCCGAGATGCTCGGCATCGAGTATGTCAAGATCAACAAGGACACCAACATCGCCGACTTCAAGCAGACCCTCCGCAACAACGAGGTCTACTTCATGCTGAACAAGGCGCTGAAGTAACGTTACTCGAACGTAGTTCAAGTAAACAAACGTACTACACGACTAAATCGAACGAGGAGCACCCCGCTTGGGATGCTCCTCTTTCGTTATTCTTATAAAGTTACGAAAAGCCTTTGCCGTTTCGCGGAAAATGCGTATCTTTGCACAATCTTTACTAATAAGGTGTATTAAACCTTCGAAGGGAATTTACGTCAAAGACAACAAAAAAGTACTTATCAAATAATAAACCTACATGAAGAAAAGCATTTTTGGTGCATTGGCACTACTCGCTTTGACCGTCACCCTCGTGAGTGCCGGCCAGAAAGGCGATGAGATTATGACGAAGGAGGACGGTGTGTATGTGGTCAACACCACAACGCTGGGCAAGGACGTACAGGGCTACGTCAGTACGACTCCCGTCAAGGTCTACATCAAGAAGAACAAGGTGGAGAAGGTTGAGTTTCTGAAGAATCAGGAGACGCCCAAGTATATGGCTCGTGTCAAGAAAGCTATGCTGAACAAGTGGGACGGTCTGAAGGTGAAGGACGCCGCTGAACAGAAGGTCGACGGCGTGACAGGAGCAACATTCTCGTCGGAAGCCATCGCCAAGAACGTACAGCTGGCACTGGAATATTATCAGAAGCACAAATAAATCGCAAATCGCAACTATGGAAAAGAAAGATTTGAAACCGGCAGTTGTCTTCGAACAATTTGCCAAGATTAATGAGATTCCCCGCCCGTCGAAGCGCGAGGAGAAAATGATTGAATACCTCAAGAACTGGGGCGAGAGCCGCGGACTCGACACGAAGGTCGACGAGACGGGCAACGTCATCATACGCAAGCCCGCCACACCCGGCTACGAGAACCGCCGGACGGTTGTCCTGCAGAGCCACATGGATATGGTGTGCGACAAACTGGTCGACGTAGAGTTCGACTTCGACAACGACCCTATCCGTACTTATATCGACGGCGAGTGGCTGACCGCCGAGGGCACCACCTTAGGTGCTGACGACGGCATCGGCTGCGCCATCGAACTGGCCATCCTCGACTCTGACGACGTAGAGCACGGCCCCATCGAGTGTGTCTTCACGCGCGACGAGGAGACAGGCCTGACGGGTGCCGAAGGCATGAAGGCCGGTTTCATGACAGGCGACTACCTCATCAATCTCGACTCTGAGGACGAGGGCGAGATCTTCGTCTCGTGCGCTGGTGGGCGTAACACGCAGGCACAGTTCACCTTCCAGCGCGAGGACGCCCCCGCAGGCTCGTTCTTCATGCGCGGACAGCTGAAGGGTCTTGTTGGCGGACACTCTGGCGACGACATCAACAAGAAGCGCGCCAATGCCATCAAGGTGCTGGGCCGCTTCCTCTTCCAGACTATGCGCCGCTACGAGGGCGTTCGCCTGGCACAATTCCATTCGGGCAAGCTCCACAACGCCATTCCCCGCGACGGTGAGTTCATCATTGCCGTACCCAACGACGTGAAGGAGAACGTACGAGCCGACTGGAACATCTTCGCAGCCGAAGTCGAGGACGAGTTCCACGTGACCGACACCCAGATGCAGTGGCTCATGGAGAGCACCGATGCCCAGACGGTCATCGAGCCTGCCGTCGCCCGTAACTTCGTGTGGGCCATCCAGGCTGTCGACAACGGCATCTACGCCATCTGTCAGGACGAAGCCCTTGGCGGTATGGTCGAGACATCGTCGAACATTGCCAGCATCCACACTACCGACACGGAAATCAACATCCTGTCGAGCCAGCGCTCGAACGTCATGTCGAACCTCGACAATATGTGTGCCACGATTCAGGCTGTCTTCGAGCTGGCTGGTGCCAAAGCTGTCAGCAGCGACGGCTACCCCGCCTGGAAGATGCGCGCCGACTCGAAGCTGACACAGATTGTCGTCGACACCTACAAGCAGCTCTTCGGAAAGGAACCCGTCGTTCGCGGCATCCACGCCGGTCTGGAGTGCGGCCTATTCTCGGAGCGCTATCCCAACCTCGACATGGTGAGCTTCGGCCCGACCCTACGATTCGTCCATACGCCCGACGAGCGCCTGCACATTCCCACCGTCCAGATGGTTTGGGATCATCTGCTGGCTATTCTCAAGCAAATACCTCAGAAGTAATGCGTCGCTCCTTATATATAATAATAGGTGTAGCCATGCTGCTGTTCGCCTCGTGCGGACAGCAGCATCAGGCTAAGACCGTCGTCCAGGAATTCGTTGACCAGCACGTCGCTGAGCCGTCGGCACGGAGCGACATCAGCATCGTGAAGTTCGACTCCACCAAGGTCATCAACGACTCCGTCATCCTCGCCATGCGTGCCAATGCCGACACGATACAGCGCTACAAGAAACCCATCAAATATGCAGAAGGTTCCATCGGCGGCAAACTCTATGTGGCACGCATCGCCTACACCATCTATGGCGTGGAATTCAGCGATACCTACTACCTTGACGACCAAATAACGCGTGTAATAGCCTTCAAAAGCAACTAAAACCAACTAAATAAAACTTTTTCCGAAAAAAAAACGGCAAAAGATTTGGAGGAATAAAAAAAACTTTGTACCTTTGCACCCGCAATCAAGGAGATAACCCCACGGTTTCGAACTCCAGAGTCCTCAAGGAAGGATGGGTGAGTGGCTGAAACCAGCAGTTTGCTAAACTGCCGTACGGGTTCCCGTACCGGGGGTTCGAATCCCCCTCCTTCCGCAACCGAGGGGATTTCTCTGCGACTGCATCTTTGAAATGTTGGTCGATTCATCTAATGGTTAGGATACAAGATTCTCAATCTTGGCATAGGGGTTCGATTCCCCTATCGACTACGAAGAGGTTCCATTAAGGAATCTCTTTTTTTATTTCCCTTTAATGACAAAAGTGGGTCTATCATTTTGTATTGTTCGCGTTTATTCGTATCTTTGCACCGAAATGGAAAACAATACTAAACATAGAATACTAATGCCATAGCCCAGGAACGATTGAATCAAAAATTAAAACGGCTCCAAGTGCCAATGTGACTTGGAGCCGTCGTTTATCAGAAGTTACAAAAATCAGATGTCCTGGTTCTCGGGACGCAGCTTGCGGACGGTCTCGCCAGCACGCCACATCTCCTGATTGCGCATAGCCTCGAGCTCCTTCTCCAGTCCGGCACGGTAGTCGGGCTTCGAGTTGGCGTCGATGGTGATCTGAGCCTCGTTACCAGTCTTCACCGAGTAGTAGAGCCACTCCATGACGGGCTTGATGGCGTCGTGGAAACGGGGAGCCCAGTCGAGGGCGCCACGCTGAGCGGTGGTCGAGCAGTTAGCATACATCCAGTCCATACCCTTGGCACCGAAGAGCGGGCCGAGGCTCTGGGTGAGCTCCTCGACAGTCTCGTTGAAAGCCTCCGAGGGAGAGTGGCCGTTCTCGCGCAGCACTTCGTACTGAGCCAGCAGCAGACCCTGGATGGCACCCATCAGCGAACCGCGCTCACCGGTGAGGTCAGAGGTGGCCTCGCGCTGGAAGGTGGTCTCGAACATATAGCCGGCACCGATACCGATACCGAAGGCGAGCGTCTTATCCTTAGCCTTGCCCGTAGCGTCCTGATAGACGGCGTACGAACAGTTCAGGCCGCGACCCTCGCAGAACATCGTGCGGAGAGAGGTGCCAGAACCCTTAGGAGCCACCATGATAACGTCGACGTCCTTCGGGGGAACAACACCCGTGCGGTCGCTCCAGTTGATAGCGAAGCCGTGGCTGTAGTACAGCGTCTTGCCGGGCTTCAGGTATTGCTTGATGGTGGGCCACTGCTGAATCTGACCAGCATCGCTCAGAAGCATACACAGGATAGTGCCTTTCTCGGCGGCCTCCTCAATCGAGAAGAGGGTCTTGCCGGGCACCCAACCGTCGGCCACAGCCTTGTCGTAGGTCTTGCCGGGACGCTGTCCGACGATGACGTTGAAGCCATTGTCGCGCAGGTTGCAGGCCTGACCAGGTCCCTGAACGCCATAGCCGATGACGGCGATAACCTCATCCTTCAATACTTCATGTGCTTTCTCGAGTGAGAACTCCTTGCTGGTGACAACAGTTTCGATAACGCCACCAAAATTCATTTCTGCCATAATGTAATTGTTGTTTTAATGTTATACATTTCCCTTGCGTACCATGCCAGCCCTACCCGAGAGCCGCCGTCTTGTCGGTCCGCTCCCACCCTACTCGAGGGTGCGACGAAGGATTAACTTATTAAATCGGCTGCAAAGTTAACGATTTGTCACGAAACAGCCAAATTTTCTGCCAATTTTTTAAGGTAAAGGAGGAGTAAGGAGATGTGGAGTAAGGAGTGCCGACCTTTGCCGTAAGCAAAGGTCGGGTTTACCGTAAGCAAAGCCGGGGTTTGCCGTAAACAAAGGTCAGGTAGTAGTAGGCTGCCCGGAGCTTTGCCGTAATCGGAGGTAGTAGTCGCTATAGTCCTTGCACCCCGGCGGCAGATGATGGCGCACCAGCCCGGGCAGCACCTGCTGCAGCTGCAGGAAGAGCCGTTCGCCGGGCACGTCGTTGTCGGGGTACATGTGGAAGCCCACCCCCAACCCCTCCCCAAGGGATGGGAGTTTTGAGTCGGAGAACGAGCGGAGCAGCTCCCTGTCTTTCTTCGTGAGCAGGGTGGCCGAGGGGATGGCGATAGCTTTATGGCCTGCCGATAGTAGGCTCCAGCAATCTGATGCGCCCTCGGCTATGTAGAGCTCGTCGCCAGGCTTCAGGCGGTTCAAGACGGGCAGATTGTAGATGCCGCACTCAGACCCTTTGGGGAAGCGGAAACGGGGAAGACCCCCCTCCGTCTCCCCCGAGGGGGAGTGACTTAAAGCCTCCCCTCGGGGAGGTTTGGAGGGGGTTAAGTTTCTGTTCTGCACCCCCACCAGCTTGCCTTCACGATCGTAGTAAGGTATCTGCAGCCAAGGCACCCCCTCGCGGTCTTTCCATGAAGTCAAACGGCACCAGCGCACGACTCTCGGGTCAAGCCTACGCTCCTCAAACAGAAACCGCCGAGCATCAGGCGAAAGCCAAGGACGTTCAAAGAACCACTCATATCTCGTTGCGTCAAAAGTGCACAAAGGGGTCGGTTCGCAAGCGAAGCGTCCCTTCGGGCCGAGCGCCGGTGTGCACTTCCACTCATCAAGGATGATGTTGTGTTCATCGGCCAGCCAGCGGCAGGCCTCGCGGAAGTCCTTATTCAGGAAGCGCATCACTAGGTCGATTGTCCCGCCCTTGGCATCGCACACGAAGCATCGGAACGTGTTCTTGCTCACCTTGAACGAGAGCGAGGCGTGGTGGTCGTCGTGGAACGGGCAGAGCGCCTTATGTCGCGAAACTCGGAGTCCGAGTCGCTCCGCGACCCCCTCTATTGGGAGGTCGCGAAGCTTTTCGATTTCATACTTTTCCATAAGAAGACTCTCCCCCCAGCCCCTCCCTGCGAGGGAGGGGAGTAGAATGCTTGTTGGGGGGTATTCTACTATTGATTGTCAATGGTTTTGTTTGCTGCTTGAGGTAATCACCCCCTCCCTCACAGGGAGGGCGGGGGGAGGGTCTACTGTTTCAGGTATTCTTCGGTCTTGGTGTACAGTCCCGTCTGGTTCGAGTAGGTGATGAACTTGCGGTTCTTCCATTGATATAGCTGATTCTTCGTGCCCTCCTTACTCTTGCCCAACTCTAAGCGCAGGGCCTCCAGCTGAGCCTCGTTGAAAGTGTTGGGCAGCGAGTCAAGCATGTTCTTAGGACCACCCTTAGAAGCCTCCTGGATGCTGGCGTCGCCACCCTTCAACATGTCTGAGAAGATGCGTAGCTTGCTCCAGATGTCGCGATAGAGGAGCCATTCCACCACCTCGCCCATCGACCGCGTCCACGTCTGACCATTGAGCGCCCATAGGATGCATCCCGCCTTCCATGCCGAGACGAGCGCACGTTTTGACATGTCCCACAGCACATCATCGTCGATCAGGTCGGCCATCGAGGCCATGTCCTCGGCCAGCTTGTCGGCCAGCTTGTTCAGCGGACGGATGACGTATCGTCCCTTGCAGAGGTCGAGCCGCGCAAGATACTCGTCGAGCTTCTTGTAGAACTCGTCGCTGTACTGTCCCTGCCGGGGAATGCGTCCGCTGCGACTGCCACGTGCCTTGTAGGAGAAGACCATTCGTCCGAAGGTGCCGTTGAAAAGTTCGTTCTTGTAGAAGTCCCGTGCTGCCACCGGTGTTGACGAGATGGTCAGACAGACACGCAGGATGGGGTTGCCCGTCACGCCATCGGCCGTGGCTCTCATGGCACCCGCCTTGGCTCTGTCGTAGATATTGCGGAGCATGTGCG
>CADCET010000028.1:0-37705 GCA_902800495.1 uncultured Prevotellaceae bacterium
GAAGTTGAAATCGAAGGTCATTGAGATTGCGCTGCGCATCGTCATCGCAGCCCTGACGGCGGCACTGACCGCCGTGACTACCACCTCGTGCATGGGCTTCGGCCCCGTTGCCCTGTAGAACCCCTCCCCCCAGCCCCTCCCGAGGGAGGGGGGAGTACTCTCTGAAATCGCCGCTTTCCGCAGTAAACACTGGGAAAGCGGCGATTGTTGCATGTGACATGTGACATTTTTTGCTTGCAAAGCGACCTTTGGGCGTTGCCCGAAGGCACTTCCGCTTGGAAATACTCAAATAAATTTGGTATTTCGCTCACTTATTCGTACCTTTGCAGCGTTTTTGTGAGTAAACAGTTTTATGAGAGACAGAATTACAGGAGCGAAAGCGCTGATGAGGGCGTTGCAGGCTGAGGGCGTGAAGACGATCTTCGGCTACCCCGGCGGCACCATCATGCCCGTCTACGACGCGCTGTTCGACTACACACGAGGTGAGAAGAAATGTTTTGACCACATACTGGTGCGACACGAACAGGGTGCCACCCATGCTGCCGAGGGATATGCCCGCGTCAGCGGTGAGGTGGGCGTGGCGTTAGTGACCAGCGGCCCTGGCGTGACGAATACCCTGACGGGCATTGCCGACGCGATGCTCGACTCGACGCCTATCGTCGTCATTGCCGGACAGGTGCCCATCACGGCATTAGGTACCGACGCGTTCCAGGAGGTTGACCTCGTGGGCGTGTCGCAGCCTATCTCGAAGTGGTCGTACCAGATACGCCGTGCCGAGGACGTGGCGTGGGCTGTCAGCCGCGCTTTCTATATCGCCCGGACGGGTCGCCCAGGCCCTGTGGTGCTCGACTTTGCGAAGAACGCACAGACGGAGGAGATTGACTGGGAACCCCGGAAGGTGGACTTCGTGCGCTCGTACGTACCTTATCCGAAGCTGGACGAGGAGGCCGTACGTCAGGCTGCCGAGCTGATCAACAACGCCAAACGACCGCTGGCACTGGTAGGGCAGGGGGTAGAGTTGGGTAACGCCCAGGAGGAGTTGAAGGCGTTCTTAGAGAAGGCCGACATCCCTGCCGGACGTACGATGTTAGGACTCTCGGCGCTGCCGTCGAACCATCCGCTGAACGTCGGAATGCTTGGCATGCACGGCAACTACGCCGTGAACCTGAAGGAGCAGAAGTGCGACGTGCTCATCGCCATCGGTATGCGCTTCAGCGACCGCGTGACGGGTAACACGAAGACCTATGCCAAGCAGGCGAAGATCATACACCTGGATATTGACCGCTCGGAGATTGACAAATGTGTGAAGACCGACGTGGCCGTGGTGGCCGACTGTAAGGAGTCGCTGCCCGCACTGACGGCCCTGCTCGACAGCAACGACCACACGGAATGGCGCGAGTCGTTCAAGGAGCTCGACGAGAAGGAACGGACGAAAGTGATTGAGCCGGCCATCCATCCGAAGGAGGGACCGCTGCTGATGGGCGAGGTGGTGAACGCCGTGGCCGAGCAGGCAGAGGACGACGCTGTGCTGGTGACGGATGTCGGTCAGAACCAGCTGTTTGCTACCCGCTACTTCAAGTATCACCATAAGCGCAGCCTCTGCACCAGCGGCGGCTTGGGAACGATGGGCTACGGTATGCCGGCAGCCATCGGTGCCACCTTCGCTGCAAAGAGGATAGAGGAGAGAGGAGAGAGGAGAGATCGTCAGGTGTGCTGCTTCATGGGCGACGGCGGTTTCCAGATGTGCATCGAGGAATTAGGCACCATCATGGAGCAGAAGGCACCGGTGAAGATGATCCTGATGAACAACCACTACTTGGGCAACGTACGCCAGTGGCAGGATATGTTCTGGATGCGCCGCAAGTCGTTCACGAAGATGCTGAATCCCCGCTACGAGCTGATAGCACAGGGCTATGGCATTCCCTATCAGGCCGTCACCGACCGCAAGGACTTGGCGGCCGCTGTGGAGCGGATGCTGACGACGGACGGTCCCTTCATCCTGGAGTGTGCCATCAAGGAGGACGACGACGTGCTGCCAATGACGCCGCCGGGCATGAATGTCGATGATATGATGCTGGAGATTTAAGTGAAGAGTGAAGAGTGAAGAGTGAAGAGTGAAGAATTTGCTACCGCTTAGATATGGAGAAGAATAAATTGTATACGTTGCTGGTCTACTCAGAGAACGTGGCCGGTATACTGAACCAGATTACTGCTGTGTTTACACGGCGGCAGGTGAACATTGAGAGCCTGAACGTGTCGGCCTCCAGTATTCCCGGTGTGCATAAGTACACCATCACCGCCTGGAGCAACGAGGATCAGATTATCAAGATTACGCGCCAGATAGAGAAGAAAATCGACGTGGTGAAGGCCAACTACTTCACTGATGACCAGCTGTTCATCCGCGAGACGGGACTGTATAAGCTGTCGACGGAGAAGGTGATGGCGAATGCCGAGATCTCGCGCACCATCAGGCGCTTCGGTGCCAGCATCATCGAGGTGAACCCCACGTACGTCATTGTCATGATGTATGGCGTGACGGAGCAGATCATCGAACTCTACCGCGCCCTCGACGCATTCGACTGCGTATTCCAGTACACACGCTCAGGCCGTATCGCCGTCACACGTGGCAAGCAGGAGCAGGTAAGCGCGTTCTTAGAGGAAAGGGAGCGGCATCATGGATAAAGTAGGACGCTATGAGTTTATGGCCGAGCCGTTCCACTGCGACTTCTCAGGCCGACTGTTCATGGGGCACTTGGGCAACCACATGCTCAATGCCGCCGACTTCCACTCCACCGACCGGGGCTTCGGCATGAAGCGGCTGATGGAGATTAACCGATCGTGGGTGCTCTCGCGACTGGCCATTGAGATGGACGAGATGCCGCTGCAGTACACCCGTTTTAACGTTGAGACATGGGTGGAGTCGGCCATGCGTTACTTTACCTCGCGTAACTTTGCTGTCGTCGGCAACGACGGAAAGGCCTACGGCTATGGGCGCAGTATCTGGGCGATGATCGACACCGGAACGCGCCAGCCGACAGACATCTTCTCAATAGACGACGGCGCTATCAAAGACTGGATTATTGCCGACAAGCCGTGTCCCATCGATAAGGGCGGGCGTGTCAAGATGAGCGACGATGCCGAGCTTGTACGTACGATAGAAACGTATTATAATGACGTAGACATTAACGGCCATATCAATTCGGTGAAATACATTGAGCATGTGCTCGACCTATGGTCGCTCGACTGGTATCGCGACCACCAAATACGCCGCTTCGAAATTGCCTACGTGGCCGAGGCCCACGCTGGCGACCAACTGAGCTTCTACCGCGAGACGGTAGGGGAGAACGAGTTCTGTGTACGCATCGTCCGCACCGACGGCACGGAGTGCTGCCGAAGTAAGGTCGTCTTCCGATAAAAGTCCTCTGCTAAAGCAGTTCCTTAGGCATCAACTGTTGGGCACGCTCGAAGTCTTCGGGCGTGTCTAATTCGTATGAGAAGTAGTTGGTGGTGTCGACCACACGGAAGGTGTGGCCCTGGGGAATGAGCCGTTCGAAGGCCCGCTCGTAGAAGATGTCGATAAGGCCCTCGTTGAGAATCATCTGGTCGAGCTCGCGGTAGAGGGCGTCGCTGTAGTCGGCAGTTATACGCTCAATGCCTACAGACTCGCCCATAGCGTCGGCGGGATTGCAGGTCTTGCTGATTTCGGTGATGTTCTGATTGGCATCGACCACCACCTTCATCTCCTCGTCGCCCAGCTCATGACGGTTGACGGCCAATGCCGACTGTGGCTCGCGGCCTATGCGCACGACGGCGGCGGGGTCGCAGAGTATGTCGCTATCCATCAGCAGGAAGTCGCGGCCACGGACCACCTGCCCTGCCATCCACAGCGAGTAGATGTTGTTGTTATGCTCGTAGTCGACGTTGTCGAGGAAGTGGAAGGTCAGGGTGGGGAAGTGCTGGGTAAGGAAGTCGCGGATCATCACGGCACGATAGCCCGTGACGACGACGAACTCGGCAACGCCGGCCTGCAGCATCGCCTCGACGGTGCGCTCCAAGAGCGTACGTTCGCCCACCTTCAGCAAGCACTTGGGCTTCGTGTCGGTCAGAGGGCGCAGGCGCTTGGCCATACCAGCAGCTAAGATGACGCCCGTCAGCTGTGCGGGCGATTGGGGATATGTGTTGTTATTCATATATCTTTACGTCGTGAATTTGATAGTTGTCGTTCATCGTTTCGAGTATTTCCTCCTCGGTCGAGAGGTTGAAGTCGCCAGCGATGGTGTTCTTCAGGGCGGCGGCAGCCAACGAGTAGTCGAGAATCAGCTGGTCGTCGTCGGGATAGCGGCGTAGGGCGTGTAGGAAACCTGCCGAGAAGGCGTCGCCCACACCCATGGGGTCGACCACCTGAGGGATGTCGACAATAGGGGCGTTGAGCATACGTCCCTCCGTCCAGAGCAGGGCGGTGAGGAAGTGGTGGCTCGAACTGACCTCGTTGCGCATACCGATCATCATCTTACGGCAACGGGGGAAGCGCTGATGCAGGTCTTCGTACCAACGGCGGTAGGCGTCGAGGTTCATGTCGTAGTCAGACGAATCGGGCAGGAAGGGAATCTTCGGATGACCAGTAATAAACTCATACTCAATGACATCGCCAAACATTACGTCGGCATGTTCGGCCATGCGGTTCAGCGTCTCGACAGGAGTAGCACCCTCGTAGCGCCACAGGTTCTTGCGGTAGTTCAGGTCGATGGAAATGGTCAGCCCCATCTGCTCGGCCACGTCGATAGCCTCGAACGTAGCGTCGGCGGCAGGCTGCGTGATGGCGGCCGTGATGCCCGACACATGGAGCACCTGGGCATCCTTCAGCGCCGTGCGCCAGTCGATCATGCCGGGCTCCAGATAGTAGTAGGCCGAATTGGCGCGGTCGTAGCCGACGCTGGCGTTGCGCAGGCTGGCGGCCTCCTCGAAGTAGTAGACGCCGATACGGTCGCCACCGTAGATGATATAGTCGGTACCCACGCCTAACTCGCGCAGCTTCATGGCACCGGCGCGCCCCATCTGCGACGACGGCAGACGGGTGACGTACTCCACGTCGTCGCCCTGCATGGCTAAAGACACAGCCACATTGGCTTCGCTGCCACCATAGTTGCCGCAGAACATACGGCCCTGCGACAGTCGTTTCTTATCCTCCTTTGAAAAGCGAAGCATGAGTTCGCCGAACGTTACAATCTTATTTCCCATTGTTTAATCATTTGTGTGTGTTGGGCTGCAAAGTTACGAAAAAACTCCGAAATCCCACTACCTGACGACGATTTTCTTACCATCGACGATATAAAGTCCCCGACCAACCTTCGTCACACGCTGACCAGAAAGGTTGTAGACCGTCGTATTGGTGGGTGCTGCAAAAGGGACGGTTATGCCGGTGGCGGTGAAGAGCGTAGCCCCCACGTTCTCGGAAACGACAGAAGGAATGGCCTGAACGTCGGCAACGGTGTAGTCGTAAGGCACGGTGACGGTAGTGCCGAAGGACGAAGGGGTGCTGCCCGAGGCAAAGTAGTTGTTAGTCCGCCACGTGACGGCTTTGGCTCCCGACTGCGAATAGCTCTTGCTGGCACTGATGGCGAAGTAGTTGCCCTCGATGAGGAACTCCGAGTTCTTGCGCGGGTTGATGCAGTTGCTGCCCGTGGTGGTGGTGAAATAGTTGTTGAGCATGTGAATCTTACCCACGCGGGCCATCGGCATACGGGCGCGGCAGTTCTTGCCCCAATGACAGAAGGCGAAGGTGGTGTTGAGATAGCCCGTCGTCTCGCTGTCGCTGCTGCCTATGAGATTGGTGTTCTGGTGCATATACGAACGATCGGTATAGCTGAAGGAGCACCAGCTGACGGTGTTGAAATCTGACTTCTGCGTGATGTCAAAGTTGCCGTCCATACCGTCGGTAAAATCGCAATGGTCGACCCAGCAGTTCTTGGTCTCGGTGAACGAGAGAAGGTCGCTGCCACCAACGTCGATAGAGCCTGGACCGACGAACTTCAGGTTGCGGATAATGATGTTCTGGCATTTCGAAAGGCTCAGGACGCCCGAGTTGCGGTAGGCCTCGTTCCTGTCGCCCGTCATCTCGATGATGATGCGGCGGGTGTTGTATTCGGCCTCTTCCTTCACTGTACTGCCGTTGGGCAATGTGCCGCCACCGCCGCTGGTGCTCATCGAGGGCACGCCGGCAGCATTGAGAGCGTCGATAATATCCTGAGTGGCATACCATGTAGTACACAGACGAGCACCGTTGATGCCTATCAGGGTCTTGTCCTTATAACTTGACAGACCGATCTTGCTCGAGACGAGGAAGTCGCCCTGAGAGCCGTCGAAGATGATGACGCTGTAGTTCTTGATGGCATTGGCAATGGCACTCTTCATGTCCTTTCCTGTCGAGGTCAACGTGGTGACCTTGTCGGCACTCACGCCTGTGACGGGATAGGTATAGCAGCCACCGCCAGTGACATCGTAGGTCGAGGCTGCATTGGTACGTGAGGAACGGGTGCAGAAGCCGAAGGGGCGCTGCTGGTCGTAGTCGTTGGCCAGCAAGGCGAGCGACACGAGGAGGAAGGGGATAGTCAGTAATCGTTTCATTTGTAAATTTGTTTTTTAATTAGTTTTTGTAGTGATGGTTTCTTGTGGCCGCTCAACGATGCCCCTGATGGTGATGGGCTGTTTCTGATAGTTCTCCTGAGCGGTGATGGCTACGGTGTCGGCATCGAAGCGCATGTTCAGACGTACGGCACCCATCCAGTCGACAAAGTGCAGCTTGGCCTGCAGACTGTCGCCCTGCCAGGCATAGCAGGCGCCGACGTGGAAAGGCGGACGGATGGTGCTGAACTGGTTCTGGACGGCATAGCGGGCATTCAGCGGATAGATGCTGACGGCAGACGTGGCCCATTGCTGATAGCCCATCAACACACGGGCGGTAACGTTGCGGTTGTCGGTAATCATCAGCACGTCGTCGGCATCGAAGCGCAAAGCCTTCCACTTGAGCGGGTTCTTGTCGAGACGGATGGTCAGACCCTGATAGTCGCCCATCAGCTGATGGGTTGGCTCACCCATGAGAACGGGCAGTGAGTCGGCGCGTTGCAAGAGCAACCGATAATCGTCGGAAGGCGGCAGGGGCTGGGCGTGCATACCCTTGAACAGCGTCTTCCAGATGTAGCCAAACTGGCGCCCGCCGCCAGCGAGATTACATTGGTTGATGACGATGACAGCATCCTGACGCGGCACGACGACGACGTACTGACCGTAAGCTCCGTCGGCACGGGAGGCCGTAGGATAACCGCAACGCCACATCTGGTAGCAATAGCCGTCGCCGTCCTTGCGGCTGACGTGCTCGCGCATCATAGCATCGACCCACTCGGCGGGAATGAGCTGCTCACCTCGC
This sequence comes from uncultured Prevotellaceae bacterium, assembly GCA_902800495.1. Taxonomy (GTDB): domain Bacteria; phylum Bacteroidota; class Bacteroidia; order Bacteroidales; family Bacteroidaceae; genus Prevotella. The sequence goes on from CADCET010000028.1 coordinate 7,424, forward strand.
CAGCGGCCACGTTGCAGCAGCAGCTGTCCGAACTTGGCCAGCGACTCAGGCTGTATGTAGAGTCCCCAGCCGCCGGTGACAATACCCTCGGGGCTGAGTTCCCAATAGACATCGGTAATGTTCAGCGACTTGAACACGCGCTGACGCAGATAGTCGAGCACGTTCATACCCGTCACCTTCTGGACGATAGCCGACAGCAAGTAAGTGTCGATAGAGTCATACTGGAAGCGCTTGCCAGGATCGGCATTCATCGGGTGAGCTAAGTAGTCGCGAATCCACTGACGGCTGACATTGCGCATCTGGGTGTCGACGGTAAAGCCCGACCGCATGGTGAGCAGGTCTTCGACGGTGATGCTGGCCAGTCGCCAGCTGACCAGCTTGGGCAGATGTTCCGGGAAGAAGGTTACAAGACGGTCGGTCAGTTGCAGTTTCTTCTCGCCGATAGCAATACCGACGGCAGCAGCCACGAACGTCTTGGAACATGAGAACTGCGTATGTTTGTATTCCGGACGGAAAGGCACTGGGTAAAGCTCGCCAATCACCTTGCCGCTACGCATGACGATGACGCTGTGAATCTCGGTCTGAGGCAATGCCAGTAGTGAATCGAAAAAGGCGCTGACCTGTGCCGAGCGCAGACCGACAGCCTCGGGCGACGTGCGCGGCAAGTCGTTGATTTGGGCTTGCGCAGACAGGCTACCGACCACAGAAAGGATAGTAAGTATGATTTGTTTCATAGAAAGAACACTTGCGGACTCCCGGTAAGGAGCCCGCAAGCATGTTAGTTGTTGACAGAACCGCCGACAATGTCGAGCAGTTCGTTGGTGATGGCCTGCTGTCGGCTCTTGTTGTACTGGAGGTTCAACTGGCGCAACAGCTCGTCGGCATTGTCCGTCGCCGTCTGCATAGCCACCATACGGGCGGCATGCTCAGAGGCCACACTATCGAGCAGAGCTGTGTAAAGCGACAAGTGAGCCAACTTCGGAAGGAGCTGCGACAGGACGGTGTCCATATCGGGCTCGACGATGAAGTTGTCGTTCAGCGGCGGCACCTCCTTGCCCTCGGCGTTCACCTTCGGCTTCTTCTTGCGGTTCTTTTTCAGATACTCCTGGCTCTCCTTCGTAGCGGCAATCGACGTGAGGTCGCGCTCATGATCGCGTTCCAACTCCTCTTCAACGTCGATGGGCAGGAAGGTCTTACGGGTCAGCACCTGCGAACCGGCCGACTTAAAGTGATGGTAGACGAGTTCCACCTTATCTACCTGGCCTTCAGCAAATTTCTTGCCCAACTCCATAGCTATGTCAATGCACTGGCGCACGTTGGGCTTGTCGGCCAAAGCCGAAAACTCGCCTTGTACGTCGTAGCCCAACTTCTGAGCCTTCTCATAGACCTTGCGGCCAATGGGATAGATCTCGACGCCGGTAATGCCCTGCCTATTATAGTCGGCCACGATGTGCTGCATCATCTTGATGACGTTGGCATTAAAGCCTCCGCAGAGCGACGAGTTGCTGGAAAAGACCACCAGAGCCACACGATGAACGGGGCGTGGCTGGTCGTAGATGGTCTGTGCCTCGGCTTCGGCTGCCAGGAACGACTTCAGGATGTGCTCCAGCATCGACTCGTAAGGCAGCATATTCTGGATAGCTACCTGCGCGTGGTGCAACTTCGACGACGCCACCATCTTCATGGCCGACGTAATCTTACGTGTGGAGTTGACTGAGGCTATGCGCCCTTTAATCTCTTTTAAACTTGGCATGTTTTCCTTTTATTGACCATTGACCACTGACCATTGACCATTAATTGGTGCACAGCCAATGGTCAATGTTCAATGGTCAATGAGTTATTTGTAAGTTCCGGCGATATCTGCCATAACGGCTTCAATCTTGGCCGTAGTTTCATCGTCAATCTTTCCGCTGGCGAGAGTTTCAATGACCTCAGGATTGGCAGAACGCAACTTGTCGAGGAACTGGTCCTGGCACTGGCGCACCTTGTCGATAGGCACCTGGCGCATCAAACCATGCACACCGCAATACAAAATAGCAATCTGCTCGCCGACGGGCATCGGGCTGTACTGTGGCTGGATGAGCAATTGGTTGTTCTTACGTCCGCGGTCAAGGGTCATGGCCGTCACAGCGTCCATATCGCTTGAGAACTTCGAGAAGGCCTCGAGCTCACGATACTGTGCCTGGTCAATCTTCAGCGTACCGGCCACCTTCTTCATAGACTTGATCTGTGCCGAGCCACCTACACGGGATACGGAGATACCGACGTTGATGGCAGGACGGAAGCCTTGGTTGAAGAGGTCGCTCTCAAGGAAGATCTGACCGTCGGTGATGGAGATGACGTTCGTCGGAATGTAAGCCGACACGTCGCCAGCCTGGGTCTCGATGATAGGCAGAGCGGTGAGCGAACCACCACCTTTCACATGACCTTTCATGCACTCAGGCAGGTCGTTCATGGCTTCGGCCACCTCCTGCTGCTCGTTCATCTTGGCAGCACGCTCCAACAGACGGCTGTGGAGATAGAACACGTCACCAGGATAAGCCTCACGTCCGGAAGGACGACGCAGAATCAGCGATACCTCACGATAGGCCACAGCTTGCTTCGACAAATCGTCATAGACTACCAAGGCTGGCAGACCACGATCGCGGAAGTACTCGCCGATAGCAGCACCGGCAAACGGAGCATAGTACTGCATGGCGGCAGGGTCAGCAGCCGTAGCGGCCACAATAATAGTATATGGCATAGCGCCGTGCTCCTGCAGCGTGCTGACGAGGGCAGCAACGGTAGAAGCCTTCTGGCCGATGGCCACATAGATACAATAGACAGGCTTGCCTGCCTCATAGAAACTCTTCTGGTTGATGATGGTATCAACGGCGATGGCGGTCTTACCTGTCTGACGGTCGCCGATGATGAGCTCACGCTGTCCGCGACCGATGGGAATCATCGAGTCGATGGCCTTCAAGCCTGTCTGCAGCGGCTCCTTCACGGGCTGACGATAGATAACGCCGGGAGCCTTGCGGTCGAGCGGCATTTCGAAAGCATTAGCCAAATCGATGTCGCCTTTGCCGTCGATAGCCTGTCCCAGAGGATTAATGACGCGTCCAAGCATGTTGTCGTTGACACGGATGGAGGCGATACGTTTTGTACGCTTCACAACCTGTCCTTCCTTAATACCCGACGTGGGGCCAAGGAGCACGCAGCCCACATTGTCTTCCTCCAAGTTCATCACGATAGCCATCGTGCCGTTCTCAAACTCCAGCAGTTCGTTGGCTTCAGCATTACGAAGACCGTAAATACGGGCCACGCCGTCGCTGACAGTGAGCACGGTGCCCACCTCGTCGAATTTCTCGGCGCTGGAGATTCCCTTCAACTGGTCGAGCAGCACCTGGGATACTTCGCTTGGTTTGATTTTATCTGACATTTGTTTTTACTTTTTAAGTGTGTTAAGAATGTTGTTGAGCTTGGCCTTCACGCTGGCATCCATGCGATACGTGTCGTATTCGAGGACGAAACCGCCGATGATGTCGGGATTCACCTCAGTCTCAAACTCCACAGTTCCATTAGTCTTACTCTCCACCATCTGCCGCATCTTCTGCTCGGTGGCAGGGCTGACGCGGGCAGCGGTGATGAGACGTCCACGGATGATGTTCTTCTGCTGACGATAGAGCGTGACGTACGAATTGGCGATGAACTGCATCACCGGCTCCCGGTCTTCTTTCAGCACTAAGCCGATGAAGGCACGGGTCAAGTCGGTAGGCTGGCCGCCGACAGCCGTCAGCAGCAGCTCTGCCTTCTTGTCCTTCGAGAGCATCGGGCCAGCTATCGTCTGACGCAACTGCGGCACGTCAATGTAGCTCTTTGCCAAGAGCTGCATCTCCTGATACACAGCGTCGTCAAGTTTCTGCTCCGTAGCACTCTTCAAGAGAGCCCGGGCATAGCGAACCGATATGACTCCTATATCCATACGTATTCTCGTTTACTTGTCCTTAGAAACGTCATCCAGCATACGGTCGATGAGATCCATCTGCGCCTTGTCGTCCTTCAGGTTCTGGCGAAGAACCTTCTCGGCTATCTCGACGCTGAGCGTAGCTACTTGCTTGCGGATGTCGGCAATGGCGGCCTTCTTCTCCTGCTCGATGGCCACACGGGCATCTTCCAAGAGACGGGCACCTTCCTGACGGGCCTTGTCCTGAGCTTTCTCTACGATGGCATCGCGGGTCTCGGCAGCCTCTTTCAGTATCTGAGCCTGCTTCTCGCGAGCCTCCTGGAGGATGGATTCACCTTCTTTCTGTATATTGGCCAGTCGCTCGTTGGCCTCGTGCGCCTTGCGCAGCGAGTCGTCGATGAAAGCCTGGCGATCCTTCACCATCTTTGTGATGACGGGGAAGCCGAACTTCCATAGCAGGAAGAACACCACGAGGAACGTGATGGTCATCCAGAACAACAGTCCAGTACTCGGAATCAATAAATCCATACGCTGTGGAATGTTTTATGAATTAGATGCAGAGGAATGCGATAACGGCTGCGAACAGGGCAACACCCTCAATCAGAGCGGCAGCCACAATCATGTTCGTAAACAGCTTGCTCATCACTTCCGGCTGACGGGCCATAGCGTCCATAGCCTGACCGCCGATTCTACCAATACCAAGACCTGCGCCAATAGCTGCGAGACCTGCGCCTACTGCGGCGCCCAACTTTGCAACACCTTCTGCTGCCAATAATGCTGTAATCATAATCGTTTAAGTTTTTAATTGTTAATTATTTAATTCTTTAATTCTTCAATTTTTGAATACTTCAATTTTTCAATTCTTGAATTCTTCAATTTTACTCGTGTTCCGGCTCCACTCTGGCCAAGCCGATGAAGACGGCCGAGAGCATCGTGAAGACCATCGCCTGGATGAAGCAGACCAGGCACTCTAAGCACATCATGAAGATGCTCATAATAACCGACAGCGCCGACATTGACAACTGCACGGCCACCGCCTGACTTGCCACTAAGAAGATGATGCAAGTGATAGCTACGGCAATGGCGTGACCAGCCATCATATTGGCAAAAAGTCGAATCATCAGGGCGAACGGCTTGGTGAAGATGCCGACGAACTCAATCACAGGGATGATGGGTATCGGCGCCTTGAGCCAAGTAGGAACATCGGGCCAGAAGATGTCCTTCCAGTAGTGCTTGTTGCCCGAGAACTGCACAATGAGGAACGTGCAGAGGGCGAGGAAGAACGTCACGGCAATATTGCCCGTCACGTTGCCAGAGCCCGGAGGGAACGGTATCAAGCCCATCACATTACAGGTGAAGATGAAGAAGAAGCAGGTGAGCAGGTAGGGTGTGTACTTCTCGTAGCCCTTACCTACGCCCGGCTTGATAATCTCATCGACCACATACATCACCATCATCTCAACGAAGCCGACGAATCCACCAGGAGCCGGGTCGCTGGCCTTGCGCTTCTTGTACCAGCGGGCGCTGAGCAGGATGCAGCAAAGCAGGATGGCCACGTTGATGAACATCACGGCTACCGTCTTCGTGATACTGAGGTCGAGGACGGGGGAACCGTTCTCCACTATCTTGCCTGCATTCTCTCCTTCTGTGGCAATGGCCAGCCCGTAAGGGCCTTGGCGCAGCCCGTTGGCATCGGCGTGGTGCTCGAACTGTGACGAGCAGAAGACGTGCCAACCGGTCGACGAGTTGACGATGACGGGCAACGGAATAACCAGCGACTTCCCTTCACCGAGGTCGGTGACATGCCATTCGTATGAGTCCTTGATATGCTCAAGCACCACCTCCTTGGCTGAGAAGTCTGCTGCCATCGCCGGCACCAATGCGAACATCAGTAGAGCAACGCTAAGCAGTCGTTTGATGTGATTCATTATCAATTTTCAGTTTTCAATTTTCAATTATCAATTCAATGTCTCATTGAGAGTGTTACGACCATCGTTATCGCGTACATTATTAATATAATAGCAGCGAAGTGGATGGCATCTTCTCTGTTCGGGGCGAAGAATACGTAGAGGCCGACCACCGTAGCGACGAACAACATACGTATCGTTGTCATGATGAGATAGAACTGTACCAAGTGTTCGGGCGAACGCCGTTTCACGACGTCATAGCCTTTCACATAGGCACTGCCGAGTAACGTAAAGAACAGGACAAGGAAGAAAATCTTCATTTTAAAATTTTCCGCTCGGCGCCTTGCGACGCTTCGCTTGCGAAGAATCTCTATTATTCTGTTTTCTCGACACAGAGCGACACTTCGTTCTGCTGCACCTCGACGAATCCTCCTAAGATTTCCAACTGCTGCCCGTCATACTCCACGACACCCTTTCCGAGTGTTGATATGATGGGGGCGTGGTTCGTGAGGATCTCGAAGTTGCCCTGTGTACCAGGCACCTTTACGCTCTCCACCTCACCGGTGAACTCTATCTTCTCGGGCGAAACAATCTTTAGCGTCAGCATAATTGTCAATTTACGATTTGACGATTTGCAATTTATGCTTTCGCGGCTTCAAGAAGTTTCTTAGCCTTCTCCTTCGCCTCTTCGATAGTTCCAACGTTCAGGAAGGCCTGCTCGGGCAGGTCGTCCACCTCGCCGTCGAGGATGGCGTTGAAGCCCTTGATAGTCTCCTCGATGGGCACCATCACACCAGGCAGACCCGTGAACTGAGAAGCCACCGAGAACGGCTGGCTCAGGAAACGCTGCACGCGACGTGCGCGGTTCACCGTCAGCTTATCCTCATCAGACAGCTCGTCCATACCGAGGATGGCAATGATGTCCTGCAACTCCTTGTAGCGCTGCAGAATCTCCTTCACGCGCTGGGCGCAGTCGTAGTGAGCCTTACCCACAATCAGCGGGTCGAGGATACGCGACGTAGAGCCTAACGGGTCAACGGCCGGATAGATACCTAACTCTGCAATCTTACGGTCGAGCACCGTGGTTGCATCGAGGTGAGTGAACGTCGTAGCAGGTGCGGGGTCGGTCAAGTCGTCGGCAGGCACATACACGGCCTGTACTGAGGTGATAGAGCCCTTCTTGGTCGAGGTGATACGCTCCTGCATGGCACCCATCTCCGAAGCCAGCGTCGGCTGGTAACCTACGGCTGACGGCATACGGCCTAACAGAGCCGACACCTCAGAGCCTGCCTGGGTGAAACGGAAGATGTTGTCGATGAAGAACAGGATATCGGCTGCACCACCGTCCTTACCACCACCGTCGCGGAAGCCCTCGGCCACCGTCAGACCAGACAATGCCACAGAGGCACGTGCCCCCGGCGGCTCGTTCATCTGACCATAGACAAGCGTGGCCTGTGATTTCTTCAACTCCTCAGGGTCGACGAGACTCAAGTCCCACTTGCCTTCGTCCATGGCCTTGCGGAACTTGTCGCCGTAGCGGATAACGCCCGACTCAATCATCTCGCGGATGAGGTCGTTACCTTCACGCGTACGTTCGCCTACACCGGCAAACACCGAGAATCCGTTGTGGCCCTTGGCGATGTTGTTGATAAGCTCCATGATGAGCACCGTCTTACCCACACCGGCACCACCGAACAGACCGATCTTACCACCTTTCATATAAGGCTCCAGCAGGTCGATCACCTTGATACCCGTAGCCAGAATCTCCTTCTTCGTCGACAGCTCCTCAAACGTAGGAGCCTCGCGGTGGATGGGGTAGGCACCCTTCATGTCGAGTTGTTTCATACCGTCGATAGGCTGACCGATGACGTTCAGCATTCGACCTTTAATCTGATCGCCGGCGGGCATCACGATGGGTGAGCCCATAGGGATCGCTTCCAGCCCACGCTGCAGTCCGTCAGTATTGTCCATAGCCACGCAACGCACGGTGTCCTCGCCAATGTGCTGCTGCACCTCGACGATAAGTACGTTGCCGTTGCCACGGTCAATCTTCAGAGCATCATGGATTCTTGGCAACACCTTTTCCGCCTCCAGTCCCTTGGTATCGAAGAAAACGTCGATAACAGGGCCGATAATCTGGGAAATGTGTCCTGTAATTTGTGCCATAAGCAATTGAATTATTTAGAGTTTATATATTTTGGTCGTAATAATCTGCCTACAAAGTTACATTATTTTTTTGTAACACAAAAACTTTTGGCAAAAAAATATGAGTTATTGGTCATTCTTTTCGAAAATTCGGTCACTTTCCGACGCCACACTAGGTGCTTTCACTTTCAATCCTATGAAGCAATCGCTCACAAGTACGGGTTCTGTAAATTCGAAACTCACCCCCCTTGCAGCCTGCTTAACATCGATGTGACTGAATGACACGTTTCGAATGTGGCGTTGCGGAGTACCCTGTAACACAAGTGCATTTCCTGTGACGTTACGTGCAGACAGCGAGTCCACATGGATGTTCTCAATAGTACTAAAGTGGTTATTGCCAATACCTTGCCCAGCATACATCGACGTTACGTAGAACAAATCAAGCACCTCACCGAAACGGACGTTGTTGACCCAAAGATTGCGAACGTATCCGCCTCTGTCCGGGTTGGTTTTAACAAAAATGCCGCGTTTGACATAGCCTGCATATGTACAGTTCTCGATGATGACATTCTCTACCCCACCAGACATCTCGCTACCGATAACTACGCCGTGAAGGCCCTTGAAGCGGCACAAGCGTATGAGGATATCGCGTGAAGGCCCAACCATCGTCCATCCGTCATTGTCGCGTCCACTCTTGATGGCTACATTATCGTCGCCATTGTCAAAGCGGATGTCTTCTATCAGCACGCCTTGCGACGACTCGATGTCGATGCCATCGTTATTTGTCAAACGTGCTTTACAGCGCAGGCCTCGCAGTCGAACATTCTTACATTGTAGCATGTGTATGCACCAGAATGGAGAGCGATTGATGTAAACGCTCGACAACGTTACGCGCTCACAGCGATATAGCTGTATTAGCTGCGGTCTGAGGAAATGCCCTGCTCCCATGCGTCGTTGTTCAAGCGGCTCACCGCGATGATTCCACTCGCGACTTGAATTTTGGTCCTTGCCCTGACACTTGCTCCACTCCGAGAAAGTCTCGGCCGCCGTTCCGCCATCAATGACACCTTGTCCTACAATGGCCACATCGTGCAGCCCATAGCCATAGATAAACGGCGAGTAGTTCCAAAGCAGCGTTCCCTCCCACGACGTACTGACCGCCGGCAGGTAATTTTTGGGTTGGCCTGTAAACATTAGTTTTGCATTCTTACTTATTTCGAGTGTAACGCCCGACACCAGGTGGATGGGACCGCCTACAAGCCATACCCCTTCTGGAATAACGATACGCACGGGGCCGTTTTTCTGTGCATAGCGCATAGCCTTAACAAATGCACGATAGCAATTAGTAGCCGAATCACCTTTAGCGCCAAACTGTGAGATGCTTATTTTTCTCTGAGGGATCTGTGCGCCATTGACAGCTTTAAGAATGGAGTCGCGTAATGCAATCCGATCTATTGCATACATAGAAGATACCCATACACTTAGGAGCATCCATAGTGTCAATAATAGTCTTTGCATTTTGTTTAAATATCGACTAACTCTATTTTTCCAAGTCTTTCAGCCAAAGCGCACTTGATGCATCGCTTGGCATACGCCAGTCACCTCGCGGTGAGAGACTAACACTGCCCACTTTCGGTCCATCTGGCATGCATGAGCGCTTGAACTGCTGGTTGAAGAACCGGCGACAGAAGGTGGTCAACCATTTCTTTATGACCGTTGTATCATATTTACTTTCAAAGGCCTTCTCTGCCAACATCAGAATTTTTGCAGGACGGAATCCGTAGCGCAACGTATAATAGAGGAAGAAGTCATGTAGCTCGTATGGGCCGACAAGATCTTCTGTTTTCTGGCGAATATTGCCCTGCGTGTCGGCAGGCAGCAACTCAGGAGAGATGGGTGTATTGACAATGTCCATCAGTATGTTGGTAGCCATCTCTCCTGCAAGGTAGCTGACTAAATAACGCACTAAAGTCTTTGGCACTCCAGCGTTGACGCCGTACATCGACATATGGTCGCCGTTGTAGGTAGCCCACCCGAGCGCCAGCTCCGACAGGTCGCCTGTGCCGACGACAATAGCATTCTCCTTGTTGGCCACGTCCATCAAGATCTGTGTACGCTCACGTGCCTGCGAGTTCTCATAAGTAGTATCGTGCTGTTTTGCATCGTGCCCTATATCTTCGAAATGCTGCTTGACGGCTTTGACAATGCTTATTTCACGTGTTGTGACTCCAAGTTCTTTCATGAGAGCCAATGCGTTGTTATACGTGCGGTCAGTAGTCCCGAACCCCGGCATTGTTATACCGATAATGCCTTGCCGGTCAAGATCCAGTTTGTCGAAGGCTTTTACCGTCACGAGCAAGGCCAGCGTCGAATCGAGTCCGCCACTAATGCCGATGACAGCTTTCTTGCCCCCGATATGGTAGAGTCGTTTTGCCAATCCTGCTACTTGTATATTGAGAATCTCTTCACATGAAGCCTGCATCTTGTCCTCCTGAGGTATGAATGGGTTTGGTTCGACGCTACGTATCAGTTCAAACTCACGCGGCGACACGGGTTTGCAGTTGACATTGAAGGGGTGACAGTTTACACGTGATTGTGCTGTGATAAATGTCGAATTGGTACGTCGTTCTGTACGCAGTCGTTCTACATCTATCTGCGTAATTTTGATTTGTGGCTGCAGCGAGAAGCGCTCACCCTCTGAGATTATACGTCCGTTCTCAACGATAATGGCATTACCACCGTAGACGACATCTTGCGTCGATTCGCCAAAGCCACAACTAGCATAGACATAGCCCGTCATTGTTCTTGCACTTTGTTGGCAGAGCAGTTGACACAGATATTCATGCTTACCTATCAGCTCGTCGCTGGCCGACAAATTGAAGATAATGTCGGCACCTGCCAACGCAAGACGGTTACTCGGCGGTACCGGCGCCCATACGTCCTCGCATATCTCGATGCCGAAGCGCACACCGTCGCAGGTGGTGAATATCGTAGGCTCGGAGGTGACGTGGATGGGACTGCCTGCCAGATAGATATCCTGAGGTTTCAGACCCTGAGCCGAGGCAAACCAGCGCTTCTCGTAGAACTCGCCATAGTTGGGCAGATATGTCTTGGGGACCACGCCAAGCAGCGTGCCGCTCTGGACGACTGCGGCACAGTTGTAGAGCAGCGAGCCAATCTGTACGGGCAGTCCGACAATCGTAATGACATCCAGCTTACGCGTAAAGTCCAGAAGCACCAGCAGACCTTCCTCGGCCTTGTCCAACAGCAGCTGTTCCTTGAAGAGATCCTGACACGTGTAGCCCGTCAGACACAGCTCCGGTAGTACCAGCACCTCTACGCCTTGCCCTTCGGCCTGGGCAATGAGGCTTTCCACCTGTAATACATTATAGTCAACGTCAGCCACCTTCACAGCGGGAACGGCAGCTGCCACCTTAATCATTCCGTATTTCATAGTTTCACAAATTGACGGTCGTTTTCAATGATGGTATAGATCAGTGCCGGCTGTTCAAAGAAGTCGTTCTCACTGAACGTGTGCAGCTTGTAGAACTTCACCGGGTCTATCGTTATCAGCGCATCCACTACAGGTTTGCGCAGGAAGTACTTGTCACGCTTGTAGGCCAACAGCTGTATGCACGAATGCTCAAGTTCGTTGAGCTGGTCGCGTCCGAACTCTTCCAAGAACAGCTTCGTATTCGGCTCTACCTCGCCCGTTGAGCGTACCTGCCAACTCGTACCCTCAGCCGTCATGTAGACATAGCGCAGGTAGTAGTTGCAGTCGTTCACGAGATACGACTCGAACCGCGTATCCGTCAGCTCCTTCAAGTCTATCGGCACAAAAGCCAGATATGCCGACAGCTTGTCGCCGCCGCGACGCTCCTCTACAGGTGCCTTAAACGTCAGCGGCTTGTCGGCAGGCTCCGTCTCTGGTTCCTCGTCAGCGACGGTCTCCACCGTCTTCCGCTGCTTCACTTCCACCATGTGGCCCGTGTCATAGTCTTCATCACCGATGACCACTACGTCAGCCGTGCGCATCGGCACCTGAAAGCCGTCCTCGTCTTCCACCAGCACGATATCCTTGCCCTGGAAGCCAGCCACACGACCGCCTCCTACCTCGCTCAGAAATCTAACCTTATCACCTATCTTCATTTTACCTATTTATTCGTTTTTGGTTTTAATTGCAGTGCAAAGATAACACTTTTTATCGAACCGCACAAACTTTTTATCAAAATAACGCTCGTTTGTTGTCAGAACACAGCGTGCAATGCATCTTTTAAGATCTTTCTGACGTGAAATGATTAGCCATTCCGGCACCCGAAATAAGCCATTTAGGCATCTGAAATGGCTTATTTCACATTGTCAAGTCGAAATAGTAGGACAGTGAGACAGTAGGACAGTAGGACAATAAGGGCGTTTTAAAAATGCACAAATTATATTGTAATAATATTATTATATATTATAATTATAATTATAATATATAATAAACATTCTATTTCATCTTTTTATTTCACTAAATAACACGCTTATTGTCCTACTGTCCTACTGTCTCACTGTCTCACTATGTGTCGGAAAACGGAAAATCAAGGTCGTTTCTTTTGATTATTCTGGGAAATGTTGTACCTTTGCAGGCCGAATATGAAAACGAAGGAAATACACATTAGTGACTATAATTATCCGCTGCCCGACGAACGGATAGCGAAGTACCCGTTGACGCAGCGCGACCACTCGAAGCTGCTTATATATAATAAAGGTGTAGTGACGGACGACACGTTCTGTCATCTGCCGCAGTATCTGCCCGAAGGCGCGTTGATGGTGTTCAACAATACGCGCGTCATACAGGCACGTATGCACTTCCGCAAGTCGACGGGCGCCCTGATAGAGATTTTCCTGTTGGAGCCTTCGGAACCAGCCGACTACGAGCAGATGTTCCAGATGCGCGAGCGTTGCTCGTGGCTCTGTCTGATTGGCAATCTCAAAAAGTGGAAAGAAGGGATGCTGTCGCGTGAGATCAGCTTCGGCGGGCAGACGGTCACCGTGACGGCTTCGCATCTTGGCGAACAGGGTACGAGCCATTTAGTGAAGTTCGCATGGAATGGCGACGTGCCGTTTGCCGACATCATCGACGCGATGGGCGAACTGCCTATTCCGCCATACCTGAACCGTGAGACGGAAGAGAGCGACAAGACGACCTACCAGACGGTGTACTCCAAAATCAAGGGTAGTGTGGCAGCTCCGACGGCTGGACTTCATTTCACGCCTGAAGTGCTCAGCGCGATTGACGCCTGCGGCATCGACCGCGAAGAGGTGACGCTGCACGTAGGTGCCGGCACGTTCCGCCCGGTGAAGAGTGCCGACATCGGTGGGCATGAGATGCACACGGAGTATATTGCCGTCCGTCGCGAGACGCTTCAGAAGCTGCTCGACCACGACTGCAAGGCCATAGCCGTTGGCACCACCAGCGTCAGGACGCTTGAGAGCCTCTATTATATGGGACTGAAGACAATAGATCAGCCTGATATTGCCGAAGAGCAGCTGCACGTCTGTCAATGGGAACCATACGAGACGCCGTCAGAGCGCCTTGTCAGTACAGAGGAGTCGTTGCGCTCGCTGTTAGCGTGGATGGACCGTCATCAGCAGAAAGTTCTGCATAGTAGTACGCAGATTATTATTGCTCCGGGCTATGACTATCATATCGTACAAATGCTCGTCACGAACTTCCACCAGCCGCAGTCGACGCTCCTGCTTTTGGTGAGCGCTTTCGTGCATGGCGACTGGCACCGAATCTATGATTATGCCCTTCAGCACGACTTCCGATTCCTCAGTTATGGCGATTCCTCGCTATTAATACCGTGAAATGATATAAAATTACTTAAAGAATAGCCGATATTTGCATTTTTCTTTGTACCTTTGCAAGGTTAAAAACGCGTCAGAGGGGCTGTAAAGTGCCAAAAACGCCAAATTTAAAATTTTTATGGATCAAACATTCGACAACGACAGAATTATTAAAATCAACATTGAGGAGGAAATGAAATCCTCGTACATCGACTATTCGATGTCCGTCATTGTGGCTCGTGCCCTCCCTGATGTCCGCGACGGCTTCAAACCCGTCCACCGCCGTATTCTCTACGGTATGATGAATATCAACAACGTTTCGACGCAACCTTATAAGAAGTGTGCCCGCGTCGTCGGTGAGGTGCTGGGTAAGTATCACCCCCACGGCGACTCGTCAGTTTACGGGGCCCTGGTCCGTATGGCTCAGAACTGGAATATGCGTTACACGCTGGTCGACGGTCAGGGAAACTTCGGTTCGGTCGACGGTGACTCGCCTGCCGCTATGCGTTATACGGAGTGCCGCCTTTCTAAGATGGGTGAGCACATTATGGACGACCTCGACAAGGAAACTGTCGATATGATGAACAACTTCGACGACTCGCTCGTCGAGCCTACCGTTATGCCTACTAAGGTGCCCAACCTGCTGGTGAACGGTGGCAACGGTATTGCCGTCGGTATGGCTACCAATATTCCTACGCACAACCTGGGTGAGGTCATCGATGGCTGCTGTGCCTATATCGACAATCCCGATATCGATACTGACGGACTGATGAAGTATATTCCCGGTCCCGACTTCCCCACAGGTGCTTATATCTACGGTCTGCAGGGCGTTCGCGACGCTTATGAGACAGGTCGCGGCCGTATCGTCATGCGCGCTAAGGCCGAGATTGAGAGCGGCGAGACCCACGACAAGATTGTGGTCACCGAGATTCCCTACGGCGTCAACAAGGCCGACCTCGTGGCTTATATTGCCGAACTGGCCAACCAGCATAAGATTGAGGGCGTGGCCAACGTCAACGACGAGTCGGGCCGTCAGGGTATGCGTATCGTGGTGGACTGCAAACGTGATGCCAACGCCAACGTGTTGCTGAACAAACTGTTTAAGATGACAGCCTTGCAGAGTTCGTTCTCTGTGAACAGCATCGCATTGGTGAAAGGCCGTCCCCGTCTGCTGACGCTGAAGGAGTGTGTGAGGTACTTCGTCGAGCACCGTCACGACGTGACCATTCGCCGCACGAAGTACGACCTGCGCAAGGCTCAGGAGCGTGCTCACATCTTGGAAGGCTTGATCATCGCCGTGAACAACATCGACGAGGTGGTACATATTATTCGCAATTCGAAGACTCCGACGGACGCCCAGCGTAACTTGGAGGCTCGTTTTGAACTGGACGAGCTGCAGTCGAAGGCCATCGTTGATATGCGTCTGGCTCAGCTGACTGGTCTGCGTGTCGACCAGCTGCACCAAGAATATGACGACCTGCAGAAGCTGATTGCCGACTTGCAGGAAATTCTCGATAACCCCGAACGTTGCAAGCAGGTGATGAAGGACGACCTGTTAGAGGTGAAGGAGAAATATGGCGATGAGCGTCGTACAGAGATTATCCCCTTCGACCATGAGTTCAACGCTGAAGACTTCTATCCCGATGATCCTGTGGTGATTACCATCTCTCACATGGGTTATATCAAGCGTACGTCGCTCGACGAGTTCCACGCTCAGGGACGTGGCGGCGTTGGCTCGAAGGGTGCCCGTCATCGCGACAACGACTTCACCGAGTACATCTATCCCGCCACGATGCACAACACACTGCTGTTCTTCACCCAGAAGGGCCGCTGCTACTGGCAGAAGTGTTACGAGATACCTGAAGGCGACAAGAACTCTAAGGGTCGTGCCATCCAGAATATGCTGAACATCGAGCCTGACGACGCCATCAACGCTGTGCTGCGTATCAAGAACTTTGGCGATGAAGAGTTCCTGAAGTCGCACTACGTGGTATTTGCCACCAAGCAGGGTGTCATCAAGAAGACCCGCCTCGACGCCTTTAAGAATGTGCGTGCCGCTGGTATTCGTGCCATCAACTTCAAGGACGAATCCGATGCGGTGGTAGGTGTACGTCTGACCAATGGTCACAACGAGTTGCTGCTGGCTAACCGCAACGGACGTGCCGTACGTTTCGACGAGAGCGAGATTCGCGATATGGGACGCGTTGCTGCAGGTAATATCGGT
This sequence comes from uncultured Prevotellaceae bacterium, assembly GCA_902800495.1. Classification (GTDB taxonomy): domain Bacteria; phylum Bacteroidota; class Bacteroidia; order Bacteroidales; family Bacteroidaceae; genus Prevotella. The sequence goes on from CADCET010000028.1 coordinate 23,478, forward strand.
ATGCGTACTGATGGCGGCGACGATGAGGTTGTCGGAATGGTATGCGTCAACGATCCGCAGACCGAGACCATCATGGTTGTCAGCGAGAACGGCTACGGCAAGCGCTCTGAGGTAGAGGACTACCGCAAGACCGCTCGTGGTGCCAAGGGTGTCAAGACGCTCAATGTTACAGAGAAGACTGGCCGACTGGTGGCTATCAAGGTAGTGACTGACGAGAACGACCTCATGATTATCAACAAGTCAGGCGTACTGATTCGTCTGAAGTGTGCCGATGTCCGCGTTGCAGGACGTGCGACCCAGGGTGTGCGCCTGATCAACCTGACGAAGAAGAACGACACCATTGCCTCTGTGTGCAAGGTGATGTCGAATCAGGATGAGGACATCGAAGAGGCTGAGGTTGTCAATGAAGAAGAACAAGATGTATAACCAATAATTAAAGCTTATGAAAAAATTAGTAATGATGGCCGCTATGGCCGTTGCTTCAAGCTCAGCCTTTGCTCAGGCTGACGTGGTGAAGGGTGCAAAGAAGCTATTTGACAAGGGCGAGTTCGCACAGGCCGTTGAGGCAGTGAAGCCTGCACTTGAGGCTGGTACCAACGAGGAGAAGGCTTCTGCCTGGAACCTGCTGAGCCAGATTTATTACAAGCAGTATTCAGACCAGTCTGAAATTGCCATCAAGAGCAGCCTGCCTACCAGTAAGGAGAAGGCCGACTCTTTAGCTATGTACACCAATGCCCTTAAGGCTTGGGAGAGTGCTGTCAAAGCTGACGAGTTCGACCAGCAGCCTAACGATAAGGGCAAGGTGAAGCCCAAGTATATTGTTGAGACCCAGAACCGTTATAAGACGATGGGCGTGGTCTTTGCTCAGGGTGGACAGTATTTCTATAATCTGAAGAACAATGAGCAGGCCATCGACCAGTGGAAGGCTTACGTTAACATGCGCGAGACGCCCATCTATAAGGATATGGCCGAGAAGGACTTCCCCAAGGAGCCGTTCTACAATGACATTGTCTACTACTGCGCATTCCTGTCTTATCAGATGAAGAACTTCAAGGACGCTGAGTTCTACGCTCAGAAGCTTATCGAGTGCGACCCCAGCAGAAAGTCTGACGCTGAGAACATTCTGGTCTATGCTAAGAAAGACAACTGCAAGACGGCTGCTGATTCTGCTGAGTACAAGAAGTTCCTGATGGAGCAGCACAAGGCTGACCTGAGCAACGAGCGCTATTTCAACCTGCTGATTGATATGCACCAGAATGCCGCTCCTGCCGAAAAGGAAGCATGGATTGAGGAGGAGATAGCACTTAATCCTCAGAACAAGATGGCTTACGCTCTGAAGGGTGAGTCGAAGATGAACGCCGAGAAGTGGGACGAGGCTATTGATGCTTTCAAGAAGGCTATTGAGATTGACGAGAAGTGGGTGCAATGTCTCTTCAACATCGGCATCTGCTACAACTCAAAGGCTATTGCCTTGAACGACCAGCTGATGGACAAGAAGACAATGGGCTTGTCGAAGGAGAACACTGAGAAGGTGAAGGCTGTGCTGAGGGATGCTCTTACCTATATGGAAAAGACCCGCGAGTTGGATCCTAACCAGGAGACGACACACTGGGCATATCCTCTCTATCGTCTGTACTACTCGCTGGGTAACAAGGAGAAGATGGCTGAGCTTGAGGCTCTTGACCCGTCGCTGAAGCAGTAAGACTCTGATTACACATCATATAACGTGCCTGGTGACGGTTCTGAGAATAGAACTCAGCCAGGCACTTTTTCTTTTTTAAGGTGAAAAGATCGATTGTTTTTATAGTATCGCTACTCTTATTAATCGCTCCCTGCCAGATGCAGGCACAGAAGAAGGAACTCAGTCAGGCGCGGACGATCCTCAAGAGTGGCAAAAAAGTTGAAGAGGCCGAGAAGCTGATGACAAAACTGCTGAAAGACTCGGCCAACAGGGATAACAAACGCATCTACGCCGTCTGGTATGAGTCGGTGCTGATGCAGTATCAGGCTGTCAACGAGAAACTTTACATGAACCAGAAGCAGGACACGGCAAAGTTCTACGGCTTGACGCAGCGCTTGTTCACCATTGCCGAGACACTTGACTCGCTCGACGCACGACCAGACCGTAAGGGTAGGGTAGACATCGAATACCGTAAGGATCATGCTAAGGAACTGCTGAAGTACCGCCCTAACCTTTTCTACGCATGTACCTATTATATACGTAAAGGCAACTACAAGCAGGCTTACCAGTATGGTGAGGCCTACATGGACTGTGCCCGTCAGCCTTTGTTCACGGGCTATCATCTGGACAGTCTCGACGCTCGGATGCCCGAAGTGGCCTATTGGACTACCTATTGTGGCTACCGCATGAACGACCCTGTGCTGACGTTGCGCTATCGTCATTTAGCCCTACGCGACAGCACCAGAGCAGAGTCCACCCTGCAGTATATGGCTGAGGCACGCCGTCAGCTGAAAGACGACTCCCTGTATTTGGAGACGCTGCGCGAAGGTTTCCGTCGTTACCCTGAGAACAGTTATTTCTTTCCGCGACTGATGGATCTCTACATCGCCAATAATGACAACCAGAACGCCTTGAAGACAGTGGACAATGCTCTTAGTCACAATGGTAAGAGCCAACTCTTCCTCTATGCCAAGTCTACCGTCCTGTTCCGTATGGAGCGCTACGACGAAAGCATCGCACTGAGCGATACACTGATAGCTATCAACGACTCGTTGGCCGAAGCTTACTACAATGCAGGAACAGCCTATATTAACAAGGCTTTGAAACTTCATCCGCTGCGCGAGAAGAAGCAACTTCGTCAGACTTACAGCCAAGCGCGTCCCTATATGGAACGCTATCGTCAGTTAGCACCCGCACAGAAACAGAAGTGGGGACCAGCCCTCTATCGCATCTATCTCAACCTCAATATGGGTAAGCAGTTTGACGAGATAGACCGCTTGCTGAAGAAATAAAATAATAAGAGGATATGCCCCAAAGCATATCCTCTTTATTTACGATTTAGCTATTTACGAATTACAGAATCGTCTTGACAGCCTCGAGCATACCCTTCTGCTGGATGAGGTCGAGGAACATCTTGACCATAGCGTTCAAGCCCTGAATCATGTTGAGGTCTTCCTGCCAGATGAACTCTGCACCAAGAACGCCGTCAGCCACCTTCTGCGTGTCGCCAGTAGCCCACAGATCCTTCAGCAGGTCCATAATCTTCTGGTCGTCGTTCGGAACAATCTCCACGCCGTCGGCACGCTTGCCACCCTTGTAGTAGGTGATGATGGCTGCGAGACCAAAGACGAGACCCTTAGGCAGCTCGCCCTTGCGCTCGAGATAGGTCTTCACGCCAGGCAGGTCGCGAGCCTGGAACTTCGGGAACGAGTTCAGCATGATAGAGGTCACCTGATGGTCGACAAACGGGTTGTCGAAGCGTTCCAGCACGTCGCCAGCGAACTTCTCGAGCTCTTCCATCGGCAGGTCGAGCGTCTGCATCAGCTCTTCGAACTGCACCTTGTGGATGTACTTCGAGATGATCTCGTGGTTGCAGGCGTCGCGGACAATGTTCACGCCACTCAGGAAAGCTACAGGACTCAGCACGGTGTGCGGGCCGTTAAGCAGTGTCACCTTGCGCTTGTGGTAAGGCTCTTCAGAGGGAACAAACAGCACATGCAGACCAGCCTTGTCGGCGGGGAATTCTGCAGCTACTTCCTTCGGAGCCTCGATGACCCAGAGGTGGAAGTTCTCGGCCTGGACGACGAGGTTGTCGCGATAGCAGATCTTCTCCTGAATCTGCTTGATCTCGTTGCGGGGGAATCCAGGAACGATGCGGTCGACGAGTGTAGCATAGACGCCGCACGACTCCTCGAACCACTTCTTGAAGCCCTCGGGCAACTGCCACAGTTCAATGTACTTCTCGATGCAGTCCTTCAGCACGTGGCCGTTCAGGAAGATCAGCTCGCAGGGGAAGATGATCAAGCCTTTCGTGGGGTCGCCGTTAAACGTCTGATAGCGGCGATAGAGCAGCTGGACGAGCTTGCCGGGATAGCTGCTTGCGGGAGCGTCCTCCAGTTTGCAGGCGGGATCAAAAGCGATACCGGCCTCTGTGGTGTTTGAGATGACGAAACGAATCTCTGGCTGGTCGGCCAATGCCATGAAGGCCGCGTTCTGCGTATAGGGGTTCAGTGCACGGCTGATGACGTCGATGCGCTCCAGTGTGTTCACAGCCTTGCCGTTCTCACGTCCCTGCAGGTTGACGTGATACAGACAATCCTGAGCGTTGAGCCAGTCAACCATACCTTTTTCGATAGGCTGTACAACGACAACAGAACCGTTGAAGTCGGTCTTCTGGTCCATGTTCCAAATAATCCAATCTACGAACGCGCGAAGGAAGTTACCCTCACCAAACTGAATCACTTTCTCGGGCATCACGCTCTTAGGCGCAAATTGCTTGTTTAATGGTTTCATACGTTTTTATTTGTTTTAGTTGTTTGTATTATTTTTCGATTGCAAAGATACGACAAATAATTATAACCTCCAAATATACTTGGCTTAAAATCTCCGTAATGGTTTGCACTACAGAGTGACGCCATTCTTGAAGATGGATATTTCGCGGTAGTCGTTCTCTTCGTTGCGGGCTTTCTCGCCGCTGGCGACGGCCAGCACCTTGTCAATGAACTCAGGCACCAGTTCCTTCATCGTGCGCCCCTCGACCAGCTGTCCGGCTGAGAAGTCCACCCAGTTTGGCTTACGGGCTGCAAGGGTGGGGTTGGTAGCAATCTTCATCGTGGGAACGAAGGTACCAAACGGCGTGCCGCGACCTGTGGTGAAGAGTACCAAGTGACAGCCGCACGATGCCAGAGCCGTAGCTGCCACAAGGTCGTTGCCTGGTGCTGAGAGCAAGTTCAGTCCTGTGTTCTCAAGACGGTCGCCATACTCCATTACGCCGCTGACGGGTGCCTTGCCGCACTTCTGCGTACATCCCAGAGCCTTGTCCTCAAGGGTCGAGATGCCTCCGGCCTTGTTGCCAGGTGAGGGATTCTCGCCGACGGGTTCACCATGAGAGAGGAAGTACTCCTTGAAATTATTAATCATCGAGACGGTCTGCTGGAACAGTTGCTCGTTGCGGCAGCGGTTCATGAGGATAGTCTCTGCGCCAAACATTTCAGGCACCTCCGTCAGTACCGATGTGCCGCCCTGAGCTACCAACCAGTCGCTGAACTCGCCCACGAGCGGATTGGCCGTGATGCCGCTGAAACCGTCGGAGCCGCCACACTTCAGGCCAACGCGCAGCTTGGATACGGGCACCTCCTCGCGCTTGTCGTTCTTGGCAATGCCGTATAGTTCGCGCAGCACCTGCATGCCGGCTTCTACTTCGTCGCCGTCAACCTTCTGGGTCACCAGCAGACGGATGCGCGATTTGTCGTAGTCGCCCAGCATCGCCATAAAGTCGTCGGGCTGGTTGTTCTCGCAGCCTAAGCTCAGCACCAGCACACCGCCAGCATTGGGGTGCAGACAGATGTCGCGCAGCACCTTGCGGGTGTTCTCGTGGTCGCCAGAGAGCTGCGAACAGCCGTAGTTATGATGCCACGCATAGACGCTGTCGATACCCTCGCAGCCTGTCTCCTTGCGAAGCTGTGTAGCCAGACGTTCAGCAATGCCATTGACACAGCCGACGGTAGGCACGATCCAAATCTCGTTGCGCACGCCGACATCGCCATTGGCACGCTTGTAGGCTTTGAACGTGCGACCCTCATTGGGAATGCTGAGTTCTTCGTTGACGGGTTCGTACTTGTATTCCAGTGTGCCGCTGAGGTTGGTCTTCAGGTTGTTCTCGTTCACCCAGTCGCCAGCCTTCATAGCCTGGCGAGCATGACCGATGGGATAACCATATTTAATAATGTTGTCGCCCTCCTGCACGTCTTTGATCAGCACCTTGTGACCAGCGGGCGTGTCCTGATTGAGGACGATGTCCTGACCGTCGACGCTGATGATCTCACCTTTTTTCTTTTCTACTAAACAGACTACGACAGAGTCTGCGGGATTAATTTTAAAAAATGTAGCTTGCATAAGTTTGTATTTGTTTTAGTTGATGATTATCCTCTGAAGGTACGGCGATAAAAGTCCACATTTTCGCGCGTCAGCAGTTCGATGGGCATATAGTTGACAGGGTTCACCTTTTTCTTCAACACGATGGCCTCGAAGAGCGACTCGATGCAGGAGTAGCCCTGACGGTAGGCGTGCTGAGCAATGAGGAACGAGATGCTGCCCTCCTTGACGCACAGTTCGTTTTTTGGCACCATATCGTAGCCCATGATCTGAATGTCACGGCGATTGGTGTGCAGCAGGAACTCACCCACAATGTGAGCCTTTGAGTTGAACGTGATGCAATGGTGAACCTGCGGATGTTCCTTAAAGAACTTCTCGAGTATCTTATTGTAATCCTCTGGTTTATCGTCTAATGAGAGATTGACTTCTGAAATCTTGACATCAGGAAAGTGGTCGCGCATATAATGACGGAACCCCGTCTCGCGGTTCTCCTGCTGCTTCGATGCCACATTGCCGTCGCGCATCTGTTTCATCAGCATAATCTCTTTCTCCTTCGACGCGATGAGCATCAGCATACGGGCTGCAAAATAGCCGCTTTGGAACGAGTCTTGTCCGTAGAACGACAGCGGTCGCAGGTCGGGCATATAGGAGTCGAGCAGGATGAATGGTATCTGCTGGTCGTGCAGATGGTCAGTAAACTGGCGCGTCAATTCCAGCTTTGACGGTACGATGATAACGCCGGCGGGGTGTTGCTTCTTACATTCGGCGGTAGCTTTCTCGAAAGTCTTCAGGTCAAACCTATTATAATATATGAACTCTACGGAGATGCCGAAGTCGCGGCGATGCTCACAGGCGGCTACACAACCCTCTTCAATCTCTTCCCAGTAAGCCTCCGACTCGTGCTTTGGCAGCAGGCAGTAGAAGGTGTAGCTTTTATTGTAGGCCAATGCTGAAGCATACATGTTGGGCTTATAGTCCAATTCCTCTAAAGCCTTGTTGACCTTGTCTAATGCTTTTTTCGACACGTTGGGACGATTGTGCAGCACGCGGTCGACGGTACCTGCCGAAACGCCCGCCCGTTCTGCAATGTCCTTGATTCTTATATTCTCTTTTGCCATGATTCTTTGCTTAGAATGTTGCAAAGGTAAATAAAAACTTTTATACCACCAAATTTCTGCCTGACGAAATCGGTTACGAAAGTTTTTTTCGTGCTTTATTTGGTGGATTCAAAAAATCGTCGTATCTTTGTGGTCGCAATTAGTAAAACAATTAATCTATAGTACTAAAACAAACAAGACAATGGCAAAAATCGTAACATTGGGCGAGATTATGCTCCGCCTGTCTCCGCAAGGAAACGACCGTTTTATCCAGAGTGAATCATTCCGCATCATCCCTGGTGGTGGTGAAGCAAATGTCGCTATCTCAGTAGCCAACTATGGCCATGAGGCTTACTTCGTATCGAAACTCCCAAAGCATGAGATTGGTCAGATTGCTGTGAACGCTCTGCGTCGCTATGGTGTGAACACACAGTTCATCGCCCGTGGTGGTGACCGCGTGGGTCTGTATTATGCTGAGACGGGTGCCTCGATGCGTCCTTCAAAGGTGATTTATGACCGCGCTCACTCTTCTATTGCCGAGGCCGATCCTCAGGATTTCGACTTCGATGCTATCATGGAGGGTGCCTCCTGGTTCCACTGGTCAGGCATCACACCTGCCATCAGCGACAAGGCTGCCGAGCTGACGAAGCTGGCTTGTGAGGCTGCTAAGCGTCACGGTGTGACCGTCTCTGTCGACCTGAACTTCCGCAAGAAGCTGTGGACATCTGAGAAGGCTATCAGCATCATGCGCCCCTTGATGCAGTATGTCGACGTCTGCATTGGCAACGAGGAGGACGCTGAGCTTTGCTTAGGCTTCAAGCCCGACGCTGACGTTGAGGGTGGTCAGACTGACGCTGCCGGCTACGAGGGCATCTTCAAGCAGATGATGCAAGAGTTCGGCTTCAAGTATGTCGTCTCTACGCTCCGTGAGTCGTTCAGCGCAACGTTCAACGGCTGGAAGGCCCTTATCTACGACGGTAAGGAGTTCTATCAGTCAAAGCGTTACGAAATCAATCCTATCATCGACCGCGTTGGTGGTGGCGACTCTTTCTCTGGCGGCTTGATTCACGGTCTGCTAACAAAGGAGACGCAGGGTGAGGCCTTAGAGTTTGCCGTAGCAGCATCGGCTCTGAAGCACACCATTAATGGCGACTTCAACCTGGTGAGTGTTGACGAGGTTGAGAGTCTGGCTGGTGGTAATGCTAACGGTCGCGTGCAGAGATAATTGAACATTGAAGATTGAACATTGAAGATTGAACATTATGGCAAAGTTTGATAAGATAGCTGTTCTAAAGAAGATTGGCGATACGGGTATGGTGCCCGTTTTCTACCACAAGGATCTTGAGACTTGTAAGAATGTGGTGAAGGCTTGCTACGAAGGTGGCGTTCGTGCCTTTGAGTTTACTAATCGTGGTGACTTCGCTCATGAGATTTTTGGCGAGTTGGTGAAGTGGGCCGATAAGGAGTGCCCTGAGCTGGCTCTGGGTATTGGTAGCGTGGTTGACGCTCCTACGGCTGCCCTCTACCTGCAGTTAGGTGCAAACTTCGTGGTTGGCCCGCTGTTCAATCCTGAGATTGCTCCCGTCTGCAACCGTCGTCTTGTGCCTTACTGCCCTGGATGCATGACCGTCAGCGAGATTGGCAAGGCCCAGGAGTTGGGTTGCGACCTGACGAAGGTGTTCCCTGGCGACGTTGTTGGTCCTAACATGGTGAAGGGCCTGAAGGCTCCTATGCCTTGGTCGAAGATCATGGTCACGGGTGGTGTAGCTCCTGAGGAGGAGAACCTGACGAAATGGTTCAAGGCTGGCGTCTTCTGCGTTGGCATGGGCTCGAAGCTCTTCCCCTCTGACAAGGTGAAGGCCGGCGACTGGCAGTATGTGACCGATAAGTGCAAGGAGGCACTCGGTTATGTGGCTAAGGCGCGCGCTTAAGCTGCTGCTCGTCACAATTATTATTTCAGCTTGTTCACCCTCTGATAGGCAGCAGGTGGACAAGCTGAATTCTCTTTCGTACGCCTATCATTACCGTTGTCTTGACTCCATCCGCTATGTTGAGGACGATGCCGAGGGACTGAACAACAAGGTTTTCCGGCATATCGCCAAGATGGAGTACGACAGCGCGGAATACTGTCTGAACCATATTTCTGAAATTACTGACAACCAGATAGAGTTGCTGGTTTGCTACGTCCAGCAGATGCGACTCTGCCAGCGCCGTTCGCGCAACAAAGACTTCTACGACTATCGCGAACGGGCAATGACCTGCTTGAAGCGCATCAACGAGGAACGGTCGCTGCTCGACGAGCGCCAGCAGCGCCGTCTGCTCTACGCTGAGACGGAACTGGCCATCGTTACTTCCACCTATTATTATTATATAGGACTGGAACAGCAGTCTGTCGACGCCCTGATGGCTATCAATCCTGATGAGGTGAAGAAGGACACGGCACAGTTCCTGAACTATCTCTACAACGTCGGAGCTGGCGGCATTCTGACCAAAGGCACGGCTACGGAGATATTCCAGCAGGAGATGGACTACCTGCTGCGCTGTTTCCAGATAGCCCAGCGCGACAACTATCCTTACTTCATGGCCAACGCCCTACAGGCGATAGCTGAGCACCTGACGTCGCCACAGGCCGAAGACGAACTCCTTGACCGCGGACTGGCGATGGTGAACCCTGAGAGTCTGACAGACCGCTACGAGTTGGCCGTCTGGCTGGCTGAAGAGTCGCTGGCGCTGTTCGAGACGTTTGGCGATGTCTACCAAATAGCGGGTGCCTATCGAACGCTGGCCTCCTGTCATTGGGCAATGGGCAATGATGAAGCTACGCTCCACCATTTGGAACAGGCACTTGCCGATACGGTTATTTTCCAGGCGCCTGACCTCGTGGCGAGTATCTACGAGCGACTCAGCGTAGCCTACGCAGCCATCGACGACAAAGCGAGCAGCGACTATTATCGTAACCTCTATCTCGACCTGCACGAACAAACACGTCAGGACCGTCAGTTGGAGGCGCGAGCCGGACAGTTGGACCGTTCTGTGACGCAGTTAGACTGGATTCTGATGGCAACCGTTGCCGCTATCCTGCTGCTGATATTCCTGCTGTGGCTCTTCCGCTGGCTCAACCGTCGCCGTCCGACGGAGAATCCCCTGGCTGACGAACTCGAGGAACGTCGCGAACAGCTGACCGTCAGCCGCAGCCATATCAAAGAGGCTGAGCGTCGACATGCGGAGCAGCGAGCCAAAATCTCGTTAGTCAACAGTCTGTTGCCGCTCATCGACCGCATGGTCTACACCATCAACCGCCAGGACGACAAGGAGTATGTGCGCGAGCTGACGGAGAAGATAGAGGCCGACAACGAACTGCTGACACAATGGATACAGTTGCGACAGGGACAGTTGACCCTGCATATCGAGAGCTTCGCCCTGCAACCGCTATTCGACATGATGGCCCGCAGTCAGAAGAGTTTCCAGATGAAAGGCATCACGCTACACGTCGAGCCCACACAGGCTGTGGTCAAGGCCGACCGCATCCTGACGCTCTTCATGCTGAACACGCTTGCCGACAACGCCCGCAAGTTCACCATCGAAGGACTGGTGTCCATCAGCGCCGCAGAGACCAAGGACTACGTCGAGGTGTCTGTCAGCGATACGGGCTGCGGTATGGACGAGAATCAGCTCGCGCACGTCTTCGACCACCAACTGACGACTCACGGCTTCGGACTGCTGAACTGTAAGGGCATCATCGAGAAGTATCGCAAGATGAGTCAGCTGTTCCGCGTCTGCACCCTTCAGGCTGAGAGCCAGCAGGGTAGGGGAAGCCGCTTCTTCTTCCGGCTGCCGCTTGGCAGGATAATGGGGCTCATAGGTCTTATAGGACACATAGGTCTCATAAGACTTATAGGTCTTATAGGACTCATAAGTCCCATTAGCCTACAGGCCCAGCCGCTGAACAAGGCTGCCGTCTATTCCGACTCGGCTTACTTCTCTAACATCAACGGCAACTTCGAGCTCACCCTGCTCTTTGCCGACTCCTGCTGCCGCTGCCTGAACGAACACTACCTGAAGCAGCATCCCCGTGGGAAAGCTTTGCTGACGGTTGCCGACGATGATGCTGTGACACCGCCTGAGATACAATGGCTGCACGACTCCGTACAGACGAACTACAACATGATTCTCGACATACGCAACGAGGCGGCTGTGGCCGCATTGGCCCTCCACCAGTGGGCACTCTATCAGTATAACAACCGCGCCTACAACCAGCTCTACAAGGAGCTGTCGGCCGATGCCACGCTGGCCGACTACTGCCGCACGATGCAGCAGACCAAGGAGAACCGCACCATTGCCGTCGTACTCTTGCTGATGGCCCTGTTAGCCGTACTGCCCGTCTGGTATTTCTACTACCTGCGACCGCGCTTCAACGCCCGCTTCAAGGCCGAGCGCACCAGTCGCGACGACCTCATGCTCTTAGACGACGAACAGCGGCGCGCCGACCTCGAACTGGCCAACCTCCACGTGTCGAACGCCGTGCTCGACAACTGCCTGTCGACCCTGAAGCACGAGACGATGTACTACCCCTCGCGCATCCGTCAGCTCATTGAGCAGAACGATATGGAGGCCGCACGCGAGGTGGTCGACTACTATCGCGAACTCTATAACATGCTGAGCCTGCAGGCGATGAATCAAGTGGAGCGCGTCAAGCTGCACCTGCACCCCTGCACCCTCTACGGTCAGACCGTTCTTGGCGACGAGAATCTGCTCGGCTATCTCTTCGAACTCCTCAAGTCGCCAGACGTCAAAGCCAAGAAACTCAGCGACAAGTATGTCGAGTACACCATATCGCTCACCTCGCGACCCACCACATACACCTCGTACATCATCCGCCAGATTGTACGCGACCACGGCGAAGCCACCAACCGCCGCGCCTGCAGCGTCCGCGAGGAGCACGACGACGACATCATAAAAATTATCATTTTATTACCTGCTTATGGAAAACTTCAAAGTAATCATAGTTGAGGACGTGCCCCTGGAAATGAAGGGTACGTTAGGCATCATCCGTACTGACATTCCCGAGGCCGAAGTCATCGGGACGGCAACCAACGAGATAGAGTACTGGCGTGTGCTGAAGCAGCAACTGCCCGACCTCGTACTGCTCGACCTCGGACTGGGTGGCTCAACCACCATCGGCGTCGAACTGTGCCGCTCCACAAAGGAGATGCACCCAGGCGTAAAAGTGCTCATCTTCACGGGCGAGATACTTAACGAGAAACTCTGGGTCGACGTGCTCGATGCTGGAGCTGACGGTATCATCCTGAAGACGGGTGAACTGCTGACGCGCCACGATGTGCAGGCCGTTATGGACGGCAAGCAGCTAGTGTTCAACGAGCCCATCCTGCGCAAGATCGTCGAGCGCTTCAAACGAGCCGTCGGCGCGCAGTTAGCCAAGCAGGAGGCACTTATCAACTACGAGATTGACGAGTACGACGAGCGTTTCCTGCGCCATCTGGCCCTCGGCTACACCAAAGAGCAGATTACGGGCCTGCGCGGTATGCCCTTCGGCGTGAAGAGCTTAGAGAAACGACAGGTGGAACTGATGAAGAAACTCTTCCCTGAAGGCACGTCGGGCGTCAACGCCACACGCCTCGTTGTACGGGCATTAGAGTTGCAGATTCTCGACATCGAAAACCTCGAAGCCGATGAAGACTAAGCAGGTGCTGACGTGGCTCACCATCGTCGCCGCAATGGCCTGCCTCGTGCTTGTGCTCACGTCGTGGCTGCTGTCGGCCATGATGGTCGGAGGGGTGCGCTCACTGCTCTCCTCCGAAGGCATACGCTGGTTCTTCGGCAGTTTTGCCGACGTGCTCGCCACCCCCTGCCTCGTATGGCTCCTGCTGCTCGCCATGAGCGGTGGATGCCTGTGGCGCAGCCGTCTGATGCTGGGGCCGCAGACCTTCCGCGATAAGACCGCCTTGCGCACCACCGTCGCCGTCCTGTTGGTCTACATCGTCATTGTCCTGCTGCTGACGGTCGTCCCTCACGCCATCCTCCTGTCGGCCACAGGGCGTCTGCTTTCGTCGCCGTTCAGCCGTGCCGTCATCCCCATCGTCGCCTTCGGCATCCTCCTCGTATCCTCCGTTTATGGTCGCATGTCAGGCCATTTAAGTTCACTCTCTGCCGTCTTCGATGCCATGTCTTACGGCGTCAGCCGCTGTGCTCCGCTCTTTGTCCTCTACGTCGTCCTCGTCCAGCTCTACGCCTCCCTCCGCTTCGTTTTCCTGTGACGCGACGACTCATTCGCGTTTGTCAAAAAAAACATAGAGGGCCGACAGAATTTCAGTAACTGTCAGTCCTCTTTGTCAATATTCAGAGCGGAAGCCGCTCGAGTTCTGCTCGCTTTGCTTGCAAAAAATCTTCAATTTTCAATGTTCAATTTTCAATCTACTTAAAACGGTCCATAGCCCATGCACGACGTCGTTGTCAGTGCCGTCAGGAACGCTGTGAGTGCGGCTACTATCACCTTCACCGCCACCTCAATCACTCTCTTCTTCATGTGTTAATAAGGAATTAGAAATTAGGAATACTTTTTGACCACGAATTTCACGAATTATACGAAACTTGTCGAAGACTCACATTTCACGAATTATACGAAACTTGCCGAAGACTCACGAGTGCTCGCAGTAATTTTGGCTGCGCGTTGTTTATTTTTTTTCGAATTTCACGCGCTCGACCTCCGGTCGCTTCGCTTGCGAAGAAATGAAATCGTACGATTTCTTGCTGCGCCAGCCAATTCGTTTAATTCGTAGTCATTCGATTTCTTCCGGCGCTAGTCAATTGTGTTTTTTGCTGCCATGTGTCTTAAATGGTTTTAAAGGGTTAATACTACTTCAATTTTTCGATTTTTCCGCTCGGCGCCTTGCGACGCTTTCTTGCGCTCCGCTGGTGCTCAGGCGCTTCGCGGAGGTCTTGCGAAGAATTCTTCATTTTTTTCTAACTGGTCCATTTCGTCGTGCCAAGTGGCCAATTTAGCCCTCCTAACTGACCCAGTTTGTCGTTCCGGATTGACAATGCAAAGATACGAATTT
>CADCET010000028.1:37722-93680 GCA_902800495.1 uncultured Prevotellaceae bacterium
CCGAAATCGAAAATGACAAATGACAAATGACATAAATGACCGCAAACAGACACTATTATTGTCAACGGTTGTTGCAATTTTCTCCATGTCGATTATATTATCACTTAAATGCTTAAAAAACATTAAATTTAGCAAGGTGTCCCGACTTATGGGACACCTTTGTATTTATTTTGCAGTCGATAAATGATTGTTGAACTAAAATAAATGTAATTATGGAATTCAAATTAAGAGCAAACATCGTGATGAGCAGAGAGCTCACAGTTGAGGCAGAGAACCTGAAGGAAGCTATGGATAAGGCACAGGCAATGATGGGCGAGCCGATAACCTACAAGGATCTGACGATGACGAAGGTGTATTACGACGACGTTCGGATGGACGGCCAAGAACTCGTTGTAAAATGAGTTGAATATATCTGCCACCGATGTACCTCAAGAGTGGTGCTTCGGCGGCAGTATGTTTTTGTTTTGTAACCGTCCACAGAACACACATTGCCTGCCAACGTGATTACTGTGATATAAGGACGCTTGTTTTTATTCCCTATTTATCATAATGCCGATTGTATATAAAATCCGTATTTTCATTATATTCCTGCTTAAATACCATCAGATGCGCTCTACCTGCTTGACGCCCTTGACGGTACGGAGCCGCTTGACGAGCGCTTCGAGACGGTTCACGTCGTCAATCATCACGACAAGGTTTCCACGGAAGAGTCCGTCGCTGGAGTCGATGTTGATGCTGCGCAGCACGAGGCGTTCTTCTTTCGAAATGATGTTCGTCAGGTTGTTGACGATGCCGATGTCGTCCTGACCAATGACGCGCAGGGTCATCTGATACTGCGACGCACCCTTGCCCGACCATTTTGCCTTCACCACGCGATAGCCGAAACGGCGGCGCAGCTCTGGCGCATTCGGACAGTCTGAGCGGTGAATCTTTATGCCGCCGCTGACGGTCACAAAGCCGAAGACATCGTCGCCATAGATGGGATTGCAGCAACGGGCCAGCTGGTAGTCGAGTCCTTTCAGATTACGGTCGATGACCAGCACGTCATCGTTCTGCGGCATCTGCTGCTGGGCCTTTGATTCCTCTAAGACGAACTCCTCAGCCGAACGGGCCTGATTGTCGCCTGTGACCACCTGTTCGCCTTGTTGCAGTTCCAGGTATTTGTCGATGACGGTATTGATATCCAACGTCTGGTCGGCCACCTGCTTGTAGAATTCTGACGACGTCTTATAGCCTAACTTCTTGATGACGTGCATCATCGTCGACTCGTCGAGGTCTATCTTGCGATTCTTGAACTTCCGCTCAATCATCTCCTTGGCCATCAATCCGTCTTTCTGCTGCGTCTCTTTCAGCGCCAGACGAATCTTGGCTTTCGCACGGCTGGTCTTGACCACTGAGAGCCACTCCTGTTTCGGCTTCTGCTGCGACGAAGTCATAATCTCAACTTGGTCGCCGCTCTGAAGCAGATAACGGAATGTCACCACCTTATTATTAACGCGCGCGCCCACACACGAGGAGCCGATCTTCGAGTGGATATGATAAGCCATATCGAGAACGGTGGCACCCTTGGGGAATTTCAGCAGGTCGCCCTTCGGCGTGAAGACATAGACCTCGTCCTCGTACAAGTCCATCTTGAACTGATCCATTGCCTCGCGGCCGTCGCTCGTCTCGAGCATCTGGCGTATCGACGTCAGCCACTCGTCCATACCGCTCTGTCCCTTCACGCCTTTGTATCGCCAATGTGCAGCCACGCCACGCTCGGCAATCTCGTCCATACGCTCTGTACGTATCTGAATCTCAACCCATTTCTGTTCCGGACCCAGTACGGTGATGTGCAGCGACTCGTAGCCGTTCGACTTCGGCACGCTGAGCCAGTCACGCAGTCGCTTCGGATTGGGCTGATACATATCAGTGACGATGCTGTAAGCCTGCCAGCATTGCTGTTTCTCCTTGTCTTCAGGACAGTCGATGATGACGCGGATGGCAAACAGGTCGTAGACGCCCTCGAAGCCGCACTTCTGCTTCTTCATTTTCTGCCAGATGGAGTGTATCGACTTCGTGCGCCCCTTAACGTGGAACGTCAGTCCTGCGGCCGTCAGCTTGTCGCTGATAGGTTGTATGAAGCGCTTGATATAGGCGTCGCGGCTCTGTTTTGTCTCGCTCAGTTTCTCTTTGATCAGATAGTAGGCGTCGTGCTCTAAGTATTTGAGCGACAAGTCTTCCAACTCCGACTTCAACTTATAGAGACCTAACTTGTGAGCCAGCGGCGCATACAGGTAAGCCGCCTCCTGACTGACTTCGCGGCGCATCTCGTCGTTCTCTGTGTCGCGTATCTGCCGCATCAGGTTCACACGGTCGGCAATCATAATCAGTATCACGCGCATATCCTCAGCAAACGACAGCAGCAGGTTGCGGAAATTCTCGCTCTCAACAACAGGATTCTTCTGATACAGTTCCTGAATGCGGCGCAGGCCGTGCAGGATGCGTGCCACCGACTCGCCGTAGTCATGCTCAACCTCGTCGACAGTCACTAAGCCCGCCTCTACGCTGTAGCGCAACAAGATGGCCACAACGGCATCGCGCTTCAATCCTGTCTCGTCCACCAGAATGCTTGCCGTCTGCAATCCCGTCAGCACAGGATTCAGCCCGAAGGCATCGCGAACAATCTGGTGACCCTCCATCAGCTGGCCGATATGGTGGCGCAGCAACTGCTCGTCGCCAGGCTCTAACGAGTCCCCTACCCTTTCCTTCAGTTCGGCGTACAAAGTGAGCGTCTCGGCACGCTCAGCGGTGGTAAATTCAAACTTCTCGTCCATCGTAAACACAATTTTGTGGCAAAGATAGTAAAAAGTTGGCAAAAAAACTTGCTATTCGCGAAAAACTTCGTATATTTGCGCTTGGAATTGACATATCAAACTTAAAACAACAATATTATGCTAACACAACAAGACCTACAGCAGATTGCCAAGAAAGGCATCAGTGAAGAACAAATCAAGCAGCAACTCAACGAGTTTAAGACCGGATTCCCCTTCCTGCGCCTCAAGGCAGCAGCCAGCATTGAGGACGGCATCGTGGCTACCAGTGAGAACGACAAAAATGCCTATATCCAGGCGTGGAACGAGTACAAGCAGCAGGGACACAAGATTGTGAAGTTCGTGCCTGCTTCTGGTGCTGCTTCGCGTATGTTCAAGGATATGTTCGCCTTTGTCGACGCCGACTACGACACCCCCACCACCCCATTCGAGAAGCAGTTCTTCGACGGACTGAAGAACTTCGCCTTCTACGACGAGCTCGACGCTGCCTGCCGTAAAAACGAGGGCAAGTCCATCGAATATCTCATACAGGACGGTCAGTACAAGAAAGTGGTCGAGAACATGCTCTTCCAGAAGGGACTGAACTACGGCCAGCTGCCCAAGGGTATGTTGCTCTTCCACCGCTACCCCGAAGGGCCACGCACACCTATGGAAGAACATCTTGTAGAAGGTGCCCTCTATGCCGCTTCGAACGGCGAGTCTTGCGTACACTTCACCGTCTCGCACGAGCACATGGATATGTTCAAGAAGCGCGTCGCACAGAAGTCCGACCAGTATGCCCAGAAGTATGGCGTCAAGTACGACATCTCGTTCTCTGAGCAGAAGCCCTCGACTGACACCATTGCTGCTGGTCCTGATAACGAGCCATTCCGCAACGACGACGGCTCGCTGCTCTTCCGTCCAGGCGGTCACGGCGCACTCATCGAGAACCTCAACGAGATTGATGCCGACGTCATCTTCATCAAGAATATCGACAACGTCGTACCTGACCGTCTGAAGGCTGAGACCGTCGACTACAAGCAAGTTATTGCCGGTATCTTGATTCAGCTTCAGAAGCTGACATTCAAATACTTGCAGGAGTTGGATAAAGGACAGCTTGACCACGACAAGCTCAAGGAAATTAAGCATTTCGTAGAGCACGCATTCTGCCGCCGTCCCGATATCGACAGCCTGAGCGATCAGGAGCTTGCCGAGTATCTGCGTAAGAAACTCAACCGCCCGATGCGCGTCTGCGGCGTCGTGAAGAATGTCGGCGAGCCTGGCGGCGGTCCGTTCCTCACCTACAATCAGGACGGCACTATCTCGCTCCAGATTCTGGAGTCGAGCCAGATTGACAAGAACAACAAGGAGTATATGGAGATGTTCACGCAAGGCACGCACTTCAACCCCGTCGATCTTGTCTGCGCCGTCAAGGACTACAAGGGCCAGCCCTTCAACTTGCCCGAATTTGTCGACCGCACTACTGGCTTCATCTCCAGCAAGTCGAAGAACGGTCGTGAGCTGAAGGCGCTTGAATTGCCTGGATTGTGGAATGGTGCTATGAGCGACTGGAACACGGTCTTCGTAGAAGTGCCCCTCAGCACCTTCAATCCCGTGAAGACGGTCAACGATTTGCTCCGTCCGCAGCACCAGTAAATATGACAGCCCCCACCCCCAGCCAGGGGTGGGGTCAGCATCTTATATCAGCTCGAAGAAGTACGGTACGTGCATGAGTGATTACATCGAGATAAAAGGGGCAAGGGTCAACAACCTGAAGAACATCGACGTGAAAATTCCGCGCAACAAGCTGGTCGTAGTGGCTGGCGTTAGTGGCAGCGGCAAGTCGTCGTTGGCCTTCGACACGCTCTACGCCGAGGGGCAACGCCGTTACGTCGAAAGTCTCTCGTCGTATGCCCGTCAGTTCTTGGGGCGTATGAACAAGCCTGAGTGCGACTTCATACGAGGCATTCCACCCGCCATCGCCATCGAGCAGAAAGTCATCTCGCGCAATCCGCGCAGTACCGTCGGCACGTCGACGGAAATATACGAATACCTACGGCTGCTCTATGCCCGCATCGGTCGCACCTATTCGCCTATCAGCGGTCAGGAGGTCAAGAAGCACTCTACCGAGGACATTGTCCAACAGATGCTGTCGTACCAGAAAGGCACGAAGTTTGTCGTGATGGCCCCTATCCACTTGTCTGAAGACCGCACGCTGGAGCAACAGCTGAAGGCCTATCAGATGGAGGGCTATGCGAGGATAAGCCTTCCCCCATCACCCTCCCGTAGAGGGGGAGCTGAGGAAACTCAATTCGTCCGTATAGATGACTATCTGGAAAGCCTCCCCCAATCGGCGGACGACGGAGAAGGCCTGTATCTTGTTGTCGACCGTATGTCAGTAGACGACTCCAAAGACGCCATTGCGCGACTGGTAGACTCTGCCGAGACCGCATTCTACGAGGGTCACGGCGAGTGTCGCCTGATGTTCCTGCCGTCGAACATCATTTACGACTTCTCTATGAAATTCGAGGCCGACGGCATGATGTTCGAGGAGCCTACAGACCAACTATTCTCGTTCAACTCGCCTATGGGAGCCTGTCCTGAGTGTCAGGGCTTCGGCAAAGTCATCGGCATCGACGAGCGGCTGGTGATTCCCAACACGACGCTGTCTGTCTACGACGGCTGCGTCGTCTGCTGGCACGGCGAGAAGATGAAGGAGTGGCAACAATGGTTCATACAGCACGCACAGAAGGACGACTTCCCCATTTTCGAGCCATACATGAACCTCAGCCAGCAGCAGAAAGACTGGCTTTGGCACGGGTTGCCGTCAGACCGAGGCGCCAAAGAAAAGCCGTGCATCGACCAATTCTTCGAGATGCTCAAGGAGAATCAGTATAAGATTCAATACCGCGTGATGCAGGCACGTTATCGAGGCAAGACAACCTGTCCGAAGTGTCACGGCACCCGCCTGAAACCTGAAGCAGAATACGTCAAGATAGACGGACGAAGCATCACCGATCTGGTGCAAATGCCCGTTATCAGACTCAAGGAATGGTTTGACCACCTGACACTCAACGAGCATGATGCCGAGGTCGGACGACGCTTGTTAGCTGAGATAACCTCACGTCTGCAATTCCTTTTAGATGTGGGACTTGGCTATCTGACGCTCAACCGTCTCTCGAACACGCTCAGCGGCGGCGAAAGCCAGCGTATCAACCTCTGCACCAGCTTGGGCAGTTCGCTGGTTGGCTCGCTCTACATACTCGACGAACCCAGCATAGGTCTCCACTCACGCGACACAGACCGACTGATTCACGTACTTAAGGAACTGCAAGCCATCGGCAACACGGTGGTCGTCGTTGAGCACGACGAGGAGATCATGCGGGCCGCCGACTACCTGATTGACGTTGGCCCCGATGCAGGCCGGCTGGGTGGCGAAATTGTCTATGCTGGTACGCCCGACGTCAGCAAGAGCAATAGCAAGAACTCGCGCAGTTATACCGTCAAGTATTTGTGCGGCGAAGAGCAGATTCCCGTCCCCACGTCGCGTCGCCCTTGGAACCGCTATATCGGCATCAAGGGTGCCCGCATGAACAACCTGCGCGGCATCGACGTGAAGATTCCGCTCAACGTGATGACCGTTGTGACGGGCGTATCAGGAAGCGGCAAGTCGAGCCTTATCAAGGGTATTCTCTACCCTGCCCTCAAACGCCATATCGGCGAAGTGTTTGATGCACCAGGCGAATACCTCGGACTGACGGGCGACATCGATGCCGTCAAGCATATCGAGTTCGTCGACCAGAACCCCATCGGCAAGTCAACACGCTCGAATCCAGCTACATACGTCAAGGCTTACGACGCCATCCGCGACCTTTATGCCAGTCAGCCCCTGAGCCAGCAGATGGGTTTCGGCAGTCAGTATTTCTCGTTCAACGCCGACGGCGGCCGTTGCGACGAGTGTAAGGGTGCAGGCACCATCACCGTCGAGATGCAGTTTATGGCAGACCTCGTGCTGGAGTGCGAAGCTTGTCACGGACGGCGCTTCAAACAGGATATTCTCGACGTACGCTACAAAGGCAAGAACATTTACGACGTGCTGAACATGACCATCTCTGAGGCTATTGATTTCTTTGAAGGTCACAAGGCCATCGTCAACCGTCTGAAGCCGTTGGAGGATGTCGGACTCGGCTACATTAAGTTAGGACAGAACTCTTCGTCGCTCTCGGGTGGCGAGAACCAGCGCGTGAAACTGGCATACTTCATCGGGCAGGAGCGACAGGAGCCCACTTTATTTATATTCGACGAACCCACAACAGGTTTGCACTTCCACGACATCAGCCGTTTGCTGAAGTCGTTCGACGCACTCATCGAGCGCGGTCATAGTATTGTGGTCATCGAGCATAACCTCGAAGTCGTCAAATGTGCTGACCACGTTATCGACCTCGGACCTGACGGAGGCGACCGCGGCGGTTCGTTGGTTATTGCCGGAACACCCGAAGAGGTGACCCAGTGCCAGAAAAGCATCACAGGCCAATATTTGAAAGAAAAGATATAAAAGTTGTTAAATTCTGAACATCGTATCGATATTTTTCGTAACTTTGCACCGCTTTTAAAGAGAATATACGTATATTGGCTTGATATTCAAGCAATTAAAGAAGAAAGAAGGGTAATAAGAGAATGAGACAACTAAAGATTCAGAAGAGTATCACCAACCGTTCGAGTGAGGCTCTGGACAAGTATTTGGTAGAAATTGGTCGTGCACCGCTAATCAGCATTGACGAGGAAATTGAACTGGCGCAGAAAATCCGCAAAGGCGGCCCCGAGGGCGAACGTGCTAAGGACAAACTCGTCACCGCCAACCTGCGTTTCGTTGTGTCTGTCGCCAAGCAATACCAGCATCAGGGCCTGACGCTAACCGACCTCATCGACGAAGGCAATATCGGTCTGATTAAGGCTGCCCAGAAGTTTGACGAGACGCGCGGTTTCAAATTCATCTCCTACGCCGTTTGGTGGATTCGTCAGTCTATCCTGCAGGCTATTGCCGAGCAGAGCCGTATCGTGCGTCTGCCGCTGAATCAAGTTGGCTCGCTCAACAAGATCAATCATGAAATCAACAAGTTCGAGCAGGAGCACCAGCGCCATCCGTCGGTTTCGGAACTTGCTGAGATGACAGAGATTGACGAGGAGAAGATTGGTCAGTCGATGCAGGCCGACAGTCACCACGTGTCTATCGACGCACCGTTCCAGGACGGCGAAGACAACTGTATGCTCGACGTGATGGCTTCTGGCGACGACTCGCGCACAGACCGTCATGTTGACCACGAGTCGATGGCTCAGGAGCTGAACACCGTATTGAACAAGGTTCTGAAGGAGCGCGAGATTACCATCATCCGCGAGTGCTTCGGCATCGGATGCCACGAGAAGGGTCTTGAGGAAATCGGCGACCAGTTAGGACTGACGCGTGAGCGTGTCCGCCAGATTCGCGAAAAGAGCATCGCCAAGCTCCGCGACTCAGGCAATGCAAGAATTTTGATGAAGTATTTAGGCTGAAAATTTTGCGACGTCAAGATTTATTTGTAATTTTGCGTCGTGAAACGCCATAAGCAGATAGTCATACTGATGCTGGGCATACTCACAAGTATGCCCAGCATTGTTTTTGCCCGAGACAAAGCAGACTCGCTCGTCTTGGAGCGTATGTTCACATATCGCAGCAACTATACGGCAGGCAAGCTGAACGGTTATGAGACAAACGTCTATATCAAACGCAACTTCAACGTCTGGCGCCGTAACGTCACGCTGTGGCTTATTCCGTCGATGTACTCTATTGCCGAGGGCGAACGCTCCTATCTCTCAGAGACTTACAACAGCATCAAATTCCGCGACTTTCAAGACTACGACCGTCGGGAACGCGTCAGCTTCAGTACCATCCGCCACAACCGCCATACAATGTCGATCACGACGGAGTTTCTGATGCCCAACCTCTATGGCACCTGTCTCTACCAAGACCATATTCTGTCACCCTTCAGTCGCAACAACCGCCGCTACTATCGCTATCGTTTCCGCTTTACTGATGGCGACTCAGCCATCGTCAACTTCAAGCCCCGTCTGTTAAGCAACACCCAGTTAGTGTCGGGATATGCCACCATACAAGTGTCGACAGGCAAGATTATGAGTGCAGCCTTCGATGGCGAATATGATATGATGCGGTTCCACACAGAGACAACGCAGGGCGACGGAGAGGTCAGCTCACTACTGCCTAAGAATTGTCGTACTCACTTGGTGTTCAAGTTCATGGGCAATCAGGTCTATTTCAACAACGAAGCCATTTACGACTGCCCTGCGTTACCCGACTCTGTGGACGACGTCTTCGATGCACAGATGATGGACTCGATACGTCCCATCAAACTAAATGAGTCTGAACGGCAGATCTTTGACCATTGGGTGGAACAGCACAAGCCTGACACGACCGTCGTCGAGGACACCGTCCACCACTTTAACTTTGCCAAGGACGTGCTGCAGGACGCCATCGGCGACAATCTTATTTCCAGCATCGGCTTCGAGTCTTCACGTGCCCGCATGAAATTTTCACCCATCCTCGACCCGCAGTACGTCAGCTACAGTAGTACCCACGGTTTCGCCTACAAGCTCAAGATGGGTGCCTACTACAAGATTGACGACAAGCGTTTTCTGGAGTTCCAGCCTTGGTGCGGTTACAACTTCAAGTACAAGAAGTTCTATTACACCCTACCTGCTTACTATAATTATCTGCCTGAGCGTCACGGCCAGCTGATAGTCGTCTACGGTAACGGCAACCGCATCAGTAATGGCAGCATCATTGAGGAAATCAAGCGTGAACGTGGCGACACGCTGGAGTTAGACGGTAAGGAACTCGACTATTTCGACGATAACTACTTCTCCATCAGCAACAATTACATGCTGGTCAAAGGTCTCGACTTGACCGCCGGTCTGACATACCATCGGCGTGTGCCCTATAACGCCGAAGAACTGTGGCACTACGGAAAGCCGCAGACCTACAACAGTCTGGCGCCTATGATAACAGTGCGTCTACAACCTTGGAAATACGGCCCGCTGATTTCCGTTGACTACGAGCGAGGTATCAAGGGACTGCTCAATGCCGACATCGACTATGAGCGTTGGGAGTTTGACGGCTCGTGGAAACACGACCTGAAACCCTTGCGCAAGCTGAACGCACGTTTCGGCTACGGTTTCTATACCCGCAAGAAGACCAATTACTTCGTCGACTACATTCACTTCCGCGACAACAAGCTGCCGGGCGGATGGGACGATGACTGGTCGGGCGATTTCCAACTGCTGAACAGCAGCTGGTATAATGAGTCGCGCTACTACGCCCGTACTCATTTCTCCTACGAGTCGCCGTTTCTCGTCGGCACCTGGTTGCCGCTCTTAGGACGTATCATTGAGAAAGAGCGCCTGTACTTCAGCGCCCTGAGCATCGACAACACGCGCCCCTACTACGAACTGGGCTACGGCTTCTCTACACGTTTCATTTCCTTGGGACTGTTCACCAGCTTCCTCAGTTCCGAATTCCAAAGTTTCGACATTAAATTCACCTTTGAACTTTTCAGGCGATGGTAAAACCACTCACCGTATACAAAGCATCTGCAGGCAGCGGCAAGACGTTTGCGCTGGCCGTACAGTATATCAAGCTTGTGGTCAACAACCCGCAGGCATATCGTAACATCTTAGCTGTCACCTTCACCAATAAGGCTACAGAGGAGATGAAGAGCCGCATACTGAGTCAGCTCTACGGCATCTGGAAAATGAAGGATCATCCTGAGGATTATCCTGAGTCGCATCCGTATATGGAGCAAGTGTGCAAGGCACTTGGCGCAGAGCCCCAGTTCGTCAGCGAACGGGCAGGCATCGCCCTCAGTCTGTTGCTACACAACTACAACCACTTCCGTGTGATGACTATCGACACGTTCTTCCAAAGCGTGCTGCGCAATCTGGCCCGTGAACTTGACCTCACAGCTAACCTGCGCATCAGCCTGAACGATTCGCAGATAGAGGAGCTGGCCGTCGACGAGATGATTGACGACTTGCAGACCAGCGACGTAGTGCTGCAATGGATATTGAAGTACATCATGGAGAACATCTCCGACGACCGCTCGTGGAACGTCATCGGACAGATCAAGCAATTCGGAAAGACCATTTTCAGGGATTACTACAGGGACATCAGTCGCCAGTTGGACGAATGCCTGCAGCAGAAGGACTTCTTTGACAACTATACCCGTATGCTGCGAAGCGTCCGCGACAAAGCCAAAGAGCGCATGTCGCAATTGGCGGAATCGTTCTTCAGCACGCTTGAGGAAGAAGGTCTGAAGATTGACGACCTGGCAAACAAGCGTCGCGGTATTGCCGGGTTCTTCTTGAAACTGCAAAACGGCGTCTTCGACGAAAGCATCGAGAACCAGACGGTTGCCAACTGCTTGGGCAATCCCGAAAAGTGGTATGCCAAGAATCACGAGCGCCGCGAACTTATACACATGCTGGCCGACGGACCGTTGGGCGACATTCTGCACCGCGCCGTCGAAGAGCGTCCCCGCCAATGGCGACTCTACCAAAGCGCCGTTCTTACCTTGCGCCACCTGAATCAGGTGCGTCTGTTGAGCAACATCGAGAAGAAGGTGCGCGCCATGAACGAGGAGAACAACCGTTTTCTGCTCAGCGACACCCACAAGCTGCTCAACACGCTCATCAGCGACAGCGATTCTCCTTTTATCTTTGAGAAGATAGGTACGCAACTGGACCATATCATGATTGACGAGTTCCAGGATACCAGTACCATCCAATGGCAGAACTTCCGTGTTCTGCTGCAGGAGACGATGAGTCGTCAGGACAGCGAGAACGTCATCGTGGGCGATGTCAAGCAAAGCATTTACCGCTGGCGAAGTGGCGACTGGCGACTGCTGAACGACATCGAGCAGCAGTTCCCCGCCGAGATGCTCAAGACAGAGCCGCTGAAAACCAACCGGCGCTCGGAACGCAGGATTATTGAGTTCAACAACGCCTTCTTCCTTGAGGCTGCCAAATATGAGCACGACGTGCTGGCCGACAACCCGGAGGCCGACCAGCAGCAAAGAGCCTATGCCGACGTTGAGCAGCTCATTCCCGACGGCAAGCCTGCCACGGGCTATGTCAACATACGCCTGCTGACGGCTGACGACTATCAGCAACAGACGCTCGACCTGTTAGCCGACACCATCAGCGACCTGTTGCAGAAGAACATTCCCCAACGCAAGATAGCTATCCTCGTACGCACCAACAGCTATATCCCCATCATTGCCAACTATATGGCCGAACAACGTCCTGACGTCCGTATCGTCAGCGACGAAGCATTCCGGCTCGACGCCTCACGCCCTGTAAACATCATCATACAAGCCATGCGTGTGCTGGCACATCCCGACGACCTGCTGGCTCGTGCTTTCCTCGAGAAAGCCACACCTGACGGCATCGTCATCGACGACGAGACGCGCGAACACTATAGGTCGCTACCACTTTACGAACTGGTGGAACAACTCTTTGCCGACTACCGTCTCGACCGTTTCGACGACCAGAGTGCCTACGTCTGCGCCTTCTTCGACCAGCTGAACAGCTTTATATCTGAAAATGCGGCAACTATCGAGGATTTCGTAGAGGAATGGGAAGACAGCATCAGGCAGAAAACCATTCAGAGCGACGTGACGGACGGCATACGCATTATCAGCATCCACAAGTCGAAGGGCCTGGAGTTCGACCACGTCTTGCTTCCCTTCTGCGACTGGCAATTAGAAAAAATGGGTAACGTGCTATGGTGCTATCCCGACGAGGCTCCGTTCGACGAGCTGCCCATTGCCCCTATCGACTACAGCCAGAAGGGCATGCTGGGCACCATCTACGAAGACGACTACCGTCACGAGCATCTTCAGAACGTTGTCGACAACCTGAACCTGCTCTACGTCGCCTTTACCCGTGCCCGCAGTAGTCTGTACGTCGTTGGCAAGCGCGGGGCCAAGAATTCGCGCTCGGAGATTATCGAGCATACGCTGTCGCAGATTCCTGGTACGCTGAGCGGTCTTGAGGATCAAGAGCAACCGCTCGTCTATGAGTATGGGACGCCCCCCACTCTATCAGCGCCAACCGCGCCATCGGCAGCTCGCGCTTCTCGTCCCAAGAACGTGTTCCTACAGCCCTCTGACGTTATCGACGTACACGTCACAGCAACAAGCACAGTCAAGACAGAGTTCCGTCAAAGCAACCAAAGCCGCGACTTTACGAGCAGCGACGACGAACAGGCCTCGGCCACCGACTACATACAATTGGGCAGTATCCTGCATCGCGTCTTTTCTACCATCCGTACTCGTGACGATATTGAAGACGCCCTGCGGCAGTTGGAGGAAGAAGGCATTCTCTACGACGACCAGCTGACGACAGAGCGCATCATGACGCTGCTGCGCAAACGGCTGGAGCACCCGCAGGTAGCCGACTGGTTCTCTGACCGCTGGAAGCTTTTCAACGAGTGTGCCATCCTCAGTACGGTCGGCAATCAGGTCATTGAGCGTCGGCCCGACCGCGTGATGACCGACGGCGAGCATTGGGTGGTTGTCGACTTCAAGTTCGGACGTCCACACGAGGAGCACC
Organism: uncultured Prevotellaceae bacterium; assembly: GCA_902800495.1. Classification (GTDB taxonomy): domain Bacteria; phylum Bacteroidota; class Bacteroidia; order Bacteroidales; family Bacteroidaceae; genus Prevotella. The sequence continues at coordinate 51,177 of CADCET010000028.1, forward strand.
ACCAGCAAGTGGGCGAATACATGCGACTGCTGCGGGCTATGGGACACAGTCGTGTGCAGGGATTCCTTTGGTACGTTTACAGTAACAAGATTGAAGAAGTAGCAGCATGAAAACATTTCTTGAATATGTAGCCCGCGACATTATCGACAAGTTGGGTACCGACCTGTCGCGCGTAGCCGTCGTCTTCCCCAACAAGCGAGCCTCGCTGTTTCTGAACGACGCTTTGGCCCGTCTTTCGGCGCAACCGCTTTGGTCGCCTGTCTACATCACCATCAGCGACCTCTTCCGTCTGCACTCCCGCTGCCGGGTGGCCGACCCCATCAAGCTGGTCTGCGACCTTTATCGCTCTTACATCGAGGTAACAGGATTCGACGAGACACTCGACCACTTCTACGGCTGGGGCCAGCTGCTCATCACCGATTTCGACGATATCGACAAGAATATGGCACCTGCCGACAAGGTTTTTGCCAACCTGCGCGACATCCACGAACTCGACGATGTCAGTTATCTGAACGACGAACAGAAGGCCGTCATCCAGAAGTTCTTTTCGAACTTCTCCGACCAGCATAACAGCCAGCTCAAGGAACGTTTCCTGCGGCTGTGGGCGAAGATGGGCGACATCTACCAGTCGTTCAACAGCCGGCTGGCTCAGCAGGGGCTGGCATACGAGGGAGCGCTCTACCGTCAAGTAGTTGAAGACGAGTCGCAGGACTTCGAGTACGACCACTACATCTTTGTAGGCTTCAACCTCATCCAAGTGGTTGAGCAGCGTCTCTTCCGGCGTCTGAAAAACGAAGGCAAGGCATCCTTCTATTGGGATTTTGACCATTTCTATATGAAGTCTGAGGCCGGACGATTCATCTCGCAGTATCTGAAGGACTTTCCCAACGAGCTGCCCATTGACAACGACGACATCTACCGCAACTTCGTGCGTCCCAAGAAGATTGACATTGTATCGGCTTCCACAGAAGACATCCAGGCGCGCTATGCCACCCGATGGCTACAGGAGAACGGACGCATCGACGCAGGCCGGCGGACGGCCATCGTTCTCTGTAATGAAACGCTGCTACAGACCATCGTCCACTGTCTGCCTGACAGCTTGGAGCACGTCAACATCACGACGGGCTATCCGCTGCAGCTGACGCCTGTCAGTTCGTTCATATCGCTGCTGTTCAGTCTCTACATACAGGGCTACGACCGCCAGCGTGAACGCTTCCGTCACCGACACCTTGAACGCATACGCAACCATCCCTACGCCCGGTATATCGAAGACGAATCGCTGCTGACGACTATTAAGCCCGACACGTCGGTCATCAGTCGCATCACCACCATCATTCGTCATACGGCGAAGCAGATAGCCCTCGCACAAAACCCTTCACCCCTCACGACAGAATCTCTTTTCCGCGCCTATACCCTACTCAACCGTCTGAACACGCTGGCGCAGAATGGCGACCTGACGGTTGACGACATCACGATGCAGCGCGTAGCCTCGCAGCTGATTCTGCAGACTACCATTCCTTTTCACGGCGAACCGGCTGTGGGACTTCAGGTGATGGGCGTACTTGAAACGCGAAACCTCGACTTCGACCACGTGCTGCTGCTCTCTTGCAACGAGGGAAACATGCCGCGAGGCGTCACCGATTCGTCGTTCATTCCCTACTCCATCCGTCGGGCTTACGGGCTGACGACGGCCGAACACAAGGTGGCCATCTATGCCTATTACTTCAACCGCTTGCTCAGTCGTGCTACCGACGTCACCATCGTCTACAACAATGCGACGACCGACGGACAGGCGTCCGAGATGAGCCGGTTTATTCAGCAGCTGCTAGTGGAGGATTCGCATCACGCCATAGGCCGATACACGCTGCAGACGGGTCAGCACAGCCTGCAACAACACCCCCGTACGATAGAAAAGACGCCTGCCGTCGTCGACGTGCTACGCCAGCGTTTCGCCAAGTCGCTACTCTCGCCGACAGCCATTAACCGCTATATGCGCTGTCCGCTGCAGTTCTACTTCTGCTACGTCGAAGGACTGCAGGAACCCAACGACACAGAAGAGGGCGTCATCGACAACCGCGCTTTCGGCAACATCTTCCACAACGCGGCCCAGATGCTCTACGAGCGACTGACGCAGAAAAGCAAGACGGTTCGTGCCTCTGACCTTGAACAGCTGCTGAAGACAAAAGTAGATATTGAACGTGCCGTAGATGCTGCCTTTGCAAAAGAAATGAACTGCGAAGCGCTGGGCGGACTGGGACTCATCAATCGTGAGGTCATCATCCATTATCTGCGGCAATTGGTGGAGGTCGACCGACAGTTAGCACCCTTCACCATTCTGGAATTAGAGAAGGACGTCGTAAGCCAGGTCTTTGTCCGTTCGTTAGGCATGACCGTCACCATCGGCGGACGTGTCGACCGCATGGACTGTATCAATACGGGCGACGGCGAACAGATACGCGTCATCGACTACAAGACCAGCGCCTCGCGCCTGCGGCCCCTGAAGAGCGTCGACGACATCTTCAGCGACAGCCAGCTGCGCAACCACAGCGACTACTACCTACAGACCATGCTTTACGCTCGCATCGAGCGGAGCCGTCAGCAGTTGCCCGTAGCTCCGGCCCTGCTGTTCATCCAGCACACGTCGGCTGACAAGTTCAACCCCATTCTGAAATTCGGCAATGACTACATCAACGATGTAGCCACACCCGATGGTGACACGTTCACACGTCTGCTTATGCAGAAAGTTGAGGAAATCTTCGACGCCTCAATACCCTTCACACCTGCCGCCGACCCCGATCGCTGCCGCTACTGCCCCTACGCACAGATCTGCGGGCTGTAAGCCTTACTTCCGCAGGGCGAGGTTATAGTTGTAGTACTCCTTGTTGCCGGTAATCTCCTGGATAACGCGGATGAAGGGCGGGAAGTTGACGTCCTCAGCATCGGCAATGCCCTTGGTCTCAAGGATGACGAGCCCCTGAAGCACGCCCTTATAGGTGTCGAGCTCGAAATATTGCCCCTGCCAGATGAAGCTCTGACGGCGCTTGCTAATGGACTGACGGTAGGGGTCGGCCTGCTGTAGCAGCGACTCGTACAGCGCATTCTCCACCTGTCGCTCCGTCTCAATCTGCTCACCTGGACCCGTGCGCTTCTTCGTGTTGTGTACGTTGACCACCTTACCACTCAGCCACGTGCGACGACGAAGCCTGACCTCCGTTCCCGGCTCGCTCACCAAGTACGTCTGAAGGATGTCGCTATCGATGGTTTCAGGCAGCTGACCCGTCAGTTCGACAAGATACTTGCGCTCCTCGGTGACGGGCTGCGGCAGTCCGAGCACGTTCGAGATTTCGCGGATGACGCGTTGCATCTTGCGTTCGAAGTCGTCGTGATTGTTGATAACGCGCAGGTGGGGATGGCCCGTCCAAGCCTTGATGACCTTCTTGTCCAGTTCGCGAGCGGCCCGCAGTCCCTCCTCGTCGGCCTTCTCATAGCGTATGGAGTTGGTGGCCGTTGTGTAATACTGCTCAGCACCGTCGGCAGCCGACACCAAGTGGAGCACGGCATCATAGCGTTCGAGCAGCTGGTTACGGTTGACGCCCGTCTGCGACGTGATGTCATCCCACTCTTCGGGTGCCATATAGGCCGAGATGTCTAAAGCGCCGCGGTCGCAGACGATGAGCACAGGCTTCGTACAGACAGACGCCAAGCGCTCGAACTGCGCCTCGAAAGCTAACTGCGTCTCCAGAATAGCGCGTTCGCCCTCGAAGTAGAGCTGGCGGTTGGGCGTCAGATAGTTCCAGCCAGCAAGGCTGTAGATGGTTGGCACTTCAGGCACGCAGAACACCTTGAAGCCGAGGCTGTTGAAATGTTCAATCACTCTCACCAATGCGGTGGTCTTGCCGGCACAGGGCCCACCAGTGAGGACTATTTTCTTCATCATATCCTTATCAGTTTGTCGTGTAGCAATATCGACTGCAAAGTTACATAATATTTGGCAACAAACCAAGAAAAATCAGAAAAATGTGCAAATGTGCAAATTGCATTTTATTTTTTGAAAAACGAGTAAGATGAAGTATGGTAAGAATAAGTACTAAATATAATATAAGTAATTAATAATCAATATATTATATAATAATTATATAATAATATCATACTCTCTTTTTCTTTACCAACATCAAAAAAGTTTTGCAATTTGCACATTTGCACATTTTGGTCATTTTCTACTAACTGTTGGTCATTATTTCCAACAAAGATGGACTTCGCTTACCTTACGGCACCCCTGACCTTTGCTTACGGCAAACCCGACCTTTGCTTACGGTAAACCTGGGGTTTGCTTACGGCAAAGGTTGGGGGAGTAAAAATATCTGCACGAGTTCTTGACTACATCGACTTTTCTTCGTAACTTTGCACCCCAAATGAAGAAAATCGTATTCATCATACTCACCATAGCTACTGTTGCAGTAGGTGCCAGCACGCATGTGGGCGACGAACTGAAGTACTACTTCGACCGCCACAACGTGCAGGACGAAGGCTACGAAATGGTGGCTAACTACGCACAGTATGGCGACACGCTGCTGACGAGACTGCCAGAGGCGCCACTGTCGCTGTTCAACGTCGGACGGTGGCGGGGCATCAGTCGGCAAGGAACGGGAATAGAGCGCGACACTACTGGCCGCATCATCGTGGGACACTACGAGGCCGACACGCTGACATCGGGCATACGGCTCGACTCGGCTGAAGTCTATGCCGGCGACTTCAGCGGTACACAGGCTCATGGTCACGGCTGCTGTCTGACCGATGACGGCACTTACTACGAAGGGCAATGGGTGAACAACCGGCGGCAGGGCTTCGGCTTCGCCATATCGCCGACGACTCACCTGCGCGTGGGGCAATGGAACAACGACCGCTATTTGGGCGAGCGTATGCACTACACCAGCGAGCGCATCTACGGCATCGACATCTCGCGCTACCAGCACGGTCACGGGCGTAAGAAATACCCCATTCTGTGGAACCAGCTGCGCATCTCGTACTTAGGCAACAAGAACCAGAAGAACGCCAAGGGAACGGTCAACTACCCCGTCTCGTTCGTGTTCATCAAGTCGACAGAGAGCACCAACATACGCAACCCCTTCTATGCTCAGGACTACGTGAAAGCCCGTCAGCAGGGCATTCCCATTGGCGCCTATCACTTCTTCTCGTGCAAGGTGTCGGGCAGCGCACAGGCCAGCCACTTCCTGTTGAACACGCTCTTCCGTAGCGGCGACCTGCCACCCGTGCTCGACTTGGAGCCCTCTTCCAGTCAGATAGCTGCGATGGGCGGCCCGCAGGTGCTGTTCAAGCATGTGCGCCAATGGTTGCAGGCCGTCGAGCGACGTACGCAGGTGAAGCCCATCCTGTATGTCAGCCAGAATTTCGTGAACAAATATCTGCAGGAGGCTCCCGACTTGAAACGCGACTATCAGGTGTGGATAGCACGCTACGGCGAGTACAAACCCGATGTGAAGCTGGCTGTCTGGCAGTTGACGCCCAACGGACGTGTCGCCGGTATTCACGGTGAGGTAGACATCAACGTGTTCAACGGCTACCAGACGCAATGGGAGGATTTTCTCAAGGAGATGACCATCAAATAGACGAGAAGATGAAGACACTACTGATACTCGTCGGGAAGACCACCGACAAGCACTTTCAGGCGGGCATTGCCGACTACGTGGAGCGCATTGGCCACTACATGCCCTTCGAGCTGGTGACCATACCCGAACTGAAGAACACCAAGAACCTGACGGAGGAGCAGCAGAAAACGGCCGAGGGTGACCTGATACTGCGTCAGCTGCAGCCGTCGGACACGGTGGTGCTGTTAGACGAGCACGGACGCGAATACCGCAGCCTTGAGTTTGCCCGCTGGATGGAGCAGAAACGAAACACGGCCCGCCGACTGGTGTTTGTCATCGGCGGACCGTATGGGTTTTCCAAAGAGGTATATGCGCGCGCGAACGAACAACTGTCGTTGTCGAAGATGACGTTTTCGCATCAGATGATACGCCTGGTATTCACCGAACAAGTCTATCGCGCGTGTACTATAATAAAAGGTGAGCCTTACCACCACGAGTAAGCCTCACCTTTTTAATTCTTCAATTCTTCAATTTTTCCGCTCGGCCCGCAGGGACGCTTGCCAGAGCAAGAATTTTTCAATTCTTACAGGTCGTTGTAGTTCTGCACGCTGAAGGTCGACGTACGCATGTCGCCCGTCTCGTAGCCACGACGCAGCCAGCGCTTACGTTGGTCGCTAGTGCCGTGAGTAAACGACTCCGGCGTAGCGCGGCCCTGAGCCTTCTTCTGGAGCCAGTCGTCGCCGATGGCCTTTGCCAGTTCCAAGCCCTTCTCTAAATCGCCGTACTCCATCGAGTGGTTCATGGCGTCTTCGTAGTGTGCCCAGACGCCGGCATAGTAGTCGGCTAACAATTCCAGACGGACGCTCAGCTGGTTGGCCGTCACCTTGTCTGTCTGATTCATAGCTGAGTGGGCCTTGTTGAGCGTTCCCGTCAGATACTCCACGTGATGTCCAATCTCGTGGGCAATGACGTAAGCGTAGGCAAAGGTGTTACCCTCGACACCCAACTGGCGCTTCATCTGCGTGAAGAACGAGAGGTCGACATACAACTTCTGGTCGCCCGAGCAATAGAAGGGTCCTACGGCTGCTGTAGCCGAACCACAGGCTGAATTGACCTGATTGGTGAACAGCACCAGCGTGGGGTACTGATACTCGCCCCAGCCGTTCTCCTGGAACACCTTAGTCCACACTTCCTCCGTCGAGGCCAGAATCTGCTTGCACTCAGTAGCCAACTGCTGCTCTTCCTCGGTGAAGCTTTCCTCACCGACGGTCTCAGTCGGAGCTTGCATCTGCTGCTGAACGACGTTCTGAACAACGTCACCCAGATTACCACCCTGCATAAACGTCATCAAGGCAATAATCAGAATACCGCCAATACCGCCACCGATGCCTAACTTGGCACCACCGCTCATTCCGCGACGATCTTCCACGTTTGAGCTCTCTCTTCTTCCTGATAATTTCATTGTTTCAAATTAGTTTTATTGGTTATTTGCTTGCAAAGTTAACAAAAAAATAGTAAAACAACAATTTCGAGAGCATTTTCTTTGCCATTCGCGTGGTTTTTTGTACTTTTGCACACAATTTTGAATATTCACTAAAAACGTATACGTAGTTATGTTAACACTGAAACTCATTAATGAGGAGACAGAACGTGTGATTCGTGGTCTCGAAAAGAAGCACTTCAAAGGTGCGCGTGAGGCCATTGACCAGGTACTTGCCGTCGACAAGAAACGCCGTGAAGCCCAGCAGGAACTGGACCAGAACCTAAATGAAGCCAAGAAACTGGCAGCACAGATTGGGGCGCTCATGAAGGAGGGCAAGAAAGACGAGGCCAACGCCATCAAAGAGAAAGTCTCGACGATGAAGGAGACCAACAAGCAGTTGGAGGAGACGATGAACAAGGCTCAGGAGGAGATGACCACCCTGCTCTGCCAGATTCCCAACATTCCCTATGACGAAGTGCCCGAGGGGGCTGCCGCTGAGGACAACCACGTGGTGAAGTCGAACCTGAAGGAGTGCGACGGAACCGACACCGTCGGCAACTGGAACGTCAACCCGAAGTTAGGCATCGAGAATCCCCTGCCTCACTGGGAACTGGCTAAGAAGTACAACCTCATCGATTTCGACCTGGGCGTGAAGATTACGGGAGCTGGTTTCCCAGTCTATATAGGTAAAGGTGCACAGCTGCAGCGCGCACTCATCAACTTCTTCCTGGCCGAGGCCTCGAAGAGCGGCTACACCGAGATTATGCCGCCGACGGTGGTCAACGCAGCCTCTGGCTACGGTACTGGCCAGCTGCCTGACAAGGAGGGCCAGATGTACCACTGCGAGGTTGACGACTTCTACCTCATCCCCACAGCCGAGGTGCCCGTGACTAACATCTATCGCGACGTTATCCTCGACGAGGCTCAGCTGCCCATCAAGAACTGCGCTTACACAGAGTGCTTCCGCCGCGAAGCTGGCTCGTATGGCAAGGACGTGCGCGGACTGAACCGTCTGCACGAATTCTCGAAGATTGAGATTGTACGTATCGACAAGCCTGAGCACTCGAAGGAGAGCCACAAGGAGATGCTGGAGCACGTAGAGGGACTGCTGAAGAAGTTAGAGCTTCCCTACCGCATTTTGCTGTTATGTGGTGGCGACCAGAGTTTTACGAGTTCTATCTGCTACGACTTCGAGGTCTACTCTGAGGCTCAGGGCCGCTGGTTAGAGGTATCGTCAGTTTCTAACTTCGACACCTATCAGGCCAACCGTCTGAAGTGCCGTTATCGTCGTGCCGACAACAAGAAGACCGAACTCTGCCACACGCTGAATGGTTCGGCGCTGGCTCTGCCCCGTATCGTGGCCGCCCTTTTGGAGAATAATCAAACTGAAAACGGCATCAAGATTCCCGCAGCATTGGTACCATATACCGGCTTCGACATGATCGACTAAAATTATATCAAACACAAAACGTATATGAACAAGATTGTAAAGAAGGAGCAATTCTCCGAGAAGGTTTTCCTCTTCGAGATTGAGGCTCCGCTGATAGCCAAAAGCCGCAAGGCTGGCAACTTCGTCATTGTACGCGTAGACAAGAAGGGTGAGCGTATGCCGCTGACCATTGCCGGCGCCGACATCGAACGCGGTACTATCACGCTGGTGGTACAGATGGTGGGATTGTCGTCGAAGAAACTGTGCGCGCTGAACGAAGGCGAGTACGTGGCCGATGTGGTTGGTCCCTTGGGTAACCCTACTCACATTGAGAAATACGGCACTGTGGTATGTGCCGGTGGCGGATTGGGCGTTGCCCCGATGCTGCCCATCATCCAGGCCCTGAAGAAGGCTGGAAACCGTGTGCTTTCGGTAATGGCCGGACGTTCTAAGGATTTAATTATATTAGAAGATAAGGTGCGCGAGAGTTCCGACGAGGTCATCATCATGACCGATGACGGCTCGTACGGCGAGAAAGGCGTTGTCACCGTTGGTATCGAGAAGTTCATTGAGCAGGAGCACGTCGACAAGGTGTTTGCCATTGGCCCTCCCATCATGATGAAATTCTCGAACCTCACGGCTCAAAAGCACAACATCCCCTGTGAAGTCAGCCTGAACACCATCATGGTCGACGGTACGGGTATGTGTGGTGCCTGCCGACTGACCATTGGCGGCAAGACAAAGTTCGTCTGTATCGATGGTCCCGAGTTCGACGGAGCATTGGTCGACTGGGACGAGATGTTCAAACGCATGGGAACTTTCAAGCGCGCCGAGCAGGAAGAGTTGGAGCATTACGAAGAGCACCTCACGAGCGCCACGACTGTGTCCGACGGTTCCCCTGTCGGAAATACCACCGATGTCATCATGGACGACGATCCCACCAACGACACCATCGAGGTGTTGACCGACAAGAAAGCCGCATGGCGTCAGGAACTCCGCACATCGATGAAGCCTAAGGACCGTATGGCCATTGAGCGCGTCGTGATGCCCGAACTGGATCCTGAATATCGTGCCACCACGCGTACCGAGGAGGTGAATATCGGCCTGACGAAAGAGATGGCTATGCAGGAGGCAAAACGCTGTCTCGACTGTCCGAAACCTTCTTGTGTCGAAGGTTGTCCCGTCAACATCGATATACCGTCGTTCGTCAAGAACATCGAGCGCGGCCAGTTCTTAGCTGCTGCCAAGGTGCTGAAGAACACATCGGCACTGCCCGCCGTCTGCGGCCGTGTCTGCCCGCAGGAGAAACAGTGCGAGAGCAAGTGCGTCCACCTGAAGAGTGGCGGCAAGGCTGTGGCCATCGGCTATCTGGAGCGTTTCGCTGCCGACTACGAGCGCGAGAGTGGCAACATCAGCCTGCCGGAGATTGCTCCTTCGAACGGTATCAAAGTGGCCGTCGTGGGTTCTGGTCCTGCCGGACTGTCGTTTGCTGGCGATATGGTGAAGAAGGGCTACGACGTCTATGTCTTCGAGGCGCTGCACGAGATTGGCGGTGTGCTGAAATATGGTATTCCTGAGTTCCGTCTGCCCAACAAGATTGTGGACGTGGAAATCGAGAATCTTGCCAAGATGGGTGTCCACTTCCAAACCGACGTCATCGTTGGCAAGACCATCAGCGTCGAACAATTAGAGAAGGAAGGCTTCAAGGGTATCTTCGTCGGTTCTGGCGCCGGTCTGCCTAACTTCATGAACATTCCTGGCGAGAACGCCATCAACATCATGTCGTCGAACGAATACCTGACGCGTGTGAACCTGATGGATGCTGCCAACCCCACTACCGATACGCCGATTAACTTCGGCAAGAACGTACTTGTCGTGGGTGGTGGTAACACGGCTATGGACTCATGCCGTACGGCTAAGCGACTGGGCGGCAACGTCACGCTGGTCTACCGCCGTTCGGAGCAGGAGATGCCGGCCCGACTGGAAGAGGTGAAGCACGCCAAGGAGGAGGGTATCAACTTCCTGACGCTCCACAACCCTATCGAGTACATTGCCGACGAGCAGGGTGCTGTCAAGCAGGCTGTGCTACAGGTGATGGAACTGGGTGAGCCCGACGCCTCTGGCCGTCGCAGCCCGGTGCCCGTAGAGGGCAAGACCGTTACACTCGACGTCGACCAGGTGATCGTAGCCGTTGGTGTCAGCCCTAACCCGCTGGTGCCCAAGAGCATCGAGGGACTGGAGCTTGGCCGTAAGAACACCATCGCCGTCAACGAGGGTATGCAGTCGAGCCGACTGGAGATTTTTGCCGGCGGCGACATTGTCCGTGGTGGTGCTACCGTCATTCTCGCTATGGGCGACGGTCGTCGCGCCGCACAAAACATGCACGAATACCTGCAGAAATAATAGTGTGCTTTGCGGTTCACCCGCAAAGAATAATTATGAACGGACTATATACCATCATTTTGCTCATACTAAGCAACGTCTTCATGACGTTGGCTTGGTATGGGCATCTTAAATTATCGGAGTCAGGCGTCAGTTCAAACTGGCCCTTGCTGGGTGTCATCGTATTCTCGTGGGGCATCGCCTTCTTCGAGTACTGTTGTCAAGTGCCTGCCAACCGCCTGGGCTTTATTGAGAACGGCGGTCCCTTTAACCTGATTCAGCTGAAGGTCATTCAGGAGTGTATCTCGCTGGCCGTTTTCTGCGTCATCGCCAACATCATGTTTCAGGGCACTCACCTGCACTGGAACCACATCCTGGCCTTCGTACTCATCATCTGTGCCGTCTATCTAGTCTTTATGAAGTGAATGAAGACAGAACGGGAACTGCTCTTCAAGCGTCTTAACGAGCGCTTTGTACGGGCTTTTGTCACATACAGCCTGTTAGCCGACGGCGACCATGTACTCATCGGGCTGTCGGGCGGCAAAGATTCGTTACTACTTACAGAACTGCTGGCAAAGCGTGCGCGCATCAATCACCCTGCGTTCCGCGTCGATGCCGTTCATGTCAGGATGGAAAACGTCAGCTACGAAACGTCCACAGACTACCTGCAACAGTTTTGCGACAGCCTGGGCGTACCCCTGCACATCGTTACCACCTCTTTCTCGTCCGACCCTTCACCCTTCACCCCTCACCCTTCACCCGTCACCACTCACCCTTCACCCAAAGAAAAGCCCCCCTGCTTCCTCTGTTCCTGGTATCGCCGCAAGGAGCTTTTCAATCTGGCTCAGGAACTTGGCTGCAACAAAATTGCTCTCGGACATCATCGTGACGACATCATCCACACGACGCTGATGAACCTGACGTTTCAAGGACGATTCGGCACGATGCCTGCTCTGCTCCGTATGCGAAAAATGCCACTGACCATCATTCGCCCGCTTTGTCTGATAGACGAGGCTGACATCCGCCATTATGCCACACTCGCCGACTATCAGAAACTACAGAAGCTGTGTCCTTACGAGCATGAGACCAACCGCACGGAGATAGCAAAACTCTACGCCGCAATGGAAAAAATCAACCCAGAAGCTCGCTATTCCATCTGGAAAGCACTCGAAGCAGAAGGAAAATTGACTGAAGAGTATTAAAAACATATAATTATTGGCTTCAGATATGCCATCATTTGATTTTTTTCTGTATCTTTGTCAGACGAATATCACCTTATTATGAGAAAGAGCTGTTTATTTATCATACTGGTTATCGCAATCATTGCACTACCAAGCTATGCACAAAAGAAGAGCACTGTCAAGAAAAAGAGACCTGTAGTAGAAGTACCACAGGAGATAACGAAGTTTGACGAGATGCTGGATGCTACCCAACAGGTAGTCATCGTCGACAGTGTCGTTGTCAGCAAGCAGACGTTTCTGAGCGTTTACAATATCGGTGCTGAGTCGGGGTCTATCTCCACCTACAACCAGTTCTTCAGGACCGACGACCAGCCCTACGCCACCGTATGTGTCAACCAATTAGGCAACAAGTGCTGGTTCTCAAACGATGGAAGGCTCTATACCATCGACAAGTTGGGAGTACAGTGGAGCGAGCCTGTACAATTAGAAGGTCTTGGTCGCTACCAGAGAACGAACTACCCTTTCGTGCTGTCTGACGGTACCACGCTCTACTTCGCCGCCATCAGCGACGAAGGATTGGGCGGACTGGATATCTATGTGTCGCGTTACGACTCAGAGACGGGAAAATATCTGCTGGCTGAAAATATCGGACTGCCTTTTAACTCGGAAGCCAATGACTATATGTATGTTGTTGACGAGTTAAACAATATCGGCTATTTTGCCACCGACCGTCGACAGCCTGACGGCAGCGTCTGCATCTATACATTCATTCCTAACGAGAAGCGACTCACCTATCATGCTGATGAACTGAGTGAAGAACAGATTCGTAGCAGGGCAAGAATCGACTGCATTGCTGATACGTGGGGCGACGGTAATGCTCGCCAGGAGGCTCTCAGCCGTCTACAGGCAATGATGACCACCACGAAGAGAGCCGAGAAACAGGATTTCGTTTTTGTCGTCAATGATGATGTCACATACACCAGCTTGGCCGATTTCCGTAATGCTGACAACCGCGACCGCTACAATGAACTCAGCCAGATGCAGAAACGCTACGAACAGCTTGGCACGGAAATGGATAAGGCACGCCAGTACTATGCTACCAAAGCTGCAGCTATCGAAAAGAAAGGATTAAGGACTGAGATTCTCGAATACGAACAGGAATACTATCAGTTAGAGACAAATATCCGACAATTAGAGAAAATCATCCGCAACTCAGAAATTAAACATCTAAAACCATAAAACTATGAAAACAGAGAGAACTTTCCCAGAATCCGAGCTGATTATCAATGCTGACGGATCGTGCTTCCACCTTCATCTGAAGCCAGAGCAATTGGCAGACCGTGTCATCCTCGTCGGTGACCCTGCCCGTGTGGACACCGTGGCCGCCCACTTCGACACCAAGGAGTGTGAGGTCTCAAGTCGTGAATTCCATACCATCACTGGTACCTACAAAGGCAAACGCATTACCTGCCAGTCACACGGCATCGGATGCGACAATATCGATATCGTTGCCAACGAACTCGACACGTTGGCCAACATTGACTATAGCACCCGTACCGAACGTGAAGAGCATCGCACGCTGACGATGGTGCGCATCGGCACTTGCGGTGGTCTGCAACCGTTTACGCCTACTGGCTGTTTCGTGGCCAGCGTCAAGAGCATCGGCTTCGACGGCCTCCTAAACTACTATGCCGGACGCAATGTCGTCTGCGACATTGAGATGGAAAAGGCCTTCAAGGAACACATGCAGTGGGATCCCATCAAGGGCGCACCCTACGTTGCTGTGGCCAACGAAGAACTGATCAACCAGATAGCACAAGACGACATGGTACGCGGCTACACCGTTGCCTGCGGTGGTTTCTACGGCCCCCAGGGACGCCAACTTCGTGCCGATATTGCCGACCCGGACCAGAACAAGAAGATTGAGTCGTTCGAGTATGAAGGTATGAAGATTTGCAACTTCGAAATGGAATCGTCAGCTCTTGCCGGTCTCGCCTCACTGCTCGGTCATCGCGCTATGACTTGTTGCATGGTCATCGCCAACCGCTATGCTAAGGAGATGAACACCGAGTACAAGAACTCCATCGACACACTCATTGAGAAAGTGCTTGATCGCATCTAATCAACCAAACCTAAAAACAATATGGACCCAACAACACTTTACATGCTCATCGCAGTAGTCGTGGTGCTACTGGTGTTATTTGTCTTTATATCCTACGTCAAGGCACCACCCTCGTTTGCCTTCATCATCTCTGGTCTCTCGAAGGAACCTCGTGTGCTGATAGGCTCCGGCGGTTTCCGTATTCCTTTCTTGGAACGTCTTGACAAGGTGTATCTCGGACAGATTACCGTTGATATCAAGACCGAAGAGAGCGTACCTACCAACGACTTTATCAACGTCGATGTGGACGCTGTAGCTAAGATTCGCGTCACGCCCAACTCTGAGGGAACCCGTCTGGCTGCCAAGAACTTCCTGAACATGGAGCCTACGGAGATTGCCAACCAGTTGCAGGACTCATTGCAGGGTAATATGCGTGAAATCATCGGTACGCTCGACCTCCGCTCGCTGAATACTGACCGCGACGGTTTCTCTGATCAGGTGATGCAGAAGGCTCAGCCCGATATGGCCAAGCTGGGTATCGAGATTATCTCGTGCAACATCCAGAACGTCACCGACCGCGAAGGGCTCATCAAGGACCTCGGTGCCGACAATACGGCCAAAATCAAGAAAGACGCCGCCATCAATCGTGCCGTTGCTGAGCGCGACGTGAAGATTGAGGTGTCGAAGGCTGACAAAGAGGCCAACGATGCCCGCGTAGATGCCGATACTGCCATTGCCGTCAAGAACAACGACCTGGCCTTGAAGCGTGCAGCCCTGAAGCGTGAGGCTGATACGGCCCAGGCTGATGCCGATGCCGCCTACGCCATTCAGCAGCAGGAACAGCAGAAGACCATCAACATCAAGACCGTCGAGGCTGAGATTGAGAAGACCAAGCGCGAGCAGATTCTCTCGAAGGAGCAGATTGAAATCAAGATGAACCAACTGGCTGCTGAGGTTGAGAAGAAGGCTGATGCAGACAAATATAAGGTGGAAATCGACGCTCAGGCCGACCTCGAACAGCGCAAGCGCGTGGCCGAGGCTCAGAAATACGAGGCCGAGCAACGTGCTCTGGCTCAGAATGCCGAGTCTGATGCCGCCCGTTACCGCTTAGAGCAGGAGGCCATCGGTATCAAGGCCAAGGGTGAGGCTGAGGCTTACGCCATCCAGAAAAAGGGTGAGGCCGAAGCATTGGCAATGGACAAGAAGGCCGAGGCCTATAAGAAGTACAACAACGCCGCTATCGCCCAGATGATGATTGAGATCCTGCCGCAGATTGTCGAGAACGTCGCTAAGCCCATCTCGGCCATCAAGGACGTCAACATCTACAGCGCCGACGGTGGTGGTGTCAGTTCGCTCAGCGGCAACGTGCCCGTAGCCATCAAGCAAGCCTTCGACGTACTCAAGTCAGCCACCGGCGTTGATATGGCCGACATCATGAAGGCTGGCAGCATCGAGGCCGTCACCACGCGTAACGTCAACCTCAATGACAAGGCTGCCGACGCCCTCGGCAACATCGTCAAAGACAAGAAGTAAATGACAAATCCCGTCACCACTCACCACTCACCATTCACGAGTGAAGACATTGTCACTTCACCATTCACGAGTGAAGACACTATCTGCGCCCCCGCCACAGCCGTCGGGGGCGCACTTGCCGTTATCCGCGTCTCTGGTCCTGCTGCCTTCTCCAGCGTCAGCACCCTCTGTTCGCTATGCTGCGGTGCTGCCGCAGCCAACACGGTTCACTTCACCCGCCTCACGGCCCCCTCACCGTGCGATGCCGATTCCCTCGCCCGTCTCACGGCCCCTTCACAGTGCGATGCGGTTCCCCCGCATCGAGAATTCATCGACGAAGCCCTCATCACCGTCTTCCGCGCCCCCCACAGCTACACTGGCGAAGACTCCGTAGAAATCTCCTGTCACGGCTCCACCTACATCGTCCGCCGCATCCTCGACCTCCTTGTCCAGCAAGGTTGCCGCATGGCTCGCCCCGGCGAGTTCACCATGCGCGCCTACCTCAACGGCAAGCTCGACCTCAGTCAGGCTGAGGCCGTCGCCGACCTCATCGCCTCCACCAACAAGGCCACCCACGACATCGCCATGAGTCAGCTGCGCGGACATTTCTCCTCCAAACTCAAGACCCTCCGCGACCAGCTCCTCAAGCTCACCTCCCTCCTTGAACTCGAACTCGACTTCTCCGATCACGAAGACCTCGAGTTTGCCGACCGTTCCGAACTTCTCGCACTTGCCCAGAAGATTGATGTTCATATTACCCGTCTTGCCGACTCCTTCGACACTGGCAACGCCATCAAAAACGGTATTCCCGTGGCCATCGTCGGTGCTCCTAACGTTGGCAAGTCAACACTCCTCAACGCGCTCCTTGGAGAAGAACGCGCCATCGTCAGCGACATACAAGGTACCACCCGCGATGCTATCGAAGACACCATCCAACTTGGCGGCATCACTTTCCGCTTCATCGACACCGCCGGCATCCGCCACACCAACGACCAAATAGAACTCATGGGCATCGACCGATCCATTGCAGCCGCCCAGCGTGCGCGCATCATCCTGATGATGACCGAACCAGGCGTTTCCTACCCCGACATCCCCGTTCGCGACGACCAGACCGTCATTCGAATCGAAAACAAGACCGATACATTCCAGGCCAAGTTCGGTATCGGCCTTGAAACCCTGCGCCAGCGCCTGATTGATGCCGCTCCAAAAACTACCGACAACGACGTCATCATAACCAACGCCCGCCATTACGAGGCCCTCACCAATGCCCATACCCACCTTCAGCGCGTCCTCGACGGTCTCAGCATCAACTTATCTGGCGACCTCCTTTCCGAAGACCTCCGCCTCGTCCTCGCCGACCTCTCCGAAATAACTGGCGAAGGACAGATAACTCCCCAAGAAACCCTCAACAACATCTTCTCCCATTTCTGCGTGGGCAAGTGATTGATTATCAACAACTTAGAACAATTTGAATAAACTATTACTAAAGCTCTCATTTTGAGGGCTTTTGTTGTGTTAAGTGTTCTTAATTGCTCTTTGTTATTCCAAGTTATTTTAGCTATTTTTGTACCCTATTTCTACCCCGAGGCTAAAATTGGGGTCGATTTTAGGGAAAAATCTCGCTATTTAAGACACTGGTGTGAGACGCTGTGAGAATCAGCAAAACGCTATAGAAGATACCAACGTGAGACACAGTGAGAAAATGCGAGACGGTATGAGACAAAAAGTAGGCGAATTAAAGATTCATAATGACAGACAGAATATGGAATACAAGAAGCGATGCCAATGGTGCGGGAAACCTTTTATTGCGCACAAAATGACGACTCTGTACTGCTCTAAGATATGTATTGAGAGAGCATACAAGGCAAAAGAGAAGCAGAAAAAAATTGACGCTGTAGAAGCTGAACAATCTTCTCAACTGCCCATTGTTGAGAGTGTTGGGAACAAACCATTCCTGACACCCTCTGAAGCCGCAATACTTTTAGGTCTGAGTAAAGCTACACTATATAGGTATCTGGCCCAAGGTCTGCTCAAAGCTCTTCAAACTCCAGCACGTACTATTATAAGACGAAGTGACATTGAGCGCATGTTTGACACTTGCCATGAATACAAGAAACGTAGCTACCATATTAATAAGGTTAGCGACACAATGACAATGAAAGAGATAATGGAGAAATACAATATTACAAAAAAATGTGCAATGCGGAGGATTGACAAGTTCCAAATTCCCAAAATATACGAAGGCCGGAACGTATTCTACTCGAAGGCTTCTATTGACAAGTACTTTGCAGAATTGGCAGATGAAATCAATCTGGAGCAATATTATACTCCTGATCAGATGATGGAGAAGTTTAACATGACGCGCTCCGCTGTCGTATCATATGCTCTCCGCCATAAGATTCCAAGAATCAACAGACACCATCAGGTTTACTACTCGAAAATACATGTGGACAGCCTGAAAGGTGGAAGTGGATTTGATCCCTTTTACTATACCTATGAGGAAATCCAATACATATATGGATTCAATTTGGATCAAGCAAAATATTATGTCAAGACATATCATGTTGAGAAGAAGAAACGCGGTAAGTTTACTTTGATACGTCGTGAAGACTTTGACCGTATTATTAAGGAACGCATGAACGGCAGCCTATCTATTGAAGAAATCAATGCAAAGATTAAGAACGAACAGGAGGTAAGGGCTGAAGAAGAAATAATAGATGCTCCTATCGAGATAGCGGAATATCCCGATGATGACACTGTAGAGGATGATGGAAACTACGGTAAGATTCCCGGTTATATCAGTGCCGAGGAGATTGCCGAACGATATAAGCAGAACAAGAAGTGGGTTCACTACCTGACCCGGACCAAGCGTGTCCCTCGTGTTCAGAAGGCCGGATTCCTGTTCTATGACGAAAAGGTGGTGGATGAACTCTTCAGCAAATACACATCTGTGGATAATATCACAGAGTGGTACACCTGCGACGATATAGAACAGAAGTATAACATGACAGCTGTAGCCCGAAGGAGCTTTACCCATCGACATAACATCCCCACCAAGAAGGAGTACGGTATCACCTATTACTCCAAGGTTCATGTGGATTATGCAAAGAATCCAGGAATCCAGTATGCTGACGAATACTATACTGTCGATCAGATAGTGGACATCTATCGTGTTGGGAAGAACACCGTGTATAACGCTATCAGGCATTACAAGGTGCCAAGTCTTAAAGATGGCAATTTCGGAGTGTATCTGAAGACGGCCATCGACAAGATCTTCAAGGACAAAAAGCGGCCTGAACAGCAGTAATTACACATTATGGATAATGATAGGATAATATTAGGATAATGTTAGGATGAAGTTATTCTCGTGTTATTTTCAAGTTATAATAAGTTATGATTAAGTTATGGAAAGTTATGATTCAAGTTAGAAAATGGCCTCAGACATATCATGAATATGCTGGGATTAAGCCTATTTGGAATGATTTTCAAATGATGTCCAAATTATTTGCTGCTGACAGATATCAGCATGTAATAATCGGATAATTTTGCAACCAATTTAAAATATTTAGAACTATGCAGATTTGTAAGACTGTTACGTTGAGAACAAAAAAGCTGAAGAACGGAATGCTCTCGTACTGGACTCCGTGATAATATCACCATGAAGATAGTGCGCCATGAGTTTATCGGGATTTACATCTATCCAGATCCCAAGACGAAGGAAGAAATCCTGTACAACAAGGAAATGGCAAAGAAGGCCGAGGTTATCCGATGTCGGCGTTACGAGGATGTTGTCAGCCAGAGACTCGGCATCCTCGATGAACGGAGGCTGAAGGGCGACTTCCTCGCCTACTACCGCCAAATCCTGAAGAACAAGAACCAGAAATGGGAATATGTATATCAGCACTTCGAAAAGTTCGTGGAAGGCAAATGCCGCTTCATAGATGTGGATCTGGAGCTATGCAAGAAATTCCACGACTACCTTCTGAACGCCAAGGGACTGAAGACGGGCTTGCCTCTGGCCAGGAACTCGGTCGCCGGTTACTGGTCAACCTTCCGTGGATTCCTGAATGTGGCCTATAGAGACAGGTGTATCAAGGAGAATGTCAACGACTACCTTGACCGCATCAATACGGTAGCCACACGCAGGGAGAGCCTGACAGTTGCAGAGATTAAGAAATTATATGAGACCCCGTGCGAGTACGACGTTCTGAGACGAGCTTCCATTTTCTCTTGTCTGACAGGCCTCCGTCGCAGTGACATCATGGCCCTGACGTGGAACAATGTGCAGGAATATACGGATGGCGGCCATTACCTTGACTTTATCTCCGTAAAGACCCAGGCGGACAACCTCATTCCTATCAGTGAAGAAGCCTATATGCTGCTTGGCGAGAAAAAAGACGGCCTGATTTTTGAGGGTCTGAAGAAAGAAATGACCAATCATCCGTTAAAAGATTGGATTAGTTCTGCAGGAATCAAGAAGCATATAACCTTCCACTGCTTCAGGCATACCTATGCCTCATTGCAGATTGAAATGGGGACTGACGCATTCACCGTTCAGAAGCTACTTGCCCATAAGACCATCGGCACGACAGAGATCTATACCCGTCATGCAGACCCGAAACGTCGTGAAGCAGCCAACAAGATATGTTTAGGTTTGTTAAAACCGAAAGTGATACCCATCGATGGAGAAAAGAAGAAAAGAGGCCGTCCACGAAAACAAGTGCCAAACAACTGAAAAGAAGGCAAAAGAATGACGTTTTCACAACTCGTAAAACGTTAAATTTCAGCGTTTTAAATTAAGTTAAGCAACATCCATTTTGTTTTAGTTATTCAGAGTTATTCAGAAGAATCTCCCTAACTTTGTAGTCCAAATCATAGAAAACAATACGATTATGGCAATAAAGTTTAGGGAGATTCTATTTACTATGTTCTGCGCGGCATCCGCTGCCATGCTGCTTATCTTCATACCATTGGCCATCCTCCTTTCGCCATCGGCAGGATATGCGTCATTAGGATATCATCCTTATCTCTTCCAGTTACTTCTATACGGTCTTTTTATCCCGACAGTCCTGGCAACGGCAGGATATGGCCTGGTCAAGTTCTTACGGAAGCAAAGCAAGAAACGCCTCCAATCAAGACTGCAAGGCCATAGGCCAACTGATGAACAGATTGCCTTGTATGAAACCATCCGCAAGCAGCACCAGACTGAGAAAGAAGATATGGACAAAGCCATGCTGTCAGCCATCCGACAGTATATTGAGATCACATTAAGTCCGTATATGAAGGATGTTTCCATTACCATATTATATAATAATGTGTATCTCTGGTATCATAACAAGAAAGCATCCCTTACTCCTGTCTGTACCGACGGGAGCCTTTCCACACTTGATTTACGCCACTTTGTCTGGAACATTGGGGAGCGTTGCGGATGGAAGGGCGAACATAGAGCCAGATTCATCAAACAGAGTTTCCCTTCCGAGTTAAAGGATGTCGAGGTAGAGACCATTCGGAGGAACATGCGCCAGAAAGGAACCTGCAAGATTGATATAGATGTTCCTGAGAAAGGCAGCTTTGCCTTTCACTACCCCACAAAGTTAAACACCTTGGCCCAACTATAATAATTACCTGATGATTATCTGAAAATTACTCCAGTAAGTCTTTGTCAGCATTGAATCAGTTTATTACTTTGCACCATCATTCAAACATTTAGAATAATGGCATACGAAGAATTGACATTTAACGAACTGCCGTCCGCAGTGACCCTTCTTCTCCAGAAAGTAGATGGTTTAGAGCATCTGTTACACCAGTTGCAAGGAGATCTCACCCAAAAGAAAAAATCTGAGGAGAACGGCCATATCCCCATGTCCCTCACAGAAGCCTGTGCGTTCCTGAAGATGAAACGCTCGACGATGTATTATCATCTGGAGAACGGAAACATACCGGCCACACGCAAGGGAAAGAACTATATCCTGTTCAAGGATGAGCTGGTAAGATGGGCTGAGTCAGGCAGAACCAACGATGTTCCAATGACTATAAGTGAAAGAGAGGAAGTCATTTCAAATGGCATAAGAAGACATAAGTTTGTCCGTTAATAAGGAGTTTAAACGCATGAAAGAAGGCATAAAGATGATTCTTTGTACTTGTGCAGATAGACTGCACAAGATGCTTCTATCTTTGCACTACCAATTGGAAATTACAGCAAACTTGATTGCAAGTAAAGTCATACCCATAACCCACCATGAATACCTGGCAGGTATTAAAGTGTGGATTTTATCAATGAGTGGCCTCACTGAAAAGAGGCTTATTGTTTAATTTTTAACTTCACAAAATGATGAAACGGAAAGTAAATTTCTCCGTGCTCTCTCTTTTTGTGTATTCGTTGCGAAAACCAACGCAAACATCAGTTCATGGAAGCAGCATACCATGAACATCAACAGCATGTTTGACCTGCTAGCAAACAGGAAGGATCTTGTACTGAAGTATTTCAGTCAAGATGGCCTGACAAGACAAGAGTTCAGAGAGCTGCATCAGGAGTTCAACACGACTGAAGCCATAGCTGAAGAGTCTAATGACTATGGCGCGGCAGACTATGTTCCTACTTCTTTGTCTTGCTTCAACGATATTCAATTGAGTCTCATTGCTGATATGGTCAATGAGGCTCATTTGTTTGTTGGCGACGTGTCGATGGAGGATATGGAATTGTTCTTTTCCTGTTCTCTTGACCGGCCATTACAGGTCAGCAACAACGGCCTTGCAGCCCTGTTCCTGGACTGTCTCAGGTCAGAGCATCTTATTTCCCACAACTGGCAGAAGCTTATTGCGGACTATCAGCTGCTGTGTTCCTACAAGACGATGAAAGTCCTGAAGCGTACTGACATCAGTTCAAGTCTCAGTGAGTACAGGAACCGTCATCCGCAAACACAGAAAGCATTTGCAAACTTTGCAAGAAAACTGAAGAGTATGAAAGAAAAAGAAGAGTAAAGATACTCATACTGATAATGAGAAGTATCAAGGTCGTTATCACTTGATTATTGTAAGGAAGGGCTACCTTTGCCGCCGAATCGTTTCAGTTTCGGGGGTAGCCCCTCTATATTATATAATAAGGTATAGACAATGAAGAATAAGATTGATTACGAGATCCTGAACAAACGAGTCGAGTATCTGATTGAAAAGCTCGACTCCTTAGAGGATTTTGTTAATTTCGACCCGGCAGACTTCCTGAAGAGGTTGACCAAGGTGGAAGCCATGCTCTTTACGAGTAAGGAAATGCTTACCTCAGAGGAAGCCTGTTACTATCTGGGAATATCAATGAGTCAGCTTTATAAGATGACCAGCGCACACACCATTCCCCACTATAAGCCAAGAGGAAAGCAGGTCTATTTCTGCAAGAAGGAGCTTGACGAATGGATGAAGAATGACCCTGTGGTGACCATTCAGGATGCACTTAAACAGTCCTCCTTATATTTTCAACTAAAAAAAGAACAGCGTAATGGGTAAGTCAAAGACCAGGAAGAGCAGTGTCAGTGGCTACATGCTTACTGACGCTCAGTTGACAGAACTTATAGAGAAATCCACGGTCAAGGCTACAGAAAAGCCTGGCCAGTCCAAAAATAGCAGTAACGGAAATGGGAAAAGACAATAACAGGAAGAAGCAGAAGGTCGTCAAGGAGGAATCCTTGGAGATCGGAATGCTCTTCAAAAGCGAGTTCACAGATGAACAGTTAGAGAGATACTTCAATAAAGGGACCATACATCCGTCAGAGAAGCCGGAAATGCCACCCCAGGTCTTATGGGTTGGTGACTGTACCATTGCCACCTTTGGCAACTTCAGCGCATCGACGGGTAAAGCGAAGAGCAAGAAGACCTTTAACGTATCGGCCATGGTAGCGGCAGCCATCAAGAACGGAACTGTCCTGAACTATAAGGCTACCATGCCGGAAGGGAAAAGGAAGATTTTCTACTTTGACACCGAACAGAGCCGATATCACTGTCACAAGGTTCTCGGGAGAATCCTGAAACTGTCAGGCCAGCCGATAGACATAGACAGCGACATGATTACTTTTGTCGGTCTGCGAGAATACACGCCAAGCCTCCGTCTCAGCCTTATCGACTATGCCCTGCGTAAGAGCTCCGGCTACGGTCTTGTCATCATTGACGGTCTTCGTGATCTCATGTATGACATCAACAATGCCAAGGAAGCGACGGATGTCATTACCATGCTCATGGCTTGGACGAGCCTGTACAATCTGCATATCCATTGTGTCCTGCACCTGAACAAGAACGACAACAACACCAGAGGACACATCGGTACTGAGCTGGAAAACAAGGCTGAGACCGTCCTTGTCATCAGCAAGAACAAGCAGACTCCAGATATCAGTGAGGTCAGGCCAATGCACATGAGAGACAAAGAGTTCTCTTCCTTTGCTTTTCATATCGATGAGAACGCTATGCCTGTACTGGAAGACGGCTATCATGTGACCGTTGTAAAGAAGAAAGAAGAACCGCTTACCTCACTGCCAGACGAGACACACAAGGAAATACTTGAAAAGCTCTTCGAAGAGAAACAGCCGACTTCTTATAAGGAACTGGTGGCAGAAATGGGCGACTACTATGCTGCTGCCGGATATAAGAGAGGTGTTAACGGCGTGAAGAACCTCCTCCAGATACTCACAAACAAGAATATCATCACCCGTTCCCAGAACGGATATGACTTTCATCCCGACTACCTAAACCATGTCTTCCACAATGACGAGGACGAAGTTTAACAGGTTTAAGGTTTAACGGGTATATATATAATAAACTCCAATATATATAATAAGGTATGAACATCGAGGAGATAAAAACAATAAGTCTTGTTGACTTCCTTTCCCATCACTCCTATAAGTGTACCAGAAGCTACAGGAAGAGATATTGGTATCTCTCACCCCTCCATGAGGAAAAAGAGGCATCCTTCAAGGTTGATCTTGACTGTAACATGTGGTATGACTTTGCCGAAGGGAAAGGAGGAAACATCATCAACCTTGCCCAAAGGCTCTATCCCAACCTGACTCCGCACGAGATTCTTAGGATGCTGGAGCAAGAGGCCCAGAACTACAGCTATTCATACATCAAAGACCTGTCGGCAGTCCCACAGTCCGATGGCAACTGGCAGCCAAGAGAAAAACAGCAAGACCAGGAGCATGGTACAGCGGTCAGTTCCGTCACGGGACTCAGCCATTACAACCTGCTTAACTACATTTCGAGCAGAGGTATTGATGTCGAGATCGCCAAGAAATACTGTCAGCAGGTGAACTATAACGTCAACGGAAAGAACTATTATGCCATTGCCTTCTACAACACAGAGAAAGGTATGGAGGCGAGGAACAAGTATTGCAAAAGGTGTATCGGTGTCAAGACATACTCTGCAATCCTGATGGATCCACCCCGTCATTCCCAGCGTTGCTGCGTCTTTGAGGGATTCTTCGATTTCCTCTCCTACGCCATGTTCAGACAGCTGCAGAACTTTGGCATATGTATCGAGACGGAATGTGACTATATAGTACTGAATTCCGTCAGCAACCTGCATAAAGTCATCCCCTACCTCAATTACTACAGGTATATCCATTGCTATCTTGACAATGACAAGGCCGGAAAGAAGGCTACTCATACCATTGTGCTGAACTATCCTGAGAAAGCGACAGACGAATCCTTCAGGTATGAGAAGTACAAGGATTTGAACGATGCACTGACGGGAAAGGCCATAGAACCACATTAGAACTGAATCTGCCAGATAAAGTGCCAGATGAAAAGGAAGTCCACAGACACAGGGGCTTCCTTTTCTTGTATATGCCTGTGTCTCAGCTTATAGTATGAAAAACAATCCATAATTATACTCATCGGATAACGTGTGTTAAGAATCGGCTCCAAATTATCTGTTTTTTTCTTCGGATGCCCTGTTTCCTATTCCTTTGCGCTCAGCAAATCTGCTACCCGGATATGGTTTTCGGGCTACAGACAGAAGAAGAAACAAAGTATAAACATTAAAAGTTCCAGATAAACTATGAGTCCATTTGCAATATTTGCGACTGTGTTGACTGTAGCGTATGTCATCTACTACGCTTTCATTATCACAAAAGACCTGTATGGTTTCAAGGATCAGCCCAAGAATGACGCTGAGACCTTTGACGTAAGTAACCTGGCCGATGAAGACGGCCCGATTGAAGTCAGCGAACATCCTGATGATTTCTCGTCAAGGGATGATGAAAATTACACGGAAGTCCTTTCCGATGACGGCCTTCATATCTACGAGCCGAACGGACATGCCCAGGAGCAAGAGGAAGTTCCGGTTGAGGAAAAGAAAGAAAAGCTGACCAGTGAACAGCTCAACCAGGAGCATACAGAGGAACTGGAGGATATTGATGTTGAAAGCAGCTTCTCTTTGGACTCCAATGAGTTCAAGGACTACCTTAATCAGAAGCACATCGACAACAAACGCAAAATCACGAAAGAACATGTCATCGATAATCTGTAGAACTGTCAATACAGGAATGAAGTCCGTGCTGCTTGGCATCCTGCTCCTCACGCCGATGATTGCAGCTGCAAAATGTGGCGGGGTTGATTACAGCTGGGGAGCGGATGCCCTTGCAACGGCACATGACTACACCGTGACCATGATGCTCTATGTCCTGTATCTGGTCTATGCCATCGCATCCATCGTGGCCATTATCGGTGCCCTGCAGATCTATTTCAAGATGACAACTGGAGAAGGAGATGTGACGAAATCCATTATGATGCTCATTGGAGCCATCATCTTCATCATTGGTGCAAGCATTGTCTTCCCGGCCTTCTTCGGATATCACATAGCTTAGAAATCTCAAATGCGCAGAAGAGAATATAGTGAGTATTTAACAAAAAAGTAAAACAATGAAGAAAATCAAGAATTTAGCAAAAAGTATTTTCAACTCCCAGAGACTGAAGTCTTTGGCTATCATGCTCGTCTGCGGCACTGCCGTAGCATTCGCCCAGAATGCAGCTGGCGACTACACCGCTGGTACTACAGCCCTTTCCACTGTCACAGAGGAAATCGCCAAGTACGTACCCTATGTCGTTAAGCTCTGCTACGCCATTGCCGGTGTGGTTGCAGTGGTCGGTGCCATCTCTGTGTACATCGCCATGAACAACGAGGAGCAGGATGTCAAGAAGAAGATTATGATGGTCGTAGGTGCCTGTATCTTCCTTGTGGCTGCTGCCCAGGCTCTGCCTTTGTTCTTCGGTGTTACGAACTAATTGGTCTAGGAATCTCAGATAAGGCTATATGGCAAATACACCTGATGATACCAGCTACGTTGATTACCCTCTGTTCAAGGGGCTTCAGAAACCCCTTGAATTCATGGGTATTCAGGGACGCTACATATACTGGGCTGCAGCAGCGGTCGGTGGAGCCATTATCGGTTTCATCATCGCCTACTGTCTGATCGGTTTCGTGGCAGGTCTAATTGTCCTGAGTGTATCGCTCTGTACTGGTGCAGCCCTTGTCTTCTTCAAGCAGAAAAAGGGATTGCATACCAAGAAGGAAGACCATGGTGTCTTTATCTTTGCCTATTCAAGAAGAATGTAATATCAGTATTTCGACAACAATGAGCAAGTGTGTTGAACATAATTGAGTAACGTGGGTAGGCTCATCTTCGCATAAGGGTGGGCCTACCTTAATTTCAAAGAATCTTTTCAAGCAGATCATTCAAAACAATGGTAATTTACGCTATCGTCATATTCATTGCAATTCTCGTTGGCATGGCTATTTCCGTCTATGCTTTTGGCACAGGAGGAAAGCGCAAAAAGATATTCCAGGACATCTACTTCTCCATCGAGGATAACGATGGTGTAGGTGTGTTGTACACAAAGACAGGCGAATATTCTGCGATACTTAGACTGACGAATCCCGTCCAGAAGTTTTCTGCCAATATCGACAGCTACTATGAGTTTACCCATCTGATGACGGCTCTTGCCCAGACATTAGGTGAGGGCTATGCCATTCACAAGCAGGATATCTTTATCAGAAAACGGTTCAAAGACGAGTCCGGGGAAGCCCATGAGTTCCTTTCTAAATCATACTTTGACTATTTCAAGGGACGTGAATACACAGACAATGAGACCTATCTCATTATCACACAGGAATCCAAGAAAAGCCGTCTATTCTCCTATGACGGTAAGAAATGGCGAGATTTCCTTGCGAAGATACACAAGGTTCATGACCAGCTCAGGGATTCCGGCATTCCAGCCAGTTTCTTGGGCAAGGAAGAAGCGCGTGTCTATGTTGACAGGTATTTCTCCATGAACTTCCAGGACAAGACTGTTTCGATGACGAACTTCAACGTTGATGAAGAGTGTATCTCCATGGGAAACAGACGCTGTAAGGTGTATAGCCTTGTGGATGTTGACTGTACCAACCTCCCCACCCTTATCAGGCCGTTCACAAACATAGAGGTCAACAACACCTCCATGCCTGTGGATCTCGTTTCAGCCGTTGACAGCATCCCCCATGCTGAGACCGTCGTTTACAATCAGATGATCTTCATGCCGAACCAGAAGCGTGAGCTGTCAATGCTTGACAAGAAGAAAAACCGCCATGCGTCTATTCCGAACCCATCTAACCAGATAGCCGTCGAGGACATCAAGCGTGTTCAGGATGTGATAGCCAGGGAAAGCAAGCAGTTGGTATATAGCCATTTCAATATCGTGGTGGCCATGCCAGCAGATGAAGACATCCAGAAATGCACCAACCATATCGAGAATGCTTTCAGCCGTATAGGCATCCATATCAGCAAGAGAGCCTATAACCAGCTTGAACTGTTCGTCAACTCTTTCCCCGGAAACTGCTATGGTATGAGTCAGGACTATGACCGTTTCCTGACTCTCAGTGACGCTGCTGCCTGTCTGATGTACAAGGAGCATATCCAGCATAGTGAGGAAACACCACTGAAGATCTATTATACAGACCGTCAGGGTGTACCTGTAGCCATCGATATCAGCGGTAAGGAAGGTAAGGAAAAGATTACCGACAACTCCAATTTCTTCTGCCTTGGCCCATCTGGTTCAGGTAAATCATTCCACATGAACAGCGTAGTACGTCAGATGTGGGAGCAGAACACCGATGTTGTGATGGTCGATACGGGTAACTCTTATGAGGGCCTGTGTGAGTATGTAGGCGGTAAGTATATCAGCTATACAGAGGAGCATCCAATCACCATGAACCCCTTCCGTATCAAGCGTGAGGAGCTGAATGTGGAGAAGACTGGATTCCTGAAGAACCTTGTCATGCTCATCTGGAAAGGAACACAGGGTAATCCCACCAAGACCGAGGAACGCCTTGTTGAGCAGGTCATCAGTGAGTATTACGATGTGTATTTCAATGGTTTCAAGGGCTTCACACCGCCACAGCGCGATGACCTCAGAAAGAGTCTCATTATCGATGATCGCAACCGTCATACCAACTCCGAAGAGACTGAGGAGGCAAAGAAAGCCCGTATCGAGGGAATGATTGATGAGATCGAGAGAAAGCGCAAGGAGCTGAAGGTGAAGGAACTGTCCTTCAACTCTTTCTATGAGTTCAGTGTGCAGCGTATTCCAGACATCTGCCAGGAGAACAGCATCACAAGCATTGATGTATCCACCTATCGCTATATGATGAAGGACTTCTACCGTGGCGGTAATCATGACAAGACACTGAATGAAGACCTCGACTCTACCCTGTTCGATGAGACATTCATCGTCTTTGAGATTGACTCCATCAAGGATGACCCGCTCCTTTTCCCTCTTGTGACGCTTATCATTATGGATGTATTCATCCAGAAGATGCGTATCAAGAAAAACCGTAAGGTTCTGGTCATCGAAGAGGCATGGAAGGCCATAGCATCCCCGATGATGGCAGAATATATCAAGTACCTGTATAAGACAGCCAGAAAGTTCTGGGCCAGTGTCGGTGTGGTGACACAGGAAATTCAGGATATTGTCGGCAGTCCCATTGTGAAGGAAGCCATCATCAACAACTCTGATGTGGTGATGCTGCTTGACCAAAGCAAGTTCCGTGAGCGATTCGATGAGATTCAGTCTATCCTTGGACTCACTGATGTTGACTGCAAGAAGATCTTCACCATCAACAGGCTCGAAAACAAGGAAGGACGCAGTTTCTTCCGTGAGGTGTATATCCGTCGTGGAGCCGTGGGAGCCGTCTTTGGTGTTGAGGAGCCTCGTGAATGCTACATGACCTACACCACGGAACGTGCTGAGAAGGAAGCTCTGAAGCTCTATAAGAAGGAGCTGAACTGTGACCATCAGCATGCCATCGAGGCATATGTTCGTGACTGGAACAGGTCTGGAATAAGCAAGAGCCTGCCCTTTGCCCAGAAGGTCAACCAAGCCGGGCATGTGTTGAATCTCAAACCCAACAAAACAGCCATTGCATAGTGATGAAAGGTTTCAAGTTCATAGTGCTGATAGCCTGTACCCTGACTGTAGTAACAGCCAGGGCGCAGTACTATAGCATCAATATAGACGTTAAGACTGCTGCTGCCATGGCATCAGCCTATGCAACTGAAACCGTTGCTGAGACCTACTATAATGAACAGCTGAGTAAAATCCGGGAACATTACCAGGCAGCAGAAGTGGCGGCAGCAGGTATCTTCGCGGCAAAATACCTTGACCGTAAGGCTCTGACAGACCTTGGACTCTGGACGAGCAGCACGGAAAACTATTACTATCGTCGTATCTACCACATGGTTTCTGCCAAGATCATGCCCAAGATATGGACTGTGGCAGGTATGATGTTGAAGAGTCCCCATAATGCGCTGTACTGGGGAACCTACCTGATGAAAGTCTGTGAGGAAACCAAGACTCTCTGCTACCAGTTCGAGTCAATCGTCACCAACAGTCGGCTAACCTTCAGTGACATTGCCTTTCTGGAAATCAGTCAGGATATTGCAGATATTCTGAAGCTTTCCGAATTGGGTGGTATGGACTGGAAGGGAATGCTTGATAACATGTCAAACATCGGCAACTATCTCACTGTTGACAATCTGAAGGAAGACATCAACAATCTATATGAGATGGGAGTCAGCCTTGCTTCGGCAGGTGTTGGCAATGTCTCTGGAGCCATTTTGCAAGGTAGCACCTTCAACGGCGTAATCGACAGCAAGATCGGTTCTGTCATCACCATTGCAGACAATATATATACCCTCTATGAGCAGCTTGATAATGATGCAGGGGGAACCATCCTCGGACTTATCGGAGGTCAGGAAGGTCTTGCCAACCTGTTCAACCTGTCAAACTATAATGTCACCTCCTGGATTACGGACTATGCCCGTGAAGGAATGGGACAGTACTATACTCAGCGTTGGTATATCTACAGACGCGATTACGGCAGTGAGGTGCTGTGTGACTACAATCCTCCTACTGATGACAACTCCATCATCTATGGTTCTCAATGGTATCGCATTGCCACCACTGATCCTAATTACACTCCGACTTCATCCGAATATCAGGCGATTCTCCATAACTCGGAGAACTATGCCGGTTGGTCAAGGGAAAGAGTCAACCAGCTGAATAATTCTCATGACGGTTTCACATATAACTTCTCCTACTATACCCAGGCCTACATCATCAGCAGGTCAAGTAGCGGACAATATGCCAAGTCGTATGCTGACAGAATCTATGTCACCAAGAGCTGGGACAATCAGGAAGTCGTCTATGAGGATGTCTTTGACTCTTACACAATGGACATTAATACTTTCAAGGCCGGGATGAATGCTCGTCTTGCAGAGTACAACGATAATGACCAAGGCTACAGATACTATCTGGGCCATGATGCCAAGAACTACTATCAGGCTACCGATGCCAAGAAACTCGAAGGATGTGAGACTGTCACTATCAGCATCACCTGTAATGACGGTGCCAAGTTAGGTGAAGGTTCGACACAGTATAAATGTAACAGCTGTGGAGGTTCACCATCGGCACATACGAAAGAGTGTTCCATGGCCACCACCTTGACAGAAAGCTCCATCGACACCTCAGAGCTTGATTCCCAGTGTCAGGAAGCAGAGAGTGAGATTGCACTGCTCCAGTCGCAGATAGATGCTCTTGAAGCAGAGAACAGTGAACTCCTGAAGTTGATTTCTCAGTCAAGCATCGAGGAAGCAGTCACCTACCGCAGACAGTACAATGCCAATAAGGATAAAATATCACAGCTCAACACCCAGCTTACCAGCTGGAAGAACAAGTTGAAGGATATTCAGCAGGCTCAGCAGGAGGCGGCAGATGGTGAAGCCGTTGTCACAGATGACTATTACCGCATCCCGGCCATTATGCAGGACTGCAAGACAGCCTATAATCTGACATGGCAGGATGGCGGCTCATGGAATGGCTATACCTTTACAAGGACAGCCACCATGCCGAATATCCGTGGAACCGTCACCTTCAAAGCAGAGGTCTCTATTGCGAGAAGACCCAAGTATTTCCTTGGTATCAAGATACACAGGGCTATTGTCCAGATTAGCTGGACGCTTTCGACAAGCTATAGTGACACACAGGTTGTTGATGTCATAGAGTTAGACCCATCCAAGAGTGACCAGGAAAAAGCAGACGAGGTGAATGCCCGACTTTCAGAGATTGCCCAGGAATACCCATCCTGTCAAATATCCACGGAATATGCCAAGTCCGCCCCTGCAGAAGAGGATGACACGGAAGACACCTACCATCTTCTTTGGTCGAGTGACAGACTGGAGATAGCCCGTGAGATTGACTCACGGCTTACCAAGATCTATGCAGACTTGGTTTCCTTGGAAAAAATGATGCACTATAAGCATTCCATCATAGATATGCTCAAAGAGATTGCACCATATATCAATGATGAGGATGGCCGTAGGCTCACGTTGCTTGAACAATGCAGGAGGCGTTGGCTCAGACATGCTGCCAACAGTTCACATTCCGTAGGTTACAATGGAAAATATGACGATGATGAAAACAATGAAGAATAGGTACAGGTACGGCATCTTATTCATTTTGATGCTTTTCCCTACCATTATGAAGGCACAGTACGGCTTTGACTTCGTAAGTGTCGAAGCCTATATCGAAGACCACAAGACACAGCGAAGCCTGTTGTTGGTTCGCTCCACCTTGGAGGCCAGCAACAAACTGTTGCATGACTATAGCAGCACGGCCAATATCGAGTATAAGGACTTGAACGTGGAGCTGGACAAATACACGCGAGCCTTTGATATCATTGACATTCTCTATCAGGGCTTGCGTACCAGCCTGAATGTCTATTCCACCTATGAGACCGTATCTGACAGGATTCAGGATTATAAGAAGATGCTGGAAGACTTCAATGAGAAATGCCTCTCGCGGGGTAATATCGTAAGTACTGATACGCTACTGATAAGCATCAATCGGAAAGCCATTGAGAAAATAGCCTCTGAAGGAGAGAATCTTTATCGCTCTGTCAGTGATTTGATTCTCTATGCCACTGGAGCTGCTGCCTGTTCCACATCAGATCTCCTGCTTGTTCTCAATAGCATCAACACCTCATTAGACAATATCCGAACCCACCTAAACAAGGCATATTTCGACACATGGAGATACATTCAGGTACGTATCGGCTATTGGAAGAGACAGGTATATCGTGCCAAGACAAAACAGGAGATTGTCAATGATGCCTTTGGAAGATGGAGGGTTGCTGGAGCACTTGGATATTAACAGTAAAAACGAATAGATATGACTCGAAGAAAACAAATTAGGATGTTCATCCTTGCCGCGTGTGGCTTAATCCCCTGTACCCTACAGGCACAGGTGAGTGTGTCATACAACCACGATGAAGCCAAGATGAACCAAATTACCGTTATGGAGATTGGAGCAGGTGGCCTGACTCCATCATGGTACTATGACCTGTTTCATAACAGTTATCAACAGAGTGCTGCATCGAAAAACAAGCTGTCATACCGAACACTGGCAGGCGTTGCTGCATACCAGCAGATTGGTGATGCCGAGGATGTTGACAGCGCATTGACCAAAAGGGCAAAGGTAGAAGCCCTGAATGTTGCAGACCGAAGCGGCGGTGCTCTTGACTTGGCATGGGTTGCTGAAGGTTCAAAGGTTACCAACAAGCTTCAGGACTACCAGAATAATATCAACAGGATTGTTGGTGCAGGAGGTAATTTCTCTGATAAAGAGCGTTGGGAGAGCTATTACAACATGTTCCAATGCGCCATCCGTGCCACTCAGGAGGCATACATGCCCAATGCACAGCGAAAGAAGCAGTATCTCCAGATCTATGCAGACATCTGTAAGCAGAATGAAACGCTGGTCAACTATCTTGTTCAGCTAAACAATCAAAAGAGAACTTCGGAACTTCTATCTGCAACGGCTGTCCGCACTGACAGAAGGGGCGAATTTGCCACGGCAGCGCATAACAGATGGAGGGATGCAGGACTGAGTACTGCAAGAAACACAAATAATAACGGAGGTGCTACCGGTGGTGATGGCACTCCCATCGTAACACATGAGTAGCATATGGCAGACAGTAGTATTCTCTCAGATTTTGGCATCAATATCCTTGAAGAGGAGATTGATGATGTGATTTTCCAGACTAATGAGTTCCTTTGTGATGCCACCTTCACGGGGTCACAAGGCCCGTTTTGGTGGAAACTGGTGGTTATCAGATATAACAAGTTTTGGAACTCCAAAACCATCTGTAAATCAATTACTTGGAAATTTGTCTTGCGAGACAAGTGCTCTCGGAGGGACAAAAACGGGACAAAATCGAAAGAAATCATATCTAACTATTTGTCTGGTTCTTCCATCATTTCAAACATCGCGATTGCAGGTGCAAAGTTACGAAATTGTTCCGATATAAACGAAGGAATTCAAATAAATTTGAGATTTATATTACCATATCCAATGATAGGAAACAAATACTCTGATTTTATTGAATGGTTAAAAATAGAAATATAAATTTTCAAGGGCCACTATGTCCAAGAAATGCCGTTCCTTTGCATCATCGATTAAGAAAACTAAATTATATAAGTTATGATAGGAAATGAAAATAACCCCGAGAACGTACCTACTAAGAAGGAGGTTAACGATCTCATTCAGCGCATCAGCGTGCTGGAAGATTTGCTTTGCGTAGGCAAAGAAGTGCTTACCCTTGAAGAAGCTGCCCTGTTTATGGGCATCAGTCGCAGTACTCTCTACAAGATGACACATAGTAGTGCCATCCCGTTCTACCGTCCAAACGGCAAGCTCATCTACTTTGAGAAGTGTGAGTTGCTGTCATGGATGCGCAGGAACAGATCCATGTCGGAAGAGGAAGCAAACCAGAAAGCTCATGAACTACTACAGAACATGGCAAAGGCTTAGTATTAATAAAAAGTATTATTAAGATGGATAATAATTCCGCAACCAATCCCGTGACAGAGTACATAGCAGATTCTGTCGAGAAGCGATTTGAATCGCTCGAATCCCTCCGAAACGTAACGGAGGAAGTGTTTAACATTGACAAGGCGTTTTTCTGCGCTAATATTGTCCGCAACATGCTCCACTTGTTGACAAGCAGTGGTGACATCGAATTTCATAATGCAGAGTTCCAGCAGTTATTCTTTAATCATGTGGACACTCTACAACAATCCCTTCAGGACTATTTGAAGATCAAAACAAAGGATTTTCAGGAAGGAGTCCAGCAAGTCATAGACCTTACTGATGTTCTTTCTGAAGAAATTGATATTTTGGTTTCTCATGTGGATAAGGTTAGAAAATCAGGTGAGAATATTTAATCTTTAATAAAGATGAACTCCAAGGAGAATTTCTATTGTCTCGTCCTGTCCACGGGGCAGGCGAGATACCTTGCTACAAGCAAGTACGGGATAGACCGAATGAAAGCCCTAATGTCACTCGTAGAATTGGCATCCACTGAGAACCATAGCTATGAAAAGAAAGGATTCTCAACTGACATTTATATCGGTCAGGTGGTCATGTCCGAGGTAGAACTATCCCGTCTTTGGAAGTGTGACCGCAAGACCGTTTCAAAGGTTCTCGATACGATGAACGAACTTGGACTTGTCTCAAGCGAACAGAACAACCGCACAAGTATTCATACTCTGCTGTGCATCTCTGCCTGGTATGTTGACGGGACGAAGATTCTCAATCCCTTCTATGTTCCTATGAAGGATCGTTTCCCAGATGAAACATGCCCAGCCAATCATGATACTATCAATGGGGGTGTGGGTTCTGCTGATTCCCCATCAAACCCAGCACAGTCGGAACAGAATCCTGCAATTGTTCCAGAGGAAAACGTTCGCAGCGGATTGGTTCCTGAATCTCAACAGTCCATATCCCACGACAACCCTACAATATATAATAATGTAAAGGGTGCCGAGGATGGTGGTCGCTACACTTCTGGCGATGCCGCTTCAGGAGTGTATCAACAAAAGGGAAAAGAATACAGTGTTGATAGTTCACCCTCCAGCCCTCATGTAGTTAAGTTGGTTGATAAAGTAGGTAGCCAGGTCATCCGTGATGTCACTGACAAGTTTGAGTCCGATACCGATAAAACTGTATCAGCAGGAGTCGAGTTTGCGCCAGACAATGGTAAACCGATTCCGGGCTTAACCCCTGGCTCCGATCCTAATAGGTCTTACCACTCTATGCGAGATCTTCAGATAGACCATATGAACCAGCTGGAAAAGAAATAACTGATAGTCAGTTCCATGCGCAGCGAGCACGGTGTCGAAAGCATTGTGGATTGTCGTACAAGCCGAAACGTCTCTTATTGCAAGAAGTTCCAATGTAGTACAAAAGGGGCGAACCCCTTTGTACTTCCCATTGGATTCTTGAACGCTCGCAAGCTCGCATTGGGCTGACCACGAAATTTTAGAAAGAATATCAAAATAATTATTTTAGAAAATGAATAAGATTCAAACAATTAAGAAGGTCGCAAAGCGCGGTCGCCGAGTCGAATTCCGTCTCAATGACGAAGAGTATGACATTGGGCTGAAAAATGCAACAGCCTGTGGTATGTCCATTAGTGAGTATGGCCGTAAGTGTTTCGTTAACCAGACTCCAAAACTGCACCTGACAGAGCGTGAAATAGAGGCTTACAAAAGCCTCGCAGATGCACGTGGTGACCTGGTTCATGTCCGCAATGCCCTTAAGGGCAGAACCCAGGAGCAGATCAAGAACTACTTCAATGATGATGAGTTCATGCGGAACTGGATCCTGGCCATCAACAACATCATCACCCAATGGGATTCTATTATCGAACAGTCTAAGGAGTAAAACTTACGCAGCGATGATAGCGAAAGCCAATACAATCACACACGGCAGCAATGCCGTCAGATACTCAGCCGACAAGGAGTTGGCTGAGATAGTGAAGGTCGGTCACCTGCCTGATGGACTCACCACCTCGTCTATCTGGTCGAGGATGATGCTCCATCAGGCACAGTTTAAGGAGAAGCAGCGAGGAAATCGCCGCATCAAGAACACGTCCATACGAATCGAACTTTCCCCAGCCAAGGAAGAAACGGAAGGCTGGACGATGGCTGACTGGCAGAAACTTGCGGAAGACTTCATCAGGGAGTTTGATGCCGTTTATCTTAAACGCCCAGATAGGGATGATGACGACCCACATACTCATCTCGCCAACAGCCAATATGTTGTCTCGCTCCACCGTGACAGTAAGAGTAAGATACTCCACCTCCATATCAATGCCAACCGCATCGATATGGAAGGCAATACCAACAATGAGTATATGATTGGCAAGAGGGCTACGATGGCTGCGAATAAAATCAATGAGCAGCGGGGGTGGATTCAGTCGATGACCAAACGTGAATGGAACATTGACAAGGTGACCAATGACTGTATCGAAGCCCTGAAGTCAATGGACTCGTTCGACTTCAACACCTACGAAGCCAAGCTGAAGGCCAAAGGCTATGGTGTCAAGGTCATGCGTGACAGCATCGGCAAGGTATGTGGCTACTCTATCAAGAAGGGCAACTCCACGTACAAGGCTTCAGAGCTGGGCCACAAGCGAAGTCTCACTCCGTCGAGACTTAGATCGACCTGGGAGAAACTGCACCGTGACAAGGGCATTCACACGCAGGCAATCAATCCTAAGGGAACACAGTCTGTCACCCGTTCTTCCTCACCTGCTGCAACAAAAACCGTGCAGCCAAAGCAACAGTCATCTCCCAAGCAGATGCCGTTGCATCCTACTACTACATTAGAGCCTGTGAAGCAACAGCCCGCTATTGTTCACCACGACGTAGAATGGAACGGCAGGAACTATCCTGTTGATATACCAAAGGAAGTAGACGATGTTCTGATGAAGGAGGTGAAACTACCTGAAGATATACTCTGGTCAAAACTGGTCGATGTACAGAACACCGCCATTCTCCTGTTTGGCAACTACCTTGATGCCGCCACTCAGATGTCCGAATCCTGTGGTGGAGGTGGCAGCGCACCAGAATCTGGCTGGGGAAGAAAAGAAGACGAAGATGATATGGCATGGGCTCGCCGCTGTGCTCAGCAGGCCTTTGGCATGCACAAGCGTCCCTCACGTGGTATGCACAGATAAACCGACAAATATAAGATACGATTATGGGATTAAACAACAAAAGAACATCTGGCCTTGACCTTACTGCACTCAATGCCAAGATGGAAGCACTCGACCAGAAGGCTGAGAAAGAGAAAGAAGTGCAGCAGGAATCAGCAGATCTAAAAGAACTGGTGGAGGAATTGCGACTAACTATTGGAGATGTTCGTTATCTTGTTCCTAGAGTTAAAGAACTAAGTCTTGCTATAGGAGAAACGAAGGACAGACTGACAAAAATCAAACAGGAAGGAGACCTGGCATATACCCTCTTTCAATGCGCCCTTGCCAAGGCAAATGCAGAGGGCATACCAATTAGAGCCGACCCAGATAGCTTGAATGCTATAATCTATCAATGTAACACAGTCAAGGATGATATTATTGATGAATTGAAAAAGAGTATCGAAACAACATTCAATAATTATATCTCCATGCACAAACTATACCTTGATGAATTGGAAAGGCATGAGCGAGCAATGTTGCTTTCCTTCCAATGTGATATGGACAATGCACTATCCCGTAAGGGCTGCTGGTGTACTCCAAGGGTTTTCTGGTGGTTCTTCGGAATCTACATGTTCTGTTTCTCGATAGCATTCCTAGCGATAGTGCTCTTGATAACAGGAAATCTTCATTTTTAGTTTTGTGTACATATGGTTTGCCCCAACATTTCTTGATGGAATGCTGGGGCTTTAAAAAAATCATAGATATGGATTACATTCTTTCTCATGTCCCATGGTCGATTTCTTACCATGACCAGGATAAATGATTGTTTCGTCAGATAGCCTGCGAGCTATGAGATCCAGACTTTCTGCCATTTGTTCTTTGTCACCTCCTGGGAAATCTGTCCGTCCAATGCTCATAGAAAAGAGGGTGTCACCAGTAAAAGCAATTTTCTCCTCCCAGCAATGAAAGACAACAGAACCGGGCGAATGACCGGGAGTGTGTATAACTTTCAATTTATGATTGCCAAAACTAATAATCTCACCACTATGGAGATAGCTTTGAGGCATTGGTATTGAATAGGGATAATTGTCACCATATATCTCCTTGATGCGCAGTGGTAGCATATGCAGCATAAGGTCTTTGTCTGCCTCATGAACCTCTGGATAGAGTCCAAAATGCTCCAATATCAAATCATTTCCATATAGATGGTCATGGTGGGCATGCGTCAAGAGCAGTCGCACTGGGTGCAACTGTTCCTTGGATATGTAATCAAGCAAGCGCTTTCTTTCTCCTGGCTTATATACACCGCAGTCGATGATGACGGCCTCGCCCGTCTCATCAGAAACCACGTGGGTGCATTCTTGACAAGGATTCACAACCCATTTCTGTATTTTCAACATACTTACTGGAATTTCAATTATCCTTACTATATATAAAAGCAGACATGAATCGCTCTGATTTCATAAATAATGTCTCATTGGATGGAGAGAGGAAATCCCATTTATATCCGTAACTAACTACAAGTTTATCGTTGACCAAAACAGCAAAATAGTGCCACTCTTTTACAGCATGATTAGCTTCAATACCTATTCTATAGACCTCTGTTGGAACGCCACATGATGCATCGATATGATTTACATTAACAAGAATCTCATTACGATTGGTCTCACTCCATTTACCTATATACCAACGTGCATCACTCTCTTCCTTATATGACCATTCAATAGAAGGTTCTGATTCACTGACCATTACCTTATCAAACCTTTTATACCCTTCATCAGTTGACATAGTAAGATATAGTTTGTTCCCATCAGTTGTAATGGTAATTTTACCATGCCATCCTGGCTTATTAGGATGCCAACATCCTACATATTGTTGCAACACGGACGATGTATCTGAATCATTACCTGTTTCAGATTGAGCAAGGCAACATAGCCCAAACACTTGTAAAAACACAAATAGAATAGCTTTGCGTTTCATAATAATAAAACTTTAAAATTTGACAATTGCTTATTCTGTTTTTTATATGTGCTTTCCTCATTTATTCATTTTTAAGCACATTCAAAGCATTCTCAGTTTATCCTTTAATATGTCGATACCTGCAACGGCAGTGGTCTTAATATGTTCAAATCCATATATGTCCTCTGCCCAGAACTCGCCAGGGTCAATAATGTAGCAAGGAATTTTCCAAGGTACAGATTCTTTCAGACTTGCTGCAGGATAGACTTGAAGAGATGTGCCGATAACAACAAAAATGTCTGCATCCTTTGCAATTCTTTCTGCTTGTTTCATGTTGGGCACACTCTCGCCAAAGAAAACGATGAATGGTCTCAGTTGGGAACCATCTGCTGCTTTCTCGCCAATTTTGATTGGTTCATCAAGAGGCTTTTCAACAATACACTTAGGATCATTCGGATTGTTAGACCCAGTAACCTTCCTCAGTTCCCCATGAAGATGCAGCACATTGGTCGAGCCAGCACGTTCATGAAGATCATCTACGTTTTGGGTGATGATAGAGACCATATAGTCCTTTTCCAGTTCCGCAAGTACTTTGTGGGCATGATTTGGCTCAACATTCAATAAGTTCTGCCTTCTTGCGTTATAGAAATCCAATACAGCCGCTCGGTTTCGCCTATATCCTTGAATACTAGCCAAATCTTGGGCGTTAAAGTTCTGCCACATTCCATCTTTGTCGCGGAATGTAGATAATCCACTCTCTTTGCTGATACCAGCGCCTGTTAATACAACTAAATGTTTCATGCCTTCGTTCTTTTTATACCAACTGGGTAAGAGATAAGAGTTTTTTTTCTTCTCGAACCCAATTGTTGACTCTAAATCATGACCTGGATATATTGTACAATCGTTTGGCAGAAGAGTCGTGATGTATTTTAGACTATTCATGAGATCTTCAATATATCCGAACAACAAGTCACTCCTACCTATACTCTTGCGGAACAAAGTATCGCCAGTGAATGCGATGTGTTCTTTTTCGCAATAGAAAACTACGCTGCCAGGAGAATGGCCGGGAGTATGAAGAGTAATGAGATAGTGTGAACCAAACGTGATAACCTCATTGTCCTGCAAGTAATGCTCTGGTTTGACAATATCATATTCGAAGCCACCTTCACCAAAAACTTCTTCAATTCTCATTTCCATGCGATCCATCCAAAGCTTGTCTCTATGATGAATTTCTGGAAGAAGTCCAAATTCATCACGAACTTGGTCGCACGACAACAAATGGTCGTAATGTCCATGAGTCAACAAACACCTCACAGGTTTCAGTCCTTCTTCTTGGATATATCTTTGAAACAGTTCTCTCTCATATTTGCCCTGTGCGCAAGGGTCTATGATGACACATTCTTTTGTTTCATCACTCACCACATAGCAGTTAGCTCTTGTAGTATTGAATCCGAATCTCTTAACATTAATCATAAACAAAATGATTTAGTTATTCTATTTCCCAAATGTAGCAATCATCTTCAGTCAACCCTTGTGGATTGTCTATACACATTTTTATAGCATCTATTAATGTGCGAATATTGTCCGTTGCTCTATATTTCATCTTTACAATCTTCTTTTCCATGTCGCTAAGATTTGATGTTATTTCCCCAATGACTTAATGAAACTATATGGTAAAACAATATTCTCATAACCTAGAGCCTCTATGAATAGAGGAGCAATTTCTTCATCTTTAAACCCCGCAATACCACAACCAATACGTGTAACGAGGAACGTAAGTTCTTGGTGATTCTTGGCGAATACAATGAACTCATCCACATAAGGCTTAATAGTGTCAATGTCACCTTGCATGGTTGGAATTGCATAAGATTGCCCCTGTAGCCCGACTCCCTGACCCCAAATCGCGCCAAAATACCTATGTGCATGTTTTGCAGCGCCACCTTGATGCCATCCCCGTAGATTGCTACCAAAGACAAACACCTCGTTATCAGAAAGCGAGTTGATGCATTCTGGTGTGTATACCAACAAATCGTTTTCAGAACGATTGTCGATAATTTGCTGGTTCCCTTTTTTCTTGAACAATCCTAAAATACCCATATTTCTTTATGCCGATGCAAATATACACTTTTTTTGCAAGAAAAACGAATTATTTCCTATTTTTGACGCATTGGAACTGTTATGTCCTCCTGCATCGTTAATGATGCAGGAGGATGGCGATCATCAGAGAGAGGGCCAACCTTGGACAGGTTCAGAAGGCTCTGTTGGCCATGATGGCCAAGAGGGATACTTTGAATCTGCA
>CADCET010000029.1 GCA_902800495.1 uncultured Prevotellaceae bacterium
TACTCATAAGTTTATGCAATTCAAGGTAAAATATGCTACGGGTACAAAAGTCGTTCGTATATCAGGTGAAAATATGGCTAAGTTTATTGTGGCTTTGCCATCCAAATCTGAGCAGCAGCGCATTGTATCTATCCTCGATACCTTCGAGGCCGCTATACAGAACTTGGAAGCGCAACTAAAAGAGCGCGAAAAGCAATATGATTATTACAGGAATAAACTATTGACGTTTGAGTAGAGAATTACTTCTGTCCGTAATGAGAACGCAAGGAAATAACAGCAACATAGACTTCGGCATCGTGAATCTCGTAGATCATGCGATACTGTTTGTTGATACGACGAGACCACGTCTCTTCAAAGACGTAGTGCTTCAAGTGTTCCACCTGACCAGTGCCTGTTCGCGGATGCTCCTGAAGCTCCAGAAGCATATTCGTGATTTTCTTAATGGTGGGTTTGTCGCCACTCTTTTTGATGGCGGCAATCTCTTTCTTGGCCTGTTCAGAAAGCAGTATAGCGTAAGTCATTTCCTACAGCGAATTGATAAATTCGGTAATGTCTTCTTTGTTTTCAAGACGCGTGAATTTTGCTCCAGGCTGATGAGCCTTAGCTATATCTTCCTCAACAGCTTTCACATTACGAGAGTCGGCAAAGAAAGAATCGCCCGAAGGACTTATCTCATAAGGATCAACGCGGTACGAAATCTTTGGGGACTTACTGATGGTAACCCCTTTAATCGCACCCAAAATCTTTTTCAGGCTTGGGATAAGGCTTGCATCCTCGATGTTAAGAACTATATGTGTCATAAACAAACAATCACTATTTGCGTGCAAAGATAAACAAAATAAATGAAATAACAAGATAATAAACCAAAAAAATAAATCTATGGCAATCTACGACTTGATATCAGAGAATGACGAAAGTACCGTTGTTGCGGAGTTTGAACAAGGATTTTTCGCTTCTGAGGCTCCCTATATGAGTGAGCGCAACTTGGAAGATCAGTTTGTGGCTCAGTTGGGGATGCAGGAATATGAGTACCTGCCAATCAGCACGGAAGACGAGCTGATTGCTAATCTGCGTCAACAACTGGAGTTACTGAATGGCGTGACCTTCAATGATAGTGAATGGAAGCGATTCTTTTCAACAAACATAGCTAAGCCCAACAGCGGTATTATCGAGAAGACGAGAGTGATTCAGGAAGATCCTCGTTTTACCTTCACTTTCGATAATGGGGACATCAAGAACATCATGCTGCTGGATAAGCAGGATATTCATCAAAATCGTTTACAAGTGATGCGTCAATATACACCAACTGGTGGTAAGACGAAGAATCGTTATGATGTGACTATACTAGTGAATGGTCTGCCAATGGTGCATGTGGAGCTCAAAAAGCCAGGCGTTGATATTCGTGAGGCTTTCAACCAGATAAAACGTTATGGACGTGAGTCGATGTGGGCTGATAGTGGCTTATTCGAGTACGTGCAAATCTACGTTATCAGCAATGGCACTTATACGAAATACTACAGCAATACTACTCGTGACTTACATTTCAATGAAGAAGATGAAAGAGCCAAGAAAGGTCAGGTGGTGAGCAATTCGTTTGAGTTTACCTCTTGGTGGACGGATGCCCGCAATAAGCGCATCATGATGCTGGAAGACTTTACCAAAACCTTCTTTGCCAAGCATACCATACTGAGTATATTGACACACTTCTGTGTGTTCACTGTTGACAACCAGTTGATGGTGATGCGTCCTTACCAGATAGCAGCCACAGAGAATATTCTGAAACGTATTAAAGTGGCTTATAACAACAAGCGGTATGGTAGTATAGAAGCCGGAGGCTATATTTGGCATACGACAGGCTCTGGTAAAACTCTGACCTCGTTTAAGACTTCGCTGTTAGCCAGTAAACTGTCATATATAGATAAGGTGTTGTTTGTGGTGGACCGCAAAGACTTGGACTATCAGACCATGCGAGAGTATGACAATTTCCAAAAAGATGCCGCAAATAGCAACACTAATGTGACCATATTGGAACGACAGTTGAATGATCCAACCTGTCATATTATCATTACCACAATCCAGAAGCTTTCCATACTTGTGAAGCGTAACAAAAATATGGATGTGTACAACCAG
The DNA here is from genome assembly GCA_902800495.1 of uncultured Prevotellaceae bacterium. Classification (GTDB taxonomy): domain Bacteria; phylum Bacteroidota; class Bacteroidia; order Bacteroidales; family Bacteroidaceae; genus Prevotella. The sequence goes on from CADCET010000029.1 coordinate 2,131, forward strand.
CATGTAGTGATGATATTCGACGAGTGTCATCGCAGTCAGTTTGGTGAGATGCATACGGCCATAACGAAGAAGTTCAAGAAGTACTATATCTTTGGCTTTACAGGAACCCCCATCTTCTCAGATAATGCCAATACGACAGGAAAGGCTAATCTTATGACAACTAAACAGGTGTTTGGCGAGCGTCTGCATACCTATACTATTATTAATGCTATTAGTGACCAGAACGTGTTGCCTTTCCATTTGGAGTATGTGCGAACGATGCGTGAAAAAGAAGGTATAGAGGACGAAGCAGTAGAAGACATCGACAGAGAGCGAATCATGCGTGATCCAAGATATATCAGTAACATCGTCACATATATTATCAAGAACTTTGCGAAAAAGACCAAGCGCAACAGCACCTATCAGGTGAAAGACCAACGACTGCATGGCTTTAACTCTATCTTTGCAACAGCCAGTATTGATGCTGCCAAACTCTACTATAGCGAGTTTAAACGGCAGATGGCAGATTTGCCTGAGGCAGATAGGCTGAAAGTGGCCATGATATATAGCTATGGGGCTAATGAAGCTGACCCATTGGACGGTGAACTGATAGATGAGAATCCAGAGGACACCTCAACACTCTCACAGACGGATAAGGACGCCTTACAGGAGTGTATCGATGATTACAATCGTGAGTTCGGTTGCAAGTTCGATCTCTCGGCGAATGGTTTCCAGAGTTTCTATAAGGACGTGAGCAAGCGAATGAAGAATCGCGAACTTGACTTGCTGATAGTCGTAAACATGTTCCTGACAGGTTTCGATGCTAAGACGTTGAATACGCTTTGGGTGGATAAGAATCTGAGGATGCACGGACTGCTGCAGGCTTATAGTCGAACAAACCGTATTCTGAATAGCGTAAAGAATTGTGGTAACATCATATGTTTCCGCAATTTGGAGCAGGCCACAAACGATGCTCTTGGGTTGTTTGGTAATTCTGAGGCAAATGGCGTGGTTCTGTTAAAGACCTTTGATGAATACTATTACGAAGGGTATGAGGACGCAAACGGCAAGCGTCAGCCTGACTACAAGGAGACTGTTGAAACCTTACGTGAGGAATACCCGCTTCCCGTTGGAACAGATGTCATGACGGAAGAAGCCAAGAAGGACTTTATCAAGAAGTATTCTTATATCCTGAAGTTGTATAACATTCTCAGCACCTTCGATGAGTTCGAGGGCAAAGAGCTGTTGGGTGAACAAGAACGCCAGCACTATGCAAGCGCCTATCTCGAACTGTATCACCAATTCAGGGATAAGGAAAAGGTTGACCCAGAAAATGTCAACGAGGATATCGTCTTCGAAATAGAACTTATCAAACACGACGATATCAGTATTGATCGTATCCTTCAGATGGTTCAGACATACGCTGATGACCACATGAATGATATGACGGTTATAGCCAAGATTAGAGATTTCGTTGATGCCAGTCCGAATCTTCGTAATAAAAGAGAACTGATAGAGCAGTTTATCAAAGGTATAACGTCTGGCAGCGATGTAGGAGAATCATGGGCAGACTATATCAAGCAGCAGAAAGAGGAAGAACTGAACAAGATTATCGAAGAAGAGAAGTTGAAACCCATAGAGACTCGAAATTTTATGGCAATGGCATTCCGCAACGGTTTTGTATCAATGTCAGGTGTCGCTTTTGCTCAGATTCTTCCAGCTGTCTCACGCTTCTCAAAAGACAGTAAGCGTGAAGAAATGCGCCAACGTGTGTTCGAAAAACTCTGTGCCTATCTCGAGAAATACAAAGACATGAGCAATCATGCTGATGGCTGAGGGGCCAGGTGCATGATAGACTTGGGGAAATAAAGAAAAGTTTGGCGGTTTCAAAAATAGTTTGTAACTTTGCAGCAGAATCCCCCTTGTCTGCAAAATACTTGGGTTAGTTGCTTGAAAGCAACTTAGAAAAAGTAATCCCGTTCGGGTGAGATATACCGAGTTCAAGCCTCCGCGGAGGGCTTTATTTATAACGAAGGACAAATAGATAAGAAGAGAGTGATTGTTTACGTTGATGATTATATGGAACAGAAGAGAACAACAACAGAACGTGTATTTCAGATTTTTAAGGAACTGAACCAGATTCCACGCCCTTCGCACTATGAAGAGCGAGTGGCTGACTATCTATGCCGGTTTGCAGAGCGGCTTAATCTGCCCTATAGGCGCGACAAGGAGAACTGCGTCGTCATCAGCAAGCCGGCCACACAGGGATTTGAGGGCGCAGAGCCTGTCGTGCTGCTCAACCACATGGATATGGTTTGTGTGGGCATGAGCGATCCGCTTAACACGCCTATTGATGCCTATATAGAGAACGGTTGGATGAAGGCAAGAGGCACGTCATTAGGTGCAGACAACGGCATCGGACTGTCGATGGCACTTGCTGTGCTGGAGAGTTCCGAGATTGTGCATGGCCCGTTAGAGGTTATTACTACCACTAACGAGGAGGACGGCATGTCGGGAGCCTCACAGCTGAGCAGCGACTTCCTGAAGGGTCGCAAGGTTATTAACCTTGATTCGGAAGACTATGATACCATCACGACAGGTGCTGCTGGTGCCTGCCTGCAGTTTCATCGCATTCCAGTGGAGCGCAAGAGCGTGAATGGTCCAGGTTGCTACGCCATCAATATCAATGGCGGCCTGGGCGGTCATTCGGGTGTCGACATCAACAAGGGACGATGTAGTGCCGTCAAAGTGGCGTGGAAGATTTTAGATGCCCTCCGCACTAAACACGAAATAGAGATAGCTTCTATCAATATCGGTGAAGCCAATGCCTCCATCGCATCGTCGGGAAAAATCATTATCTGCATGCCATCAGGTGAGCAAGATTTCCTGATGGAGCAAGTGAACAGAATCAACGAGCAGCTGCACAAACAATATGGCGATACGGACCCCAATATCCGCTGCACCATTGACAAATATCCACTTCAGAAGACTGTCATCAATCCTGAAGCCATCAACGCCCTGATGAACTGTCTGGAGCTGGTTCCGCAGGGAGTCATCAAGATGAGCGAGGCGATGGAAGACACCGTTGAGACCTCCAACAACATCGGGCGTATTCAGACAGAAGAGGATCGTATCTTTATTTCCACTCATACGCGTAGTTTCATCGATGCCGACATGATGAAACTGAGCCGCAAGATTGCCGATGTCTTTGCTGAGAATGGGGCAAAGTCGGAGATGGTGATGTCGGCTCCTGCCTGGCAGGAAGACCAACAGTCGGCATTCCTGCAACTGACTTCCGACACGTTCCAAGACGTGCTGGGCTGGCGTCCACGGATGGTGGCCATGCACTTCGTGCTTGAAGCCGGGTTCTTCGTCGAACACTATCCCGGCATTCAGATTGCCAGCATCGGCCCACGTATCGTAGAGCCTCACTCTACAAGTGAACGTGTGGAACTGACGACCATTGAGGACATCTGGCGCGTGCTTGTCGAACTCCTGAAAAGGCTTGCCCGTTGAGTGCGAGGTGAGTAGCCTGTAGCGTGGCCAACGAACTGAATAAGTTGTTCTACAACTTATTCAGTTCTATTGCCATCTGCTGTTGCAGTTCCTGGGCTTTCTGGGCGGCAACCTCTGCAAAGTCCTCACCCTGAGAGGCATAGATGATGCCGCGACTGGAGTTGACGAGCAAACCACAATCCTTAGTCATACCGTATTTGCACACTTCTTGCAGCGAACCGCCCTGGGCACCAACGCCAGGGACGAGCAGGAAGTGGGTGGGAGCCAGGCGGCGGATATCCTCAAACATCTGGCCCTGGGTGGCTCCTACGACGTACATCATCTGTTCGTCATTGGCCCATTGCTGACTGCGGCGCAGGACTTTCTCGAAGAGGCGTTCGCCATCGGGCGACTCCGTCAGCTGAAAGTCGTGACTGCCTTTGTTCGACGTCAAGGCCAACAAGATAACCCACTTGCCCTCGTAGCCGAGGAAGGGCGTGACGCTGTCTTCACCCATATAGGGGGCGACAGTTAGCGAGTCGACGTCGTATTCCTCGAAGAAGGTACGGGCATACATGGCGCTGGTGTTGCCAATGTCGCCACGTTTGGCGTCGGCAATGATGAAGTGCTGCGGGTAGTTCTGCTTGAGATATTTGATGGTCTTCTCGAAGGCCATGAGTCCCTTGACGCCGAAGGCCTCGTAGAAAGCGAGGTTGGGCTTGTACGACACGCAATAGGGTGCGGTGGCGTCGATGATAGCCTTGTTAAACGCAAAGATGGGGTCTTCTTCCTGCAGCAGGTGCTGGGGAATCTTCTTTAAGTCTGTGTCAAGACCTACGCAGAGAAACGACTGCTTCTCGCGGATTTGTTGGATGAGTTCTTTTCGGTTCATTCTTTTAATGTTTTTTCAGCGGGGGAACCGCTGAACACTCTAACACTCTTATAGTTCGCTCTCTTTCATGCGCTCGGCGTTCTCGGCAACGGTCAGAGCGTCAATCATCGGTTGGATGTCGCCACCGAGGAAGCCTTGCAGGTCGTGGGTGGTGTAGCCGATGCGGTGGTCAGTAACGCGGCCTTGCGGGAAGTTGTAGGTACGAATCTTGGCCGAGCGGTCGCCAGTAGAGACGAGGCTCTTGCGGCGCGAGGCGATATCGTCCATATACTTCTGGTGCTCCTTATCATATATAAAGGTATACAGGCGCGAGAGTGCGCGTTCCTTATTCTTTGGCTGGTCGCGGGTCTCGGTACACTCGATGAGAATCTCCTCGGTCTCGCCCGTGTTGGGGTTCTTCCACATATAGCGCAGACGGACGCCAGACTCCACCTTGTTGACATTCTGGCCACCGGCACCCGAGGAGCGGAAGGTGTCCCACTTGATTTCGCCCTCGTTGACGTGAACCTCGAACTTGTCGGCCTCTGGCAGTACAGCTACCGTAGCTGCCGAGGTGTGCATACGTCCCTGCGTCTCGGTAGCCGGCACGCGTTGTACACGGTGGACACCTGACTCGTACTTCAGCGTGCCGTAGACATCGGCACCCGAGACGGCAAAGTCGATCTCCTTGTAACCGCCGACGGCACCTTCAGAAACGCTTGTGATAGAGAGCTGCCAACCTTTGGAGTCGCAAAAGCTCTTATACATCTTGAAGAGATCGCCGGCAAAGAGACAAGCCTCGTCACCACCCGTTCCCGCACGAATCTCCATCTGAACATTCTTGGCATCCTCAGGGTCCTTTGGTATGAGAGCAATCTTGATTTCCTCCTCCAACTTCGGTTGTAGTTCCTCATTGGTAGCTAGTTCCTCGCGGGCCATCTCCTTCATCTCGGGATCGTCCTCGTTAGCCAGTATATCCTTAGCCTCCTTGATGCTATTGAGACAGGCGATGTAACGTTTGCGGGCGTCCATAATGTCGCCCAGGTCCTTGTATTCCTTTGTGAGTTTGACAAAACGGTTCTGGTCAGCTATCACGTCGGGGTCGGTAATCAGGGTCGATACCTCCTCGAAGCGGCTTTCCAGACCGTCTAATTTCTGTAAAATACTATTTGATGTTTCTGCCATATAATATGTTTAAGTTAATTTCAATAGATAATGCTGGTAAGCAGGTAGGCGACAATTGTCGACGTGAAGACACAGATAAGTCCAGGCATCATAAACGAGTGGTTCAACAGATACTTGCCGATGACGGTGGTTCCGGAACGGTCGAAGTTTACCGTTGCAATATCACTCGGATAGTTGGGAATGAAGAAGTATCCGTAGACGGCGGGAAAAACGCCGAGCAATACGGGGCCAGCTATGCCTAACTGATAGGCTAACGGCAACATGGCTACCACGACAGCACCCTGAGAGTTGATGAGTACCGACACGAGGAAGAAGACGAACGCGATAGACCACGGGTAAGCTTTGACCAAATCGGCGAGCATCAGCTTCATTTCGGGCAGATAGTTTGAGAAATAAGTATCTGCTAACCAAGCGATGCCGTAGATAGCGACAACGGCCACCATGCCCGACTGCCAGACAGGACCGGCGACAGCCTTCTTCGGAGCTGCCTTGCAGAAGATAATCATCAGAGCAGCGGCTGAAATCATGACAATCTGGATGACGATGTTCATAGGCAGCGTCTTGTCAAACCATTCGGTGGTTCCCTTCAGATAAATGTTAGCTTTCACCAACTGGTCGCCAGTAACGGCTATATTGGGGGAGACATAGAGTGCTCCTGCATCATGAACGGCTCGTAAGGTCTTATAGGAAGGCAATGCTTCCTGGAAGATGGCGAAGAACACGATGACTGCCAGCGCACCGAGGAAGATGTAGACGGCATTCTTGGCCGACTGCGGAATCTCCTTGTCAAGTGTGGTGGCATTCGAACCGTAGATATATTCATATTGTGCGGGATCCTTGAGCTTCTTCTGGAACTGTGGATCCTTGTCGAGGTCAAGCCCTCGGTGATAGCTGGCGGCGGCGGCAGCCAGCAGCCCGATGATACAGGCGGGAAGTGAAATCATTAGCACCTGTGGGATGGTGACGTCGAAACCGTTGGTATTTGATATGCTGACAAACGCCACGACAGCTGCGGCAATAGGCGAACAGGTGATACCTACCTGCGAGGCGATAGATGCTACGCCACAGGGACGCTCAGGACGGATGCCTTTCTTGAGAGCGATGTCGCAGATGATGGGCATCAGCGTGTAGACCACATGGCCCGTACCGACAAGTACCGTCAGGAAGAATGTGCAGAGGGGAGCCAGGAACGTGATGCGGTCAGGATGCTTACGCAACAACCGCTCAGCAATCTGAATGAGCCAGTCCATACCGCCCGATGCCTGCATAATACCTGCGCAGGTGACGGCGGCAATGATGATGTAGATAACGTCGGTAGGAGGCGTACCAGGTTTCAGTCCGAAACCGAAGACGAGAATGGCCAAGCCAATACCACTAATGGCACCAAGTGCCAACGAACCGTAACGTGAGCCTACCCAGAGTGCACCGAGCACGATGAAGAGCTGGAGAATCATTGTAAAAGTAATCATAGATGTTGGGTTTTTAGTTATTGCTATTAATTACGCTTCTCTTTGATGATGCCGTGACGATAGGCGTGCAGCAGCTGCTTGAGGTCGCTCACCTGATCGTGCAATTCCTTACCTTTGTCTGTGTCGGCCACGAGCATACGATGGGCCGACATCTCAACAATCTGCGTTGTCGACTTGATATCCGTACCACGCATGATGGCATCCTTCCTTGATGTGAACGGTTCATGCTGTACCAGTTCGAATCCCCGGCTGTGATAGACCAGCGTGTAGCCGGCAATGCCCGTCTCGTGATGATAGGCCTCCGAGAAACCGCCGTCGATGACCATCAGCCGTCCGCCAGCCTTGATAGGGTTCTCGCCCTTGGAAGCGTGGACGGGGACGTGGCCGTTGATGATGTGGCGGTTGGAACCTGTGACTCCGAAGGCGTCGAGGATGCGGTCGCATACCTCCTCGTTGTTGCGCAACTGGAAGTAAGCTCCTTTCTCCTCCTTGAACGTTTCCTTGTCAAAGAGGAAGTATCGCTCGAAGGTGGCCATCTTCGACTTGTCAAACAAGGGTGAGTCCTTGCCACACCAGAGATAGAGGAAATAGTCCTTGGCGTAGGCCTTCAGATCAGGTTCGGTATCGTTCTCGAACGCGGCACGCACCAATTGGCCGATATATGACATCAACTCTTTACCTTGATAGCGGCGCCCTTTGATTTCGACGTCTTTCAGCGAACCGTCTTCATTTAGCGGCACAGAAGCATGGAAGAGCAAGTTTGAGTTGCAGATGGTGTACATACATCCATGACTCAGAATGGTCATGATATGCTTGCGAAGCTTTTCGGAAACACGGAATGAGTGGTGCAGCTTTTGCATCAACACATCCTCTTCAGGCGTCAATTCCGTAAAACCTGTCGGGAAGTGGCACGATTTCATCTTGTACTCCTTGCCACCAATAGAACACACGCCACGTTCTGCGTCGATAGCTTCCAGCAGACAACGGTCCTGCATCTGCCACTCAGGACGACGGCGGAAGATGCGGGCTTCCTCCTTGAACTGTATGATGCTGATAGCTTTGTGCATCTTAGCCGTCAACTGTAGCGTCTTCTCGTCCATCTTCGTGTCTTTCAACAGCTTAGGCATGAACTCCTCGCAGGGGTCGTCGCCGTAGGTCTCGAGGGCAAAGGTTGCCAGTGGCACCAGGTTGATGCCATAGCCATCCTCTAAAGTTGCGAGGTTGGCATAGCGCAACGACAGACGCAGCACGTTACAGATACAGGCATCGTTGCCCGCAGCCGCTCCCATCCAGAGTATGTCGTGATTGCCCCATTGTATGTCCCATGAGTTGTAGCGTCGCATGACGTCCATAATGATGTGTGCGCCTGGCCCGCGATCGTAGATGTCACCCAGGATATGCAGCTGGTCGATGGCCAGTCGTTGTATGACGTTGCAGAGTGCGCAGATGAAGTCGTCGGCACGTCCAGTCGAGATAATCGTGTCAACAATAACGGCTACATAGGCCGCTTTGTCTTGGTCGTCTGTACGTTCGTGCAGCAGCTCTTCGATAATGTATGAAAATTCCTCTGGAAGTGCTTTGCGCACCTTTGAGCGCGTGTACTTCGATGATACGTCACGACATACTTTTACCAGCTGGTGGATGGTGATGTGATACCAGTCGTCGATATCCTGTTCTACGGCTTTGACGAGCTCCAGCTTCTGCTCCGGATAATAGATGAGCGTACACAGCTCTTTTTTCTCCGACTCCCGGATGCTGTTGCCGAAGATTTCTCCCACTTTGCGTTTGATATTTCCCGAGGCATTCTTCAGCACGTGCTCGAACGCTTCATTCTCGCCGTGAATGTCGGCCAGGAAATGTTCCGTCCCCTTGGGCAGGTTCATGATGGCCTCCAGGTTGATAATCTCCTTGGCCGCGTCGGCCACCGTTGGGAACGATTGCGACAACAGGTTGAGGTAGTGCATGTCTGTGATGTTCATATTCTTAGATGGTTATTAAGCCGTTTGCGAATTTTCTCTGTACCTTTATCATTAAGAGGATTGGCGGGCAGAAACCCTTCATCCAGTCCTGTCACTTCGGTCAGAACCTGAAGCAGGCGGCGGAAGAATTTCAGCAGATGGCCTTCGTCGAAAGCGTCTACCAGCCACTCTTCGTCTATGTCAGGTTTGCGCAAAGCCCGGTCGAGTTCTACGAAATGCCGCATGGTAAGTTTGCTATGGTGCATTTCGCTAACGATACCTGCCACGTCGTAAGCGCTGACTTTGGGTTTTTCATAATCTGTCGGCAGGTAGCTTTTTATCCTGGCCGTCTCGATATAGTCGTGATGTAACCCCAGGACATGAATGCCGGTATCGAGGGTCGTGCGTATATTCTCATGGTCAGCATATACCAGCAACCGCCGCCATTCTGTCTCATCGATGACGGGTGGTTCGCCTTCAACCCAGCGCCTGTCGCCTGTAATGCCGGCTTTCAGCAACATCGTCATCAGCTGGCGGCAGTTGTCGCTCATCAGCTCTATGGTGTTAGAGTCCATCACCTTACGGTAGACGTCTTGTGTCTGCTGCGCCATCGCTTCGGGGGTGATGGTATTGGTTATCACGGCGTTACGGATAATCTCTATACGCGGATTCCATCCTAACTGTTTCAGCGCCTCAGCTTCCATCGTGCCTTGCGCAATCATCACGTAAGAGTGTTCCGCAAGCCGCCGTTGCCAGAGTAGGGTCTTGTAGAGTTTCTCGCTGAGTCGGCGTTCTGCAATTATCCAAGGTTCAAGTCCGCCATGAGGCGTGAATACGATGCGAGCCCCTTGACGGTGGGCTTGCAAGGCCTGTTTTACAGTCTGGTATTTCCAGCACCCGTGGACGTGAACGATGTCTGGTCTTGCATCAGTATCCGCTTGGCCAAGCATAGTGACATGCTTAGCTATCAACGAATCGTCATTGGGGTATAGATGCAGTATCTTCATCGTGTCACAAACTCGTGAGGTTATTCTTTACTTGCCTGTAATCTGTGTTCGGCGGCAAACAGCCGAAGCACTTCGTGACCACGGTTGGCCCGTACGACTATGAAGTCGTAATTGGCGCTTCGCTGTATGTGGCGCAGCCATTTGTCGTGGCCGATGCCGGCTCGCCATCGTTCTGCCTTCGTGATAATGCTGGCCGCCTGACTGATTTCGTCGAAGGGCGTCAGCGTCACGTCACCTTTCTTGGTGTAGTATCCTAACAGCAGTTCCGTAGACGTTGTCGCAAACTCCTCAAGCTCGGAAAGCCATTGGTCGGAAGGCGGTGGCGTCGTGATGTCAGTAAAGATAATCCACTCTTTTTTAGCTGCTTTGACGCCAATCGTGAAAGCAAGCCTTCGACGATTCTGCCGGAAGTGATACTTCGGCAGAAACGTCGTATAGAGATATGGATTCTCTGTCTTCAGCTGTTTCAGAATGTCGGCACTTCCGTCAGTCGAACTCTCGTCCACGACGATGACTTCATAACCCTCATACTGTTGTGTGAGCAGCAGGGGGAGATTCGTCGTCAGCTCTTCGGCCTGGTCGTGAACGGTAACGATGACGCTGAAAGATGCTTTCTTTTCAGTAGTGCTCATGGATGTTGTTCGTTCGTTTTAAATATCTTCGCTGGTATAGCCTTTTGGCAATTGGCGGCAGTTGTATTGCGACGCCATGATTTCGCCATAGGCACCAGCCGAGCGGATAGCCAACAGGTCACCACGACGGGTGGCGTTCAAGTCAGTCTGTTTGGCAAACACATCAGTTGACTCGCAGATGGGACCCACCACGTCGTAGGCCACCGTCGGCTCTTCGCTGGTGATGTTCTCAATCTTGTGATAAGCTTGATAGAGTGCGGGGCGTATCAAGTCGGTAAAGCCAGCATCGACGATGGCAAACTTCTTGGTAGCTCCCTCCTTTATATATAAGGTACGTGTAATCAGACTGCCACATTGTGCCACCACGGCGCGTCCTAACTCGAAGTGGAGCGTCTGGCCTGGGCGCAGGCGCAGCTTCTTGGCGTAGGTGTCGAAATAAGCCTTGAAGTCGGGAATGGGCACGCGGTTGGGGTGTTCGTAGTCTATGCCGAGGCCGCCTCCAACGTTGATGTGTTCAACACGGATGCGGTGGCGCTCCAGTTCGTCCTGCAGTTCGTTGACGCGGTTACAGAGTGCTTCAAAGTCGCCCATATCCAGAATCTGACTGCCGATGTGAAAGTGCAGGCCCACCACCTGAACGTTCTTCAGTTGCTGGGCGTGCTCAATGACGGGAACCATATCGCGCATGGCTATGCCAAACTTGTTCTCGGCCAGTCCCGTGGTGATATTGGCGTGGGTATGAGCCCCTACATTGGGATTTAGACGGAACGCCACGCGGGCCGTCTTGCCCTTTGCTGCTGCCAGTTCGTTGATAACCTCCAATTCGGGGATGCTTTCTACGTTGAAGCAGAAAATGTCGTTGTCAAGTCCGAGATTTATCTCCCAATCACTCTTGCCGACGCCAGCAAATACAATTTTGGAACTGGGGAATCCAGCCCGTACGGAAGCCTCGATCTCGCCACCGCTGACACAGTCGACGCCTAAGCCTGCCTCGCGGATGATGCGCAGCAGCTGGGCGTTGGCGTTGGCTTTGACAGCATAGTGTACGTTGTAGCCTTCATGCTTGGCTATTTCAGCATTAATGGCTCTCAGCGTCTGTCGCAGCACTTCTGTGTCGTAGTAGTAGAAAGGCGTTCTCAGCGTCTGGAACTTCTCTACAGGAAATTTACCTTTCATGTTTGTGTTGCGTGTGTATTAATTAAACAGGTTGTTGCTCAGGCTCTGCAGGGCGCGCTTCTTATCCTCTTCCTTGATGAGGAACGAGATGTTGTAGTTAGAGCCGCCGTACGACACCATGCGGACTGGAATGTTGTTGAAGGCGTCCATCACGCGTGTCTCAAAGCCGATGTTCGACCAGTCGAGGTCGCCGACGACGCAGATGATGCACATGCCCGTATCGACGGTAACCGTACCGTACTTCTTCAGCTCGTCGACGATTTCGCCGAGGTGAGCCGAGTTGTCGATACTCATCGAGACGCCTACCTCTGAAGTACACACCATGTCGATAGGTGTCTGGTAGCTCTCGAAAATCTCAAATACCTTGCGCAGGAAACCTGTTGCCAAGAGCATGCGCGATGACTTGATCTTGATGGCGATGATGTTATCCTTGGCGGCAACGGCCTTGATCTTGCCGTATTCCGTCTGGTTCGAAATGGTCGTACCCTCGGCGTCGGGGTCCATCGTGTTGAGCAGACGGACGGGGATGCCGGCGTACTTGGCGGGCTGCACACACGTCGGGTGCAGGATCTTGGCTCCGAAGTAAGCCAGCTCGGCAGCCTCTTCGAACTGCAGCTGGTGGACGGGCTGTGTCTTGTCTACCACGCGCGGGTCGTTGTTGTGCATACCGTCGATATCGGTCCAGATCTGGATTTCCTCAGCATTCAAGGCGGCGCCTATGAGCGAAGCGGTATAGTCGGAACCGCCGCGTTGCAGGTTATCGACCTCTCCGTAGGCGTTGCGGCAGATGAAGCCCTGAGTGATGTACACCTGCTGGCCTTCGTTCTCGGCCATGATCGCCGACAACTTCTCCTTGATATAGACGAGGTCGGGCTCGGCGTTCTTGTCGGTACGCATGAAGTCGAGCGCATTCAGCAGTACGGCCTTGATGCCCTGCTCCTTCATGTAGTTCACTACCATGTTGGTCGACATCATCTCGCCCTGTGCCACGATGGCTTTCTCTTCGAACGAGGTGAAGATCTCCTTCGTAAACGAGCGCAGGTAGTTGAACTCGTCTTTCAGGAAGTCGCGGGTCAGGCTCTTCGTCTCGTCCTTGGTGTAGAGTTCGTCGAGGTGCTTCATGTACTTCGACTCCAAACGGTTGATGACCTCGTTAGCGCCGTCGGCATTCTTCTTGTAGAGATAGTCCGAGATTTCCACCAGCGAGTTGGTGGTTCCCGACATGGCCGAGAGCACAACGAATACCGGCTCGCCGCTCTTGGTGACGAGACTTGTAACCTCCTTCATTCTTTGCGGCGTACCTACTGACGTGCCGCCGAATTTCATTACTTTCATAGTCGTTCTTATTTTGTTTTTTAATCTTTTGTTTCTTCTTGCGGCATCTGGTTATAGCGGTCGGTAACTTCCTCAAGTCCCTTTTCGCTACAATGATAGACAATGCCTGGATACTTGTTGAGCAACGTGCGGTCGTGTGTCGTCAGTATGACTGCCGTCCCCGTCAGAGAGATCTCACGCAGCAGGTTGATGATGTTCTCGGCCGTCTCGCTGTCTAAGCTGGCCGTCGGCTCGTCGGCCACAATCAGCTGCGGACTGTTGAGCAGGGCACGTGCGATGGCTATACGCTGCTGTTCGCCGCCCGACAGTTCGTGGGGCAGACGGTCTTTCTTGTCGCTCATGCCAACGTGTTTCAGCACTTCGTCAATACGCTGTTCTATGTCCGACTTGTCTTTCCACCCAGTAGCCTTCAGAACGAAGCGCAGGTTCTGGTAGACCGAACGGTCGCTCAGCAGTTGGAAGTCCTGGAAGATGATGCCCATCTTGCGGCGCAGGTCAGGCACGTGTTTACGGCGCATGGTCATCAGGTCATAGCCGAAGACAGTTGCTTCGTCAGCCTTTTCGATATCCATTTCCTGATAGATAGCTTTCAGCAGCGAACTCTTGCCCGACCCCACGCGACCAATCAGATAGACGAACTGGCCTTCTTCTACGTGGAAGTTGGCGCCGCTGATGGCTAATTCGCCATCGTTATGGTGGATGTTAACGTTCTTGAAACTAACTAACATATTCATTCGGCTGTTATTCTTATTTCATAGTGCCGGCAGCCTTTGCGGCGCGGCGATTCTTGTCCCAGTTGGGGTCGTGGCGCTTGGCCAGTTCTGCGGCAACATCTTCTATGCGCAGTCCCTTGCTGGTCAGCAGCACAATGAGGTGGTAGAGCATGTCGGATGCTTCATACACCAGTTTCTCGCTCGAACCGTTGGTGGCCTCGATAACGGTTTCCAAAGCCTCTTCGCCAACCTTCTGGGCCATACGGTTGACGCCGTCTTTGAAGAGTTTTGTGGTATAACTGCCTTCCGGCATTTCCTCGTGGCGGCGGTTGATGAAGTCCTGCAGCTCGGTCAGGAAGAGCAGCGGGTTCTGCTCGTTGTCCTCGCCCCAGCAGGTGTCCGTCCCTTTGTGGCAGGTGGGTCCGTCGGGGTTGGCCTGGACGAGTAGCGTGTCGTTATCGCAGTCAATCTTGATGCTGACCAAGTTCAGGAAGTTGCCGCTTGTCTCGCCTTTCGTCCAGAGGCAGTTGCGCGAACGGCTCCAGAAGGTCACCTTCTTCGTTTCCATAGTCTTGTCGAACGCCTTCTGGTTCATGTAGCCCAACATCAGCACGTTCTTCGTCTTGGCATCCTGGATGATGGCAGGCACGAGACCGCCACACTTTTCAAAATCTATCTTCATAATCTTACGTTTATTCCTTCGTTCTTTAGATATTGTTTCAGTTCGGGCACGGGAATCTCGCCGAAATGGAATACGCTGGCTGCTAAGGCAGCATCGGCGTGTCCCTCGGTAAAGACGTCGCGGAAGTGCTCGCGCTTGCCGGCGCCTCCGCTGGCGATGATGGGTATCGAGAGGTTGTCGGCCAGCTGGCGCAGGGCTTCGTTGGCATAGCCTTCCTTCACGCCGTCGTGGTTCATCGAGGTGAAGAGAATCTCGCCAGCTCCACGCTCCTGAGCCTCGTGGGCCCATTCGAAGAGTCCGCGCTCCGTCCGTTCACGACCGCCTTTCAGATAGCAGAACCAGCCGTCCTTGTCGAAGCGGGCGTCGATGGCGCAGACGCAGACCTGGCTTCCGAAGCGGTTGGTAATCTCGTCAATCAGTTCCGGACGTCGAATGGCCGCCGAGTTGACGCTCACCTTGTCGGCTCCGGCATAGAGCAGCCGTTCCACGTCGGCCAGCTCGTTGATGCCGCCGCCTACGGTAAAGGGTATATTAATCTCTTTCGCCACGCGTGTCACCATTTCCGTGAACGTCTTGCGGCCTTCAAAGCTTGCCGTGATATCGAGGAAGCAGAGTTCGTCAGCCCCTTGCTCCGAGTAGGCCTTGCCCAGTTCTACCGGGTCGCCGGCACTTCTGAGGTTCACGAAGTTGGTGCCTTTGACGGTCTCGCCGTCCTTGACGTCCAGGCAGGGTATGATTCGTTTTGCTAATGACATAAGTACTTTTTTAGACAGGAGTACAAGAGTACATTTTTATTAACGCATTTAGGTCGATGCGACCTTCGTAGATTGCTTTTCCAAAGACGACGGCGGGAATGCCGGCCTTGTCGAGGGCATTGATGTCATCAATACTCGACACGCCTCCGCTGGCTATGAGGTGCAGGTCGGGGTATGCCTCCATCACCTGCTGATACAATCCGATGGCGGGTCCTGCTAACGTACCGTCCTTGGATATTTCCGTACAGAGAACGGTCTTGACGCCAGCCTCGATGTATTTCTTCAGGAAGGGCAGCAGGTCTTCCGTCGAGTCTTCCTTCCAGCCGTTGATGCTGATTTTGCCGTTACGCACGTCGGCGCCTAATATCATGCGGTCGGCGCCGTACTTCTCGAGCCATCCCAAGAACAGGTCGGGTTGTGTGACGGCGATGCTGCCGACGGTCACCATCGAGGCCCCCGCCTCAAAGGCTTTCTCTATGTCCTCGTCGGTCTTGATGCCGCCGCCGAAGTCGACCGTCAGGCTGGTTTCGGTCGTCACGCGGCTGAGTACTTGGCTGTTGACGATGTGCTTCGACTTGGCGCCGTCGAGGTCTACCATGTGCAAACGCTTGTAGCCGATGCGCTCAAACTCCAAGGCCATCTCCAACGGATGACCGTAGACGGTCTTCTGGTCGTAGTCGCCTTTTGTCAGGCGCACACATTGTCCGTCGATAATGTCTATGGCGGGTATCAGTTCTATCTTCATTGTCAATTATCTGTTATCGGTTGTCAGCTGGAGAAAGTTCTCCAAGATTTTCTCGCCCACCTTGCCGCTCTTCTCGGGGTGGAACTGGCAGGTGTAGAAGTTGTCCTTGTGCATCGATGCCGAGTAGGGCAGGATATAGTCGGCTGTGGCGATGGTCTCGGCACATTTGGGCACATAGAAGCTGTGTACGAAGTAGACGTAGTCGCCCTCGTTGAGCCCTTTGTACAGCGGCGACTTGAGTTCGTTCAGCTGGTTCCATCCCATGCAGGGCACCTTGTCCTCATGCTTCTCGGGCAGGAAGCGCTTCACCTCGGCGTCGAAGATGTCGATGCATTCGGTGTCGCCCTCCTCGCTGTGGCGGCACAGCAACTGCTGTCCCACGCAGATACCGAAGACGGGCTGCTTGAGGTTGCGAATCACCTCGTCCAGGCGTCGTGCCTTCAGGTACTCCATTGCCTCGCCGGCATGTCCCTGTCCGGGGAACAGCACCTTGTCGGCTTTCATCAGCTGCTCGGCATCGTCGGTCAGCATGGGCTCAATACCCATTCGCTTCAGGGCGTTGACCACCGAGTAGATGTTTCCTGCGTTATATTTTACGATTGCAACGTTCATGTTTGTGCGGTAGCAAATTATTCACTCTTCACTTTTCACTCTTCACTTACGAGAAGATGATGGTTTTGTTCTTGTACGTTAGTATTTTGCGCTCTATGTGCTTCTGTACGGCGTGGCTCAGCACAATCTTCTCCAGGTCCTTGCCTTTCAGCACGAGGCTCTCGGGCGTGTCCTTATGTGTGATGCGTGTCACGTCCTGCTCGATGATGGGGCCTGCATCAAGCTCGGCCGTGACGTAGTGGCTCGTGGCGCCGATAATCTTCACGCCGCGCTCCCACGCCTGGTGATAGGGTTTGGCGCCGATGAAGGCCGGCAGGAACGAGTGGTGGATGTTGATGATGTGGTGGGGATAGGCGGCAATCATGTCGTCGGAGATGATCTGCATGTAGCGGGCCAGCACGATGAACGAGATGTCCTCCTTCTTCAGCAGCTCCATCTCGGCCTTCTCCACCTCGGCCTTGTTAGAATGGTCTTTCTTGATGCTCCACACGTAGTAGGGAATGCCGAACTGGTCGGCCACATAGCGCAGGTCTTCGTGGTTCGAGACGATGCATGGAATCTCGCAGGCAAACTCTCCCGCCTTCCAGCGTGCCAGCAGGTCGTAGAGACAATGGCTCATCTTTGATACGAAGATGGCCATGCGCGGTTTCTTGTCGCCCCAGTAGAGGCTGAACTTCATCTGGTAGCGTTGTGCATAGAGCGTGGTGATGTATTCGTAGATCTTGTCGCGGGGAATGAGGAATCCCTCGAGTTCCCATTCTATGCGCATGAAGAACATGCCGTCAAGTTTGTCAACGTATTGGTCGAGGTAAACGATGTTACCCTTGTTGTCGGTAATAAATTTGGTTACTTCCGTAATAATACCCTGTTTGTCAGGACAATGCAGAAGCAGGATTGCCGTTTGTTTCATTTTGCTTTCTATACTTTTTCAGTTTCGTCGTGCAAAGGTACGAAAAAAATATGATTCTGACGTCATGTTTTCGCCACTTTATTTATTAAATAGGTAATTTTTTACCCCCCAAAAGCCGCTTTTTCCGACAAAATTACAATTTTTTTTCAAAAAATCGCCATTTTATTTGGAAATTCTGTAAAAAATACTTATATTTGCACTTGAAAACTATACCGTTAAAAGTCTTTCACGCGTATGGCTAAGTATAATATCACAGAAAAGAGAGAAAAAGAGGCCGCTTACAGGAGCCTCGTTAGTCCGAGACTGATGGACGAGATGAAGGAGAAAATCCTGAATATCATCGTCATGCAGAAGAAGTACAAGGACAAGGACTACTCAGCCAAGAAGCTGGCTGAGGACTTAGGCACAAACACCCGTTATGTCTCAGCAGTCGTTAACGTCAAGTTCCACATGAACTATGCGTCGTTCGTCAATAAGTATCGCATCGAGGAGGCTATGTCCATTCTTGTTGACAAGCGGTATCTGGACTTGCGCATGGAGGAGGTCAGCGACATGGTGGGATTTGCCAACCGGCAGTCATTCTATGCGTCGTTCTACAAGATTATGAAGATGACGCCGCGCGAGTACCGCCAGCAGCACCTGCAGCAGCATCCCCTACAGCCTGCGAAGAAGACCAGTAAGAAACAACAGGAGGCGGCCAAGTAATGGGAATGTTTCGCTATGTTGACGAGCGTTTTGCCGACTTGCAGATGCTCCGCTACCGGCTGGAAGGCTTTGAGCGCCTGTCATTACAGCAGAAAAAACTGATTTTCTTTCTTTCAAAGGCGGCATTGTTCGGGCGCGACATCACGTTCGACCAATACGGCCGTTATAATCTGCTCATCCGACGGACGCTGGAGGCCGTCTATACCGACCTGCGTGTAGACCACAATACCGACCAGTTCCGCGCCCTGGAGGTCTATCTGAAGCGCGTGTGGTTTTCCAACGGTATCTACCACCACTACGGCTGCGAGAAGTTCGAGCCGCAATTCACAGAGGACTATTTTCGCGAGGCTGTATGCCAGGTCGACGCCCGACGGCTGCCGCTGACTAACGGTCAGACGGCTTCGGAGCTGTGCGACGTGCTCTGTCCCGTCATCTTCGACCCCACGGTACTGTCCAAGCGCGTGAACAAAGCCGACGGCGAGGATCTGCTGCTGACGTCGGCCTGCAACTTCTACGACGGCGTGACGCAAGCTGAGGCCGAAGCCTATTACAACGCGCGGAAAGACGCCGACGACCCGATGCCCCCTTCCTACGGTCTGAACTCGACGCTCACGAAGCGCGACGGACAGCTCTGCGAGGACGTCTGGAGCACCAACGGCCGCTATGCCAACGCCCTGCGCCACATCGTCTACTGGCTGCGGAAGGCTGCCGAGGTGGCCGAGAACGACAGCCAGCGCGAGGTCATCGGCAAGCTCATAACGTACTACGAGACGGGCGACCTGCGCACGTTCGACGACTACAGCATCAGCTGGCTGCAATGCCTTGAGGGTAGGGTAGACTTCATCAACGGCTTCATCGAGGTCTATGGCGACCCCTTGGGGCTGAAAGGCTCGTGGGAGGCGCTCGTGGAGTATATCGACGAGGAGGCCACCCATCGCACGCAGACCATCGCCCGCAACGCCCAATGGTTTGAAGACCATTCGCCCATCGACCCGCGCTTCCGCAAGCCCGTCGTCAAGGGCGTCTCGGCCAACGTCATCTGTGCCGCCATGCTCGGCGGCGAGGAATACCCCTCGACGGCCATCGGCATCAACCTGCCCAACGCCGACTGGATACGTGCCCAGTACGGTTCGAAGAGCATCACCATATCGAATATTACCGACGCCTACAACAAGGCCGCCCACGGCAACGGATTCAAGGAGGAGTTCGTCGTAGACGCCGCGACGCTGGCGTTCATCGATAAATATGGTGACGCTTGCGACGACCTGCATACCGACTTGCACGAGTGCTTAGGACACGGCAGCGGACAGCTGCTGCCAGGCGTTGACCCCGACGCCCTGAAAGCCTACGGCAACACCATCGAGGAAGCCCGCGCCGACCTCTTCGGACTCTACTACATGGCCGACCCGAAGCTTGTCGAACTGGGTCTGTTGCCCGACGGCGAGGCCTACCGCGCGCAGTACTACTCCTACATGATGAACGGACTGATGACGCAGCTCATACGCATCACGCCCGGCAACCAGATAGAAGAGGCCCACATGCGCAACCGCGCTCTCATAGCCCGCTGGTGTGCCGCCCAGGGCGACGTTGTAGCTTTGGTCGAGCGCGACGGCAAAACATACTTGCAGATAAGCGATTACGAGAAATTGCGAAAGCTTTTCTCGAAGCTGTTGGCCGAGGTGCAACGCATCAAGAGCGAGGGCGACTACGAGGCTGCCCGACGGCTGGTCGAGGACTACGCCGTCAAGATTGATCCCGAGCTGCATGCAGAAGTTCTGGAGCGCTATGCCAAGCTGAACCTCGCCCCCTATAAGGGATTCATCAATCCGCAGATGCTGCCCGTCAACGATGCCGACGGCGAGATCATCGACATCCAACTGAACTACTCAGAGAGCTACGCCCATCAGATGCTCCGCTACAGCTCTGAATACGCCACGCTCATTTAGTCCCCCAGTCCCACTCCGTCCCACCAAGTCCCACTCCGTCCCACCAAATCCCACCAAATCCCATTCCGTCCCACCAAATCCCACCAAGTCCCCCCCCATGATCCAAGACCAAATCAAAGCCATCAAGCAGTCGTTCCGCCAGATGATGGACGGCTCCATCGCCAAGTCCATGCGCGACAAGGGCGTCGACTACCACCTCAACTGGGGAGCCACCATTCTGCGGCTGCGCGAGAAGGCCGACGAGATAGGCAAGAACTACGACCTCGCCATCGCCCTCTGGAAGGAGAACGTCCGCGAGTGCAAGATACTCGCCACGATGCTCATGCCCCCCGACGAGATACTGCCTGAGGTGGTCGACATCTGGATGGAGCAGACCGAGACTGTCGAGATAGCCGAGCAGGCCGCCATGAACCTCTACCAGTACCTGCCATTCGCTCCCGCAAAAGCCTACGAGTGGATTGCCTCCGACCGAGAACTCTGTCAGCTCTGCGGCTTCCACGTCCTGAGCCGCCTTTTCATGAACGGTCAGGAGCCCAACGAGCGCGGCATCAACGAGTTTCTCGACCAAGCCCACGTAGCCCTGCTCTCGCCCTCGCTCGTCGTCCGCAAGGCCGCCCTAAACAGCCTCAACCGTTTCGCTGACCTCGGCCTTGTCTACCAGCGCCTCGCCGACAGCATCTTCCGCCGGATATAGCACAACCCGCAGCTTTCCTTTTGGTTCGCTTGCAGCAGCTTCCCCCTCCGCACCAGCCCGACCTTAGCATATCGCCACTAAGGGGAATGGCGTGGTGGACTGTATGAAACGATTATTAGCTCACAGAGGGGACTCTCCTCGTTGTGCTTACGCTGGCAGGCGACTATGTCTACATCATGGATGACGGATTGACTGCTGACGCGCCAGGGAATTGCACCAGGGGTTGCAACCAGATGATGGTCGCCCGTATTTTGGCAGTCAGAACAGCAGCCATTTCCGACGATAGTTTTGTGGCGCACTTATAGATGTTAGCGACAGCCACGCGGTAGATAGTCGGAGTGCCGAACGGCGATGCAAAGATACGGCGAAAAATCGGACGGTGCAAGAGTTTTGTGGAGGCTGACGGAATCCTAAATTGTCAAGTGGCTGACAACCAGTGTCGTACAGGCCATTCTAATGCCTGCCGTCCCTTGATGTCTTTCGTCCTTCGCATTTCTCGTCTTTCGCTCTTCTCGTCTTTCGCCTTTTGCTCTTCGCGTGCGTGTGCGCACGCTACAGCCGAAATGGCGAAAGTTGGTGACACCCAGCACACCTGATACTGATTATCAGGTAGTTGCGGCGGTGGGTGGTCGCACCAGTGCCCACACCAATGGTCGCACCAAGTGTCGCATCAACCCTTTCTGCGAATGTTTCACGCCAAACCCCAGAAACGTACAAGCCTCTCGTAAAAATTTCACGGCCTCTCATAAAATTCTCACGGCCTCTCGTAAATGTTTCACGGCCTGCCATGATCCGTTGGTGTCACCTTTGGTGCGACTATAGGTGTCACCAAACTCGAAAAGATATCCCCTGATTTTCAGACTGTTAAGTGCCAGGTGTAAGAGGTGTCACCTATTGTTTCTTGAAAGTTGCCGTCGAATTCGAATATAACCTACCATAAGGAGAAGTGCAAGGGCACAAAGAAATTGCTTTATTCATTCACACTTGAAGAAGCGAGTGATTGAGGCGGAGGTGAAGGGGCGATCGGACATAGCAGCACACAAGAAAAGGGAGCGAGCCAATTTGGCTGCGCTCCCTTTAGTCTCTCTTTGGTTAGATCCTCTCCATTTGCGAGGTGCCTGGCGGATTCGAACCGCCGTAGACGGTTTTGCAGACCGTTGACTAAGCCACTCATCCAAGGCACCGTTTGTAAATGTGGGTGCAAAGGTAATGCTTTTATTTGGAATGACCAAATTTTTCCTTTACTTTTTATCACAAATCTGATTTTTCAGCGTACAACCGTCGCATCCGTCGCATCCGCAGCATGGATTGTGGCGTTGACGTGTGAGTTTCCTGATACGCCAGAGGGCATAAACGATAGCTGCAGGGATGCAGATGCTGACGATAATGGTTTGGATCATAGTTTCGACAACTTTCGCAGCATAAGTTTGTTGATGGCCTGAATGCGCCGTCCGCTTTTGCCAATGTCCTCGCGTACATTGTTAATATTATTAAACAGGTCGCTGAATGCATTGAGGATGGGGTTTGGCTGGGCTGTATCTTCACTGATGGCCGGATTGGTAACGATGCGGATGCCCAGATGCTCGATACTGACGTCGACGTCGGCATCGGTCATGATGGGGTCGCCGTCGTAGTGGATGGCTCCTGGCGCTTTGCGGTGTATATGCAGCTGCTTGGTGCGGAAAGTCTTGATTTTAGAGTTGTTGCCTAAGGTTTTCATAAACAGGTCGGCTGCAATCTGGGGTGCTTCAAGCGTGTCGAAAGGCTCCATGATTATAACGTCCATCTCGCCGTCTTTCATTGTGGCACCTGGTGCGATATAGGCGTTGTTGCCGTATTGCGATGCGTTGGCACAGGCAATCAGGAAGGCTTTGTAGTGGTGAGTGCCTGTGTGGTCGCTCACCTCGTAGGTCTCTGGCTTGTATTTCAGACCTTCTTTGAGTACGTTCTCTACGTAGGTGATAGGTCCGCGTTTGCCAGCTTCGGCAAACTTCAGCGATATAAAGGCGTCGAACCCCATACCGCAGGTACAGAAGAAGGGCAGCCCGTTGATAATGCCATAGTCGAATGACTCGATATGGTACTGGTTGATAATCTCAATGCTCTTGCGCATGTCGATAGGCAGGCACAGGTGGCGCGCCAGTCCATTTCCTGAACCGCAGGGGATGATGGCCAGCGCTGTCTGGCTATGAGTCAGTGAGCGTGCAACCTCGTTGACTGTTCCGTCGCCGCCGACGGCAACGACAATATCGTCCTTGCTGTCAATACACTGAAGGGTCAGTTCCGCCGCGTGCCCCGCATGCTCGGTATAGAGAATGCGGTAGTCAAAAGTTTCCTTGTCGAGCGTTGACTCAATCAACTCCGGCAGTACCTTCTTGGAATGTGTACCTGAAATGGGGTTGACAATGAAGGTTATTCTTTTCTTATTGCTATTCATGAATGCAAAAATACGAATTTACTCTGATTTTTTTGCATTTTCTGTACTAATTTTCCCAAAAAGCAACAATATTTACGAAAAAAGTGCACGTATTCATAAAAAATGTGTAACTTTGCAGCCTAATTGGAAAAATATTAATAAACTATACCAAAATCGGAATGGGACAGTTACAAAAAAAGTACGAGAATTATCGTGAGCCGCAGAAGTATATGGCTGCAGACGTTTACCCTTATTTCCGTGCTATTGAAGGAAAACAAGGTACTGAAGTAGAGATGGGAGGCCACAAGGTTCTGATGTTTGGCTCGAATGCCTATACAGGACTGCCTGGTGACCAGCGAATCATTGATGCAGCCAAAGCCGCTCTTGACAAATATGGCTCGGGGTGTGCTGGAAGTCGTTTCCTGAATGGAACGCTTGACTTGCACGTCCAGCTCGAAAAGGAAATTTCAGAATTTATTGGTAAGGACGACTGCCTTTGCTTCTCGACAGGCTTCTCTGTTAATCAGGGTGTATTGGCAATGGTTGTCGGCAAGGATGATTACATCATCTGCGACGACCGTGATCATGCTTCTATCGTCGATGGCCGCCGCCTGTCGTTTGCCAAGCAGCTCCATTACAAGCATAACGACATGGAAGACCTGGAGCGTGTGCTTCAGAAACTGCCTTACGACGCCATCAAGCTGATTGTCGTCGACGGTGTGTTCTCTATGGAGGGCGACCTTGCCAAGTTGCCTGAAATCGTTGAGCTGAAGCATAAGTATAACTGCTCCATCATGGTGGACGAGGCTCATGGCATTGGTGTCTTCGGCCGTCAGGGTAGGGGCGTGTGCGACCATTTTGGATTGACCGACGAGGTAGACCTCATTATGGGCACCTTCTCGAAGTCGCTGGCTTCCATCGGCGGATTCATCGCTTCCGATTCTGACACCATAAACTTCCTGCGTCACACCTGTCGCACTTATATCTTCTCGGCCTCTAACACACCCGCAGCTACAGCTGCTGCGATGGAGGCTCTGCACATTATTCAGCAGGAACCTGAGCGTATTCAGGCTCTTTGGGACGTTACCAACTATGCATTGAAGCGTTTCCGCGAGGAAGGCTTCGAGATTGGCGATACGGAGAGTCCCATTATCCCGCTCTATGTGCGCGACGTTGAGAAGACATTCCTAGTGACGGCTCTGGCATTCAAGGCTGGTGTGTTCATCAATCCTGTGATTCCGCCTGCCTGCGCCCCGCAGGACACGCTGGTTCGCTATGCACTGATGGCCACTCATACCAAGGAACAGGTTGACCGTTCGGTGGTGGCTCTGAAGAAAATCTTCGTCGAGCAGGGCATTATTAAATAAAAAGTTCTGAAAAATTTGGGCGGGTCAAAAATTCTTTGTAATTTTGCACCCGCTTTTCATAACGAGGTGTAGCGCAGTTGGTAGCGTTCCTGGTTTGGGACCAGGCTGTCGCAGGTTCGAGTCCTGTCACCTCGACCACCCATGTGGAAAGAGTCCGCTGACTATCAATTAGTTGGCGGATTTTTTTTGAATTTGTCGTTTCTGATTACTCCTCGATATGCGACAGGGAGTGGGCGAAGGAGGTGAAGAAGTTGGTCATAGCCTCAGAGGGGTAGTAACGGAGATAGTGAGCGGAACGGCGGACGTGCCAGAGCATGGCCTGCGAGTTGGAGGTGTGGACGAAGATGTCCTTGCCCTGCGAGAAATACCAATCTTCGGCGTGCGAGTTCTTCTGCTGGAACATTTCGCGGACGAACTGGTCCATCTGCTTTTCGGACATGGGCTTCATGAAGGGCAGTCGCTCGGGGGTGAAGTTCAGAAGGCGTACCAGGAAGACGGCCGTCAGCTGGCTCATGTTCTCGAGCTTCAGTTGGGTGATCCACTGTCCGAGCTTGTCGAAGTCGACCTTGCTACCCGTCTGCCGGAGGAAGATGCCCAGTTCGGTGGCACGCTTGACGGGTATGCCGGCGTTGAGGATGAAGCGTGCGATGCCGAGCAGGTGGAGTAGGGCGGTGCGCGTCTCGGTATTGGAGTCCTCGGCGTCGAGGATGTTTTGCAGCTGGTGGTTCAGGAAGGGGTTCGTCAGGTGGTCGGCCACGAGCAGGTCGTTGTCGTCGGATTCGTGGCTCTGAGCCTGACTCCACTGTTGGAGGAGGGCTTCGGGCACCTGTACGAAGAACTGGTCGCTACAGCACTCTATGCCCTGATAGACGAGTGGTGCGACGTCGTGCATCTCTGCCAGTTGGTAGAGACGGTTCCACTTCCATGCCGAGAGCGGCTCTATGGTCTCGGCGGTGTTGAAGGCCCCTGCACGCAGCAGGCGGAAGAAGTTGCGTTCAATGATATTCATGAGTATCTTCTTGGATAGCGTAGGACGATGGCCAGCAGGGCGACGATGCCGAGGGCCATCGGGTAATACAGATAAGGAATGATGGCTATGGGGTTGAGGGTTGCCAGTCCTGCGGCCATCAGGATCTGTGCGCCGTAGGGCAGCATGCCCTGCGAGAAGCACGAGAAGGTGTCGAGAATGGAGGCGCACTTGCGGTTGTCAAGTCCGAAGCGGTCGCCTATCTGCTTGGCAATGCCGCCGACGGTGAGTATGGCCACCGTGTTGTTGGCCGTACAGACGTTGACGATTGACACCAGCGCCGCTATCGACAGTTCGGCTCCGCGCTTGCTGTTGACGTGACGCGTGAGCAGGCTGATGATGAAGTCGATGCCGCCCTGCTGGCGGATGAGGGCCAGTAGTCCGCCGGCCATCATCGTAATGATGATGAGCTCGCCCATACCGACGATGCCGCTGCCCATAGCGCCGAACCATCCGTAGAGGTCGTAAGAGCCGCTGAACTGTCCGATGACGCCCGTCAGCAGGAGTCCGATGGTGAGTACGGCCATCACGTTCATGCCGCAAATAGCCGTCACTAATACCGCGATGTAGGGAACGACCTTGAGGGGCTCGATGGTCGCTATATGCTGTGGTGCCTGAACGTCGGCGCCCATGAAGACGTAGACGATGAAGACGGCGAGAGCGGCGGGTGCCACTAAGAAGGCGTTGACGCGGAACTTGTCGGAGAGCCGGCAGCCTTGCGTCTGTGTGGCGGCTATCGTGGTGTCGCTGATGAACGACAGGTTGTCGCCGAAGAACGAGCCGCCGACGACGATGGCCGTCATCATAGCTGCCGATGTGCCCGTCTGTGCCGATACGCCTGCGGCAATGGGCGTCAGCGCTACAATAGTGCCCACACTGGTGCCTATGCTGAGCGAGATGAAGCAGGCGGCGAGGAAGAGTCCTGCCAGCAGCATCTGTGGCGGCAGCAGCCAGAGCGTCAGGTTCACGGTAGCGTCAATACTGCCCATGACCTTTGCCGAACTGGCGAAGGCTCCCGCGAGGATGAAGATCCATATCATCAGCATCATCTGCTCTGTCGAGGCACCGCTTGAGAATGTCGATATGCGCTGGTTCAGGGGCCGTCCGCCGTTGATGACGATAGCATAGAGCGAGGCCGCCATGAAGGCAACGGTAATGGGCACCTTGTAGAAGTCGGCCGCCACAATGCTGGTGACCAGGTAGAGGACGATGAACACGCCGAGGGGTGACAGAGCTATGAGGCCTTTCTTCATAATCTATTTCTTCTTAGTTCCGAAAAAGTCGCTCAGGCCGTTGAAGTCTTTCTTCAGGATGATACCGATGCCCTGCGTGTTCAGGCTTGAGCGGGTGAAGTAGCGGTCGTTGGTCTGATTGTAGACTTTCAGGGCGTAGTTGCCGTTAGGCGTGAGCAGGTAGCGCACGTCGAAGTCGCCGATGAACGACGGCGAGGCCTGGGTGGCTTTGTCGCGGTAGCCGAACTGTCCGTTGATGAGCAGGCGGTTGTTGAGCATACGACCGTTGATGATGCCCTCGTACTCAGCATTGTTCCAGCCCTCGGTGCCGGTTGAGATGTTGGCGCCGAAGTTCCAGTTATTATTCTTGACAATCTGGTTCAGCACGTTGTTAATCTGCGTCGAGAGCGTGCCAGAGAGGAACGAGTTCATGGCCAGCGACGTCTGGTCCTGCTGTTCCTGTTGGCCGGCGTTGTTCTGTCCCTGACTGTAGAAGCGGCCAATGCCGAGAAGGTAGAGCACCTGCTGGTTCATCTCCTGCTGCGACGAGAGCAGCGAGCGCACCATCTGCTTCTCGTCGGCGTTGACGTTGGGCAGGTCGAGGTCGAAAGTCACTTGCGGAGCCGCTGGCTGACCTCCGATGTTCATCAGACAGTTGACGCGGACGGTGTTCGACGAGAAGGAGTTGCCGATGTTCAGGTCGGAGAGGCTGACGCCGTTGACGGTGTAGAGTGCCTGCAGGTTGAGGGCCGCCTCGTAGGGGTCGCCGCCGAAGGTGATGGTGCCGCCAGGTTGGAACTGGAACTTCTTGTTGATGATGTTCTGGATGGTGATGTCGTAGGTGCCGTTGTCGACGGTGTAAATGCCCTGCATCTGGAATGCACCTTTATTATAATAAGAGGCGGTAATCGTGCCGCTGCCTCCTAACGTGATGTAGTCGCCCGTCTTGGCGTCCATCAGTAGCCGCATCGTAGCGTCGGGGTCGACGTTGACGAGGAACGTCATGTAGATATTGGTGGAGCTTGACTCTGCTTGCTGGCTGTTGGGGACCGTCGTCGTTGACAACTGCTGACGCTTCTGCCACGAGATATACTCCTGGCTGTTGACGGCATCGGTCTGTGCGGCATTATAGACGAAGACGGTGTTCTTCAGCGGGGTGACGTTACAGTCGATATGGACGTCGTCGCCCTTCATGCGGATGTCGACGTCGCCCCGAGCAAAGACCGTGCCGTAGAACGACTGGTCGCCAAACTCATGGAAGTCGTAGCCTAAGAACTGGTCGGTGGCCACATGCAGATCGAGACTCAGGTTGGTCAGGTCTTCATGGAAGATGCCGCCGCTGAGGTAGGCCACGTTGTCGTACTTGTCGAAGATGGGCTGTCGGTTGAGCATGATTTTGTTAGGCACGAGGGTGAGCGTGTCGCTGGGCAGCCGGTAGGTGGTGTTGAGCGGTGTGATGGTTGCTTCGCCGTTGACGACGAGGCCGCCCGTGAGGTTGATAGCCGACAGTGGGCCTGCCAGCCGTACGTCGCCCGTTCCGTGTCCCGTGATATGCGATATGAACGACTTGGTGAACGAGTGCATGAAGTCGAGATAGGTGCCGTGGGCCGAAATGCCTAAGTCGATGTAGTCCTTCTCGGGCGAGACGTAGCCGTTGATGTAGGTCATTGCGTCAGGGCCGTCGTTGGCGGTGGCGTGGATGTCAATCTGCTTCTCTTCCTTGTTCCAGCCGACAAGTGCGCTGAGTGTTCCCATGCGTCCTTCCTGGAACTTGAAGTCGTTGACAGTGAGCACCGCGCCTAAGTCAGGCTCGCTGAGTGCTGATGTGATGAATGCGTGACCTGAAGCCTGTCCTGAGAAGGTGACGGCGTCGAAGTTGACCAGGTCGAGGATATAAGCCACCTCTACGTCGTGCAGGTTGACGTGGATGGTGTCGTTCGACTGCTTGGAGGCGGTGCCGTCGACGGTGATGTACTGCTGGTTGTTGTGGATGGTGAAATGGTCAACCAGCAGGTGGTCGGCAGAGTAGAGCACGTCTGACGGCTCGATGAGCCACTGCGAGTTTTCGATGACGATGGTCGAGGGGAGGATGCGCGCGTGAGCCTCCGTCTGTCCGCGATTGTTGACGTAGAACTGCGTGTCGGCGTTCAGGATGCCGTTGACAGGCTTTTGGCCGTTGTTGTTGTCCCATTTCAGGGCTACCTGCAGGTTGTTGTCGGCAGCATGGCCCGTGACGCCGAGCTGCAGCGGCAGACCGTCGTCGACGATGTTGCTGACACCAGCCACGATGGTCATCGTGTCGGTCGGTGTGTCAATATGTACGTAGGCATTTTCGTAACGCTTGTCGTTGTAGCTGAAGACCGGCGCCTGCAGATCGACCTTCATCTTCCGGCTGTTGTCGTTGACGACGGCAGAGAGCGACAGCGGCTGCGCGACGTCGACATCGACATTCAGAAGCTTCTGCAGCCAGTCGGTCTTGGCAACGGTTAGCTGGAGCGTGAAGTTGTTGACGGTGTTGCAGGGTGGGGGAAGACCGGGCAGCGTCGGCAGTCGGGCACCGACGGCGTTGGCAACGCTTTGCGCTAAGGTGGCGTAGTCGAACTCTCCTACGAGATCGGCGTGGGCGAAGTCGCTGTTGAGGGTGACGTAGTGCCGCCCCTCGTCGTAGCCCGACTTGACGTTGAGATATTCTAACTGGTAGTCCTTCTCCGGCAGGTTCAGGTGGTGAAGGCTGATGGCTCCTACGGCGTCGTTCAGACTGCGGGCCTGTATGTCGAGTTCCAGTTGTGCCGACACCTTCGGATCGCTGATCTGCAGTTGTCCGGCTATATGATGGTCGGCATAGCTGCCGTCGAGCGTAATGTTCTGATAGCTGTTGTTGTCGTAGTCGAACTGGCCAACGCCCCCCTTGACGTTCACCTGCTCGTTCAGGACACCATTAAACGCTAAGTCTGCCGCTATGGTGCCTAACTTCTCGTTGCCGAAGATCTGGCGGAGGTTCAAGCCGTTGGTGGTGATGGCACCATCGAAGTGGCGGTCGTTCTTGAGTGTCAGCCGCGTCGTGGCACTTCCAATGTCGGTGGCAACGTCGGCCAGAGCGTTGAGGTTGCCTTTGGAGTCGCCGATGAAATTGCCTTTCAGCTGAACGTCGCCAAGTTGTAGGACGGGGTCTGGCAGCGTCACCAGATTCTTGGAAATAAAGTCCAGCGTCTCGTTGCCTATCTTCAGTTGGTCTACCGTCATGTCCCACGTCTTAGGCTCGTCGCCTGGAGGGAGGCGAAGCTTGCCGTTAGCCTCGAGGGCTAAGCTGTTGTTGATAGACGCCACATGGCACCGAGGCACCTGCAGGGTGTTGTTCTCGTAACTGAATTCTGTGTCGATGTCGATACGGCGCTGATACTTCTTGAGTTCAGGTAAAAGCCATCTGAAGTCGGAGGGCGTGATGCCAGCATCCTTAATCCTGCCTTTGAAGCTGAGCGTCTCAGACCATCGCTGGTCGTCATAGTTGGCATCGATGCTGTCAATCTGTAAATGGGTGTCTGGGAGTTGAAATTGGAACTGCCGGATCTGGGCATTTCGTCGCCCGGCGGCTAACATGAACGACAATCGACGGACTTGAAGTCCTGCTTGTTCAATCATCTCCATTCGCTTGATATTCAGATTGATACTATCCTCTCTGAGTACCTTTAAAATGACGTAGGCGCTGATGTTGGCAACGTGCAGGTGAGCGGGGTTCAGGCGGTTGGGCGTTTGTGGCGCATCCCACTGATCGTAGCTGACAGAGGTGTTGCGGACAATCAGCGAGTTGATACGCAGATCGAGGGGTGTGCTCGATGTGGTGTCCTTCGAGGCTAACGAGTCGATGGCAAACTGAATGTTGAGCGGCGACGAGGCTGTAGGACGTGAGAGTCGCACGTTGGCGCCGAACACCTGGGCCGACGAAATGGTAATCCGGCCTAAAGCCAGCGGTGCCAAGTCGACTTTCAGCGTCAGACGGGAAGCCTTGAACATCGTCCGGTGCTTCTGGTCCTTGATGTTGACATCGTCAAGCACCAGGCGGTTGAGAAATCCCAAGTCGACCCGTCCCACTGTGACTTGCGTGCCCAGCTTGCGGCTGAGGGCTTCGGCGGCATAGTCGCCTAACCGTTGCTGGACGCCGGGGATGTGAATAGCTATCAAAACAGTAGCGTACAGACCCAGCAGAGTCCATACGATCCAATTGACGATATGCTTTATTATTCTCACTTGTTGACAGTCGGAGATAGCAATTTTTGCGCTTGTGCGCTGAATTGTGATGCAAAAATACTACATTTTCTTATGATTACCATCTTTTTTGCCGATAAAATCATGATTTATCCATAAAATTTATTAATTTTGCAGTCGCTTAACCCTTGGATATTCAATTCAAACATTTATATAAATGGCAAATGTTATTAAGTTGTGTAAAGGCTTAGACATTCATCTGCAAGGCCAGGCTGAGGAGAAGAAAATCCAGCTGAAGTCGAACGGACGCTATGCGTTGGTGCCCGACGACTTCGAGGGAGTGACTCCGAAAGTGGTGGTGAAAGAGGGTGATACCGTCAAAGCCGGGGATGCCTTGTTCGTTAACAAGCAGTTTCCCGAAGTGAAGTTTGCCTCGCCCGTCAGCGGCAAAGTCGTGGCGGTGGAACGTGGCGAACGTAGAAAAGTGCTATGCGTAAAGGTGGAAGCCGACGCTCAGCAGAGCTTTGTCGACTATGGCAAGAAAGACGTCAGTAAGCTTGACGGAAAGGCCGTGACGGAAGCGCTGCTCGAAGCCGGCTTGTTTGGTTACATCAACCAGTTGCCATACGCCGTCTCAACCAATCCGTCGGTGATGCCGAAGGCTATCTTCGTCTCTGCCCTCCGCGACAAGCCTTTGGCTTGCAACTTCGACTACGAGGTGAAAGGACAGGAGCAGGACTTCCAGACAGGTCTTACGGCGCTGTCGAAGATTGCCAAGACCTACCTCGGCGTTGGCGAGGGTTCGGCTCTCACCAATATGAAGGATGCCGAGGTGAACGTCTTCGTCGGCAAGTGTCCTGCAGGCAACGTCGGTGTGCAGGTGAACCACATTGACCCGGTGAACAAGGGCGAGGTGGTGTGGACCATCGGCGACCCAACGGTTGTGCTCTTTATCGGCCGCCTGTTTAATACGGGTAAGGTGAACCTGACGCGCACGGTGGCCCTGTGCGGTAGCGAGATCAAGGCTCCGGCATACGTGGATATGCTGGTGGGCGAGGAACTCTCGACGCTGCTCAGCAACAGCTACGACGCCTCTCGCTCAGTACGTATTATCAATGGTAACGTGCTGACGGGCAAGCCTACTACGAAGGAAGGTTTCCTTGGGGCGCATAGCAGCGAGATAACGGTGATTCCCGAGGGCAACGATGCCGACGAGATGCTGGGATGGATTCTTCCGCGCCTGAAGCAGTTCTCGGTGAGCCGCAGCTATTTCTCGTGGCTCTGTGGCAAGAAGCAGTATGCACTCGATGCCCGTGTGAAGGGTGGCGAGCGCCACATGATTATGAGTGGCGAGTACGACAAGGTGCTGCCGATGGACATCTACGGTGAATACCTCATCAAGGCCATCATCTCTGGCGATATTGACCGTCAGGAGGCCTTAGGCATCTACGAGGTAGCTCCTGAGGACTTTGCACTCGCAGAGTTCGTTGACTCGTCGAAACTCGAATTGCAGCGCATCGTGCGTGAAGGACTGAATATTTTACGTAAAGAAAACGCATAACTATGTCAGCATTAAGAAATTATCTCAATAAAATAAAGCCGAACTTCGAGGAGGGTGGCAAGCTTCATGCCTTCCGCTCGGTGTTCGACGGCTTTGAGACCTTCCTCTATGTGCCTAACGACACAGCGAAGGCTGGCAGCGTGAATATTCACGACGCCATCGACTCGAAGCGCATCATGAGTATGGTGGTTATCGCCCTGATGCCCGCCATGCTGTTTGGTATGTATAACATCGGCTACCAGAACTATCTCGCCGCAGGAACGTTAGACACAGCCAGCTTCTGCGAGATTTTCGCTTACGGCTTCCTGGCTGTGCTGCCGAAGATTCTGGTGAGTTATATCGTCGGTCTGGGCATCGAGTTTGCCTGGGCACAGTGGAAGGGTGAGGAAATCCAGGAGGGTTACCTCGTTTCGGGTATCATTATCCCGCTGATTATTCCTATCGGCTGTCCGCTGTGGATGCTGGCTTTAGCTTGCGCATTCTCAGTCATCTTCTGTAAGGAGATTTTCGGCGGCACGGGTATGAACATCTTCAACCCCGCTATCGCAGCCCGTATGTTCCTGTTCTTCGCTTATCCTTCGAAAATGACTGGCGACACCGTTTGGGTGGCTCAGGACTCCATCTTCGGACTGGGTAACGACTTAGCCGACGGCTTTACCGCTGCAACACCGCTTGGACAGCTGGCACAGAACATCACGCCCGATGCCTCTATCTGCGATATGATTTGCGGCTTCATCCCTGGCTCTATCGGTGAGACCTCGGTCATTGCCATTGCCTTGGGTGCCATCCTGCTGTTGTGTATGGGTA
This sequence comes from uncultured Prevotellaceae bacterium, assembly GCA_902800495.1. GTDB lineage: Bacteria > Bacteroidota > Bacteroidia > Bacteroidales > Bacteroidaceae > Prevotella. The sequence continues at coordinate 35,613 of CADCET010000029.1, forward strand.
TCGCTTCTTGGCGCACGATGCTGAGCGTATTCGTTGGTGGTATCGTCTTCGCCCTGCTGTTCGAACAAACGGGTCAGGGGATGACCTGGTGGCACCACTTCGTCATGGGTGGCTTCGCCTTCGGTGCCGTGTTTATGGCTACCGACCCTGTCACCTCGTGCCGCACCACTACGGGCCAGTATATCTACGGATTCCTGATTGGTGCAATGGCCATCATCATCCGTGTGATGAATGCCGGTTATCCTGAAGGTATGATGCTCGCCATCTTCTTTGGTAATATGTTTGCTCCTACCATCGACCACTTCGTCGTGGAGCGCAACATCTCGAAACGCCAGAAAAGATTGAAGAATTGAAAAATTGAAGAATTGAAGTTATGGCTAAGTTAAATACAAATTCCAACGCGTACATTATTATATATAGCGCGATACTCGTCGTCATCGTGGCCTTCCTGTTGGCTTTCGTCTACAAGGCTCTGAAGCCTATGCAGGATGCTAATGTGGCACTCGATGTGAAGAAACAGATTCTCTATTCGCTCAATATCCGCGACTTGGATGGTGCTGAGGCTGAGGCCAAGTATGCTGAGGTTGTGAAGAACGAGGGAGAGAAAGACGGACAGAAGTACTACCTTTGCGAGATTAACGGTGAGGACATCCTCGTTGTTGCCCTAAAGGGTATGGGTCTCTGGGGCGGTATCAGCGGCTACATCTCCATCCACGGCGATGAGAATCCCGTTGTCTATGGTGCTTACTTCAACCACGAGAGCGAGACTGCCGGCTTAGGTGCAGAAATCAAGGACTCTCAGGCTTGGCAGGAGAAATTCATCGGCAAGAAAGTCTTCGTTGACCCTGCTGATGGTAGCAAAGTGGCCCTCTCGGTAGTAAAGAAGGTGGAAGATCCCACGACGCAGGTTGACTGCGTAACGGGTGCCACCCTGACCTCTAATGGTGTGAACGATATGATTAAGGCTGGTTTGAAGAATGCAGGTGAAAATGCTGTCGAACTCTTTGTCAAGATGCAATGTACGAAGGACGAGCCTGCTGATTCTACTGCCGTCGCAGAGTAATCATAATTACTAATTTTTAATTATTAATTTCTAATTAAGAAAAGAATTATGGCATTATTCAGTAAACAAAATAAGGAGGTTTTTACTAACCCGTTGAACCTCGACCATCCCATTCTCGGACAGGTACTCGGTATCTGCTCGGCATTGGCTGTGACCTCGCAGCTGAAGCCGGCCATCGTGATGGGTCTCGCTGTGACGGTCATCACCGCCTTTGCGAATGTGATTATCTCGATTATCCGCAACACTATTCCTAACCGCATCCGTATCGTGGTGCAGCTGGTGGTCGTTGCTGCTCTTGTGACCATCGTTTCTCAGATTCTGAAGGCTTTCGCCTACGACGTCAGCGTTCAGCTCTCTGTGTATGTCGGTCTGATTATCACCAACTGTATCCTGATGGGCCGTCTCGAGGCATTTGCTATGCAGAACAAGCCCTGGCCTTCGTTCCTCGACGGTGTGGGCAACGGTCTCGGCTACGCCATGATCCTCGTCATCGTGGGTGCCGTCCGTGAACTGCTCGGACGTGGTTCGCTCTTAGGCTTCCAGATTATCCCTGACGCCTGCTACGACTTCGGCTACGTGAACAACGGTATGATGACGATGCCGGCTATGGCTCTGATCCTCGTTGGCTGTGTGATTTGGGTACATCGTGCTTACTTTTATAAAGAGAAATAAGATATGGAACACGCAATATCATTACTGTTTAGGTCGATATTCGTCGACAATATGATCTTCGCCTTCTTCCTCGGCATGTGTTCGTACCTTGACAGTACCTGTCAACTATCTGTTGCAGACAAAGGTCTTAGGCCCCGACTGCCTCGTCGAGGGCGTCGACCTGAGCTATCTGTCGTTCATCCTCTTCATCGCTGTGATTGCCGGTATGGTGCAGTTGGTGGAGATGACGGTCGAGAAGTACTCGCCGTCGCTCTATGCCGCGCTGGGTATCTTCCTGCCGCTGATTGCCGTGAACTGCGCCATCATGGGTGCCTCGCTCTTTATGCAGCAGCGCATTCTCATGGATGAGTCGAATTCTCAGGCTATTCGCAATATCTGGGATGCCGTTGTCTACGGCTTCGGCTCCGGTATCGGCTGGATGCTGGCCATCGTGGCTATGGGTGCCATCCGCGAGAAGATGCAGTACTCCGACGTTCCCAAGCCCCTGCAGGGTCTCGGCATCGTGTTTATCACCGTCGGCCTCATGGCTATGGCTATGATGTGTTTCTCAGGCCTTAACATTTAATGTTTAATGATTAATGTTTAATGTAAATTATGGCTCAGTTTATAGCATATAGCATAGGAGTATTCCTGTTGGTAATACTTTTGTTGGTGATTATCCTGCTCGTGGCGAAGAAGTATCTGTCGCCCTCGGGCAATGTGAATATTGAAATCAATGGCGACCGTATCATCAACGTGCCCCAGGGCAGCAGTCTGATGGCTACGCTCAACGAGAACGGCGTGTTCCTGCCTTCTGCCTGCGGTGGTAAAGCCTCGTGCGGACAGTGTAAGGTTCAGGTGCTTGAAGGCGGTGGTGAGATTCTCGACTCAGAAAAGCCTCACTTCACCCGTAAGGAGATCAAGGCCGGCTGGCGCTTAGGCTGCCAGTGTAAAGTGAAGGGCGACTTGAAGATTCATGTCGACGAGTCGATTCTCGGCGTCAAGGAGTACGAGTGTACCGTCATCTCAAACAAGAACGTGGCTACGTTCATCAAGGAGTTCAAGGTGCAGCTGCCTGCCGGTGCCCACATGGACTTCCTCCCCGGCTCTTACGCCCAGATTAAGATTCCTGCCTTCGACTGCATCGACTACGACAAGGACTTCGACAAGTCGTTGATTGGCGACGAGTACCTGCCTTCATGGGAGAAGTTCGGACTGTTCCCGCTGAAGTGTAAGAACCCCGAACCCACCATTCGTGCCTACTCAATGGCCAACTACCCGGCTGAGGGCGACGTGTTCATGCTTACCGTGCGTATCGCTACGCCGCCGTTCAAGGCCGACAAGAGCGGATTCATGGAGGTGAACCCCGGTATCGCTTCGTCGTACATCTTCTCGCTGAAACCCGGCGACAAGGTCATTATGAGCGGCCCTTACGGCGACTTCCACCCACACTTCGACTCGAAGAAGGAGATGATCTGGGTTGGTGGTGGTGCCGGTATGGCTCCGTTGCGTGCGCAGATTATGCACATGACCAAGACCCTCCATACGACCGACCGCGAGATGCACTACTTCTACGGCGCACGTGCCCTGAACGAGGTGTTCTATCTCGACGACTTCTTAGGTCTTGAGAAGGAGTACCCCAACTTCCACTTCCACCTGGCACTCGACCGTCCCGACCCCGCTGCCGATGCTGCTGGCGTAAAGTACACGCCGGGCTTCGTCCATCAGGTGATGCTCAACACCTACCTGAAGGACCACGAGGCACCCGAGGACATCGAGTACTACATGTGTGGCCCCGGCCCCATGTCGAAGGCCGTCGTCTCTATGCTCGACTCGCTCGGCGTAGAGCCCGAAAGCATTATGTACGATAATTTCGGAGGCTAAATAGTAAGCTTAACGATTAGCGTGAAGACAAGGCTGTATCACTCCGTCCTATCGGTCGTCTTTGCTGCTTTGACCCTACAGTCGGCAGCAGCTGTCCATGACTATTCCGAGGCACGTCCGTTGCTGTTCGGAATAGACATGGACTATCCGCCTATGGAGTATGTTGACAGCGAAGGAACACCGAGCGGATATGATGTGGAGTTCACCACTGAACTGATGCATCGGTTGAACATTCCGTTCACCTTCAGCCCCAATACTTGGGAGAACATCTCGGGCGACATCCTGACGGGACGCGTGGACTTGGGTATGATGGTCTATTCGCCTTACCGTAAAGACAGCACCAACTACTCGAGAGCCGTCTTCCGCCTTTACTATCAGATTGTCTATCGCCAGGATGACACGTCGAGCTTCGACGTGCGCAATCTGGTCAACAAGCGCGTGGCCTATATGTCGTCGCGGCCCATCCGCGATACGCTGACCCGCGTGGGTGCCGACCTTTGTGAAATCAAGGAGTTGTCGACTGCCATGAAAGGCTTGTCGGAAGGCCAATATGACGCGTTGATCTGTTTCCGCTATCAGGCCAAGTACCTCATTCCCAAGTTGGGCATCAAGAATCTGGAGTCTGAGGATATGACGCTGACGCCGCGTGAGTACTGCTACGTCAGCAACGACAAGGAGCTGATTGATGCCATCAACGTGGAACTGCAGAAGATGGAGGAAGAAGGTCGTATCGACGCCGTCTATGGCGATGTCTATACATCGTTCGACGGTATCAGGATTCCCGCCTGGATCAAGTATCTGCTCGTTGCACTTGTTTTCCTCATCCTGCTCGTCTTCATCGTCCTGCAGCAGCGCTACCAGCGACGTCTGCGCCGTGAGATGCAGCGGGCACAGTTAGGTGAGCGTATGAAGACAGCCTTCTTAGGCAATGTCAGCCACGCTCTGCGCACGCCGCTCAATGCCATCATCGGTTTCTCGGAGGTGCTGAAGGCTAACGACGGCTCCATGCTGCCCGAAGAGCGTCAGCACATCTACGAACTTATCAACAACGGTGGTCAGCAGCTGCTGTACTTCATCAATGAGATTCTGGAGCTTTCAAATATCGAAGGTCACGAACTGCAGCTGAAACGCTCGGAAGTGACGCTCGACAAGGTGATGCAAGGGTTTGCCGACGAGATACGGCCGAAGGTGGCCGAAGGTGTCACCGTCCGTGTCGAGGGGCAGGCCAACCATCACGTCTTCGTCGACGAGCAGATGATGCGCTTTGTCACGATGCACTTCCTCGAGAATGCTGCCCGCCATACGGAGAAAGGCACGATCACGCTTATCTACAGGCTGCAGAACAACCAGATGTACATTGCCGTGAAGGATACCGGACACGGTGTGCCCGAGGAACTGCGCATGAATATCTTCAACCTGTTGTCAGACAAGGCCACCTACACACAGAGCGCCATTCCCGGCTTAGGACTGACCATCTGCAAGACCATTGTCGAGCGTTGTGGCGGACAAATCGGACTGGAGCAGCTTGCTGAGGGCGGTTCGCTCTTCTGGCACACCGTCCCCGTGAAAGTGATTAAAACTAATTAGGTAGATGACACTGATTATTGTTGTAATGCTCATCCTGGGCTACCTGTTGATTTCCACCAGCCATCTGACGGGTGTCAACAAGGCAGCCATCGCCATGTTTATCGGCACGGTGGGGTGGGTGGTCTACATCTGCTGGGGCACCGACTTCGTCATGTCGCAGCATCCCCACGAGTATGCTGAATTCCTCACCGGTGGTACGGCATCGAGCGACAGCGTCAAATATTTCATCTACGACAGCATCTTCCTGAAGTACGTCGGACGGGCCGCCAGCATCGTCATGTTCCTGCTGGCTACGATGACTATCATCGAAATCCTGAACAACAACGGCTGCTTCGACTTCATCACCGAATGGGTGCGTACCCACAGTTCCAGACGCTTGCTGTGGACCATCACGTTCTTCACCTTCATCCTCTCGGCCAATCTCGACAACCTGACTACCGCCACCATGATGCTCGTCATCATGCACGACATCGTCAGTAATCGCCGCCAGCGTATGCTCATTGGCGCGGCTATCGTGTTGGCAGCCAACTGTGGCGGCTGCTTCACCGTCATTGGCGACCCTACGGGCCTGCTGCTTTGGGGCGACGGCGCCGTCACGGCCACCAGCTTCTCCAAGTATCTCGCCATCCCTGCCGTCGTAGCGTGGGTGGTGCCTACAATGCTTATTGGCCGTCAGCTGCCTATTCGTCTTGATACCGAGTGGACGGCTCCCCCGTTTCGTGGCGACGATACCAACCTCAACCGCTGGCAGCGCTTCGTCATGCTGCTCGTCGGCATTGGCGGACTGTGGTTCATACCCACCTTCCACAACATCACCAAGCTGTCGCCTTTCCTTGGCGCCCTCTGCGTGCTCAGCGTTCTCTGGGTGGTCAACGAAGCCTTCAACCGTAAACTCTACGATGCCGACCAAATGGCACAGCGCCGCATTCCCCGCGCCCTGCAGTATGGCACCATCCAGCAGATACTCTTCGTCATGGGTATTATGATGGGTATGGGCGTGATGACCGAGACGGGCGTGCTCGGCGACATTTCTGCGTGGATAGACTATAACATTCATAGCATCTGGATTGTCGGTGCACTCTCGGGTCTGCTCAGCGGCATTGTCGACACTTTCACCATCGCCGTCACCGACATTTCGCTCTATCCCGTCGTTGAGGCCGACACCCTCGGTCTGTGGGCCGACAGCGACTATATTGCCTGCTTTACCCGGAATGGTGCCTACTGGAAGATCATCGCTCTCTCAACAGCCGTCGGCGGCTGCCTCCTCAGCATCGGCTCTACCAGTGGCCTTGCCCTGATGAAGATGGAGCACGTGCGTCTGGGCTGGTACTTCCGCAACGTCACCCCCAAGGTTGCCATCGGCTTCCTGTTGAGCCTCTTCATCCTCTGGCTCGAAATGATGTTTCAATAACCCATTCCATATCCCCCACCAGCCCGACCTTTGCCGTAAGCAAACCCCAGGTTTACCGTAAGCAAAGGTCGGGTTTGCCGTAAGCAAAGGTCTGGGGTGCCTGATCTTGTAGGTGACGGGTATTGTCGCGGGAACCGATGCTGTCAAGACTTTTCCCTGACAATCCACTTCGATATGCCACTGCTCTTCTTCTGAATAAAGCCTTTGGCCGACAAAACTTTGCCTATTGCGATGATGTTGAGCCTGCCAACACTGGCCTTGGCTTGCAGCAGCACCTGTATCTCATGGGCCTGCATACGCTTGGCGCCTTGTTCTCCGTCCTTGCATGCTTCGAGATAGCGTTCGATCAGTTCTTCCTCTATCGACATGGCCCTGAAACGGCCATTCTGTTTTTCAACAGCAGCCTGCTCCTTAGCATCTAACCAGTACTGGAATCCCGTACGATACAGGTGATATGCCTGAGCATAGACCTGACTGAGATTAATCCCTGTAAGTTTGTAGTCCATGCTTATGACGTTCTGGCACAGAAAGCGGCGGTTGCCTGTAATGTCGTGCAGGATGGTGGTTCCATTGGCAGTACCGCAGAACGAGCAGCGTCGGGGATAGTTCTGGCTGAGCGTGGTATAAGCCCTGCGCAGGTACATCGAGGGCTTGGTAATCAATTCCTTGATGGCTTCTACGTTTTTAGGCTTCAAGTTTTCTATCTCATCCATGTTGTAGAGGCACAGTTCGCTGAGCAGAACCTGTGTCTCTTTGTCCTTGGGGTCGAGGAATCCCGATGATGAGTATTTGCGTAGCTCTGGAGGGAGCATGTTACGAAACCAGGTGGTCTTACCAACTCCCTGAGCACCACAGAATATAAGAGCTATCTGGTTGATTGTATTTTCATCAGCCAGACTTCCGACGAAGCCGACAATCCATTTCTTGACACTCCATACGAGATACTTATTATCGTCAGTCTTGACCGTAGCTGCCAAATCGGCTATGTGGTCATGACCGTCCCATGTAGGCAGAGTCGCCAAGAACTCCTTGTAAGGGTCGTATTGCGGCCACTGGTTCGAGAAGATGATTCCCCGTAAAGTTTCTTTCGAGCAGGTAAGGTCACGCAAGTTCAGCTCTACCTTGATGGAGTTGAAATCATTGTCTGTAAGATTCCTAAACGAGGTTTCACCTATTTCACGGAACTCCATACGCTGATTCCCGATGTTGAGCTGAAACTCATACTTGTTCTTCAGAGCATCAATTATTTTCCTAGTCGGGTTCATTGAGCTTTGTGATGACGTTATTATAGTCGCTTTCTTTGTTTTGGGTGCTTTCGGCTGCCCAACATTTTTCTTTTTTGACATATTATTATTTTTTTAATCTGTTAATATTAAGGGTAGGTAGGGCAAGTAGATTTTCAACCTTACCTATGACCATCAGTCAGAATTACCAACTAATATAAAAGCTCTGAGTTCTTTAATTCTACTTACCCTTCCTACCCTGATAATTAAACCAAACGAGTAGTCCAATCGTCAACGAATTCTAATTTATAATTCTGATCCATTGTTTTTATGGACATGACGTAATACTCATCTTTCCACTCGCCGTTTATCCTGTAGCTATCCCATCTTAAATCTGCCAGAACATGCTGACCAACCTCTAATGGGATTAATGCATCACCACCCGTTAGGGCGATATCATAATCCTCGTTATCCACTAAGTCGGTAAAAACCGCTTTACGATAATAACCACTTACGCTGCTACCGCTTTTGTTGACAGTAATAATCAACTCACCAATCTTTTTAACCTTCAGAATATTCATAGACACTTTTTTTGCTGCAAAAGTAATATCTCTTTCAGCCTCTTGCAAGCCAAATAATTATTTGCTGGCATTTGGCGAACGACTTTATTATCCAGAGGTAAAAGACTGGGGTACGTCAGCTCATGTCCAACGCACCCCGGTCAATCAGCAGGTTGTTTTAGAACTGTCTAAACTACCTTGATAGCGAGCCTCTGCTTCCCTTATCAGAAAATAATCATTTAACGTGTAAATGTCTGAAGCAGAAATGCTCTGTTCATAGATATCATCTTTGTTTACTCTCACATCAAAATTGAGATTGGCAGAGATAATATCTCCTTCTCTGAAAGGCTTAAGAGCTTCTTTACCTGAGATAGTACATAGGAATTTCTCTTGACACCACTTGGATCCCCCCGTGAGGGCGCCAATCAGAATCTGGCGTTCAGGTTCCTCGACGTCTTCTTGACCATCAAAGCAGGTAACGTTTTTGACTTCACTAAGGTCTAAGACCTCGTACTTAAATTGGGCATTTTTACTTGTGCCAGCAAGGGGATTACGAATCCCACCATAAAATTGTTTCTTCATTGTTTTGTTCAAAGAGATTTTTAGCGTATAATGCTGTCTCTTATCGGCGGCAAAAGTAAGGGTATTTTCCAATAACAATCCCTACAATTTCCTACAATTTGAAGAATTGCCTCCCAAATAGTTCAGATGAAACATTTTTTTATCGTTTTATATATCTCTACTTCCCTTTCTGGGGCCTCATTTTTACTTAATCTATTCTCAAACCTTTCCAAATCTCTTTTATCTCTCATATTGCTCACCTCAAAGTGCTTTTCAAGTTCAACCCTCTTACAGCCCTTATAAAACAGTTCTTGTGCTATAAGTTGACACCAAGCACCTTTTTTCCCACGGACAGTTAGCTTGTAGCTCTCATCTATGAACCCATACTCTTTAAGCTTATTTAGACATTTCAGTATTCTTTCTTCTTGTAAACATAGAGGAAGAGGCAATACTGATGTAATGTTTCGAAGTGAGGAATAAAGGTCAAGCCATTCTTTGATGCAATTGGTGTACACAGAAACACGGGTGAACAACTCGTTATAGACTCTCATAAAAAGTTTTTTGTTCCTCAGAATGGACTTATAGTTAGGATAGTCATAAACGAAGAGATAATAGACGGTGCCTAACAATACTGCCTCCCAATAATCATAATGGTGGAGCAAATCTGTAAAAATTGATGCGTGATCAACTTTATTGCCACTTAAGTCAACAGGATGATTCGTGAAAATGCGACCATGCGCAATTTCTTCATAAATACGAAAAGAAGTATCTAGTATTTCATTTTTTGCATTCTCAAAGGAGTCTTCGTCAAAGCTTGCTTCAGAAATTAGATTCCCGTCTTCGTCATATAACTCAGGAATATAATAGTCATTTGCAATCATACTGTTAATCCAATATTCATATTTTTCAAAAAGGTTTGAATTCTGAAACTCGCTTTTGACCATATCAATTATAGTTTAATAATCCTTCTACAGCTAATGGTGGAAGTAACCTTAGCGGAAAAGTTGGTAACGCCATTTGTAATGCCCTCTGTCTGCGGCTGTTGGTCTATCAAGCACAACGTGGCAGTTTCTTATCGCATATCATTTTGTTCTTGTCCGCAAAGATACCATGATTCATCGTAACGCCCAAACATTTTCACGCTTTTTTCTGCCTTTACAATCTTTTTTCACTCTTTCTCTTGCTTTTTCGCCATAAAGTTCGTATCTTTGCCCTCGACAAACAATGTTGAACTCAAAAAACTGTACTGCCTATGGTAACATAGCAATGATTGATTAACATATACGTTGAAGCGTCCGCTTTGAATCTTGTCATCTGAAATTCGCCAAAGTTTCTAATTGCGTACAAGAGTAAAGTTGACGGTTCACGCCGATGGCGTGGGCCTTTACTCGTTTAAGTACGCATAGGTGTTTGGCGATACCTCAGATGACGTAAGCGAAGTAAACAGCTCACGTTTTTATTTCGTGCTTCTTCAAACAACAATTACAAACTTAATACAAAGAACAATATGAAGAAACAACTACTATTACTCGCGATGATGTTGCTGCCTTTGATAGCTAGTGCAGAACCTGTTGAGATTGAAGGAATTTGGTATAATTTGGTGACAAAATTAAAATTGGCCGAAGTGACAAGTAATTCAAACACTCAAATCCTATACACGGGGAATGTGGAAATTCCTGCTTCCGTGACCTATGAAGGGTGTGCATACAGCGTGACGAGCATAGGACTGAATGCTTTCTATATGTGTAGTGGTTTGACCTCAATCACAATTCCAAATAGTGTGACGAGCATCGGAAGGAATGCTTTCTACGGATGTAGCAGCCTGACTTCCGTAACTATTCCTAACAGCGTGACAAGCATTGAATATGCTGCTTTCTCTTTTTGTATCTAAACGGGTATAAACAACCAGGAATATCTAATACTAACTGCGCATAAAGCGCTCATTTTCAATAACTTTTGATTATTAACACTTGATGGCTGGAATTTGGTAGTAACCGAATTTCAGTATATTTTTGCAACGTATTTCTACCGCGAGGAATTTACGAGGCCTGAAAATCGTCATTCTGTGGACTCAGTTGACAATGGGTTACGACGGGGTGCAAATGGTGACAAAACAGGACGGACGGATTCGGAGAGAGTTACGAAGCGGACAGAGTTGACAAATGGCGACAATGGTGCATGAAGGTTGACTCAACGGTAGGGAAAAAGAAAATGTACGTTGAACCATCAAAAGTGACAAGAAAATGAAGCAAGTTAGAAAGTGCAAGTATTGTGGGAAGGAGTTCGTGGCAAGGAACGGAATGCAGAAATATTGCTGCGAGGAGTGTCAGACGAAAGCGAAGGAAGCCAGAAAGAAGCGGCAGCTGGATTTTATGAATGCCGTGGAGCCAGTGATTGACCTGCAATGTCAGGAGTACCTGACGTTTGCCAAGGCTGCGATACTGATGGGGTGTTCGCGGCAATATGTGTATAAGCTGGTGAACGAGGGGAAACTGGCAGCATCGAGAATCAGCAGTCGTATGGCGTTTATACGAAAGGCTGATATTGAGAAGATGCTGACAGGGAATCCGTATCACAGGGTTTTGCCGACGAACAGGCCCAAGAAAGCATCTGTGCCAACAACGAAGGAAGGAAAGGCAAATGCCAAGAATGTGGAAAGTAATGCACAAGAATCCGAAGTGCTCGACTACATTTCTGGCGAGGAAGTCATGCGCATCTATAAAGTTAAGAAGTCGTGGCTCTATACCTCAGCGAAACGGAACCAAGTACCAGTTTGTCGAATTGCAGGAATGAACTACTACAGCCGCAAACACATGGACGCATTGTTTGGTAAGTCGGCTGATGTGGAGGCTGTCAGTGAGTGGTTGACGATGAAGGACACTCAGGAACTTTATGGCATGAGTGCTGCGTCTGTCCGCTCCAACGCCTATCGACATCATATTCCGACAAAACGTGAGTTCGGCCAGACTTATTATTCCAAAGACCATTTTGAACAGTTGAGGCGCACCGATATCGTGAATGATGACAGGTACTACACAGCGAGAGAAGCGGCTGAGAAATATGGGATGAGTACCGCCAATATCGGCATCATTGCCAAGAAGAACAGCATCGCTGATCAAAGTCGGTGTGAAGAACTTAATACCTAAAGCTGACTTCGACAGGATAATGGCAGAGAGACTGGTCCAATATGGCAGCTACTCCCTTGTGTGAACAATCAAGTAAAACTACCGATTAGGAGTAATCCGAATCAGTGTTTTCATGGGCAAAGTCCTCACCAACTAGCATTATATCGACATTATTGAAGCATTATGCGTAATAAGGTTCTTGCCTTGCAAGCGACCAAAGGTCGAGCGGATAATCGGGGAATAATGAGGTAATTTTGCGATGTGAAGAAACGCTTCACCGATGAATATTCACTAAAATATAATAATGTATATGAGTAACATTTGCAAGACCGTGACCCTCCGCACACGGAAGATAAAAGGCGGAGAGCAGTTGTCCTTTTACTTGGACTACTACCCTGGCTACAGGGATGAGAGCACTATGAAGGTTATGCGCCACGAAAGCCTTGGCATCTACATCTATGCCAAGCCGAAGTCGCAGCGTGAGAAGGACTACAACGACCGTATGCGCGAGAAGGCCGAGGCCCTGCGCTGCCGTCGCTACGAGAGCATCGTCAACGAGCGCTATGATTTCTTCGACAAGGAGAAGATGAAGGGCAGCTTCCTCGACTACTTCAAGGACAAGGCCTACAAGAAGAACACGAAGTGGGAGAATGTCTATCTCCACTTCGAGAAGTTCTGCAACGGCAAGTGCCGCTTCGACGAGATCAATGTCGATCTCTGCAACAAGTTCAAGGAGTACCTGATGACCGCCCACCAGCTCAAACACACAGAGTACACCCTGCACATCAATAGCATCGCAGGCTATTGGTCAACCTTCCGCGCCGTACTCCACACCGCCTACCGCGAGCATAAGATTCAGGAGAATCCCAACGGCTTCTTGGAGCGCATTGACACTATCCCCACGGAGAAAGAGCACCTATCAAGGCAAGAACTCGTCAATCTGGCCAACACACCCTGTTCTTCGCCTGTGCTGAAGAAGGCCTTTCTCTTCTCTTGCCTCACAGGACTACGCAAGAGCGACATCAAGCAGTTGACTTGGGATAAGATCCAACCGTATGGCGATGGTTCTATGTACATCACCCTCCGTATGCAGAAGACGAAGGAACTGGTAAACAATCCCATCAGTAACGAGGCTCTGGAACTGATAGGCTTTAATGATGGCGATGAGAACCGCAAACCGACAGACAAGGTCTTTGTCGGCTTCAATGATAGCCTCACTCAGGCTCCGTTGAAAAACTGGCTGAAGGAGGCTGGCATCACCAAACATATAACCTATCATTGCAGCCGCCATACTCTCGGTTCGCTACAGGTTGAGGCTGGCACCAGCGTCTATACCGTCCAGCACATTCTTGGCCACAAGAACGTCGCCACGACCCAGATCTATGCCGCGATGGCCGACGAGTCGAAGCGAGAATCAGTTGACAAAATTACGCTGAAATCCGCGAAAATAGCCCAAATGAAGGCCGTATGAGTCGTAAAATTGTTAAAATACGACTTTTTATTTTCACATGACAGCTATGTCAAGGAAAAAATGTACTTTTGCGTCGAATAAATAAATAACGATTAAAAAATTATAAGTAATGAACAGAAAATTTAAAAAACTGGAGATTAGTGACATAGCCATATTAGTGGCTATTAGTGTGTTAGTTCTTATTGTGTCGTATATGTTGGCCGCCCAGCTATACGACAAGAGTCATCTCATTCCTTACGGTGTTCTTGTTGTGCTGTTTTTTCTTTTGCTGGAATCCGGTGTCGCATGCTGTTACTCCTTCTTGGACAAGCTGAGTAGCGTCTTTACTAAGAAGCAGCAGAAGGATCCCTCTGTGACGATTTCGGATGTCAAACAGGATGAACAGGAGAGGGAGTCGGGAATCTACAGGCAGAGCGAAACGGACAGCATCGCAGAAGCCGAGGAGTTCAAGCTCAAGAGGCAGAATGTTATACATGACTACATCTTCTGGGCTATGGCTCCCATTTTGGAAGAGGAGGAGATGGCTGCGCTATGGTTGGAGTATAAAGAATGGCTTGAACGTCCTCTT
>CADCET010000030.1 GCA_902800495.1 uncultured Prevotellaceae bacterium
GGTGCCCAGGGCATACATGTAGAAGTCGTCGCCGGGCTTGACGGTCTTGTCCATCAATGCCTCGTTGATGAAGTGGTCTGGCACTACCGGGTTGTCTGTTGAATCGTCAACACACGATGTGAATACACTTGCGCCGCTGATGAGGGTGGCGGCGAGCACCCATTGCATGATTCTTTTCATACTTCTTTTTTATTACATTTTTTTTATTACATTGGTTAAAACTTCATTTGAAAACTGCTGCCATATACGGCGGTATAGGCGAAGCGGCAAAGCCGAGCGGCTCAGGATTTTGCCATGTCAGATTTTTCACTTACCTTAGTGCTGCAAATCAAGACAGGCAAAAATCATCAATGGCATGGCAAAGGTACAACAAAAATCTGAGAAAATCACCGCTTTTGTGGAATATTTTTCGTTTTTGACAAATTCGACTCTATTCTGTCCTCTGTGATAGACTCACACTTAGGACTTCGCAGCACTCTGGCTACAGCCCAGGCGTGTTCACCATCGGCGGGCTGATAGCCATACAAACTTATTTGGGAACAGGGATAAAACAACATCCTTCGCTGATGCTTTGGTCTAAGCCTCTCGACCTTACGGGGTAAGGGGAAGGTGTCTGCATACAAGTCATGTCAAGCGATTCTAAGGGCTAAATCAGACACGCGAAAAATTATCTGCGGATTTTAGGTTCATTTCTTACTGACAATCGTCTGCTTATTTCGGTATTTCTCTTTTAGCGGGCTTAAACTACTTTCTGCATTCACGCCGACAAATAGTATTTTGTCTGCTATTTCACAGATGTATTTATTGCGAGCGTGGGCTGTAGCTTTTGACTGGCGGACAGCTTTTGAAACGGAGATGATGAGCAGCCGATGAGCATCGAGCAGAGGCTGGAGTTCGGAAGGAATCTGCCTGTACATCTCGCGGGCCAGCACAAGTATGATGGGACATCTGCCCTTCATCAGGAAATGCAACACCTCTTTCTCCAAATGAGAACTGAAACCGCTGATAATGCATTGTTCTTCTTTCGCCATTTGTGTTGCCCAGTCATAGCATCTCAACACCATATCCGTCGGTATAGTGCTTGATGCCAAGAATGCCGTTTTAGGCAGGTTGAGCAGGTCGCGGTTTCCAAGACAGTCCATTTACAACAGTCCTTGTTCTTTCAATATCTCCACCATTTCTGCTGGTGTTACCACAATCGGTTTGTTTGGGAAATGTTTCTTGTTGCCCGTCACGAGATAGGCATCCTCTTTCGACATGGCCACTTCGTAGAATACCACGTCCTTGGGGTCTGGAAAATGCTCGTCAGAGTGCAGCCTATTCGAAGCTATTCCATCAGATCCAATTTGGGATATAAGTTTCTGGACCTTTTCTTCGGGTAGTTTCAATCTTGGACGAAGAAGGACATCGTAATACTCATTGAATATTTCCCTGTTAAACAACAGCTTAAACTTTCGTTCCTGAAAAGCCTCAACGACTTTAACCGTTGATGCATCCGCATGACGTGAAAGCAAGGCAGAAACAAGAACATTGGTGTCAACAACTGCGTAAATCATACTGAAACCTTTTCTCTTTCTGCTCTTTCTTCACGTGCCAATCTTATCTCTTCGTTAATTTCATCCAATGTTAGGTCGGGAAACAGACCTGCCTCTGCCATTGCTCTCATCTCTCGAAACGCCTTTACCCCCTCATCGTGAATATAATCTTCTGGTTTTTTAATGCTTACTTCAAACGGAATGCCCCCAAAACTAATCATTCTCCTTACAAAGATATTCATAGCAGTGTTTGCACTCATGCCAATCTCGTTACAAAGTGCGTCAAAGCGTTGCTTCACTTGTGAGTCCAACCTCACTGTCATAGATACCTGTGCCATAGTTATATAAGTTTTACGGCTGCAAATATAGGCAATTTATTTCATTCTGCCATCATTTTGACGTAAAATATAGTCTTTTTTTGATTATTGTCTTTATTCTTGGCTCCCTAACTCATCACCCATACGGTACTTGATGTCGTAGTTGATGATGAAATCGAGCTCTTCTTCCGTGAAGCCGTAGTGCTTCGCCAAGACTTTGTCGATTTCGTCGATGATGGGTTTGGACTTTCTAGCATAAAAAGCTTGGAAACGTCTCCTGCCAGAAGAATAGTTATATTCAAGAAAAACTGAGTTGTCTTGTAGGTCTTTGGACAATCTTTGAGACAAAGAAGAAAGTTTGCCAAACAAAGAATTATCAATGGAATCTAACGAAATCAAAAAATTCTCTACTTCTGGCTTATTTATGTTCCTGCAATCACTAAAGGTATAAGTGTACCAATAATATAAATTAGAATAATAGACGGCTAATACAATTGGGGCTAATGACTTATTAAACTTTATTGTTTTCAGTTCAGTGGGCTCCATTATATTGTCATTCTCATTATACATCAATGGCTTTTTATCATAAAACAAAACAAATGCCCCAAAAGCCCTTCTATAGTAAAACTCCACACCAGTAGTTCCGCGAGATAGAATATAGTATCCTATCATTTTGTTCGCCAAGCTCATTTTCTCATAGAGTTCGAATGATTTCTGGTTCTTAAATTTTGGCAAACTTTGATCTATGCACTTTTTTGCTAGATTAGCGTCTAAAGAAATATAAGAGATACTACTAAATAAAGTCTTTCTTTCGTCTGCCAACCATTTGTTATACGGAGAAACATTAATTACCTTATTCTTTTCTTTAGAACAAACTACTATTGACAATCTCGGATATGCACCTTCAAACAAACAGCACGGATGTATGTTGTAAGACGAAAAATATATACAACCAAGATTAACATATAATTTGCGTAAGCTATCATAACCTGGAGTTGACATAATAGAGACTGGGATTATTTGACCTATTTTGCCCATGTTATTGCAGATTCTACTTACTCGTTCCAAAACATATGCATATAAGTTACCACATACAATTGTATTATATCCTTTAATTGTATAAGGGAATGTTTTTTCATTGTATTCCACATACGGCGGATTACCAATAATCACATCGAAGCCGCCATTGCCGTAGATGATGTCGTAGAACTCGGCGAGCCAATGGAAGGGCTGGTGAGATTTCTTCCATTTGTCGTAATCCATGCCAGGAGCAGTAGCTGTATGCAGGTTATGGTTCAGCAGTTCGTTGAGTTTTACCAATCGCTCTTTCAGCTGGCCTTTTGCCTTCTTAAAGGTTTCGAGGTCTTCATCCTGCTCTAACTGCACCTTGCGGAAGGTGTTATAGGCTGTAGAAACAATATCAATCTCGTCATAAACCTGCGTCTCAAACTCCTGACGGGCGAACATATCCATGTATTTCACACCTTCTTCCATCTCCTTCTCCGTAGCATAGCCCACCAAGGTATTACCACAACGGATATTGAAGTCTATATCAGGCAATGGGTCGAGGCCGAGGTTGGGGTCACGAGGATTGACATCGACCACAGCCACCATCTTCAGGAACAGACGCAGTTTGGCTATTTCCGTTGCCTCCACCATGATATCTACGCCATAGAGGTTGCGCAGGATGATGCTCTTATAGATGAAGTAGCGGATGTTGGAGCGATATTTCACATTCAGTTCTCGTAGCTCTTCTTCGAACAGTTTGGGATTTTCCGCGTTCCAGTCCTGCATACGGGTGATACAAACCTCATAGAGCGGCTCCAGGATGTTGAGGGCGGCAAAGAGGAAGGCTCCAGAACCACACGTTGGGTCGAGGATGCTGACGTGCTGCAGAGCTGCATAGAAATGCTTTACCAGCAGATGGTCGTCAGTCTGCTGCAACACATCGTAAGCAAACTGACGGATATCGAGATTATAAGTGATGAAATCGTTAATCTCCGTAATCTCACCTTTCTCTATCTTCTGACGGATACTGTCATAGCGTTGAAGTCGCTCTACCGTCTCACGCCATATCTCTGTTGGCAGATTCCAAGGTTCTGGCGTACGCTCGTTCCAACGGCTGCGACGTTCCAATAGGTTGGGTTTCGTGG
Organism: uncultured Prevotellaceae bacterium; assembly: GCA_902800495.1. Taxonomy (GTDB): domain Bacteria; phylum Bacteroidota; class Bacteroidia; order Bacteroidales; family Bacteroidaceae; genus Prevotella. The sequence continues at coordinate 4,006 of CADCET010000030.1, forward strand.
TGTCAACACCCTCAGCTATGTAGTCAGGAATAGGTGTTTCATGCCCATGCTTTACAGCATCGTAGATATAGCGATCGCCACTCTGCTGTAGGTATTGCCAAACGCTACCATTTGTCTTGAAGGCGTTGGCAGTAGTCTTCTTGGTAGCATCCATCAGGAAGGGCACAATCGTGTTGCGGCCAATATACTCCGTGATGTCCTCCTTGGTGTAGTAGGCTCCCATCTGGGCACGGTCGTTGATATACTGTTCGAAGATGTAACCCAGCACGTCAGGGTTGATGTCGCGACCTGTAGCCGTCAAGCGGTCATCAAGGTGCCAATGCCAGTTGTCGAAGAAAGCGAAAAGGCTCTCGAAGGCTTCATCAGCAATATCGATGTTGGGATAGTTCTTTTCAAGTTCGTGTTCGTCGAACATGCCACCATTCAGATATGGTATGCGTCCGTACTTCTGTTGGAAGTCTCGTTCGTGACGAGGAGAGTTGAGTCCATCGTGGAAGAGTGAGCACAGAAATCCCTTGTAGAAGGAGTCATAGAAACGGTCTTCGCCCTTTTCACGTTTTACCCACGACAACTTTTCACGCAGATAATTGACATTGAGATCGAGGAAGCCTTTCTTCTGGATGAAGTAGCAGAACATGAGGCGATTGAGCATCACCGAGGTGTACCATTGCTTGTTCTGGTTCTTTTTCGGCTCGATGTTATCATCAATACCTGTGATGTACTGGGCAAAGCGGGTATGCTCTTTGCGGAAACCGGAATAGAAATCTTTGGTTATCTTTTCTGAGTTGATGATAAACGTCCCCTGCACGCGCTCCTTGACATCCATAATCGTTGTATGGTCATCCAACTCAAACGAAAGACCCTCCATCTTCTCATAAAGGAAGCTGGCACTTTCAGCCGATTCGTATTCCACCAATACCAAGTCACGTTTCTCCACCTTGTTGACTGGAGCCACCCAGAGATGGTGCTGAGGCCTCACCCCCTGCCCCTCTCCTAAGGGCGAGGGGAGATAAAAGATGCAGATATAGTCGTTGGCCTGGCGGCGCAGACGGGTGTCTATCTTCTTGGCCATACTGCTTGTAGGTATCTCCTGCACCTGACAGGTCAGTACCTGAAAACCGCTTCGCTGAGCTATCTGCTCAAAGCGGAAGGTCGTTTCTTCTACTATGATGTCGAACGTGGTCTGCCCCTGTGGATTGTTCCACAACATCTCACGGATAAACAGCGTACGGAAGTCGCTGTCGGCTATATACTGATTGAATTCTCTGCGATTGATATTCATAATGCGTTCATTTATGGCGGTAGCAAATTATTCACTCTTCACTTTTCACTCTTCACTTCTTAGTCCCATCGAACAGATGATCGTGGGATCCTTATGTTTGTTCCTGTCTTCATCGATACGGCATAAAGTTCCGTTCTTGTGCATCTCCAAAACCGATTCTACCGTATCATCATTGGTACTGCTTCGCAACATGCGCCCAAGAATGAACTTGGTACTTTCAAGCAACTGATAATTGTAGATATCGTCGATGGCCAGTTTCAGGAGTTGCTTCTTCTCATTGTCAAAAAACAAGGTTGGCGGTTGTTTGTAATAATGCTCCAAGAGGTCGATGATGCGATAACGCGTAGAGAAGCGGTTGCCCAGGATGCCGCTCACGCTGGTTGACTCCTGCTTGATATTCTCAACGGCACACTTCACAAGGTCAAAGTGATTGTCGAGCGGTTCTTCCACTTTCGTGTCAGCCGTGCATGCCATTGCCTGCAGAATCTTCTTCTGCGACTGGCTGATAATCTCGCCCTTTGAGTTGTACCACGACAGCACATCGTAGTCGTTGTGGGTCTTGACATAGGTAATCACACCGTCCTCGATGGGCGAAGCAGCACGCTTGGTAGAATAGATAACATCGCTCAAAGCAGGGATAATATGCTTTAGCTTTGGGTTAGCGTCTGTGGCATTCTTCCAAATCTGATAGGCCTGCGAAGCCAGGTCAACATCGCTGTCGTCCTCGTCATCATCGAGCGAGCCGCTCTTCTCGTTATACATATCGCGCAGATTGGTCTCGTTGCCCTCAAAGAACTTCTCATCACTACCAACAATATTGGCATTCTCGTTGATGCGGTCGTTCAGTCGCTTGCGCAGTCGGATAATCTTCTCCACACCTTCTGCCGGGAAGAACGAATAGCAGAATATCTGCTCTGAGCTCTGGTCGATACGATCCACACGGCCAGCACGCTGAATCAGTCGGATGATGGCCCAAGGCAGGTCGTAGTTCACGATGACGTGTGCGTCTTGCAGGTTCTGTCCTTCAGAGAGTACGTCTGTTGCCACAAGGATTCTTGTCTCACTCTCAGCTGATATATCAGCCTTGTTGCTGACAGGCGAGAAGTGCTCTACGATGGCGGTAGGATTTTTACTGCCGCCAGTAGCACGATCTATATGCCTGAAGCCTCGATTGCGCAGTTGGCGATAGATATAGTTGGCCGTGTCGCTATATTGCGTGAAAATCAGCACCTTATCATCCTTGTGCGTCTTGTTCAGCAGTTCCTCCAGACAATTGAGCTTCTGGTCAGTCTGTGGGTTCCACTTGTCGCAAAGCAGAATCATCTCGATAATCTTCTCGCAGTCCTGACGCAGATGCTGTTTGAGGGTACGCTTGAAATAGGCAGGATTGATCCATGACACATTGTTCTTCATGGAGAGTATGTTGTAATAATCCTTGGCCTTCTCCATATACACCTTCATGTCTGTTGGTATGTCTATCAAGCCGTCGCCAGCCTTGAGGTCTTCCTTGTCATCGTCATGTGAAAAGATATCGTTGATGTCCGCATCTTCAATCCACTCTTCTGGCAGTTGGTTCTCGTCGCCAATGGGCAATGGCAGTTTATTCTCTATGGCATAGATAAACACCGCATTTCGAAGGATGTGGCGATAGAGCGTGAGCAAGAACGAGAATCCACTACTGTCTATGCGCTTAAAGAAGGTACTCTTGCAGAAACCCATCATGCGCTGGCCTGCGCGAGACAGGTTTTCCAACAACTGCTTGTCGCTGGTCGGGGCATCTGCAGTCTTGCCCTTGTCTTCATACTGGGAGAGGCCATAGCGAGGGAGTCGCAGTTCTTCCATCATGGCTATCATGTCGGAACTATAGAGGCGACTGTACTGGTCGCCCTCCTTTGTGTCGAACTTGATGGCTTTGGGTATGCGGTCGGGGAAATAAGACTTGTGCCCGTCGCGGAACTCCAGATACTTACGGCCGTTCTCCGGATCGGTCTTGGCATAGTTTTCCTTGATGAAAGTGCGTGTGCGACGCACCAAGAAGAGTTTCATCAGTTCCTGCCAGTCGTCGAGTTTGTCACTACGCTCAAAAGCCTTGATGCTACGGATGAACACCTCGCTATGCTTTTGCAGGAAGGCACGGTCGCCACCCAACGAGCGGATATATTCCTCAGGTCGGATGCCCAAGTCGTCATCCTCGCTGATGAAGAGTTTCAACTGGTTGGCAAGGTCGGAGAAGTCTTTGTTATAGGGTGTAGCAGTCAGTAGCAGCACCTTGCTGTCCTGACGCTCAATGAGGGCTTTGATGTTACGATAGCGCACACCGTTCTCGTTGCGCAGGTTGTGACTTTCATCCACGATAATCAGCCGGTAGTATCGGGCATTATCCACATCGATGGGTTTCGCCATCGACATGATATCGGCCTTCAAGTCATAACGCCGACGATACTTGTCCCACATATCCTGAAGGTTGGCAGGACAGATAATCAGCGTGCTGCTGGCAAAGGTCATCTCATAAATCTTGGCAATGGCACAAGCGGTGATGGTCTTACCCAGTCCCACCACGTCGCCAATCATGGCGCCACCTCGCTTATCGCTGTTCAGATGGCGGGCAGCAATCTTGACGGCTGTCTGCTGGAAATCGAAAAGGTCATTCTGGAACTCAGGGGGCAGCGTAAACTCCTTGATGCCGCTTCGGGCATCGGCACTCAGATGATAGGCTGTCTTCAGATAGATATAATAAGGTGGAATGATTTCCTCGCCAGCCCAACTGTTGTCAATAGCGTCTATGAGTTCCTTGGTAATGTCGATGCAGAAACGGTCGTTCCATCGGTCATCAAACCATGCTGAGAGTTTCTGTGCACTATCGCTATCACCAAACTCGGCATTCAGCTCGCCCTGTTTGGTCAATCCAGCGTATGTGAGGTTGCTGCTACCCATGATAGCCTGAATCGGATTGAAATTGTCGTCAGGACGATGGGCCAGATAGAGTTTGGCATGAAGCGGTTCTGCCACATAGAGCTTCACGCAGACTTTGGCTTCTTTCAACTGGGCTGAGAGGCGGCGTAGTGTCCATTCGTCTTGTTTGGTAGGCAAGCCCAACAGGAGCTGCTTCTTGAACTCACGTGCTATTTCCAACTTGCATTGTTGGGCGTAGGCGGCATCAGTAGGTTGTTCCTTGGAATAGAGTCGTCGCACCAGTTCCTGATCGGGCTGATGCATACCTATCAACAGGCGACAGCAACGGAACTCCTGCTTGTTGCCCTCGTAAACGTAGTCGCCAGGAATCTGGTCTATCTGGTTGACCACCAACTGCCAGCCGCGAAGATTGAAATATCCCACGCAGAAGTCCACACGCTTCACACCCATATTGGTGATGATATCCTGTAGTCCCTGCGTGAATTTAGTCTCAATGTTGTCGTAAATTCTCGCCATTCTGCACTTATAGTTTAGGAGCATAGCACTTATCTGGCTTTTACAGGCACCACCCACCAAACGAACAGACACGAAAATAGTGCGAACTACACTATATCCGTGTCTGAGGTGGTGAGATAATACCCGTACGTCTAGATAAGTGACATGTCCGCACTATCAAGTGCAGACATTAGTCATTTACCGTTAGACGTACTCGTGTTCTAAACATCTCACCTTTCAGACACGCCGAATAACTGCTAATGCTGTTATTGTTTTACCCTCGAAAATCGCACTGGCGGACTTCCGCTGAAGTCAAAGAAAAAAGTAGAGCTTGACAGTTTCCTGTTCCATTAGAACCATCAGCCAGTGTTCAAGGGGCAAAGATACATAAAAGTTTTGAAAGTAATGCTCTTTGAGCGAAAAATCTGCAAAAAAAAGCTTCCTACGCGTGCGCGCGTAGGATAGTGAAAGTAGAAAACATCCTACCCATGTCGCCCATCCCACCCGTAGCGTAGGAGCGACATGGGCGACATGGGTGGGATGTTTTCTGGTTAAGACAACCATATATATAGACATGACAAAATGAGAATCACAGACAAAGTGAGACTTTGTTGAGGTAAGAGGGAGGAGGTAAGAAGTAAGAAGTATGAAATGTCACGGCCGCTCGTGAAAAAATACAAGCCTCTCGTAAAAAAATACAAGCCTCTCGTAAAAAAATATAAGCCGCTCGTAAAAAAATATAAGCCGCTCGTGAAAGCGTTACGGCCGCTCGTTGCAATCACTGAGGCCCTAAACGGCTTATTTTACGGCATCTTGCACAACCAATCCTGCCAACATCATGCCGAAAATGGCAGTGATGTGAACGATGCTGCCGTTGCCTTTGTCGTCAGGGTCGATGGGTGCCTTATTCTCAAGAAGCTCGTCGGAATAGACGCACTGGAACTTACGCTTTGGAAACTGCTTGTCGCGTTTGAAACGATTGCGAAGGGCACGGGCAAGGGGGTCGCCCGTTACCTTCCAGAACTCAGCGGTCTTGATACGTGTAGGGTCGAGTTTGAGGGCTGCCCCCATGGACGAGAAGAGCTTCGCTTTGGTCTGGCAAGCCAAGAGGATGAGCAGCGCCTTGTCCTTCAGCGAGTCGATGGCGTCGATGATATAGTCGTACTCCTCTAAAGCGAATTTTGAGGCGGTCTCTGCCGTAAAGACCTGTTGTAGGGCAGTAATCTCTGCCGATGGATTGATGGTGAGCAAACGCTCTTTCAGTGCATCAACCTTCACCTGTCCCACAGTTTTCGTGGTCGCCATCAGCTGGCGGTTGATGTTGGTAACGCTTACGCGGTCGCTGTCGACAATCGTCAGCTTCCTGATGCCGCTGCGCACCAAGCTCTCTGCGCACCAAGAGCCTACGCCACCCACACCGAAGATAATCACGCGCTTCTCGGCGATGCGGCTCATGGCCTCGTCGCCTAACAGTAGTTCCGCTCTGCGAAATATCGCTTGCTCTATTGCCATCTACATTATTCTACTTCTGCCACAACCTCTATCTCTACCAATGCGCCTTTGGGCAATGTCTTGACAGCGACGGCAGAGCGGGCGGGATAAGGCTCCGTGAAAAATTCGGCATAGACGGCATTCATGTCGGCAAAGTCGTTCATGTCAGCCAGGAATACGGTGGTCTTCACCACATTGCTCATGCTAAGACCCACTTCCGCAAGGATGGCTTTGATGTTGTTGAGTGACTGACGAGTCTGTTCTTTGATACCTCCCTCTACAAAACTGCCAGTAGCGGGATCGATGGGAATCTGCCCAGAGGTATAAACGAGATTGCCCACTTTGATGGCCTGACTATACGGGCCGATGGCAGCCGGTGCCTTTGTTGTACTGATTGCTTTCATAAACCAAATCTGCTTTTATCGGCTGCAAAATTACTACTTTTCTGGCGAAATCCGCACGATGACATGAATAAAAATGATTAAATACCCAGACCTCCATCAAAATGTCTTTCTACGGCCTTCAACTGCTGGGTAGTCCTTCATTTATCTATTGTTCTTGCCGACAAAATTACAAACAATTTGGCACAAATCCAACATTATCCAGAAGATTTCTCTCTTTTTTGCTCTTACCTTGTTGTTGGGTAATGCAAAAAACAATACTTCACTTTAGCCATAATTTTTTAAGTTGTTATCCTGAAAATATTACAGCACCTTGTGAGATATTTGGACGGAACAAGGGAGCAATAGCTTCAAGATTGAGGGAACTGAATGATAATAATAAGGTGATTGTTTACGGGGGATACTTTCGTTATAAGTAGTCGTATATATTATTCACACATAAAATCAAATCATAAAAAGTATTAAAAGTAATATCATTTTAGCAAAGATATTTGGATTCTGGTATTGTTTTTACTACCTTTGCGTCGTCTTAAATAAAGAAAGGAGTATGAAAACTCAGAAAATTAGTAAAGTTATAAAATTGTTGGAGGCAGACGGATGGTATCTTGATAGAACTGTCGGCGACCATAGGCAGTTCAAACATCCAACGAAGAAAGGACTGGTCACTGTAAGTGGTAAACTCAGTGACGATGCGGAGCCATTCATTTTAAACAGTATATGGAAGCAGGCGGGGTGGAAATAACTGAGAAGATGAATGTTAAAGAAAATCCGAAGGGCAGAAGAGGGCCTGCCCTTTGGATTAAAAGAAAAGTTTATTAATTTAATTTGAAACTCTATCAAAGAGTATTATTAATCGTATGAAAAAAAAGATTTTGGTACATGTAAGTTGGAGTGGCAGAAACTATAATGCTACTATTGACGACATAGTGCCAGGCGCAGTTGTCGTTACCAACAAAACTTATGAAGGTCTCAAAAGCGAAGTATCTTCTGCGTTAGACTTTCACATTGAAGGACTTATTGCAAATGGTGAGGAGATTCCTGATTGGCTTAGAGCTCGAGACTATGAACTTCAGTTTGAGCTCAATATGGCTGCCCTTCTCCAAGTCAGTGGATTATTTACATCATTAGCAGCAATCTCTCATGCAAGTGGCATTAATCAAAGGCAGTTAAGCCACTATGCGAATGGCATAAAAAATCCAAGGCCAGAGCAAAAACGTAAAATTTTAGAAGGGCTTGGGCTTATAAGTAAACAATTAGAAGAAGTTAAGGAAATGGCTTTTGCCTAAATTCCTCTCAAATGATACAGAAGGATGTGCTCAATTTCACATCCTTCTTTCTTTTTCAAAAAATTCTTCAGCAGGGGAAGGAAATCCCAAAATAAAGTTGTATCTTTGCACCAAGTTTAACAAAAACAGTTACGCCAATGGACAGATAAAAGATAATAGGACATAAGGAAGCGTTGACTTTTTGATTCTTGTTCCAGAAATTTCGCCAAAAATATCTCTCAAGATGATAGAAGTTGATGCTCGCGCAAAAGGCGCGGGCTGATACTTGTATTTGAGAGAATGGCGTTTGGCGATGCCTCTGGAACGAATGCACAGAATCAGACTCGCGCCGTTTTTATGCCCTGTGATTAGGAAAGTTTAACGCGCTCGGATGTCATATTTCTGCGTGAACGACGTATATAAAAATAGTAAGGACAAATATAAACAAATAGAACAATGAACAAGAAAACTATTATCACCGCACTGCTCGCCCTCGTCGCATTGGCGGGGCAGGCACAGACATTCACTCCTTTTGTAGAGGACAGCATCGATTTCGTCATCACAGGTAAGACAACTGCACAGACCGACAGCGTGGCAATGTTTCCATGCGCACCACATGGCAAAACCTTGAATTTCCCTGTCGTTGAAGGGAAATTCAAGGTAACAGGCCGCCTGCCTCGCCACACATTCATCCAGATTGGTGACTGTGCACGAAACGACCTCCGCTTCATCGTGGAGGAAACGCCGACAGACATCAATCTCGTCACAGGCGAGGTGTCGGGTAGTGAATTGCAGCAGCGCTTCATCCGCTGCCAGATGCGTGAGCGCGACATTGACCGCGTAGCACAGTCATGGTGGGATAGCCTTAGCGACGAGGAAAAAGACAGAATCGTCACCATGAGAAAGGACAGATTGCCCAATGCGACTGCAAAGGACAGTGCGAACTTCCGGAAATACGAGGACTTCATGGGTGACCACGATGCACTCGTCCGCCAGAACATCCGTGAGAACAAAGACAACATCATCCCCGCATGGTATCTCTATGTGCATCACTCCAACCTCAACTATGAGCAGCGGCTGGAGTTCATGCGCGAGGATGCGCCCTATGCCCATCACCCGGCTATGGAGCGACCGTGGAAAGTATATTGGGGCATGCTTCAGCAAATGAATATTACGGGCAAGTCTGCCCCCGACTTCGAGGCCGAGGCTCCCGACGGCACGATGCACCGCCTTTCAGAATACGCTGCGCATGGCCAATACGTTCTGATTGACTTCTGGGCGTCATGGTGCGGTCCCTGCATCGGTTCCTTCCCGTTCATGAAGGAAATCTACGCCACCTACAAAGACCGGGGCCTCGTCTTCCTTGGCGTATCGTGCGACAAGAACCGCGATGCATGGCTGAAAGCACTTGAAAAACATCAACTTCCGTGGACGGCTCTGCGCAGCCCTGCTCGCAAGGGCGATGCTTGCGAACTTTACGGCATCACAGGCATTCCCGCTGTCATCCTCATTGCCCCCGATGGTAAGGTTATCTCCACCGACTTGGAGGGCATGGAACTGAAAGCGAAACTCGCAGAAATCTTTAATGACAAATAAAATAATGAACAAGAAAACTATCATCACCGCGCTGCTCGCCCTCGTAGCAATGGCGTTCGCCTCTTGCTGTAGCGACGAGCCACAATGGGCAGACCCAGAGGCACACGAAAAGACGGAGCAACTGCGGGCGCAATACACGTCGTACATCGTGGGTACATGGCACTACGAGAAAACCATTGAGAAGCAGCGGGCATTCGAGCGACTGACGTTCAACGCCGACGGAACGCTCAGCGGACTGCGCAAATGGCAGTCGCGGCAGGTCGTAACCGTTGACGGCGAGGAGCAGTACACAGACTGGGAGGATGTACCCGACATGAACGGCACCTTCAAGGGCACATGGAAGCTCGTTTGGGAAAGAAACATGAGCGGTGTAGGCGAAAACCGCCTTACTATCTTAGCCGATTGGGACGATGAGACCAACCCTGTCATAGCGTATAGCCACAATCCGCTCTTTGGCTATGCTGACGAAACTACTCTGCAATTTGCGGGCCATTGGCAGGACAGCGACGGCTGGACAATCTACGAGCGCGGCGAGGCGGAACCGAGTTTCTGATGCCCAGAAAAAGGACTGATTCGTCACAAATCACCGCTCAATCCCACCATTTCTCTATTAAATAAGCATAAAATCGCATACGGATGATACAACGTATGCGATTTTTTCTATCTCTAATAAATAATAAACGGAGTCGGAAAGTTCCGAGACCTCCGCGTGGGTTAGAAATATGGAGTAATAAAGAAATTACTCGCCCAATCGGCTCGGAAAGTAGAGTAATTTACAATTTACTCGGCCGCGCAGGGTTGCACGAAAGAGTAGTGAGGCTTACAACTCAACATTCTGGGGCGAGCGAGGGAGTTGTAAGCCTTACAAATCCCTATTGTATAAATGTCGAGAATGTGAAATACCATAATGATGGTATTCGAAATGCCACGATAGGGCGATTGCTTGTTTGTCGGAATCTATGTACTTTTGCAGCGTGATTTTTAAACCGACGATATGAAATACGAAACGAAAGTACTGACGACGAAGTATCAGAAACCTGATGCATACGGGGCATTGTCGATGCCCGTCTACTATACGGCGGCGTTTGAGTTTGAGTCTGCCAAGGCCATGGGCGACGCGTTTTGCGGTCGCTCCATGGCCCCGTCGTATGCCCGCATCGCTAACCCGACGGTGACCTATCTGGAGGAGCGCGTGCGACAACTGACGGGCGCCACGAGCGTCACGGCACTCAATACGGGTATGGCGGCCATCCACTATGCCCTCACAGCTGTCAGCGCAGCAGGACTCAACATCGTGGCCTCGAAGCATCTGTTTGGCAATAGTGTCTCTTTGATTCGTGACACCCTCGGCAACTTCGGCGTAGAAGCACGCTTTGTCGATTTTACGAAACCTGAGGAAGTGGAGGCAAAGATCGACGACAAGACCTGTGCGCTGTTCTTTGAGATCATCACCAATCCGCAGTTGTTCGTGGCAGACATTCGCGCGCTGGCCGACATTGCCCACAAGGCCGGTGTACCCCTGATTGCAGATACTACTATCGTACCGTTTTCAACCTTCCGCGCCGTCGATTTCGGCGTGGATATCGAAGTGGTGTCGAGCACGAAGTATATCTCCGGTGGCGGCACAGGCCTCGGTGGTCTGCTCATCGACTACGGAAAGTTCGATTGGTCGCAGTCGCCCTCGCCAGCCTTACAAGCTCGTATCAAGAAGGTTGGTAAGAAACTGGCGTTTACGGCTCGTGTGAAAACAGAACTGGTGACGAACCTCGGCTCACTGATGACACCTCAGGCAGCCTACATGGAAACCCTTGGCCTCGACACCCTCGACATCCGTTTCCGTCGTCAGGCGGAGACCACTTTGTGGCTTGCCAAACAATGTCAGCAACTGCCAGAGATCAAGCGCGTCAACTATACTGGCTTGGAGGATAATCCTTTCTATGAACTCTCGAAGGCGCAATTTGGTCCCTTGCCAGGTGCCGTCTTCACCATCGACCTTGAGTCAAAGGAAGCCGCGTGGGCGTTCATCGATAAGCTTCAGATTATCCGTCGTGCCACGAACCTCTTCGACCGCAAGTCGCTGACCATCCATCCTGCGTCCACCATTTTCGGCCTCTTCACCCCCGAACAATGTGCGGAGATGTCCGTCCCTGACACCACCGTCCGCCTCAGCATCGGCCTCGAAGCCGGTGAAGACCTGTTAGAGGATATCAAACAAAGCATAATAAGAGTATAGTGACTGCTACGCATTACAGCGGCCGCTCGTTTATTTGGTTAGTCGCACCTGTTTGTCGTGCCCTTCCCGGTCGCGTATGGTCAGGGTGTAGGTCATGCCCTTGATAAAGGGGAAGGTGGTGAACTGGCGGAACGAGCGGATGGGGGTGTCGTTGATCTGCAGGATGATGTCGCCCTGACGGAAGCCCTGGCGGTAGGGATCGCTGTCCTCCCAGACGAGGCCTACGGATGCCATGCCGTGGAGCGGCACGTAGTAGATGTCTGGCAGGTGATTGTCGACTACCGTCAGCCGTCCGTCGTCGTAGGGTTGGAAGACGAGTTGGCGACGCTTGGGATTGATGATGACCGTGCCGTAGGCGAGCAGGGCGGCGCCTATCGTGGAGCGGCCCTGCGTGGTCAGCGTGCGTACACTGTTGAAGGTGTAGTCGCCCCAGCGCAGGGCGGTGAGACAGAGGGCGGTGACGACGTCGGTAGCCTCGGCGCCGTAGTGGCTGATGCGGAGGCTGCCGTGCGTGCGGCCTTCCACCTGATGCTGTATCTCAGCGGGGGAACCGTTGAGCGCCGCGTCGTAGCTGAGGCGTGAGAGAGCGTAGAACGAGCGGTCGCCGGTGTCGAAGCGGACGGACTCCTCGTAGCGGTCGAAAGGACTGAGGGTGACGAAGGGCACGTGGTTGTGCAGGCGGTAGCGCGCTTCGTAGCCCGGCTCGTCGTCGAAGAGCCTCTTGCGGTCGGTCAGGATGAGGCGCCGGTGGCGCGTGTCAATCTTACAGATGATGCCCTTGTTGAAAATGTCGAAACCTAAGATGCCATCGGCACCCTTAGCCGTCGGTGGGCGGCTGACGACGTTGGCACGATAGTTGGTGAGGGTCAGACAGCCTAAGCGGACAGGCGGCAGACAGACCACTGGTGTGGCGTAGGTCTGCCCGTTGGCGTCGTGCGAGGTGATATGTCCCTGCGGACGGGTGCCGTCGATATGTACGTCGCTGTAGATGCCGCTCATGCCGGCGCCAGTGTCGAGCAAGAAACGGTAGACGCCGTCGCCGATGGTGACGGGTACGTAGACCCGTCCTTGTTCGACGTCGATGGCCAGTGTGTCGGCAAAATCCTTGGCCGACAGGTCGAAATTGAGTTTATAGTAATACTGCTGAGCGTCACCGGCGACGCTCAGCAGTATGAGGATGAGAGATATGACAATCCTATTTCGCATGAATCTCTTTCAGCAGACGGTCGGCGTGGCCCCACTTGTCCATCATGAAGAGGACGTAGCGGATGTCGACGCCGATGCAGCGGGCCAGCTGGGTGTCGAAGAAGATGTCGGAGGACAGCGAGTCCCAGTTGCCGTCGAAGGCCAGGCCGATGAGGCGGTTCTGTCCGTCGAACATCGGCGAGCCGCTGTTGCCGCCGGTGATGTCGTTGGTGGTGAGGAAGCAGAGGGGCATGTCGCCGGCCTCCTGCATCAGTGTGATCATCTCGGGCTCCACCTTGTAATCCTCGATGGAATCGCCCTTTTTCATCTTTGCCACCATGCTTGGAGCGGTGGTGCGGTAGCCCGAGCGCCATGAGCCTAAGCGGTACTCCTTCACCTGTCCGTAAGAGAGACGCATGGTGAAGTTAGCGTCGCTGTAGTGAGGCATATCCTCCTCCATACGCAGCTTGGCGGCACAGAGGGCACGTTCCTGCTCGTCGATGCTGTCGCTATACAGCAAATAGCCCCTGCGCAGGTCGTCCATGATGGTGGTCAGGTCGAGACCATAGGCTACGCCCGGGTCTTTCATGAACGACTTCTTGTTGGGGTACAGGCGCGAGCCTTTCTTTGACGGCTTCATCAGGCGCGACTTGGCGTAGAGATAGTTGGCGTAAGCCTGACAGTCGCCGCCGAACTTGGCGTCGATGGTCTTGTAGAACTCCGGCAGGTAGACAGGGTGGGGCACCTTCTCGCGGTAGTTCTTGAGCAGCGTACCGAGGATTTCGCGGTCGGTGTCGTAGTCCCATGTCTCGCTGTTGTCCTTGATGTTGATGTGCTGACGACGGCCGTGACCCACGGGGTTGGCACCGTTATGGACGAACATGGCGCGGGTAGACAGCTCGTCGGTGCGGCGGAAAGTCTCGCTGAAGTTGATGATGGCCTGGGCCACCTCCAAGCGCTCGGCGTAGAGATGCTCTAAACGCTGGAAGTCGAGTTGGCCTTTGAACAGTCCGGTAGAGTCCTGCCACTGGCGCAGCAAGGCCTCGAACTGCTGTTTCTGGCCAATCAGCCCGATGGAATCGATACATTTGTTCATACCGATGGAGTTCTTCCAGTAGTTGCTCGACTGTGCGTATTTCGAGTCGTACTTGATGCGGACGGCCTCGGCGGCGTCCATGTGGCGCTTCATCACCTCCTGCTTCACACCACGCACCTGGGCGCGGATGTTGTTCTGCTCGTAGCGCTCACGGATGCCGTAGCTCGACAGGTAGCGCGACGTGGAGCCCGGGTAGCCCATGGTCATCGAGAACGAGCCCTCCTGATAGCCTTCGTCCGACACACGGGCCCAGTGCTGGGGGTGGTAGGGCACGTTGTCCTTTGAGTAGTCGGCCGGGCCGCCCGTCTTCGGGTCGGCATAGATGCGGAAGACGCTGAAGTCGCACGTCTGGCGCGGCCACATCCAGTTGTCGGTCTCGCCGCCGAACTTACCCATCGACTTGGGGATGGTAAACACCAGTCGCAGGTCGCGGAAGTCGCGGTAGGTGGTGGCAAAGTAGCGGTTGCCCTCGTAGAAGGGCTTCAGCTCCAGACGCAGGGTGGAGTCCTGCTCCTTGACCTGCTTTGACATGGCGTTCTCGATGCTATCGAGGAAGGCCGTACGGTCGTATATGCTCATGGCTTCAAAGGCGGGCGTCAGAATCTGATCGGTGACGTCCTTCTGCTCTACCATGAACGATACGAACATATCCTTGTTGGGCAGTTCCTCTTCGAACGACTTGGCGTAGAAACCGTCAATCATGTAGTCGTGCTCGACGGTGGAGTGCGAGCGGATGGCCTCGAAGCCACAGTGGTGGTTGGTGAACACCAGTCCGTCGGGCGAGACAACCACGCCCGAGCAGTAGCCTGAGAAGTTGACGACCGCCTTCATGATGGCATCGTCGGCCTGGTAGAGCTGACTATAGGGCAGCTGGTAGCCCTCCATACGCATCTGTTCGTAGACGGCGTTGGGCAGGTTGTAGAGTGTCCACATGCCCTCGTCGGCCTTGGCGCCAAGGGCTGCCAAGCAAGCAAGGGTCAGACAAAAACGTTTCACTTTCATAAATCTTATGTATTATTTCTTGATAAACTTACGTCCATTCTTGATATAGATGCCAGGTGCCAAGGGGCCTTGCACGGCCTGACCCTTCAGGTCGTAAACCTGTCCGGCGTCTTCGCGCTCAGCCAGTCTGTCGCTGATGCCTGTAATGACGGGCTGTTCCACGTTGACGGCGTAGCTCGAGAAGACGTTGCTCTTGGCGATGGTCGGCATGTTCATGACGTAGACCTGGCTGCTGCCGTCAGGATAGCGGCCGACGGTCTGGTCGGACGTGTGGGCGGCATAGACGAAGTGGTCGGCCCACGACTCGTCGGCAGCTGTCAGTACGATCTCGCCACCGTCCTTGTCGAGCTTGAACGAGGCGTGGAGCTGGCTGAGCGGACTCTCCTTGTCGCACCAGACAATGAGGTAGCCGTGGGCAGGGATGGTGGTCGAAGCCTGGCTGTTGTCCTTGCTGATCTGGTACTTCTTCGGATCCTCCGGCTTGTCGCTGAGGTACATACCCTCGACATTGACCGGCTGGTCGGTGGTGTTGTAGAGTTCCACCCAGTCCTTGCGCTTGAAGTAGTCGTTGACGTAGATGCCGTCGTCGGCACTGACCTCGTTGATACGGACGGGCATGATGCTCTGGGCGTTCTTCTCGCTGTCGCTGAGCTTGTCGAACGAGGCGGTAAGGTTGACGGTGCCACTGGGCAGGCTCATCTCCTTCTCAGTGCTGACGATGGTGCTGCCGTTCTTCCAACTGTTGAAGCGGTAGCCGGCAGGTGCCTCGGCGCGCAGGGTGACAGGGCCGAAGAGGTGACCGTTGAAGTCGGCGTAAGGCACTTCGATACCATTAATGAACAGGTGGGCGTCCGTATTGTTGCTCTTCAGCGTGACCGTCTGACGGCTGACGCTCGTGAGCTTCATGGGCGAGAACTGCTTCAGGTAGTTGGTCATCGTGGCGCTGCGGCTGCTGTTGATGTTGTTCTTGATGGTCTTGGCAGAGTTCTCTACATTGTGTCCCTTGCCGAGATTGCTGCCCCAGCTCTGTCCGGCAATGTTCTTCATCAGCTGGCACATCCCCTTGACGTTGTTCACTAGTTCGTCGACAATCTTACCGGTGCGTGTCGGCTCGAAGACGCTGCCGCCAACGATACAGTAGGTGTCGATGAACTTGCGGCGGTACTCATCGTTCTTCAGCAGGTTCAGGAACAGGTTGACGATGTCCTTGTTGTAGCTTGTTCGCGGAGCCGTCGCATCGTCCTTGAACTTCTCAAAGGTGGTGAAGGGGTTGTCGCCACTATAGTCCCAGCAGCCCTTGAAGGCGTAGTCGAGGTCGAAGCTGACGAAACGGTAACGTCCGTCGTTGCGGCTGCGGTAGGCCTTGATATTGTTGTCGGGCCAGTCGTCGTTGTAGAGGTAGAAGGTGACGGCCATGTAATTGGTGAACTCGTCAATGTCGAGCAGCGTCTTCAGTTCCTCGTAGGCAGCGGCGTTGGTGGCGTTCTTGCCTAACTCGAAGATGCGCTTGATGGCCGCATCGTCGCCATTCTTTATCGTCATGTTCTCGAGGGCGTCGAGCTCCTCGTCGTCGTAGCCCCAGTTGGCGTAGGCGAAGTCGTCGTTGTTAGGCTCGCGCAGGTTGAAGACACCACGCAGCTCGCCGTTTACATATTCTATAACGGGCACGTACGACTGCACGTCTACATCAAGGCCCGAACGCTGGATGATGGTCTCTAAGGCAGCGTCGATGAAGCGGGCGTCGTGACGCCACATATCGTTGCCGCCGTTGCGTATGAGCAGTGTCTTGTTGCGCGTATAGGGCTTCTGCGGGAAGAACGGATAGTCGAAGCGGTTCTGACCGTCGAACACCTTGCCGGCCTTCAGCTTGAACGAGCGGTAGACCAGCGTGCGGGTATAGCCGCCCGACACCTTGATGTTCACGTCCTGATTGTAAAGCATCTTGCCGTCAGGGCTGATGTATGAGAAGTTCACGGGGCGGTCCCAATCCTGCGCATAGTTTCTTTTCTGACCGTTTGTATAGCTGGCAACCGCACCGTTAGTGCCGTCGCCGTCGCAGTCGAAGCCGATCTTCGGGTCGGTGAAGTACTTCTGGTCGCCGACGATGGAGATGATGGGCAGGGTATACTGGTTCGAGGTCTTGATATAGCTGCGGGTGACGGGAACGCTGGGCAGGTAGCCGTCCTTGAACAGGCGCAGCGTGAGGTTCGTGGTGTTCGAGATGGTGAACTGTCCGTCCTCGCTCTTCTTGCTGGCTTCTTCCACGGTGCCGCCCGAGGTGTCAAGCTCCCACGACACGTCGTCGAAGTAGAAGTTGTTCTCCTGACGGTCTTCGTTCAGGTTGAAGACGATGGACTGCATTCTTGCCGGCTTTGTCTGTCCTGACCACCGGTCATAGCTGAAGCCTGATTGCCCCTCTGTGATAACACCCTCGTATTTGATCTCCTGCCATTCGGTGGTGATGTTGTAATGGGCGTCGAGGATGTCGTTCGTGATGTAGTCGTGGGGTTTGCCGTGTGTCTGTGTGGTGATGTAGGCGTTCTTGTCGGCACGCACCATCATGCGGAAACGGTATTTCTCACCCGGTTGCCATTTGTGGTCGGGGGTATAAACGAAGAGCTGTGCGTCCCAGGGATTGGTGGGGTTCTGGACGGCATGAATCTTGATGCCGCGAGAACCGTTGACGCCCGCACCGTCGGTAATGACATATGAGTCGCCACTGCCGCCGGCATTGCGGCTGACGAGACTCACCGCCTCCGGGCCTTCGCTATCGCCGTTGACGACAAACTCCTTCCACGGCGATGTCTGGCCTTCGGACTTCGGTGCCGTCGGCAGACTGCCGTCGGTGGTGTACATCAGTGTGGCGCCGTTGGGAATGCTCACCTTGACGTTGAGGGTATTGGTGAAGAGCTTACTGTCAACGTTGACGACAGGGGCGTCGAGACGCGTGTCAGCAAAAGTGGCCGTCGCGTTACTGGCGCCGGGCGTGACATCGGCCGTCCAGCCCCATGCCTCGCTGTCGACAGACTTACGAGCCCACGACATGCGGCTCATGGCGGCGGGGTACTCCTGGCTGGTCACAAGGCTGCCGCTCTTGTCGCTCAGATAGACGGTGCCGCCGTCGCAGTCGAGCTTGAAGGGGGCTTGATTGCTCTTGAGGTCGTTGGAACCCATCCACACGACGAGGTAGCCCTTGGACGGAATAGTACCGATGTGGTTCGGCATCTGCCAGCGCTTCAGGTTGGCGCCGTCGTCGCTGAGATACATTCCTGAGAGATTAACAGCTTGTTCGGTAGGATTGTATAGCTCAATCCAGCTGTCGAAGTTAATGGCCGGGCTCATCACTGAGCCTGCATTCGATGCCATAACTTCATTGATGACAATGGCAATGCTTAAGATGCTTGTCCACATGGTTGATAATGTTGGTTTTTAATTGGTCATTTCTTCCGGAAGTGGCGGCCAATCACGGGCAGGCTGCTCAGCGGCAGGTCGCGCCTGACGACAAAGGCCAGGAAGAGGACGATGAGCAGCGTGTTGCCCAGCAGCTGTGCCCACACAGGCAGACTGTTGGTAACGGTGTACATCGCGGCCGTGAAGACGGCGGCGAGCCCTACATAGCAGCAGATGTCCTTCATAGGGTAGGGGATGGGGTTCTTCATCTGTCCCACGACATAGCTCAGCACCATCGCCGTGCCGTAGCCCGCGACACCGCCCCAGGCGCAGGCCCAGTAGCCGTACTTGGGGATGAGCAGGACGTTGACGGCGAAGAGCACGCCACAGCCGGCCAGTGAGAACCATGCGCCGTAGATGGTCTTGTCGATGAGCTTGTACCAGAACGACAGGTTGAAGTAGACACCCATCATAATCTCGGCCACCATCACGACGGGCACCACGCCGAGACCCTCGCGGTAGTCCTCGCCGATGATATACTGCAGGACAGGCATCCAGCCAATGACGCAGAGGAAGGCCAGGAGCGTGAAGATGAGGAAATACTTCATGGCGGCGGCGTAGTATTCGGTCTTGTCGGCATCCTTGTTCTTGGCGAAGACGATGGGTTCGTAGGCGTAGCGGAAGGCCTGCGTTATCATCGCCATAATCATGGCTATCTTGACACAGGAGCCGTAGATGCCCAACTGCACGTTGGCGTCAGCCTCGTCGGGATAGACGAGTGGGAAGATAATCTTGTCGGCCACCTGGTTAAGGATGCCGGCAATGCCGAGAATCAGGATGGGCCATGAGTAGCTGAGCATCTGCCGCAGCAGTCGGCCGTCGAAGTGCCAATGGATGCGGAACAGGTCGGGCAGGAAGAACAACGTGATGAAGCCCGTGCAGAGCAGGTTGATGAAGAAGACGTAGAACACCGACGTCTTGCCTAACAGGACGAAGTAGACGAGGTTCAGGCCGATATTCAGGAAGATGAACAGCAACTTGAGTGACGCGAAACGGACGGCGCGCTTCTGATAGCGCAGAAAACTGAAGGGGATGGCCTGCAGGGCGTCGAGTGCCACGACGACAGCCATCATCGTCAGGTAGTCGGGATGGGCAGCATAGCCCAGGGCACTGCTGATGGGGGTGATGAAGCCGAAGATTGACAGCAGGAAAATGGCTGTCAGCGTGCCGACGGTGGCAAAGGCTGTGGTAAAGACCGTATCGGGCTTGTATCGCTCGTCGTTGGCAAAGCGGAAGAGCGTTGTCTCCATGCCGAAGGTCAGCAGCACCATC
The DNA here is from genome assembly GCA_902800495.1 of uncultured Prevotellaceae bacterium. Lineage (GTDB taxonomy): Bacteria > Bacteroidota > Bacteroidia > Bacteroidales > Bacteroidaceae > Prevotella. The sequence continues at coordinate 23,687 of CADCET010000030.1, forward strand.
ATCAGTGCTGTGTAGGCATAGATGTTGGTACTGATGCCGTAGTCGCCGGAAGCCTTCGGCATATAGTGTGTATAGAGCGGTACCAGCAGGTAGTTCAGGAACCGCCCGACAATGCTTGAGAGACCGTAGATGGCCGTGTCCTTGGCGAGAGATTTTAAGTTGGGCATATTGTGATGGGACTAATGGGACTTATGGGTCTTATGGGACTAATGGGTCTTATCCAAAGAAGAAATAACAGATGGCGATGGCTGAGATGATGCCGGCGAGGTCGGCTAACAGGCCGCAGGCCACGGCGTGGCGCGTGTAGCGGATACCGACAGAGCCGAAGTAGACAGCGAGGATATAGAACGTCGTGTCGGTAGAGCCTTGGAAGATACACGACAGGCGGCCTACGAACGAGTCGGCGCCGAACGTCGTCATGGCGTCGACCATCATGCCACGGGCACCGCTACCCGAGAGGGGCTTCATCAGCGCCGTAGGCAGGGCGCCCACGAAGTCGCTGTTCATACCCGTCTGCTCGACGCCCCACTGGATGCCGCCGATGAGCATGTCCATAGCGCCAGAGGCACGGAACACGCCGATGCCGACGAGGATGGCCACGAGGTAGGGAATGATGCGCACGGCAGTAGTAAAGCCGTCCTTGGCACCCTCGATGAAGGCGTCGTAGACGTTGACCTTCTTACGCATACCAGCGAGGATGAAGCCGATGATGATGGTCATCAGCAGGATGTTGGCAACGGTGGTGCTCACGCGGTTCATCATCTCGCCTTCCAACTGCGAGAAACCCCAGATGATGCCGGCTATCAGGGCACAGGCGCCGCCGAGTGTCAGCAGCAGTGTGCGGTTGAGGAGGTTGATGCGCTGGTAGAGCGACGTGACGATGATGCCTGCCAGCGTCGAGAAGAACGTAGCCAGCAGGATGGGGATGAAGACGTCGGTGGGCTGGGCGGCGCCCATCTGTGCGCGGTAGACGAGGATGCTGACGGGGATGATGGTCAGGCCGCTGGTGTTCAGCACGAGGAACATAATCATGGCGTTCGACGCCGTGTCCTTCTTCGTGTTCAGCTCCTGCATCTGCTCCATGGCCTTCAGGCCGAGGGGCGTGGCAGCATTGTCGAGGCCCAGCATGTTGGCCGCAATGTTCATGAAGATACTGCCCGTGACGGGATGCCCCTTAGGAATCTCCGGGAAGAGCCGTGTGAAGACGGGGCTTAGCAGCCTTGCTAGGACGTTGACCACGCCGCCACGCTCGCCAATCTTCATGATGCCGAGCCACAAGGCCAGTACGCCCGTCAGTCCGAGCGAGATTTCAAACGCTGTCTTCGACGTGTCGAACGTCGAGTCCATCATAGCAGGAAAGACGTCGAAGTCGCCGAAGAAAATCAGTTTCACCAGTGCGATGACAAACGCAATGAGGAAAAAAGCTATCCAAATGTAATTCAATACCATAACAGCGTGCAAAGGTACGTCTTTTTTGTCTTACAGACAAATAAAAATACAAAAAAAAGGCGGCTACATCACGTAGCCACCCTTTTCTCTTATGATAAAAGTATTTGCTAATAATTACTGATTGACATAACGGTTTGTGAATTCACCGTTGTTGGTGAGGTCGAGGTCGACCAGAGCCTCTCTCCATCCGCCTTCAACAACCTCGACTGCTGATGTGATGCCGTCGCGGTGACTGATCCAGTTGCGCCAGTTGGGATAAGCGGCCTCAATGTCTACCCACTCGTCGGCCCACTTGGCTGTCAGGGGGAAGCAGATCTTCTGGGGAGCAGCACCGATTTCGGATCTCAGCATGATGGTCTCTGTGTACTGCGAAGCCAACGTCTGGACGATATAGACGGGGATGTCCTTCAGTGTGGCATACTTCGGTGTGCCTTCAGCAACGGCGTCGATCCAGAAGGTGTAAGGACCAGTAGTCCTCAGACCTGTGTTGACCATCTTGCTGCCCAACAGCTTGTGTACCTCGTTAGACTTGTCGGCCATAATCTCGCCGACGTAAGCCTCGAGCTCGCCACCGGCAGCCTGCAGGGTGATCTTAATCTTACCGCTCTGATAGATATAGGCGTCGAAGACGATGTCGTTGAAGTCGAAGTCGAAGACGCTACCTAAGTCCTCGCAGAAGATACGGCCGCTTGAAACGACGCGGTCGCCATTGCCATCGGCTTTGGTGATGCGTACAATCCAGTCGCTGTAGTAGCCGTCGGCACCGCCCTTCGTGTAGGTCTTGCCGTTGATGGTGAGATTGCCGCCCTCGGCTTCAGTGACGATATATTCGTTGGGGTTGTTGCCCGTAGCCTCATAGTCGAAGCCGACGAAATACATACCAGCTACGCTGGGGTCGATGATGTCGCCGGGAATCACCACGTATTTGTTGTGGAAGTACTCGTTAGACTGTGATGTGTGGAAGCCGAAGCTCGACGTGCTGGAGTTGATCAGCAGCTGGATCTGGTCGCTGTAGTACTTCTTGCGATCGTTGAAGTCCTTGTTGGTGTCGGGATCGAGGTCGCCGTTCCAAACGTTCACGCTCTTGGCACCACCGCTATAGTCGGCACCGTTGAAGTTGTACATGTGATCGTAGACAGGCTGCTCGTTGTTCTGCCAGTCAAGCTGTGTGCCAATCTGTCCGGCTGTCAGATAGTTCATCTTGGAACTGCCGACGATGACGTCGCCGTTGCCTGCCAGATAGGTTTCCGTTGTCAGCGAACCCTCTAAGTTCGTGCCGCCTTTGTAGACCTGCTGAACGAAGAAGTTCGTGAAGGTGATGGCGGTGTTGTCAGGATTCTTGTGGGTCTGGAACCATCTTCTCACCACATCCTTCTGAGCCGTTGTCAGCGTGTCGGGTACGGTGAACTGCGGATACCTGGAGTTCTCGGCACCCTGACCGCCCCACATGTTGGCATCGGGGTCATCGCTACGGGTGACATTGCTGGCACCGAAGCCCCAGTCCTGATTGCTTGCTATCTCCCCGAAAGCCCTGACGAAGGCCTCCTGGTATTCAGCACTCTTTGAATCTTGCAGTGACGTGTAGAAATCATCGTCATGCGAACAACTTGTGAACGCAGCGCACATAGACAACGCTGTCATTCCTGTCAACAAATACTTTTTCATTTACTTGATTTTTAATGTTATATGACAAATTAACCAATTCCGGGTGCAAAGATACAATGTTTTTTCCAATGCGCAATGGATTTGTCCAAAAAAACAAGAAAATGATACGTAAACGATTACTCTGACGGGAATTCGTACCAGTCGGAAGCTACACTCGGGTCGCTGACGTAGTCGTTGAAGCTCTTCTCGTAGACGGTTCCGTTGTAGATGTCGCTGATATTCTTGCGCTCCTGACACCATGTGTAGGTCGTTTTGACCTGTATCTTGCTGGCAGGCTGGCCCGTATGAGCGGTGATCTCCATCCACTCGCCACGCTTCTGGACCATCACCTTGACATCGTTGGCGCTGTTGAAGGTTCCGGTGAGCGTCTTCGTGACGTCGGCCTTGCCGTCGACACCGTTGCGGGCATTGGTGTTGACCATGACGTTCGTAGCCACGTTGTACATATTGTGGACTTCGTACTCTTCGTAGTTCGTTCCGGCGTCACCGGTCCAGCCAATCGTCAGCGGCAGCGTGCCACCGGCAGCCTTCAGCTTGATCTGAGCCTTGGTCTTGGTGCTGTTGATACGTACGTCGAAGACGGCATCGTTGAAGTCGAAGTCGGTACGTGTCTGAACGCTCAGGTCCTCGACGATGATGCGTACCCACTCGCCCCACTCGTCTTCCTCGGGAGGTGTCGTATTGCCCTTGAAGCCTGGTGTACAGCCTTTTACGCCGAGCTCGAAGTCGGTGTCGGCCGGTATGATCTCGGTCTCACCTTTCTCGATGACGCGTACGTTGCCGTTGCCGCCTGCGTTGGCTACGATGTTCTTGAACTTATACTCTGCGATAGAGAGTGAGTAGTTGTATTCGTCTGTGGGATCGGTCTGGTGATAGCCGTTGCCAGTCGGAATATTGCTCAGGTTGTCGGCCTGCAGATAGATGTTGTTGATGAAGTAACCGCCCTGCTCCGGGTGATCTTGCTCCCAGTTCATGTGGTCGAACTGCCCGATGCTCAGCACGGCATAGCCTCCTTCGGTGGGACCAGTCCAGCTGGTGCCGTTGTTGTAGAGCGTACCAGCCTTGACCAGTGCGCCGGCTGCCAATGCGAAGTAGGTCGGGTCGGTCGTGCCGTCCTCGCTGCTGCTGACCATCAGCTGTCCGCCGACGATGAAGGCCGAACCCATGATGCCCTCGTAGTTGCGGCAGCGCATATCGCCTTCGCAGTACCACTGGCAGGCGTTGAAGATACGGGCGTTAGGCGTCTCGCTACCCAGCTGGGTATGCTTGATATGCACCAGTGAGTGGTTGTAGAAGTTGCTCTCCTTAGCGCCGCCCCGATACTCGGTGACGAGGAACTTGCCGTAGTTGAAGAACCTGCCGAAGTTGTTGTTGAAGACGGCTACGTCGATGGTGCCGCCGTTGTAGTTCTCGCGACCGGCCTCGTTGCCGTTGTTCACCTCGACCGTACCCTTGCCGGTGAGCAGACCGCCGTGAAGCACGACGAGCTGTGCCTGGTTCACCATGTTCAGTCTCTTGCCTTCAGCCACGTTGACCGTACCGCCGTCGGCAATGATGATTTTACCAAGGCTTCCGATGCGCTGGTCTTCGGTGATGTTCCATGTGCCTGTGACGACGATGGTGCGCTCGGCATGGCTGAGTGTGCCACCGTCTATTAAGCCTTCAGAGCCGGCCACGGAGATGCCGCCATCCCATGTTCCGGTGATCTTGAAGTTGAGGACATAGTTGGTGTCGGGATTGTATACGAACAGGTCGTCGAAATGTTCCCAACCGTCGGCCTTGGCAGCGGCTACTGCCTGATTCCAGTTCCAGCCGTAGTTGGCTTCGGGGTAAAGGGTCTGGAATTCTGCATACCATGTTGTGTAAGGCTCGACGTAGGTGTCCTGCTTTCTGGCGTAGGAACTGTTGTCGTAGTTGTAGGTGATGTTGGTGCTGTTAGGCTCTTGGGCCGTCTGGTTGTAGGTCGTCACCCATGCCTCGTCGTAGGGTGCCGTCATCGACGCCACGGCAGGTGTCGTCTGCGAGCGGGTGATTCTGCTGCCTGCTGCTCTCGTCTGCTGGTCGAAACCCCAGTTGTGGTTGGCGGCCGGCTGGCCGAATGTCTCTACGAACATACGGTTATACGTATCATTGACTTCGTCGGTTGGCGTCCAGTCGCCGAGATCGTGTGAACAACTGCTGAAGCCTGCGCTGATGGCGAGGGCTGCTATACCTATTATATTATTAATGTGTTTCATAATTGTTATTGTTTATTTGATGATGACTTTTTTACCGTTTACGATATAAAGACCCTTGCCGGGATTGTCGACGCGCTGACCGCGGAGGTTGTAGACCACGCCGTCGGTCTCATCCTGTTTGGCAATGGTCTCGATGGCCGTGCTCTCGCCTTCGAAGAAGAAGGTGAGTTCGCGGGCGTTAGCATTTTCGACCTGCAGATAAGCCTTGCCTGCCGGTACTTCAGCCTGTCGGCCGTAGGTGTCGGCAAACTTCACGACGCCGTCCTTCACCACCAGCACGTATTTATTGGCTGCGTTGATGGTTGTCGTGCCGCTCGTGACACCTACCAGCAGATTGTTCTCATACTGCGTGCCATTCTCTACCATCTCGATGCTTGTGGCGGCGTTGGCGCTACCTTTCAGCAGCAGTCCTGTGCCGGCAGCAACGTTTCCTACAATCTGTTGCAGCGTGACGGCCGTAGCGTTCTTGCTGACGGCGATATAGGCTTTGACGGCCTCATTGCCTACGAACGACAATGCCGACGTTGAACAGAAGGTACTGTAGCCTGTTGCACCCACTCTGATGGTGGTGAATGTCTTGTCCTTGCCGAAGACGCCTGTGACGACGACGTTCTGAGCCGGCATCGTCAGGGGGAGGTTCTGCCAGCCGGAGAAGCTGTAGCCCTCTCTGATCGGTTCGGCCTTCGGGGTGATGGTGGCACCGTACTCCAGCGTCTCGGGCGTGCCGTAGACCTGACCGTCGACCATATAGGTCAGCGTGTAGCTATTGATGGTGAACTGGGCGGTTGCAGTGACGTCCTGTGCCGGCATCGTGGCGGGCACCCCGGTCCAGCCGGTAAAGGTGTAACCCGTCTTCGTGGCCGTTGCCGGTGGGGTGGGCGTCTGACCCTCTTGCAGGCTTTCTGTAGCGACAACTACTCCGTCGACAACATAGCTGATGGTGTAGGTGGCCACCTCGCTGAAGAGGGCGTTGACAACTAAGTCGTAGTCAGGCATTGTCTCAGGCAGATTCTCCCAGCCCGTGAAGCTATGTCCCTCCTTCGTCGGGTTTGCAGGCACGTAGTCGGGACTCAAGGTTGTGCCGTATGCAATATAGTAGTAACCCTGGTAGTCGTTGCCGTCCACTTTGTACATGATGTTATGGTAGTTCACGTTGTAGCTGCCGCTGACCGTGATGTTGTAATTTGGCATCACCATGTTTTCAGGATAGCCGCTCCAGCCGCTGAAGGTGTAGCCCTCCTGTGTGGGGTTCTCTTCTGCTGCTACCGTCTCGCCAGCCTCATACCAGACGACCTTCTGCACGTCGTCGCCAATCTTGAAGGTGACGCTATAGCCAGGGTCGATGGTGATGCTATGTAATAAGATGTAACGGGCGGGCTGGAAGCGTACGTCGCCGTCAGCCGTCACCACGTATTTGTAGTTGTCGCCGTCCTGCGACTTCAACGTGGCGTTAGTGGCGGGGTTCGGGTCGAGCGAGGCGTTGATGGTAATCACCTGTCCGGCCTTGCAGTTAAGCAGGCCGAAGGAACGGGCGCCGCTGTTGCTCGAGTAGAGTCCGTTGTTACCGCCTGTGCGCAGCAGCCAGCTCGTGCCTGTCTGCAGCACGAACTTCGGGTCGAGGGTGTGACCGCCAGCCATCACCAGCTTGGCGCTCTTGACGGTGACATTGGTAAGGCTGACTTTCAGACCGTACTGAGAGAACAGTCCCGCTGTGTTTTCACCGAACGTGAACTCGATGATGCCGTCCTCTCCCACTGCGGTGTTGCTGTTATTGAGCCAGCCCCCAAGACCGGCGGGTGAGGCATACTCCGGGTCGGTGGGCCATTGGTTGTTCAGCACGGCGCCAAGCGACCAGTAGTACTGGTTGAAGTCGGAACACTCCAACACCAGCTTGGTAGAGGCGTTAGTGCCGTCGAACTTGTCGGGGTCGATGGTGAATTCCGAACTTGTTGGCGTTGTCAGCAGCGGAATCTCAACGGCTTCGCTGCCACCCCACGATACGGTACCCATCGTCACATTGCCGATGGTGGCTACGCTCTCAGAGATGGTGACGGCGGTCTTGTCGGTGCTGACCTTCCCGTCGAACGTGATGCTCCAGTCGCTGGCCTGAACCTGTGTGGCGCCTGCAATCCATGCGGTGGCCATCAAAAATATCTTGGATAGATGCTTCATCTTCATATCTTGTTTCCTCCCTCAATTATTCGTTAAACAGGTTCTGACCCTCGCGCGAAAGGACTTCTTCGCCCTGGTAGCCGCCGGTTGTCGACTGCGTTCCCGTGTTGCGATAGGTGGTTGTCGGCCCTTCCGTACCAGTACGGGTGGTCTCTGCCTCCGTCGAACGGGGGCTGTAGTTGTCCTTCGGGTGCTTGTAGAGCTTGCTGTCGTCGATGGTGCCCTCCCAGAACTTGCTCGAAGTGCCTACGTAGCTTCTGAAGTTGGTGTAGGCATCGGCGATATTCACGCGCTCCTTACACCACTTCGTGCCGACGGGAACAAGAATCTTGTGAGGTGCCCAACCCTGGGCGGCTGTCAGCTCGAGCGTCTCGCCGTTGCCGTAGAGCACGCGGATGGGGATGGAGACGATGCTTGAGTAGTTGAAGTCGGTGCCTAACACCATCGGATCGCTCGTTGCCGATACGTTACCGTAGGCATTGTCGCCCGTGCCGGCAGTGTTGATGATGGTCGAGGTGGGGTTGCCGCCCAGCTTGTTGTGAACCTCAACGCCGGCCAGCGACAGCTGTAGCGTACCGCCGGCTGCCAACAGGACAATCTCGGTCTTGTAGGTCGGTTCGCCCTCGGTCGTGGTGTTGGTGACCTCAACACCGTCCTCGGTGACGACGAGGTGGGTGATGGGTGTTATCTTGTAGACGTAGGCATCGAAGACGACGTCGTTGAAGTCGAGGTCGTTGCTGCTGATCTGGCCGAGGTCCTCACAGAACACGCGACCCTGCTCGATGAGTTCTTTACGCTCTGCAAATTCTCTTGTCGTAACGATGGTAATCCGGCCTTCGCCCGTCTCGCTCTGGTCGACGGGGATGGTTGTCTCGTCAAGGCCGGCAATCCGCTTGGCCTCTGTCAGCGTGACAATCCAGTCAGAGTAGTAGTTGTCGTAGGAGTGTGCCGGCTTGACCCACGTCTGGAGGGCAGCGCCGGAGACGGGCAGGTAGCCGTCGTTGATCAGCTGGTTGACTTTCACCATGTTGACCAGCACCTTGCCGTCGATGTCCTTTCTCAGTTCCGAACCGTCGAGCGTGACGGCCTGGCCTGAGTAGAAGTTCATGTTTGATTCGAGAATCTTCAGCGGCTGGCCGTCTTTTCCTAACATGTCGTCCGACATGCCGTTAGGCATCGAGCGGTTGTAGTTGTCGTCGATGTTGAAGTAGACGATGTTGCTGTCGCTATAGTACAGTCCGTCATAGCCCATGTTCATGCCCGACGTCAGCTTCTGCGTCTCGCCGCTGTAGATCTGGTCGCCCTCCTTGATGGCCAGGTCGTAGCCTAAGAACGAGCGGTTCCACTTGTCGACGACGTTCTCGCCGAAACGGCCGATGGCTGTCAGACTGTCTCTGTGAGCAGTAGCCCATGCGTCGATGACCGATGCTGCCACCAAGGCTGCGCGGTCGTTATGCTGACCGGTGGGGGTGTTCTCCTCGTTGCTGCTGCCCGTCTCGTGGTAGCCGAAGCAGGAGGTGTCGTCGATGTCGACCATCAGCATGATCTTGTCGGGATGATAGCTGGTAATCCCGGCCAGGATGTCGCTGCCGTTGTCCAACACGTTGCCGTAGACGCTGCAGTCGCCGTTGTTGAAGTTGTTGATGTGAACGGCACTCTGGCCGACGGTCATCAGGTTCATGTTGTTGCTGTTGTACGTGCTGCCGTCGGCGGCGACAACCGTCTCTGTCGACTTGTTGTTTGCCGTCACGTTCGTACCGCCTTTATAAACCTGCTGTACAAAGAAGTTCCGCCAGTGCGGATCCTGATAGGTCAGGTAAGGATTGGCCTGGAAGTAGGCCATGACGCGCAACTTCTGACCGACGGTCAGCGTGTCGGGCACAAGCCAGCCGCCAAATCCTGTTGAGTTTTTAATGTCAGCCCATTCGTTGCCGTTAGCGTTCTCGGCACGGGTGACGTCAAGGTTAGTAAAACCCCAAGTCTGATTGGGGTCAATAGATCCATAGGCATCCACGAAGACCTCCTGATATGCCTGTTTCTTGCTTTCGACAATCGACGTGTAGTCATAATCGTCGTGTGTGCATCCTGCCAAATATCCACCAAGGACGAGTGCAGTAGCCCCTGTCAAAAAAAGATTCTTCATGCGTTACGTAACTTAGATATTCGAATTTACGGTGCAAAATTAATTAAAATTTCCGTAAGTTGTATATGTTTTGCGTTAAAAATCGAAAAACGACATAAATAATTGTATTTATGTACGGAATTTTTTGTACTTTTGGGCCGAAAAAGAAAATTTTGCATCTATGAAACGTTTAGAAATGATAGTCTGTCGATGTGTCCTTTTGTTGTGCTCCGTAGCGCTGGTGTCGTGCAATAAGGATATGTTTGATGAGGAAGAGTATATAAAGCTGGTCGAGGTAGCACAGCCGGTGTCGGGCATCGATGCGTCGCACGACTGGGATCTCACCGCCTCTTATAACATGACCGTGACGATAGGTTCTGCTTATAGGGATATGAGCCGTCTGCAGATACTCAGCGAGAATCCAGCGTCGGGCCGCAGCGCCACGCTGTTGGGCGATTATCTGCTGTCGGGCAACGAACGTGAGGCCGTGACCTTCACCGCTCCTCGTACGATGACCAAGTTCTACGCCGCCCTGGTCGACAGCGAAGGACGGTATACCGTCGCACCATTCACGTCCTACGACCGTTCGGTGGATTTCTCTGATCCGCTGGTTACCAACGCCTCGGCCATCAGCACCATGACCACGCAGGCCTATACCTACTGTTTCGAGGACGAGATGCCGCAGCCCGGCGATTACGACTATAACGACGTCGTGTTGCGTATCTCGCAGGAGCGTACCGCGAAGAACCAGATAACCCTCAACGTCACGCTGGCCGCCGTCGGCTCTCTGTCGCAGGTGGCTACCGCCATCCGTCTTGTCGGTTACACCTACGACCAGATAGAGAGTATCACAACCGTCGACGGTGTGACCTTCGACGAGGGTTACAAAAAGTCGTCCTTGCCGTTTATTGACAGCAATGAACTGCTGGTGGCCGGAAGCGACAATGCTGCCGTCATCAACGTCTTCGAGGACGCTCACTGGGCCACGGGTGCCGTCGCCTATGCCACCGAGGGTTATATCCCGCGTTATAAGTATAACGTCACCAAGTACACGACTGAAGAGAGCGATATGGTCAGTCCGAATACCATCTCTTTTGTCATCACGTTCAAGTCCTCGGTGCAGAATCTCAACAGCTTCACTTTGAACTCGTTAGACCCGTTCGTTATCTTGGAGTACAACGGCATCTTCATGGAGAATCACGCCGTCTACAAGCACAGGACGGTTTCTGTGCTCCATGAATATACGCAACCTTCAGGCGCCGTCATCCTCCCCTGGTCGCTGATCGTCCCGTCGGACGCCTTCCGTTATCCCTTGGACGGCGTACATATCGGTTATTCCAAGGACGGTGCCCTCTTTGGCGCCTATATGACGCTCGGCCATGCGTTCGGCCAGTGGGCAAGCAACAAGGACACAGCCAACGACTGGTACGGATACCCGACCACCAATATGGTCTACTAAAATTCGGTCCCTCCTAATTCTCACGCCGCGAAATTATTTTCTCGCGGCGTGAGAATATATCATTTTCGGCAGCAGCCACGAAAAGGGCGGGGCCAAAGTCAAACTGATAATTTCTGGGGAAATATTTGGAATATTGCTCACTTATTCGTATCTTTGCAACCCTAAATGTAAAAATAACGACGATTATGGGATACAGCAATCATGACAAGATGGAATGGGCGCTCATCTTCGCTATGGAGTTTGGGCGGCACTTCGGGTTGACGCTCAAGCAGGCGTTCAACTATCTGAGCCGCTTCGGCGCCATCAAGTTCATCGACGAGCACTACGACTACTGCCACACGCAGTCGTTCCAGTCGATGGTCAGCGACATGGCCGAGTTCTGCCACAGGAAAGGAGGGGCGCTCGTATGATACTCTACCACGGCACCAATGCCGACTTCGGCGAGATTGACCTGCGCAAGTCGAAGCCCAACAAGGACTTCGGTCAGGGGTTCTACCTTAGCCGCGAGTACCCTCAGGCAATGACCATGGCGAAGACCAAGGTGGAGCAGTTAGAGACAGGCACGCCTACCGTTCTCACTTTCGAGGCCGACGACGAGCAGATGAACAGCCTGCGAGTCCTCCGCTTCGACGATTACTCAGAGGAGTGGGCCAAGTTCATCCTGCTGAATCGCAACAATTCCAGCCCCGAGCCAGCCCACGACTACGATATCGTCGTCGGCCCCATTGCCAACGACCGTGTAGGCGTGCAGCTCTGGAAGTTCGAGAACGGCACCATCGACCTGCCGACGCTCGTACACAACCTGCGTAACATGAAGGGCATCACCTTCCAATACTACTTCGGCACCGAGCGTGCCATCAAAATTCTGAAGCGACTATGAACGAGAAAGAACAGATGAAACTCGACATGGTGAAACACCTCGCCCTGCGGCTGATGGACGACGACTTGCAGCTCACGATTGAGCAGGCTCTTGCCACCGTCATCAACAGCGACACCTACCAGCGCCTACAGCGTGATGCTACGGGTTTCTACTACCAGAGTCCGGGCTACGTGTACAGCTTTTTGCAGAACGAGCTAAAGACGGCCAAGGTTTCGTAATTACGCAAGTTTTATACTTCTACACAAATACCGAAATTTTCCGCCGAGACATCCGCAGAGGGTGTTTCGGCGGCTTTGCGTTAAATATTATTAAACAGAGAGGGCGAATAAGTGAATGTATAGAAAAATTGCTTAATTTTGTAGCCAAATAGACCCTAAAATAAGGTATTGCCGTAGAAACAATAGAAAAAATAACGAAAGATTTGAAAGATTTGAAAGATTTCTCGCCGATAGGCGACTAAATGTCGGCTAAATTGTGTATCTTTGCACCGTGAAAGCCGCGATTAAGCGAGAGAATACCCGAAAAGATTTCGAGGTATTCCGAGCGGAAGCGGTTTCGAACGAAGTTCAAACTCTAAACGACGAGAATTATGGAAGCAA
>CADCET010000031.1 GCA_902800495.1 uncultured Prevotellaceae bacterium
CACCATCAAGGGAACGATGCAGTACCTGCCGGGAGCCACCTCGATGTATATCATGCAGGCCAACAACGTGTGGAACCAGGCTACGGCGTCGGACTGGCCTGGCCCGTGCGTCCTGCCGATGCGCGTCTATATCGAGGCCAGTGGAGCGGCACCCGCCCGACTCTTCTCGACATTCGTCAAAGAAATTGAAAATGGAAAATGGACAATGGATAATGATGAGGTCTACGACCTCAGCGGCCGCAAGGTTGCCAATGGTCAATGGTCAATGTTCAATGTTCAATTGAAGAAGGGCATCTACGTCGTCAACGGCAAAAAAGTTGTGAAATAAGCATAATTATTCACGTCACTTGACGGAATATCGTCTTTTTGTTGTACCTTTGCAGGTATGAAAACAACAACTAAGACCCTAACTTTGGCTGCACTGCTGCTTATCATGGGGCAGAGTGCAGCCTTTTCCATGGATGCCGACACCATCGATGTCAAGACAGATTCCGTAAAAGTACAGAAGAAAACCGACAAGAAGCACGAATGTTGCGCCGACAGCACCGTCGAAGACCACAAAGACCCTTACCACAAGGTGGTGAAGGAGGGCGGCAGCGTCCGCGAAGGTCTGTTTACCGTCCGCCATATCAAGGACGACTGGTATCTGGAAGTGCCCGACGACCTGCTGGGCCGCATGCTGCTCTGCGTGACGCGCTTCACCAGCGTACCGCAGGACTTCAAGATGTTCGGCGGCGAGGAGGTGAACCGCTCTGCCGTCTATCTGGAACGCTACAACGACAAGACGCTCTTCCTCCGCGAGTACGTACAGTCGAGTTATGCCGACAAGAACGACCGCATCGCCATCTCACTGAAACAGGCAACGGTCGACCCCATCGTCAATAAGTTCGAGATTATCGGCCGCAACCCTGACACCCAAGCGATGCTTATCAACGTCACGAAATGGCTCATGTCCGACAACAAGGTGACCAGCTTCTCGGCCAACGACCGCACCACACTCGGCATCGGGGGCGTGATGGCCGACCGCACATTCATAGACAGCATCAAGACCTACCCCATCAACATGGAGATACAGACGCTACGCACATACGCCATGACAAACGGCAAGACCCCGGCGTCGAAGACAGGAGCAGCCACCCTGTCGCTGAACACGAGCATCGTCCTGCTGCCCGAAGAGCCGATGCAGCCCCGCTATTTCGACGAGCGCGTGGGCTATTTCAACAACAAGATTACCGAGTTCAGCGACCAACAGCAGACCACCAACCACGAGGCCATCGTCATGCGCTACCGCTTAGAGCCGAAAGATCCCAAGGCCTACAAGGCCGGCAAACTGGTAGAGCCGAAGAAGCAGATTGTCTATTATATCGACCCCGCCACGCCGAAGAAATGGGTGAAGTATCTCATTGCCGGCATCAACGACTGGAACAAGGCGTTCGAAGCTGCCGGTTTCAAGAATGCCATCGTGGGTAAGGAGTGGCCCGCAAACGACTCCACCATGTCGGTCGACGACGCCCGCTTCTCCATGATACGCTACCTGCCTTCAGAGACGGAGAACGCCTACGGCCCGCGCATCGTAGACCCGCGCTCCGGCGAGATCATCGAGGCGCACGTCTGCTGGTATCACAACGTCATGAACCTTGTGAAGAAATGGTATATGGTGCAGTGCGGTCCGACGGACAAGCGCGCCAGGACGATGGAGTTCAGCGACGAGCTGATGGGACAGCTCATCCGCTTCGTCAGCAGCCACGAGGTAGGCCACTCTTTAGGTCTGCGCCATAACATGATTGCCTCGCAGGCTACGCCCGTAGAAAAGCTGCGCGACAAGGCGTGGGTGGAGAAGAACGGCCACACCGCCAGTATCATGGACTATGCCCGCTTCAACTACGTGGCACAGCCCGAAGACAATATCGGCGAGAAGGGACGCTTCCCCCGCATCAACGACTACGACTGCTGGGCCATCAAGTGGGGCTATCAGTACCGCCCGGAGTTCAACGACCCCGCCAAGGAGAAGAAAGCCCTGCGCGCCGAGGTCACCAAGGTGCTGGCCCAGAACCGCCGCCTCTGGTGGAGCGGTGACGAGGGCCGCGGACAGGATCCGCGCTCACAGACGGAAGACCTGGGCGACAACCAGATGCGTGCCAACGAATATGGCATCAAGAACCTGAAGCGCGTCATGGAGAACATCATCCAGTGGACGGCACAGCCCGACGACCAGTATGACGACCTCGGCGAAATACACAGTGCCGTGCGCTCCCAGTATCAGCGCTATGCCAACCACGTGCAGCGCTACCTCACTGGCCGTTACGCCAACCAGATGCCGGGACAGCGCGCCAACGACTACATCCCCCGCGAACTGAAGCGCGAGGCCCTGCAGTGGATTGACCGCAACGTGATGGAAGCGCCCCTGTGGCTCTATCCCGACGCTGTCATCGCCAAAACAGGCACCGACTATTCCGAGGAGATACGCGACCGCCAGCAGACCATCCTCGCCATGCTGCTGTCTGCCAACATGCTCTTCAACCTGCACAACGAAGCCCTGCACGCTGCCAAGCCCTACCCCGTCGAGGAATACCTTGACGATGTGTTTAATATGGTATGGAAGCCCCTGAACGGCTCGAACAAGGAGCAGGAGAACTTCCGCCGTTATCAGCAGCGCGCCTATATCGACTTCATTGGAATGGGCCTCAATCCCACGCAGGAGAAGACAGCCGCATCCAGCCCCGCAGCCCTGCGCTCCGATGCCGTCATCTATCTGGAACAGCATCTCGACCGCGTGGAGCAGTACCTGAAACAGCAGGAGCAAACGCCCCACTACCGCAACCTCCTGCTGCGCATCAAGAAGATACGCGAGAAGTATGAGTCGGGGAAATAAAGAAAAAGTGCACAGTAGGGTCGGTTGACAACGCACAGTAGGGTCGGTTGACAACGTACAGTAGGGTCGGTTGACAACGCACAGTAGGGTCGGTTGACAACGCACAGTAGGGTCGACAACGCACAGTAGGGTCGGTTGACAACGCACAGTAGGGTCGACAACGCACAGTAGGGTTGACAACGCCCCGAAGGGGCAATGAGCCGTTAGCCCAGGGCAACGTCCTGGGTATGGTATGACGACGGGGGATTACCGCCCTGAAAGGGCAAAAGCCTTAGACTTCAGGTGTCACCTTCTACTCATTCTTTTGCCCTTTCAGGGCGATGAGTCCGCTATTCTGCAACCCAGGGCGTTGCCCTGGGCTATGTGCAGATCGCCCTTTCAGGGCGAACCAACGGTCGTCGTCCCAACCGTACAACTCAAAGGTACAAATTTATTCTTGATTAGCCGACCTCTGCCAACCGGGATAATGCGCTGACCCCCGATTTGGGATAAAGGGTCAGAATTATACCAACAATGAAAAAGAAAAATCCGCTAAGTTTTCAACGACTTAGCGGATTCTCTTTGTTGGGGTACCCGGACTCGAACCAGGAAAGGCAGGACCAGAATCTGCAGTGTTACCATTACACCATACCCCAATCAAGTATGCAAATTTCCGATTTGCGGGTGCAAAGGTACTACTTTTTCTCGAACCTCCAAAACTTTTCGGCATATTTTTTTAAAAATACTCAAAAAATCTGCTTTTATTGGTCGGAATCGGATAAAAAGCACTATCTTTGCAAGCATTATGGAACAAACGAAACAGCTTTTAGAGAGTATTAAGAAAGGAATACAAGAAAAGAAAGGTCAAGGCATCGTCGTGGCTGACCTGTCAGGCATTGACGGTACCATCTGTCACTACTTCGTTATCTGTCAGGGGAATTCGCCCAGTCAGGTAGAAGCCATCACGGACTCCGTGGGCGAGTTTGCCCGCAAGGAGTTAGGCGAGAAGCCGGTACACGTCGTCGGTCTGGAGAATGCCCAATGGGTGGCTATGGACTACACCGACGTGCTGGTACATATCTTCCTGCCTGACGTACGTGAATATTACGACTTAGAACACCTGTGGGACGATGCCAAACTGACAAGAATACCAGACCTTGATTGAAACATGAAACATGAAACATTAAACATTAAATATTAAAGATTAAACATTAAATATTAAAGATTAAACATTAAATATTTTATAACGACCACGAGATTTGTCGAAGACTCACGAGTGCTCGCAGTAATTGGCTTGCGCCGGCAAGAAATCGCCTGCGATTTCATTCGCAAAATTCGTAAAAATCAATAACAACGCGCAGCCAAATTCGTGAAATTCGTGCGCTCGACCTCTGGTCGCTTGCTACCATCGGGACGCAAGAAATTCGTGGTAAAAAATAATTGTGAATTGAGAATTGAGAGTTGAGAATTGATGGAAAAACAAAGACCGAATAACAACGCGGGCGGTCCGAAGATGAACATGCCCAAGTTTAACATGAACTGGATATACTTCGTGGCCATCCTGACACTGGCCATGCTCTATATGACCAGTTCTGGCGACGGTATTGGTGCATCTCAGGCCCATACCGAGGCCTCATACACCGACTTCAAGGCATTTGTCGAGCGTGGTTACGCTGACAAGATTGTGGTGAACAAGAACCAGAACACGCTGAAGATGTATGTCAAGGCCGAACATATCCGCGACATCTTCAAACAAGGACACCAGCAGACGGGCACGTCGCCCTACGTAGACGTAGAGATAGGCTCCGTCGACCAAGTGGAACAGTTCCTTGACAAGATGCGCGAGGAGAAAAAGTTCACTGGCAAGCTGTCGTACGAGAACAAACGTGAGGGCGGCGGCTTCTTTGGCGACCTCTTCTATAGTCTGCTGCCACTACTGATCATCATCGGTCTGTGGATGCTGCTCTTCCGCCGTATGGGCGGTGGTGCCGGCTTCGGCGGCGGTATGTTCAGCGTCGGCAAGTCGAAGGCCAAGATGTATGAGAAGGGCGGCGAACTGGGCATCACCTTCAAGGATGTGGCCGGTCAGGCGGGCGCCAAGCAGGAGATGCAAGAAATCGTGGACTTCCTGAAGAACCCGCAGAAATACACCGAGTTAGGCGGAAAGATTCCCAAGGGTGCACTGCTCGTCGGTCCTCCGGGAACGGGTAAGACGCTGCTGGCCAAGGCTGTTGCCGGCGAGGCCGGCGTGCCGTTCTTCTCGATGTCGGGTTCCGACTTTGTAGAAATGTTCGTGGGCGTAGGCGCATCGCGCGTGCGCGACCTGTTCGAACAGGCCAAGCAGAAGGCGCCCTGCATCATCTTCATCGACGAGATTGACGCCGTGGGCCGTGCCCGCTCGAAGAATCCCGCTATGGGCGGCAACGACGAGCGAGAAAACACGCTGAACGCCCTGCTGACGGAGATGGACGGCTTCGGCACCAACAGCGGTATTATCACCTTAGCCGCCACCAACCGCGCCGACATGCTCGACTCGGCTCTGTTGCGTGCAGGCCGCTTCGACCGCCAGATACACGTTGACCTGCCCGACCTGAACGAGCGTAAAGAGGTGTTTGCCGTTCACCTGAAGCCACTGAAGCTGGCCGACGACGTGGACATCGACTTCCTGGCCCGTCAGACACCGGGCTTCTCGGGTGCCGACATTGCCAACGTCTGCAACGAGGCTGCCCTGATAGCTGCCCGCTTCAACCGCGAGAAGGTGGGCAAGCAGGACTTCCTCGACGCCGTAGACCGCATCATCGGCGGACTGGAGAAGAAGACGAAGGTGATGACCGAGTCGGAGAAGCGCTCTATCGCCATCCACGAGGCTGGCCACGCTACCATCTCGTGGTTCACGGAGTTTGCCAACCCGCTGGTCAAGGTCAGCATCGTGCCCCGTGGTCAGGCACTTGGTGCAGCATGGTATCTGCCCGAAGAGCGCGTGTTGCAGACGAAAGAGGCGATGCTCGACGAGATGTGCTCGCTCTTAGGCGGACGTGCTGCCGAGGAATTGTTCATCGGTCATATCTCCACCGGAGCTATGAACGACCTGGAGCGCACCACGAAGCAGGCCTACGGCATGATTGCCTACGCGGGTATGTCGGAAAAGCTGCCTAACGTGTGCTACTACAACAACGCCGAATACCAGTTCCAAAAACCTTATTCCGAGACGACGGCAAAGATCATGGACGACGAGGTGCTGCGCATGATCAACGAGCAATATGACCGCGCCAAGCGTATCCTCACCGAGCATAAGGAGGGGCACGCCCAGTTGGCTCAGATCCTGGTCGAGCGCGAGGTCATCTTCGCTGAGGATGTTGAGAAGATCTTCGGCAAGCGTCCCTGGACCAGCCGCGCCGAAGAACTGCTTGAGGCTCAGATGCGTGCCGACGCAGAGCGTATGGCCGAAGAACGCGGCAAACAATTAGAGTTAGAAGCCAAAGAAGCGAAGGAAGAACCTAAGAAATAAACGACAACTTGGACAACTAAGACAACAATACAGGTATGAAAAACTTCATCGTCCGTACTATTACCAGCGTCTTTTTCGTCGCGGCCATTGTGACAAGTTTCCTGAATCCGCGGGCTATGACGCTGCTGTTCAGCATCGTCACTGGCATGACCATCTGGGAGTACTGCTCGCTGGTCAACGACCGCCCGTTCATCTCTGTCAACAGGTTTATCTCGACCATCTCGGGCGTCTACCTCTTCCTCGCTATGGCGGGCTACAACAGCGGACTGACACCGGCAACCGTCTTCATACCCTACTTGGTGAGCATCGTCTACCTGATGGTGGCCGAGCTTTATATGAAGGCCAAGGACCCTATCAACAACTGGGCCTACACCATGCTGTCGCAGCTCTACATCGCCCTACCCCTGTCGCTGCTGAACGTCTTAGCCTTCCGTTCCAACGGTTATAATATACAGTACAGCTACTTAGCCCCGTTAGCCATCTTCGTCTTCTTGTGGATCAACGATGCCGGTGCCTATTGTGTCGGCTCGCTCATCGGGCGCCATAAACTCTTCCCCCGCATATCGCCGGGCAAGTCGTGGGAAGGCAGCATCGGCGGCGGACTGTTAGTTATCGTGGCGGCTGTGGCGATATGGCATCTCACGACAACCTACGGCTACAACGACCTCGGCCTGTCGGCCTACGAGTGGGCTGGTTTAGGATTGGTCGTGGTGGTTTTCGGCACGTGGGGCGACCTGATAGAGTCGCTTTTCAAGCGCACTCTCGGCATCAAGGACTCAGGTAACATCCTGCCCGGCCACGGCGGTATGCTGGACCGCTTTGACTCGACGCTGATGGCAGTCCCAGCCGCCGTCGTCTACCTCTACACGCTGACTCTGTTCTAAGATTCTTTCGATTTCAGCAGTTTTATCATAAGCTCGGCAGCCAGGTCGGGAGCATTGCTATCGCCCAAACGGCGATGAACCTCCTCGTAGTCGTCGAGCATCTGCTGACGTTTGAGGCCGCCAGGCAGGATTGCTTCCAGTTCACGGCGGATGTTGTCGACGCTGAACGTCTCGGCCACCAGTTCGGTGACCACCTCGCGGTCGGCAATAAGGTTGACCAGCGATACGTACTTCACCTTCAGCACCAGCCGGCGCATCATACCGATGAAATGCTTCAGCGGCGTATAGTAGCACACCACTTGAGGCACGCGGAACATACAGGTCTCCAGCGTCGCCGTACCACTGGTGACAAGGGCTGCCGTGGCCTTTGCCAAAAGCGGGTAAGTCTCGTTCATCACCAACCGCACATGACTACCCTCTAAGAACGGCTTATAGTAGTCTTCGTCGATCGACGGTGCTCCCGCCAACACAATGTCATATTCGCCAGCCAAGTGCCGTGTGGCCTCAATCATGGCGGGCAAGTTATCTTTTATCTCCTGCTGACGACTGCCGGCAAGCAACGCAATGAGCGACCTGCCCCTATCCCCTCCCTGTGAGGGCGGGGAACAAATAGATTCGTCCCTTGAAGGCGTCCACTCCCCTCCATTCAGGGAGGGGTCGGGGGTGGGTCTCCATTCCCTCACCTCCTGCGCCGTAGGATTGCCAACGTAGTGGATAGGGAAATGGTGCTTCCCCTCGAAGAACTCCACCTCAAAGGGCAGGATGGAGAAGAGTTCGTCGACATCGCGCTTGATGGCCTTGATACGGTACTCCTTCCACGCCCATATCTTCGGTGAGATGTAGTAATATATTCGAGGTACGAGGTACGAGGTACGAGATACGAGATTACTACCTGCGCTGAAATCGCTTACTTCTATCTTTGAACTATCCTCGTACCTCGCACCTCGCACCTCGCACCTCGTTTTATTCACGAACTTGGCAATATCGAGGTTAAAGCCGGGATAGTCGACGAGTATCACGACGTCAGGCCCCCACCGGCTGATGTCGGCCTTACACATCTTCATGTTGCGCAAGATAGTTCTCAGGTGTAACAGCACAGGGATAAAGCCCATATACGCCAATTCGCGGTAGTGCTTCACCAGCGTGCCGCCCTCGGCGGCCATCAGGTCGCCGCCAAAGAAGCGGAACTCCGCTTCCGCATCCCTCTGTCTCAGTGACCGCATCAGTCGCGAGGCATGCAGGTCGCCACTGGCCTCGCCAGCTATCAGGTAGTATTTCATATTACAAATACACGATTAACAGCTATTCGAACGTCATGCCCAGACACTCGTGGGCGGTGACGTCGAAGGTGGTGGGGGTGATGGCGACATAGCCGTGGGCGAGTGCCCAGTTGTCGGTATCCTCTGCTTCGGGTTCATCGTTCTGGTAGTGGCCCACCATCCAGTGATAGTCGTAGCCTCGGGGATGGTGGCAGGTGGTAATCTCGTTGAGCCAGGAGCCGTGAGCCATACGGCAAACGCGGACGCCGCGGTATTCCGACCCCCTCCAAACCTCCCCGAGGGGAGGCTTTTCTTCCCCCTCGGGGGATAAGAGGGGGGGCAGTTTCGGGAAGTTGATGTTCAGGCAGACGCCCTTGGGCAGACCGTGTTGCAGTACGTAGCGGGTGTACTTGACAACGTAGGGGCGCAGGGGTTCGAAGTCGGCATCGGCTCTGTGGTCGCAGAGCGAGAAGGCCACCGAGGGTATGTACTTCATGCAGCCCTCCATAACGACCCCCATCGTGCCGCTGTAGTGGCTGTTGACGGAGCCGTTGTCGCCATGGTTGATGCCTCCGACGACCATCGCGGGCCGGCGGTCGGCCAACTGCGACAAGGCCAGCTTGACGCAGTCGACGGG
Organism: uncultured Prevotellaceae bacterium; assembly: GCA_902800495.1. Lineage (GTDB taxonomy): Bacteria > Bacteroidota > Bacteroidia > Bacteroidales > Bacteroidaceae > Prevotella. The sequence continues at coordinate 9,140 of CADCET010000031.1, forward strand.
TGTGCCGTTCGACGACCACACGGCGAGTCCCGGCTCCTCGCGCTGCAGCGTCAGCCGCAAGGGCTGTTCGGCAGAGAAGGCACACGAGTAACCCGAGCGGGCGCCGTCGGGAGCGCAGACCAACAAGTCGGCCAACGGACGGAGCATATCAATCAGTTCGTTGATACCCTTGGCTTGGTAGCCGTCATCGTTGGAAATAAGTATCAAAGGACGTTCTTTTTCCATAAATACATCAAGTTTTGGCTGCAAAATTACTAAAAATTATCAATTGCAATGGTCAATTCTCAATTATTTTGTATCTTTGCACCCTATATTCATTAGAAAGAGAGTAGAAAATGGGAAAAATCATAGCATTAGCAAACCAGAAAGGCGGCGTGGGCAAGACGACGACGACCATCAACCTGGCCGCCTCGTTAGCGACGCTTGAGAAATCGGTATTAGTGGTGGACGCCGACCCGCAGGCCAACGCTTCCAGCGGATTGGGCGTCGACATCAAGCAGATAGACTGTTCGCTCTACGAGTGCATTATCAACCAAGCCGACGTCCGCGATGCCATCTACACCACCGACATAGAAGGCCTTGACATCATACCGAGCCACATCGACCTTGTAGGCGCAGAGATAGAGATGCTCAACCTGAACGACCGCGAGCGGGTTATCAAGAACCTGTTGGCACCCATACAGGGTGACTACGACTACATACTGATTGACTGTTCGCCATCATTGGGACTTATCACCGTGAACGCCCTGACGGCTGCCGACTCGGTCATCATCCCCGTGCAGTGTGAATACTTTGCACTGGAGGGCATCTCGAAACTGCTGAACACCATCAAAATCATCAAGTCGAAGCTGAACCAGCGCTTAGAGATAGAGGGCTTCCTGCTGACGATGTACGACTCGCGCCTGCGCCTGGCCAACCAGATTTACGACGAGGTGAAGCGCCACTTCCAGGAGCTGGTCTTCAAGACCGTCATCCAGCGCAACGTGAAGCTGTCGGAGAGTCCCTCGCACGGTCTGCCCGTCATCCTCTACGACGCTGACTCAACCGGTGCCAAGAACCACTTAGCTTTGGCAAAGGAAATCATTAACAAAAATGAGAAATGAACAATGACATTTCTCATTCCTCATTTTTAATCTTGCATTAAGACATGGCAGTAAAGAAGAAATACGCAAGCAACGTTCTGGGACGCGGACTGGATGACATCGGCAACGGCCGGGGGCTCGACGCACTGATAGATACGACGAACGTCGTGACACAGGGTTCGTCGAACCTGAACGAGATACCCATCTCGCAGATAGAGCCCAACCCCGACCAGCCCCGCCGGGAGTTTGACCCCGAGGCTCTACAGGAGTTGGCCGACAGCATCAAGACGATGGGCATTATCGCCCCGATCACCCTGCGACAGGTGGCTGAGAACCGCTACCAGATTATTGCCGGTGAGCGCCGCTGGCGCGCCTCACAGATAGCCGGACTGGACTCTATCCCGGCCTATATACGTACCGTAGAAGACGAAAACGTCATGGAGATGGCCCTCGTGGAGAACATCCAGCGCGAGGACCTGAACGCCATCGAGATTGCTTTGGCTTACCAGCACCTGGTAGAGACGACCGGCATGACACAGGCCAAGATTTCAGAGCGCGTAGGCAAGAGCCGTGCAGCCGTGACCAACTACCTGCGTCTGCTGAAATTGCCGGCACAGGTACAGATGGCCCTGAAAGACAAGGTGATAGACATGGGACATGCCCGTGCGCTACTGGCCGTCGAGAGTCCCACGCAGCAGATCAAGCTGTTCAACGAGATACAGAAACAAGGCTACTCCGTCCGCAAGGTGGAGGAGATGGCACAGATGCTGAAGAACGGCGAGGACGTGCAGACTGTCAAGAGAGCCGCCGCCGGTAAGCGTACGCTGTCGGCAGAGTACGACGCCCTGTGCCGCCGACTGTCGGACTTCTTCCAGACGAAGGTGCAGATGAGCTGTTCGACCAGCGGCAAAGGCAAGATCAACATCACGTTCAGCAACGAGGATGAGTTGGAGCGGATTATGAACCTGTTGGACAAAAGCTATGCCAGTGAGAATGGATAATTCTTCGCAAGCGAAGCGTCGCAAGGCGCCGAGCGGGGAATGGATAATTGATAATTGAAGATGGTGAAGAGAACGACTGTTATTGCCTGTCTGATGATGTTATGCGGTCTGAGCTGTTTAGCCCAGACTGAGGCAGACGCGGACTCCATCTTCACCATCAGCAGCGACTCAATACTGCTAAAGGAGCTGGCACCGCTCGACACGATTCCCTCTTCTGAAGACATACGCTCCGTAGGGCTGCTGACGGCAGACACCGTCGTTGTCGCCTCGAAAGTGAAACGCGACTGGAACACATGGACGCCCAACCCGCAGCGTGCCTTGTGGTTGGCATTGGTGATTCCCGGCGGCGGACAGATCTATAACCGCAAATTCTGGAAACTGCCCATCGTCTATGGCGGATTCTTAGGTTGTATCTACGCCCTGTCGTGGAACAACATGATGTATAAGGACTACTCACAGGCCTTTCTCGACATTTCGGACAACGACCCCGGGACGGCCAGCTACAACAAGTTCCTGCACTTAGGTCGCACCATCAACGACTCCAACAAGGAACGCTACAAGGAAATCTTCAAAAACCGTAAGAACAAGTATCGCCGCTGGCGCGACATGAGCCTGTTTGTCATGATAGGCATCTATGCCCTGTCGGTGATCGATGCCTATGTCGACGCCGAGCTCTCAGAGTTCGACATCTCGAAGGATCTGAGCCTGAAGGTTCAGCCAGCCGTCATGGGCAACCCAATGATAGAGAACCCCATCTACGCCTCGTCATTAGGCGTCAACTGCCAACTCAACTTTTAGAATTGAATTATGAGAAAGAAATATCTGCTACTGATAGCCTTGCTGTTAGCACTGACAGCCAACACCTATGCCCAGAACGTCATTGAGGAAGAGGAGGACGAGGAGGAAGAAGAGGTTCTGCCCGAAGACGAGGTGACGGTGACCGACCAGGATGGCAACGAGGAGGTGATAGACTTCCCCGAAGCCATGACCTTCGACCTCGACTCGCTGATGAACCTCTATATGTCGAAGACCTACCTGAGCATTGACGGCGACTGCCAGACGGCCAGCGAGAGTCCTGCCTACACCAAGGAGGACCTGATGGAGCGCCTGAAGCGGCTGCCGACGGTGATGGAGATGCCCTACAACGAGGTGGTACAGAAGTTCATCGACCGCTACGCCGGACGGCTGCGCCACTCGGTGAGCTATATGCTCGGCGCCTCAAACTTCTACATGCCCATCTTCGAAGAGGCACTCGAAGCCTACGGTCTGCCCCTTGAGCTGAAGTACCTGCCCATCATTGAGTCGGCCCTGAACCCGAAGGCCGTCTCACGCGTCGGTGCCACCGGGCTCTGGCAGTTTATGCTTGTCACCGGCAAGCAATACGGACTTGAGGTGAACTCACTCGTCGACGAGCGACGCGACCCCGTCAAGGCCAGCTATGCCGCCGCCCACTACCTGAGCGACCTCTATAAGATTTTCGGCGACTGGAGTCTGGTCATTGCCTCCTACAACTGCGGCCCGGGCAACATCAACAAGGCCATCCACCGCGCCGGCGGGGTGAAAGACTACTGGCAGATATACCCCTACCTGCCCCGCGAGACGCGAGGCTACGTGCCCGCCTTCATCGCCGCCAACTATATCATGACCTACTACAGCGACCACAACATCTGTGCGCTGAGAACACAGTTGCCGGCACAGACAGACACCGTCGTGGTCAACCGCAATGTCCATCTGTCACAGATAGCCGAGGTACTGGGCATCGACATCAACGTGCTGCGCACGCTGAACCCCGAGTATCGCCGCGACATCGTGCCAGGCACCACCAAGCCATCGGCCATCAAGATGGCTATGGCCGATGTCACCCGCTTCATCGACAGCCAGGACTCTATTTACAACTATAATGCCAGTGAACTGCTGTCGAAGCGCGACGAGGTGTACGTCAACGACGACATTCCCACCTTTGTCAGCAAGAAGAATGTGAGAAGAGGCCGCTCGAAAGTGACACGCAGGAAGGCGACGGCACGCAAAGGCAGGACGACGGCGCGTAAAGGCAGGACGACGGCCCGAAAGAGCCGTAGTACAGCCCGAAAGAAGACTACTACGCGCAGTAAGAGAAGAAGAAGGTAAACATAAAAAAACAGGGGAAAACTATGGATGAAGATGACATCAAGCGCGAACAGGCTGACGACAAACTTATCAACGATGCGTTTCAAGAACTGTTAAACAGCTACTCAGCATCGCGTCACCGCAAGAAGATAGACCTTATCACCAAGGCCTTCAACTTTGCCCGGCAGGCACACAAAGGCGTGCGCCGACTGTCGGGTGAACCTTATATCATGCACCCCATCGCCGTGGCACAGATAGCATGCTCGGAGATAGGATTAGGGTCGACGAGCATCTGCTCGGCACTGCTGCACGATGTCGTGGAAGACACCGACTACACCGTTGAGGACATTGAGAACATCTTCGGTCCGAAGATAGCACAGATTGTCGATGGTCTGACCAAGATCAGCGGCGGCATCTTCGGCGAGCAGGCTTCGGCCCAGGCCGAGAACTTCAAGAAACTGCTGCTGACGATGAGCGACGATATACGCGTCATCCTCATCAAGATTGCCGACCGTCTGCACAACATGCGGACACTCGACTCGCAGCCTGCCAACAAGCAGTATAAGATTGCCGGCGAGACTCTCTACATCTACGCCCCGCTGGCTCACCGCTTAGGACTCTACAAGATCAAGTCGGAGTTGGAGAACCTGAGCTTCAAGTTTGAGCACCCCGAGGAATTTAAGAATATACAGAGCAAGCTGGCCTTGACACAGGCCAAGCGCCATGAACTCTTCGACGACTTCATCGTTCCCATCGAGACGGAGCTCAAGAAGATGAACATCAAATACCAGATCCGGGAGCGTATCAAGACGCCCTACTCCATCTGGAACAAGATGCAGAACAAGCACGTCACCTTCGAGGAGATCTACGACATCCTGGCCGTACGCATCATCTTCACGCCACGTTCGCGTGAGGAGGAGGTCAACGAGTGCTTCAATATCTACGTGGCTATCTCGAAGATTTACAAGAGTCACCCCGACCGTCTGCGCGATTGGCTGAGCCATCCGAAAACCAACGGCTATCAGGCGCTGCACGTCACACTGATGTCGAAGCAAGGCCAATGGATAGAGGTGCAGATACGCTCAGACCGCATGGACGAGATTGCCGAGCAAGGATTGGCCGCCCACTGGAAATACAAGGAGGGCGAGGAGGAAGAAGAGTACACCGAGAACGAGGCCGAACTGAACGAGTGGCTGCGCACCATCAAGGAGATTCTTGACGACCCCCAGCCCGACGCCATGGACTTCCTCGACTCCATCAAGCTGAACCTCTTTGCCAGCGAGATCTTCGTCTTCACGCCCAAGGGCGAGATTAAGACCATGCCCACCGGCAGCACGGCTCTCGACTTTGCCTTTAGCATCCATACCTTCCTTGGCACCCACTGTATCGGCGCCAAGGTGAACCACAAGCTCGTCCCCCTGAGCCACAAGCTGCAGAGCGGTGACCAGGTGGAGATCCTGTCGTCGAAATCGCAGCACGTACAGCCCGACTGGATAAACTTCGTGTCGTCGGCTAAGGCCAAAGGCAAGATTATGGCCATCCTCAGACGCGACAACCGAGAGGTGCAGAAAACTGGCGAGGAGAAGCTGAAGGCGTGGATGACGAAGAACGGGAAGGAATACACCCTGAATGCCGTCGACCAGCTGGCAGAATACCACGAATACAAGAACCGCGACGACTTCTTCTTAGCGCTTGGCGCCAACACCGTTCTGTTAGGCGACAAGGACTTGGACGAGTTGAACGGCAAACATAAGAAGAACCAGGGCGGCACTGGTGGCTGGCGTCGCTACGTGCCCTTCGTCAAGGCCAAGAAGCAGGAAGAGCAGGAGCCTGAAACCGAGCTGTTCGTTGTTCCTGAAAAGTTCAACCGCAAGAAGCCTATCTACATCAGTGAGAAGACCATCCGGCAGTATAAGTTCCCGACATGCTGTCACCCCATCCCCGGCGACGATGCCTTAGGCTATATCGACAACAAAAACCAGATTGAGATCCACAAGCGCACCTGCCCTGTGGCCGCCAAGCTGAAGTCGGGCTTCGGCAACCGCATCCTCGACGTGAAATGGGACATGCACAAAGAACTCTTCTTCGTGGCTACCATCCGCATCAGCGGCATCGACCGCGTAGGCATGCTCAACGAGGTGACACAAGTCATCTCGGCTCAGATGAACGTCAACATCCGTAACCTGAACATCACCTGTGAGGACGGTATGTTCGACGGCACACTGGAACTGCGCGTCCACGACCGCGACGACGTCAAGACCATCATCAAGAACCTCAAGCAGGTGGCCGACCTCAAGGAAATTTCAGAAATCACATAATCCGTTATGAAGCAACTACTTACCTTACTAATTCTACTGACAGCATCGCTGGCAGCATCGGCAGCCGGCAAGTATGACAACCCTGACACCATCGTCGTGGCACGCGACGGCACCGGCCAGTTCCGCACCGTCAGCGAAGCCATTGAGGTGTGCCGCGCCTTCATGGACTACCACAAGGTTATCTATATTAAGAAAGGTACGTATAAGGAGAAGGTCATCGTACCGCAGTGGCTGCAGAACGTTGAGTTGTGTGGCGAAGACCGCGACGAGACTATCATCACCTACGACGACCATGCCAACATTTCGATGGACGGCAGTTATTGGCCGAAAGAGCTGAAACAGCAACTGCTCGACATGGGCGAACGGGCTAAACTGGGCACCTTCCGCACATTTACCGTCAGGGTCGATGCCAACGACATCACCTTTAAGAACCTGACCATCGAGAACAACGCCGCCCGTTTAGGACAGGCTGTAGCACTCCACACCCAAGGCGACCGCCTGCAGTTCGTGAACTGCCGCTTCTTAGGCAACCAGGATACCATCTATACGGGTATGCCCCGCACACGCCTGCTCTTCGACGGCTGCTATATCGAAGGTACTACCGACTTTATCTTCGGCCCTTCGACAGCATGGTTTGAGAACTGCACCATCTACTGCAAAATCAACTCCTATATCACGGCTGCCTCGACACCACAGGACGTTGCCTACGGTTACGTCTTCAACAACTGCACCATCACGGCTGCTCCAGAAGCTACGAAGGTGTATCTCGGACGCCCTTGGCGCGACTATGGCTACACGCTGTTCATGAACTGCCAGTTGCCAAAGTCCATCCGTCCTGAAGGCTGGCACCACTGGCAGAAGGAGCGCGAGCAGACCGCCCGCTATTTAGAGTACAACAACCGCGGCGAGGGAGCTGCCACCGGTCAGCGCGTAGCATGGAGCCGCCAGCTCACAAAAAAAGAAGCCCAACAGATCACACGCGAACGCGTCTTTAATCTGTCGAGCAACTGGAGTAAGTGAGTATTATCCCTTGACTAAATCACCTGATGGCTGAGCATACGCTGCTCGGCCATTTTTTCATATTTAGTGCCGGGCTGGCCGTAGTTGGCGTATGGATAGATGCTGATGCCGCCACGCGGCGTAAAGAGTCCGATGACTTCAATATACTTCGGCTCCATCAGCTTCACCAAGTCTTTCATGATGATGTTGACACAGTCTTCATGGAAGTCGCCGTTGTTACGGAAGGAGAAGAGATAGAGTTTCAGACTCTTCGACTCCACCATACGCTTGGCGGGAATATACATAATCTTTATCTCGGCAAAGTCGGGCTGACCCGTGATAGGACAGAGCGACGTGAACTCCGGACAGTTGAACTGTACCCAGTAGTCATTGCCCTGATGCTTGTTCTCAAAAGTCTCAAGCACCTCGGGAGCATAGGTATTCAAGTACCCCGTCTCACGACCAAGGGCCTTAAGGTTTTCTTGTTTGCGATCCATAATATTTCTCTAATTTCTTGTATTCACGTTTCGTCAGGCGGAGGAAGGAGCCATGCTGCGGGCCACGGACGCCCTCGATGTTGCGCGGTTCGCGAAAACCGCGCATATACTTGTCGGCTAGACAGAGGCGGTAGTTCTTCGGACGCGAAGAGTACTCAATATAGCCGATGACCCACTCGTCGCTGCCAGCCAGCTGGAAGGCCGACACGCCCTCGCACTTCTTCTTGCCCTCGAAGTTGACGTAGTCGTCTTCGACAGGTTCGCTCCACGGTCCCGTCAGTTCCTTGGCTGTAGCGGTGAAGAGTCCCGGCTTGCCACCTTCTTTCTTGATCATCAGATGCCACTGCTGGTCGGCCTCCACCCAGTTGATGTCGGTATCGATAGTGGCGTAACCCCAGTCAATGAGCAGCTTCGGCTGCGTCAGCCGCGTGAACGACTCGTCGGCATAGCTGTAGTAGATGCGGTCGTACTTTTCTTCAGCGCGGTTCCACATCGAGTAGTAGACGAAATAGCCGCCCAGTCGACCGTCAGGCCAGCGGTAGTCGGCATCCCACATGATCTGCGGTGCCCACACACGGTTGACTGTCGACCAGTCGCGGTAGACGCTGCGCGCCGTGTCAGGGTCGCAGAAGATGCTGAGACCACGGCGGAAGTCGAAACTCACTGACTGCCAGTTGATCAGGTCGTCAGAACGTAACAGCGAGATAGCATAGCTGTCCCACGTCTCAACCTTGTTCAGCCGTTTACGACTACGCTCCGATGCATCCATATCGGTAAGCGCCATCAGGTAGCCGCTGCCGTCGTGCTTACGACAGATATAAGCGTCGCGCGAACGGCCCTCGACGGGTGTCATCACGGCGTCGCTGAAGATAGAGTCGCCGTTCGCCAGGTCGTGATAGTGAAAACCGTCACGGCTCAGGGCGTATGCCGTCCACGCCGGACCGGCACCGTTCATGTGACAATAGAGGTAACCGTAGTCACCCTTCACGAGGTTTCCCTTCCGCTGTGCTGCTATGGGGAGCAGACAGCTGGCTGCGAGTATCAAAAGGCTAATCTTCTTCATCGAAAAAATCTTCTAAACTTAGGAATGCGTCCATCTGGCGGCGGTCCTTCTTCGTGGGACGCCCCGTGCCGCGCTGACGGTCTACGAATCCGCTGATGCGCGTCATCTCTAATAGTTCATACTGATCGGGCGGCGTCACGTTTTCATAAATCTCAGGCAACAACTTGGCACCTACGCGCTGCTCAATGGTTTTCAGTATCTTAAAGGAATAGGTGACAGGCGACTTACGGACGCTGACCTTGTCGCCGACCTTCACCATACGCGACGGTTTCACCTGCACGTCGTTCACCATCACGCGACCGTTCTTGCAGGCATCGGCAGCAATGGTGCGCGTCTTAAAGATGCGCGCGGACCAGAGCCATTTATCAATTCTTGCTTCTTCTAACATTGCTACTTGCGTTTTGACAGGAGAACTATTTTAGACAAGAGTACATTTTGGACAGGAGTACAGGAGAACAACTTTGGACAGGAGTACAAGAGAACAGATTTTGACAGGAGTACAGGAGAACAGATTTTTGACAGGAGTACAAGAGAACAGATTTTGACAGGAGTACAGGAGAACAGATTTTTGACAGGAGTACAGGAGAACAGATTTTTGACAGTTGAACCTTTTGTTCTCTTGTACTCTTGTCTGTATTTGTACTCATGTACTCATGTCTAAATTGTACTCTTGTACTCTTGTCTGTATTTGTACTCCTGTACTCATGTCTAAATTGTACTCCTGTACTCTTGTCTGTATTTGTACTCATGTACTCATGTCTGTGTTTGTACTCCTGTCTTTTTCCCGAGCTTATTGTATTGATTCATCGTGATATCGATGCCGGCCAGCACGAAACTCTTGATGATGTCAACGGCTGTGTCTATGGACGGCTGCAGCTGTTTCAGGTCTTCGTCGCTGTAACGTCCTAATACCCAGTCGATCTGTCCACCTTGAGGATAGTCGTTGCCGATGCCTATACGCAGTCGGGGATAGTCCTGACCGATGAGCTGCTGGATGTGGCCCAGTCCGTTGTGTCCGCCATTGGAGCCGTTAGCCTTTAGGCGGAACTGTCCTAAGGGCAGTGCCACGTCGTCGCTGACGACAAGCATACGGTGCTGGTCGATATTCTCCTTGCCGAGCCAGTAGCGTACGGCGTTGCCACTCAGGTTCATAAACGTCGAGGGCTTCAGCAGCACCACCTTACGTCCTTTCAGCGACGTCTCAGCCACGAAGCCGTAACGTTTGTCACTGAAAACAGTATTGGACGCCTTAGCAAAAGCGTCCAATACCATAAATCCTGTATTGTGGCGGGTCGTGGCGTATTCATCGCCAGGATTACCCAAGCCAACAATTAAATATTTGTCCATGTATACTTGCTATTACTCAGCGGCAGCAGCAGCGGCACGCGAAGCACGTGTAGCCTTCACTGAGCAGACAACAACCTCAGGAGAGGTAGCAATCTTCAGACCCTCGAACTGCAGGCTGCCAACCTTGATGGCCTTGCCTAACTCCAGATTGGTAACGTCGATGTCGAGCTTCTCGGGGATGTTGCCATAAGGAGCTGTCACGTCGATCTTACGGATAGAGAGGTTCAGACGACCACCGTCACGAACACCCTTAGCGTGACCTGTCAGGTTCACGGGGATACCGACAGTGATGTCCTTCGTATCGTTGATCTCAAAGAAGTCGGCATGCAGCAGAGCGTCCGTCGTGGGGTGGAACTGCAGCTCCTTGATGATAGCCTTGTGGTCAGTGCCGTCGATAGTCAGGTTCAGCACGTAGACATGAGGTGTGTAGATAGCCTTACGGATGTCGGCAAAGCTTACCTGGAAAGCCAGAGCCTCGGGCAGACCGTTGGCATCCTTTGTTTCACCATAGAGATTGCAGGGGACGAGGCCCTCCTTACGCAGAAGCTTAGAGGCCTTCTTGCCTGTTGCGGTACGCTTCTGACCGCTTACGCTAAATTCTTTCATAACTTTTTAATGTGTTACTCTAAATTAATACTTTGATTGTTAATTCACCATCACACGGTGCGCTTTTTCGCAAAGCGGGTGCAAAGGTACAAAGAAAAATTGAAAATTGAAAATGGAAGATTGAAAATTTATAAAAAAAATAAGTTTTTCTTGCATAATCAGCGAAAAATAAGTATTTTTGCAGTCAAAATAAAGCATAAGAGAATGATAAATCGTGAAATCATACGTATTAAGATAGTTCAGTTAACCTATGCGTACTATCAAAACGGCAACAAAAACATAGACACGGCTGAGAAGGAACTGGTGTTCAGCCTTTCCAAGGCATACGACCTCTACAACTATCTGTTAGCACTGATAGTCGCCTTGTCGAAGGAGGCCAAGCGTCGTCTGGAGATTATGGAGACGAAAGCGTTGCGCGAGGGCACAGCCAAGCCTTCCACGCGCTTTGCCTATAACCGTTTCTCGCTGCAGTTGGCTGAGAACAAGCAACTCTGCGATTTCATCAGTTCGCAGAAGTGGACGTGGGCCGACGAACCCGAATTCGTGGGCAAGCTGTTTGAGCAGATAGAGCAGAGCCAGATGTACAAAGACTATATGGCCGCCCCCACCGACGACTACGCCACCGACCGCGAATTGTGGCGGAAGCTCTATCGTACCTTTATCCAGGACAATAGCGACCTTGAAGCCCTGCTTGAGGAGCAGAGCCTCTATTGGAACGACGACAAGGAGGTGGTCGACACCTTCGTGCTGAAGACCATCAAGCGCTTCGACGAGCAGAACGGTGCCAAGCAGGAACTGCTGCCCGAATACGACAGCGAGGAGGATCGCGACTACGCCCGCAAGCTCTTCCGCGCTTCCATCCTTAACGCTGACGAGTACCAGCACTACATGAGCGAGGCATCGCGCAACTGGGACTTCTCACGCTTAGCCTACATGGACGTCATCGTTATGCAGATAGCCATCGCTGAGATGATGACCTTCCCCTCCATTCCCGTCAGCGTCACCATCAACGAGTTCGTCGACATTGCCAAGCTCTACTCCACCCCGAAGAGCGGCGGCTACATCAACGGTATGCTCGACACCATCGCCCGCCATCTCATTAAGACAGGGCGCCTGATGAAGCGCATGGAAGAGAGAGGGTGATGAAAACATTAAACATTGAAAATTAAACATTAAAAATTAAACATTAAAAATTAAACATTGAAAATCGAAAATTAATAATTGAGAATTATGACAAATATTGTATTAGCTGCACAGGCAGCAGCACAAGGAGGCAGTGGAATGTCCATGATCCTGATGATGGTGGCTATCTTCGCCATCATGTGGTTCTTCATGATCCGTCCACAGCAGAAAAAACAGAAAGAGATTCAGCAGTTCCAGAACGCCCTCACTGAAGGGACGCAGGTCGTCACCGGTGGAGGCATCTACGGCACGGTCAAGAGCATCGACCTGGCCAAGAACACTGTCGAGGTGAAGATTGCCCGCGACGTCGTTATCACCGTCGACAAAGGCTCCGTCTTCAAGGATATGACTGCCACGCCACTACAGAAGTAGTCGTTAACCTCCATGTTCTCCCTACGCAGAATCGCTGTACTCATCAGGAACTTCCTATTCAGTCGAACGAATAGGGAGTTCCTGATTTTTCTCTTCTTCCTGACGCTCTCAGGTATTTTCTGGCTCCTGATGACGCTCAATGAAGTCTACGAGAAAGAGGTGGTCGTTCCTGTACATATCACTGGTGTCCCCAGCGATATCATGCTGACCAGTGACGAGACAGACACCATTAAGGTGACCGTCCGTGACCGCGGCATCATCCTGATGACCTATCTCTATGGCGAGGCCCTGACACATGTGGAGGTTAACTTCAAGAACTACGACCAGGGCAACGGTACGGGCGTTATCAGCGCTGCCGAATTCGCCAAGATTCTGAAACAGCACCTGACTGCATCAAGCAAGATTGTCAGCATCAAGCCCGAACGGCTGAAAATCTACTACACAACAGGCAACAACAAAAAGGTGCCTGTACGCTGGAAGGGACGTGTCATTCCTGAACACCTCTACTTCCTCAGCCAAGTCAACTACTCGCCCGACAGCGTCACCGTCTACGCCTCCGAGGAACGGCTCGACAGCATCCACATGGTCTATACCGAACTCCTCAACTATGTTGACTTCCGCGACACACTGGCCGTCGACTGCCGACTGCGTCGTATGGAGGGGGTCAAGATTGTGCCCGACCACGTACACATCACCTTCTACACTGACGTACTCACCGAGGAGAGCGTCGATGGCATACCCGTCAAGTGTATCAACCTGCCCAAAGGCAAGCAGCTACGCACCTTCCCAGCCAAAGTGACCGTTAAGTTTGTCACCGGCGTCAACGTCTACCGCACGTTGACACCTGCTGACTTTACCGTCGTCGCCGACTACAACGAGATTGTGAGCAGCCGCTCCGACAAGTGCAACCTCTACCTCCAACAAGTGCCGTCAGGCGTCACCCGCGCCTCACTCGTCAACAAGCAGGTAGACTATCTGATAGAGGAGGACAACGAATGAAGGTAGGCATAGCAGGGGGCATCGGCAGCGGCAAGAGCTACGTCGCACGACGACTGGCCCTCCGAGGCATCAGGGTCTACGACTGTGACAGCGCCGCTAAGCGGATCATGCGTAGCGAGGCTACCCAGCAGCAGTTGCAGGCGCTTATTGGCAGCAAGCCCGATAAGCAGGCCTTGACGCAGTACCTTCTACAGAGCGACGACCACGCCCGTGCCATCAATGCCATCGTCCACCCTGCCGTCTTCGCCGACTTCGAGCAGAGCGGCCTCGAATGGCTCGAGTCAGGCATCATGTACGAGTCGGGCGCTAACCGCTACGTCGACCGCGTCGTCGTCGTCACCGCCCCCGAGGAGGTGCGCCTGCAGCGCATCATGCAGCGCGACGCTATCAGCCGTGAGCAAGCACTTCAGTGGCTCTCACGCCAATGGCCGCAGGAGCGGGTACGCCAGCTGGCCGACTTCGAGATTGTCAACGACGGTCTCACCGATATCGACAAACAATTAAACAATATATTAGAACAACTATGAAAGAAACCATTTTAGCTATTGCCGGCAAGCCCGGCCTCTACAAATTAGTATCACGCGGTAAGAACAACCTCATCGTCGAGGCACTCGATGCCACCCACCGCCGCCAGCCGGCCTTCGGCACCGACCGCATCACATCGCTCGGCGATGTCGCTATGTATAGCGAGACTGATGACGTGCCCCTGACCCAGATTCTTGAGAGCATGAAGCAGCTCGAAGGCGGCAAGAAGGCCAGCGTCGACCCCAAGAAAGCTACTGCCGACGAGTTGCATGACTACTTCACGAAGGTGCTGCCTGAGTGGGATCGCGACCGCGTCAAGAACTCACACATCCAGAAGCTCATCCTGTGGTACAACATCCTCATCGAGGCCGGCATCACCGACTTCGTCGACGCTGAGGAGGAAGAGGCAAAGGAAGAAACCGAGCAGTAATATATAATAAAGGTGTAACAACACACAAAAAGACGGGATATGCCGATGAGCATATCCCGTCTTTTTGCGTGTTTTATGTTATCCTCTGCGACCGCCGCCAAAGCCGCCGCCACCGAAGCCGCCACCGGGACGACCACCGCCGAAGCCACCGCCACGACCGCCACGGCCGCCGCCGTCAGGGCCGCCGAAGCCACCGCCACGGCGCATGTTCTGGCGCATCTCCTTGGTGCCGAAGAGGTTCAGACGATAGGTAGCACGGAGCATGACGTAGGAGTTGATGCTGTTGTACCAGTTGTCGGTACGCATCATCGCACTGATGCTACGCGAGAAGTTCGACTGCTGGCGCAGGATGTCGTAGAACTCCAGACGGAGCGAGAGAGGCTTGCCCGTGAGGAACGACTGCGAGATCTGTGCGTTCCATATCAGCTCGTTGGTGTTGGCAGCATCGTCGCTGAAACCACGACGGCTCGACATATTCAGGCTCGTCGTGAACTGCATACCCCAGGGGGCCTGCATCGTCGTGTTGAAGCCGTAGTTGAAGTTCCAGGTGTTCAGCTTCGAGTTCTCCTGCATGGCATTGTACGAGTAGTTATACTGTACGCGGCCGTTAAGCTCCAACTCAAACCAGTCGTTACGGTAGCTGGCACCGAGACGCTCGCCCAACGTGGTGTTCTTGGTCGTCATCTTCGAGACGTCGCCATTGCGGTAGAGGTCGATGTAGCCTACATTGTTGGCATAGCTGGCATCGGTGGTGGTGTTCAGGCTGAAGCGTCCGAGGGTGTCGAGGGCAGTGTTGAAGGTGAAGTTTCCACTGACGTTCCAGTTGCCGTCGATATTCTCAGGGCGCGAAGTGCGTCCGCCGGTTACGGGGTCATACTTCACCATCTGTGCCACGGAGTTGCTGGTGGTCGAGAAGTTGAGGTTGGCGAAGACAAACTGCTGATGACGCTCGAAGAAGTTGTTGTAGCGCCATGAGAAGCGCTGTGTGAACGAGGGCTTCAAGTCAGGATTACCGCTGGTGATGTTCAGAGGGTCGCTGTTGTCGGTGATGGGCAACAGGTCGCTCATCGAGGGCTGGCTGGTGTTGCCACGGTACTCGAAGCGCATATTGCCACGGTCGCTGATCTTCCAACGGAAGTTAGCCGTCGGGCTCCAGTTGACGACGGTACGCGTGGTGACGGTGTCGGTGCTGAGGTAGCGGTAGGTGAACTCCGATGACTGCGGGATGACCTGCACGCCAATGTTGAACTGATAGCTGGGACGGATGAAGCGCAGCATCACCTCGCCGGTATGGATGTAGTTTTTGTATTGTGAGAATCGGCTCAGACTGGTATCGAGGAACTCATCGTAGCTATGACCGTTAAGGGCGTTGAAGACGGTGTTCCACTCGCGGTAGTCGGGCATCAGACCGCTCATGTCGTAACGACGGGTAACGTCCGTGTCGCTCCAGAAGTCGTATGTCGAACGGTCACTCTTGGTGAAGCGATACTGGAAGTTGTAGCTGAACTGCAGGAAGGTGGCCGTGAAGATAGGCTCGCTGTAGGTCAGGCGGATATTATAATCGTAGTTTTTGGTTGGTGTGACGTTGTAGCGGTTGCGCTGGTAAGTGGAGTCGCCGGTAGCCAACTGGTAGAGGCTGACGAGGCTGCGTGAGAACGACTCCGAGGCTCCCTTGCTGTAGTTGGCTCCTGCCTGCAGGGTGATGTTACGGCCACGTCCGCCAATCTTGCGGTTAATCTGCAGGGTACCGCCATAGCGCTTGCTGTCGCTGTAGGAGAGCGAACCGCCAAGGCGCTGGTTGACAACCAGTGTGGAGTCGACGCCAAGCATCCGCGACACGATTTCTGCTATTGAATTGTCCGAAGAGGCATAGTTGTAAGGGTCGCTGCTGAAGGTTGCCGAACCATTGTTGCCGGTACCGTCGTTGGTGCCGTAGCTCCAGGTAGGACGGAAACTGATGGTCCACAACGTGTCGGGCGTCCACTCCATACGCATCTGGGCGCTCCAGGAGTTGGAACGTGAGTAGTTCTGGTTCTGCGACTCCGAGAACGAGCCGGTAGTAGCAACGAAGTTTTCCGAAGAAGAGCGGCTCCAGGTGTCGCCGTCGTTATGGTTCCAGCTGACAGAACCGTCAAGCACGATAACTTTTGTCTTCTCGTAGTTGAAGTTGACGCTGGCCATCTTTGAAGCCTGCAGACCATTACGGCCACCACCACCGAAACGGCCACCGCCGCCACCGCCACCGAAGCCCATGTCGTTGGTGTTGTTGGCATTGGCAAAGCCCATCAGGCGGAGGTCGTCTTTCATAATGGCACCGAATCCTCGTCCGCTGTAGCGTCTTTCGGTACCTACGCCACCGTCCACATTGGCAAACATACCGCGGTTCATACCCTGCTTCAGGCCGAAGTCGAGCACCATCTGCTCGTTACCGTCGTCAATGCCGGTGATACGGCTCAGGTCACTCTTCTCGTCGTAGGTCTTGATACGGTCGACAATAGAGGTAGGCAGATTCTTGATGGCGGTCTTCGTGTCGCCGGTCATGAACTCCTTGCCGTCGACCTTGATTTTCTGCACGGTCTTGCCGTTAATCTTGATGGTACCGTCATCGGAGACCTCGGCACCGGGCAGTTTCTTGATGAGTTCCTCAATGACCGAACCTTCGGGCGTGCGGTAGGCGCCGGCATTATATATTAAGGTGTCGTCCTTCGTCGTCACCTTGGCAATATTCTTCACCACCTCGACGTCCTTCAGCATCTTCGAGTCAGGACTGATGGTAATGGTACCTAAGGCCAGGGGCTTGCCGCCTTCTACGCTGATGCGGCGGGTGTAGGTCTTGAAACCTACGTAGGTAATGCGGAGGATGTAGCTGCCGTCCTGCGGGGCGGTCGTCTTGAACTGGCCGCTCATGTTCGTCACGGCATTGGCAACTAACGTAGAGTCGCTCTTCAACAGAGCAACGGTGGCCTGGATGACGGCCTCATTGGTCTCTTTCTCAACAACTGTTCCGCTGATAGTACGCTGTGCCAGCGCTGCGGTGGCGGTCATCGCGGCGACGACCATCAAGAGTAATGTCTTCTTCATAAAAAGTGTACGATTTACAGCTATCTGACGTCGAAAGAAAAGAAAAGTTTAATTCTTCACACGTTTTTCTGTTTTTTTTCAGGTCAAAGTCTGCAAAATGTACTTTTAACCCCAGTTCGTTACAAGATTACTATAAGAATAAATCATCCAATGTAACCTCCTGATTGACATCCTTCGAATGTTCATTATGTGTTACTCCGTTTGTCGTGACCATCACAAGTTGGATGGAATGAGTCTTCGTGTGCTGCTTGCAATGGAGGAAAGCATCAATCTTGTTGGCCAACTCTGACTCATACGACTTGTCGATGGTAAAGTCATGCTCGCTGAACTTCATCTCGCAGATGTAGTCGGTGCGCTCACCCTTCCATTCCAACACGAGGTCGATCTGAGCCGTTTTCCCGTTAGGTGCCTGACCTCTCCAGCAGTAGTTGCGGTTGATGGTGGCGATGCGCAGCTTGTCCTTGATCTGCGGCAGATGCTCGATGCATAGCATCTCAAAGGTGTTACCAGCCCACGAATAGAATTTCGGTGTTCGCTGTATGGTCCGCCAGTTGCCAGCATTAGCACCTTTTCCGTGGATGAAGTGAAGGTAAAACATGGAAAAGAAATCTTTCAGCTGATAGACCGTCTCGACGCGCTCTTTTCCGTAGCGGGGATATTCGCGGGTGATGCCAGACTCATGCAAGTTGTCGAGTATCTTCGAGAACGTCCCTCCCAGTTCAATGCCCACAGCTTCAGCAAGCTCACGGCGTGTCATGCCGTAGAACTTCGTGCCGAGTGCCTTGACAACATCCACATACCGCTCCGAAGTAGCATAGAGTCCGGCATATACATCCTTGAACTCCTGGTCGATCATGGTGTCGTTGAAGAAGAAGGCATCGATATTCTCCGACAGATTCTTCTCGTTGTCTATTCGATCAAGATAATAGGGTATGCCACCGAAGGCCATGTAGGCAACAGCCATTTCGTAGCGGGACAGATGGAATCTGCGACTCTGGAAGTACATCTCACACTCCTTCATCGTGAAGGGCAGCAACCTCATGGTTTCTGTAATTCGTCCATGCAGACCGCCGTAGTCCCGGATGACGTTATCAAGCATCCAACTGGTAGCGGAACCACATACTACAAGTACGACATTCCGCTGGCGGTCGGCCCATGAGTTCCAGAAATAGCCAAGTTCAGTAATCATTTCCGACGACTGAGGACCTGCCAGCCAAGGCAGCTCATCGAGGAAAACAACGCGACGCTCTGCGTCAACCCCTTCAAGATATTTTCTGAGCAGACGGAAAGCCTCACGCCAGTTGGCTGGTCGCGGCATGTCTTCCGGCATACCTACATCGAGAAGACTCTCGTAAAAATGCTCAAGCTGGATTTGCCTGTAAGTTTTCTCGTCTTTGTCCTTGATATAGGAACCAATGGCACGAAACGCGATCTTATCCTTATACACTTCCTCAACAAGATAGGATTTGCCAACACGTCTGCGACCATAGATGGCCACAAACTCCGACTTGGGTGATTTCAGGAACTTCTCCAGTTTCCTGATTTCCTCGTTTCGTCCTATTATGCTATTGTACACCATAATTATTAATCAATGATGGTGCAAAATTACAACTTTCCCGTCAAACCACAAAGTAAAAATCAGCCATTTTCGATATTTTTTTAAAAAACGGCTGATTTTTCCAATTGATTTTGATGTTCGTTCGGCCTAAAAAGACGCTTTCTTGGACGAGCCAAGCGAACAAAAATCGAGCGGTTAGCAAAGAATTTCCGAAATCGTTTCGCGTTTACAATGTTTTTTCATAATTTTGCAGCCGTTATGGAAAAGCAGAAAGTCATCATATCAACTAAACTGGAAACGGAGGTGGCGACAGCCGTCGGCGAATGTGAGCGCGACCGCATCTTTATCCTGGTAGACGAAACAACAGAGCGGCTGTGCCTGCCGCTGATAGCGGGTTTCGACAGTGTTCGGGGGGCTGAGGTCATCACCATCGGCGCCACCGACGAGAACAAAACCTTGGAGTCGCTCACCCACGTATGGAGCTGTCTGCAGAAGGGTGGCGCCACTCGCCACTCGCTGATGATCAACCTCGGCGGCGGTATGGTGACCGACCTCGGAGGCTTTGCTGCCTCGACCTTCAAGCGGGGCATGAACTACATCAACATCCCGACGACGCTCTTAGCAATGGTCGATGCTTCGGTGGGCGGCAAGACGGGCATCAACTTCGGCGGACTGAAAAACGAGATTGGCGTCTTCAGCACAGCTAAGAGTGTCATCCTCGACACGACTTTCCTCAAGACGATGGACCACGAGAACATCTGCTCGGGCTATGCCGAGATGCTGAAGCACGGACTGATACAGAGAGAGGCTATAGAGGAGAGAGGAGAGAGGAGAGAGGAGAGACAAGAGGCTTTAGAGGAGAGAGGAGAGAGGAGAGAGGAGAGAGATATGTGGGCAGAGCTGCTGAACTTCGACCTCGATGTCATTGACTATTACCAGTTAGGGCGTATGCTGGAGGACTCGGTGAAGGTGAAGGAGCGCATCGTCGAGGAAGACCCTACAGAAAAAGGCATCCGCAAGGCGCTGAACTTAGGCCACACCGTCGGCCATGCCTTCGAGGCGCTGGCGCTGAAGCGCAAGCCCATCCTTCACGGCTATGCCGTTGCCTACGGCCTCATCTGCGAACTTTATCTGAGCACCATCAAGACGGGATTTCCTGTAGAGAAGATGCGCCAGACGGTGCGCTTCATCACCGAGAACTACGGTCGTATGCCGATAACCTGCGACGACTACCCCACCCTGCTGGAACTGATGACGCACGACAAGAAGAACGTAGGCAGCGACATCAACTTCACACTCTTAGGCGACATCGGCGACATCCGCATCAACCAGACGGCAACGAAAGAAGAAATAGAAGAAGCCCTCGATTTCTACCGCGAGGGATTCTGAACCAGCTGTTCTGCCTGCTTGCGGGCGGGCTTTCCTGTTTCCGTCATAGGCACTTGGTCCGTATGGACGTAGTCACGCGGCTGCCAATACTTGGGCAGTACGCGCTGACAGACGTCACGGGCCACGTCAACGTCACCCTCGGTCAACAGCACCACCACCTCACCGAACTTCTCATCGCGACGCTTTGTAATCATATAAGGTACGCGCAGGTGCGCACGAAGCAGCCGTTCTACTTCCTCCGCCTGAATCTTGATGCCACCAGAACAGATGACATTATCCTTGCGTCCCAAAATCTTGAAGCGCCCGTCGAGAGCCATCTCAGCGATGTCGTTCGTCACCAGCCGTCCGTCGTGTACAGCGGGGGCATCAATGACGAGACAGCCATCTTCCGTCAATGTCAGACTGACACCCGGCAACGGCGTGTACCACTCGGTAGCCTCGGGACCGCTGAGCCGACGGAGGGCGATATGCGACAAGGTCTCGGTCATGCCGTAGGTACTCCAGACCGCGTTGGGGAAACCAGCCAGTGCAGTAGCCAGCGCATCGTCGATGGCTCCGCCGCCGATAATCAGGTGCTTGATAGCCATCAACCGCTCCCGTTCTTCAGGTATCTGCAGCGTGTTCCACACCTGCATCGGCACCATCGCGGCAAAAGTACACAAAGGGGACGGTTCCTTTTGTGTACTTTTCAGCGGATGTCCGCTGGGTTCCACAACAATCAGCCTCAGTCCGCAGGTCAGCGCCCGCACCACCATCATCTTCCCCGCGATATAGTCGAGCGACATACACAGCAGCGCCGTGTCGCCCCCCCGCAGTCCGAGGAAGTCGCACGTCATCCGTGCCGAAGCCTCCATACGTCGTTTCTCGACCCACATCGGTTTCGGCTTGCCCGTCGACCCACTGGTATGCACCAGCACCGTCGGCCTCTCGTTTCGCCACTCGGCTAAAAAATCTTCAATTTTCAATTTTCAATCCTCCACAGCTGGTCGCCGCGTATCTCCAGCGGCATCGGTATATTGTCAGTAAACAGCTGACCCGTACCAAGACCCTGTGGCCAAGTGATGTGGTCGCCATACACATCGCTACAGAACTGCGCGATGGCGTTCAGGCCGACGTTGCTCTCCAGAGCCGACGTGATCCACGAGCCGACATCGTGCTGACGGGCAGCTTCTATCCACTCACGGCAGCCAGCCATACCGCCGTGCAACGACGGCTTCAGCACGATATAGGCCGGTTTGATGACACGCAACAGGTGCGACTTCATCTCGCGGTCGTTGACACCTATCAGTTCCTCGTCGAGGGCTATCGGTATGGGTGACTCACGGCATAGCTCGGCCATATACGCCCACTGTCCGGCTTTGATGGGCTGCTCTATCGACTGCGCATACTGCGACAGCAACTCCAGTTTATAGAGTGCTTCGTCGTAACGGAAACCGCCGTTGGCATCGAGCCTGATTTCCACCTCGCGTCTGCTGAAGCGGTCGCGGATGCGGCGTACCAAGTCCAGCTCCTGCTCGAAGTCGATGGCACCGATCTTCAGCTTCACACAACGGAACCCCTGTTCCAGTTTCTGCTCCATGCGCTGCAGCATCTCGTCGTAACGTCCCATCCATACCAGTCCGTTGATGGGGATGCCCACCTCACCGCGCGCAAAAGCGGTGTTGAATAAGAGGAGAGAGGAGAGAGGAGAGAGGAGAGAGTCTTGCAACGAAAGCATCGCCGTCTCTAAGCCGAACAGCATCGACGGATAGTCGCGCATCGCCTCGTAGTCAATCTGCCCCGTCCGTTCCACATCGTCACAAAAACGGCGCAACATGTCACTGTAGCCCGGCCCCGCATCGCAGCTCAAGTCGGGCAGCGGCGCACACTCCCCTACCCCGACGGCATCACCGTCAGTCACAGTTAAAAGCCATATTTTCCTTTCAGTATACACGCCGCGACTCGTTCCCGCCGGTTGCTTGAAATGGAGCACGCGCTCCTCAATATCTATTTTCATCACAAATATTTTTTCAAATTTATTACCACTTCCACCACTTTTATATCTAAGCGCCTGTATTACAAGCGGTTAATAGGCGGTGGAAATAGTGGTAGAAGTGGTGGATATCCACCACTTCCACCACTATTTCTGTCGTTTTACGACCAAATACTGAGTATTTTGGTTCGTTACACGACGCAAAAGTTCGGGCATATTGGCCAAAGTGCGGCCAAAACGCTGGAGATTGCTGACATGAAGGCTGCTGCCGACCTTGGCACGTACCTGTTGGAACAGGTCGGAGGCACTCATCCACTGCGCCCCCGGTTCGCCGAGACGTACGGCCGGTCTGAAGAGGTCGCCGAAGAACTGCTCGGCGGGACCGAGTAGCTGGAACTGGCGGTTGTAGTCCATAATCTGCTGCGTCTGCACCTCGTCGAACCACGTCGGTTCACCACGGTCGAGGGCGGCCAACGCCTGAGCAAAGAGCTGACGGTGGTTGGGCAGGTGGCTGACGTCGATAGGACCGGTCAGCTCCACGGCGAGGAAACGGCGCGAGCCGGTGGGGTCGCTCAGCACGTCGGTGAGGTTGGTGGTGGCGATGAACGAGCTGAGACGGGGCATCACCTCGACATGCTTGCCATAGGGACGCTTGGCCTTCACCACAGGCAGCGACAGCATGTTCTTCAGGAAGCCCTGCTGCACCTGTGGCGAGATCTTGTTGAACTCGTCGAAGTTGACGAGCAGCATCTGCGACATCTGCAGCAGCATCTGTTTCTCCTCCGAAGGCTTGGCGGTCTGGGTGTAGCCCCACTGCAGCTCCATCGGCAACAGCGACTGGCAGAAGGTCGACTTGTTCCAGCCCTGCTTCGAGATGAGCAGCGGTACGGCGGAGTTGCCATAGCGGCTGTACTCGGTGGCTCGCCACTGGTTGACCATCGCCAAGAACCACGTGTAGAACCACTCCTCCCAATAGGGGTTCTGGGTAGGTACGGTACGGGCCAGCTCACGGATGCGGTCGCGACCGTCCCACTTGCCGCGACACTCCCACAGGTAGTCCTCAACGGGCGAGTAGCGGGGCGCATAGCTGGAGTTGACGTAGCGTTTCACGTCCTTGTCCCACACGTCGAGGCCTTCGGTACGGGCCTCCATAGCCAGGTCGTTGACGACACGCTCGTCGACAGGGCGCCACGGGTAGTAGGTCTGGTTGTTGGGACGGTATTCGGCATAGCCCATCACCGTGTTATAACGCAACTGGTAGCGACGCCCTAAAAACGCGATGAGCGCCAGCGTGTCGCGCCGCACCCTGGCCGACGCCTCGATGGCCTTCAGTGCCGGGTCGGCCTTCGGCTTACGCTCGCGGACGGCCTCGTAGCTGCTGGCGACGACGGAGCGGATATGGCGCTCGTCCTCACGGCTCCACAGATGACTATGCAGGTGGGCGACGGTCTCTTCCTCTTCGACGCCGAGCTGACAGAGCCTGCGGGCTATCTCCGACACGGCGGCCTCCTCGCGGTAGGGCGACTGGCGCCATTCGTCGGTGTCGAGCACCTCGTACACCTCGTCAGCGACGCGACGGTAGAGGAACTCCACCTCGTCGTACTTGGCGTTTCGCGACAGCATGGTTTCGCGGGTGGCGGCGGTAGGTTTGTCTGTGGCAGAGGCGGTATCCTTCTGCCCACCATCCGCAGCCTTCAACTCTTCAGTAACCTTCAGCGGCGTGGCCTTCGCATTGACGAAGGGGGCTGGGTCGAGGGTCATCCGGAAGCTGTCGCGCACCGACGGCCGCCCCACCGTCACCTCGCGGCCCGTCACACCGCCATAGACGCGAACGGCATAGGCATGGGCGGTCTGATAGAGGGTGTCGGCCTCTTCTTCGCTGGCTGGCTTCCGCCCGTCGGCAGCCTCCACGGCCACCAGGATCTTCAGCGTATGCCCACTGGCGCCCACAACGGCCATCACCGTCGAAGGCAGTCCGGCCACCACCTGCTTGGCTGCCTCCAACTGTTCTGCATCCATTAGTTGGCCGATGCTGAGCAGCACCACGCCGTTGAAGCTCACCATCTGCAGGTCGCCACGCTCGTCAATACGCCACTCGGCGGCAGGATAGACGCGGGGCAGCTTTTCCAATTTGGGGAAGACAGCCCTTTCGCTGCTCATAAAAGGTATTTCACGCCGCAGCTCACTGACGAGCTGCAGTTTCGTATCGGTCGTCACACGCTCGGCAAACCGCTCTAACGTCTTCGTCGTCAGGTGCTGGCGATTCTTTTTGTCTGTTCTTATCAGGGTTAGTTTCATTGTTTCAGTAATTGTTTAAAAACAACTTGGTATTCTTTTTTTTTACGACAACCATGACAACTCAGACAACAGTCGCTGCTGGCAGCGATGAGAAAAGTTCTTCGCAAGCGAAGCGGCCGCTCGGCGACGACAGGAGACGCTTGCCAGAGCAAGAAAGCCGAGCAGTCCAAGTTGTCATAGTTGTCGTTTTTAAATAATATTATTGTCGTTATCATAAGTTCAAAAAAAGTGTTCCATAAGCGGCGGAACGATGTTCCAACGGCCTTGGAACGACGTTCCACGGTCGTCGGAACACCGCTGTGCGGTTATCTGAAGTCAAGACACGGCCCGTAGCGTTCGTAGCGCGGCGGTTCATAGCCGAACTCCGCAAACACCTCGGCGACAGCCGCCTGCTGGTCGGGCATCACCGGCCGCAGACCGTTGCGACAGTCATAGTAGACGCCCTTGCTGCCCAAGATAGCCGTGATGCGATAGCGCATAGGCTTGAAGTCGAGGCGTCGCACGTTGTCGAAAGCATGGACAAAGCCCCATGCCGCCTGTTGCGGTTCGGCCGTGCGGTACCATCGGCACTGGCCGTCGCTGCCGAGTGCCGAGGGATAGACAGCCGGTCCCCAGTCGCGGCCGGCAGGCACATGCCGTCCCGCAACAAAGCGCAGACAGCCCTCACACCGGGGACAGTCACGGTTGAAACACAGCTGCCAACTGGCCGGCACCTTACTGAAATCAAATGTTTTTTCCTCCATCGTATGGTTTTTAGTTCAAAAATGCTCTGCAAAAATACAAAAAATTATCGAAAACCACAAGCTTTTGGCCGCAAAAATCACAGAAGTGGTAGATATCCACCACTTCCACCACCATTTCCACCACTACCAAACACACTGTCACACAAATACTTATATATAAAAGTGGTGGAAGTGGTAATAGAATCTCAAAAAATAAAGGCAGTTCGGGAGATTTGGAATTTTGAGGGTTACGGATAAGAGACCGTTCTAATCTCCTTGTTCTGCTATAATTTGCATCCGCTCGAGCTATGCTCGCTTGCTACCAACGGGACGCAAGAAAGAACACCCGATGACGAGCCACCAGCCGCTTTTGTGACTCATCATCGAATGCAAAGGTACAACAAAAATCTGAGAAAACCAAAGCATTCGTTTGTTTTAACTCTTAGTTCGTTCAACATAAGAGTTTCTTATATGCTTCCACTACCTCTCGCATTGACATGATATACATCTTCAGCCGCTTTCCGTCAAGCCCCTGCTGGTACATCAACAGCGCATCGGCATAGACAGAGAAATACAGGTTGCAGAAAGGCTTGAAAAAAATGAAATTGTCATCGTCCTCATACACTCTCTTGCAGAACTGCTCCACAATGCTTGGCACAAACTGCTCGTCGCTATATTCCTCCATCAGTCTCTTGAACTCCTTATATGTTTCGATGGATTCATCTGTGCTCTGTTCCTGAGTATGCAGAAAGTCCAATGGTGAGGATTGAAAGACGGTTATCTGGTTCATCATCTCGGCCTGACGCTCTGCCTGCTGATAGGTTGTCCGCTCCTCACTCATAACCAACTCTCTGTAAAGCATCACCAGATGGTATTTCCCATATACATGCGTCAACGCCTCAAGTGACTGAGCGTCTCTTTTGAGAAATAGTTGTTTGGTGATTCCATTTCATGACAGCATTTCTAACTTTTACTTTTTGAAAATTTGATTGAGCATGTTGTTATTCTTGTTATTCTTGTTTGAAACAATTATTTGTGACAATTTGGGCATTTATTTCCTCCTGTACGTTTAAAAATTGGGGAAGGCCATTCATATCCGCAGTGATGACATTTCCAATTTGCATGATAATGAGAGCCAGCAGAATAGTCATTGGGCGTACCATTGTTTTTTGAATAATCCCAGTCCTCAATAAGGTGAGGATGAGTTACTGCGAACGCACCCTTTTTAAGTACAGCTCTTTTCTGTTGTGATAAGGCTCTTTTTTGTTTAGCACAATTTGGGCAACCACGACCATTTGCTCTTTTATCCATCGTTGCCGGCCAAGAATGACCGCAAGTGCTACATATCCACCTTACTTCTTTTCCACAATGTGGAGGAAGCATATTAGGGTCTAAGCCTCCGTTCTTTTCATAATCCCATTCTTTAAGTAAATGGGGGTAATTATCTGCGAAAGATCCCTTTTTCTGAATTATTCTTTTATGTTTAGATTGCGTTCTTTGTTTATCTGCACATTTTGGACATCCTTCCCCCTTATTACGATGAGCTACTCTAGCTGGCCAATGGTGACCACAAGTATTACATACCCAACATACTATCTTATTATTGTTTACAGTTATTTTATCGGGCGTGAGGTCTCCATTCCCTTCATAATCCCATTCTTTTGCAAGTTCGGGATTTTGGGATAGCAAGTCATTCTCTCCAGGGGCTAATTTAATCCCAGCACAATATGGGCAACCATGTCCCATAAAGCGACTGTTTACTTCTGCTGGCCACGAATGTCCTTTTTCACATCTCCAATAAAACTTCTTGTGACTTGTACAAGGTATATATTCTGGTTTAATGTTGCCATTCTTTTCATAATCCCACTGTTTAGCCGCTTCTGGTGCTCGGGCAACTATACTATTTTCTTTTTCTGATTGTATGTATAGTGCATATATTTGATTTCTATCTCTTTCAATATCAATGTCTAATTGTTCAATATACTCTTCTTTATCACATAATTTAAGGATCTCGTTTATAACCCATTTTAGATAATTGTGGTCATTTTGATATTTTACATAAATGATACCATTAGATACATTGTTGTTTTCACCTTCTTTTATCCTTATCAGTTTTATTCCATTATCTGCTAAAATGTAAGCCATCAGTAAACCCCGTCTTGTGAGATTCTATAAGATACTCCGAAAAAGTTGGAGAGATTCTTGTAGATGTTGGAGGAATCTCCAAGATTCTT
>CADCET010000032.1 GCA_902800495.1 uncultured Prevotellaceae bacterium
GCTGTAACCAGCCTCTATCAGCGCATTGATATCCAAGTCGGGAGCGATGAATATCTTGTCGTTCTCCCACATGTCTATCATGTTCTCGTTGGCCTGACGAAAGGCTTTCAGCGATTTACAGAAGGCATAGAAACTGCTTTCCAGACGCTTTACCAAACCATTTTTGCGGATGCCTGCCAAACTGCGGCTGATAACCTCCGCGTTGTCGTAGAGGCCTGGGGCAGCATCGGGTTTCAGATAGGCGATGGCCTGATAGCGGGCGTAGGTCAGTTCTTTGTCAAGAATGTGCATCGCCTTCTCAAAGAGGTTGGCCAAGTGGTCGTTCAATTCGTATTCCTTCTTGATGGGCTTGTCAACTTTGGGGAATCCGTTGACATCTTTATTATATCGCGCGATGTTCTCGATGTCGGTTCGTGTACGGCGAACGGTCAGAGGCTTGATCACCCTGTCGCGCACTTTCTCTGCCAGTTTCTTAAACTCCTTCAGGTCGAAGTTCTCCTGTTTGCGGAACTTACGGAACTCAACCACCAAAGGCGAGAAGAATGCCGTTAAGTTAGGTACGCCATCGATGGTGCAATGGCGCGGATCTTGGAACATCAGTATCTGGTAATAGATATCTGCAGGCGTGTTGTTCATAGGCGTTGCTGAAATCAGCATCACCTTCTTCTTATAGCCAGGAACATAGCCAGTTTCTACACGAGGCATCTTGCAGATTTCCTGTAGTTGCTGGAAAGCACCAGTCGTATGATTACGGAACTTGTGGGCCTCGTCAACCAGCACCAAGTCGTATTCATCGGCATTCCAATAGTCATAGTTGCCCTCGTCAAGCACCTTTGCCAGACTGCCATTGCTAACAAAACGGGTATATTTGTCGATGCCGAAGTCCTTGAAGGTCGTCTTCCAGTTCTGTTCGACGGCAGGCGGATAAACCACCAGAATCTTCGTGTGCTCCGGGCCATTCTCTATCAGGAACTTCTTGGCAATCATCGTAGCAATGACCGTCTTGCCAAGACCTACCACATCAGCCAGGAAGAAACCATCGTAGCGTATCAGCTTCTGATAGCCCTCAACTACAGCATCTGCCTGATAGTCAAACTTGCTATAACCCTCAGGCATATCGAAGGGGTCTTCCTGGTCGATGGCTAGCACGCGGTCGCTGAAGTATTCCATCAGCATCTTGATATACAGTTCGTAGGGAGTAACGTCGCCTTTCAGGTAGGTCTTGTCGAGTGTGGCTTGATAGTCTTCTGCGTTGATAGGCACGTTTTTAGCCTCTTCCCACAACAGTTCAAACTCGTTCTTGGCAAACTGCACATCGTCGAACTGCGTCAGTTTGACGTTGAACTCATATTGTTTCTCTTCACCAATGCCCAGGCCGTTGCCGCTCAGGTTGCTACTACCGGTAATGGCAGCACCAAAGCAATGCTGGTTGTAGTTGTCGGGATAGAGAATATATAGTTTGGCGTGAATCTTCTTGGAGGGATGGGCGCGTAGTTCCAGTTTACCGTCAATTAAGTCCTGCACCATCTGGAGCATACCGTCCTCCACCTGTTTGGTATAGTGTGACTGCTCGATGTCCTCTTTCAACAGTCTCAGGCATTCTTCTTTCACTTCTTCCTCTGCGCCAAAGAAGAGCTCGCCTTTTTGATTGGCTTTGGCGATGTACTTATCCACATCGATGCCAATCAGTATGCGTACCTTGTTAATACCATCAAGGAAAGGACGCAAAGAGAAATAGCCTGACGCTCGAAGGAAGCCCACAACGGCATCAAGGTTCTTCACTTGAGGGTTATTGCTCAGAATACCCTCGAACTCTTTCATCAACGTGTTCCCATTCCGGTTAGTGAAGAAATGGGATAGCTGGGGATTGCAAATCCCCTCTAACGTGTCTGACATATCTACGCTATAGTTTTAGGAGCGAAAGGACTATCTGTTCGGATGATAATGGGTTCTCAACTAAGAACCTCAGGACACAATAAAAGCGTGAACCGCCCTTATCGATGTCCCAAGGTCCTAGCAAAACCCATTATACCAGATAAGTCGTCCACGCTATCGCGTAGACGTTAGCTTATTGATTGGTATAATGTCGTATGAAGTTGCTAGGTTCAGGGACATCACCGAATATAGCACTAACGCTATAGTTATTCCACGAAAATCATACCGGCACTCTGCACTCAGAGATTGATGCTTTTTAGCATACGCTGTTTACAGCTATTTGCCGATACTTGCTGCAAAGATACAAAATGTTTATGATATTCCACAAAATAAAAGAGAAAATATGTATATTTTGTTCGAAATTCACCTTGGTATGGCGATCTAAACAGTCCAAATTCGTCTAAACGAATCAAAAATGTTTGGTTGCCTCCCCACGATTTCAAACTGCCAAGAAAGATGCAGCTCTCTTTAGGATTGGTGACACAGTCCTTGTCTATTGTATTTTTGAATTCATAGCAAGGACATGCCAGCTGCCGTTGTATCGACGATTGCTTTTTCTGCAATATTATTGTGCGTACCACCTTATTAAGGGGGGGTACCACCTTTTTGCCTGCAAATTTAGATAAAATTCTCAGAGGCCGTGACGTTGTTCAAGTTTAGGTGAGACCACAGGCGCGACCATCTTACGGAAAAACCATGCTGAAATTCAGGTGGTTAAATGCTGTGTGTAAGAGGTGTCACCTATGGCTTCTGTTGACAGGCGAAGCCGTCGCCGTTACCAGATTCTGATTCTGTTGTTCGGTGCGAGGTAGAGCTTGTCTGTGGCCTTCACGTCGAAGAGTTCATACCAGTCGTCGGTGTTTGTCACGATGCCGTTGACACGCTCGCGGAACAAGGAGTGCTCGTCCTTGGCGACGCCAGCCTCCCAGTTGCCATTGGTCTTGTTCGTGGCATGAGCCGCAGTCCACTTAGCGCACCACAAGTAACCGTAAGCCTCGTAGAAACGCCGCTGTTGCAGACGTAGCTGCTCTCCCTCAAATCCCTGTTGCTTCAGGTGCTTCTTGTAGCTGTCGTAAGCCAGTAAGAATCCGCCGAGGTCGGCCACGTTCTCTGCTACGGTGTAGGC
The DNA here is from genome assembly GCA_902800495.1 of uncultured Prevotellaceae bacterium. GTDB lineage: Bacteria > Bacteroidota > Bacteroidia > Bacteroidales > Bacteroidaceae > Prevotella. The sequence goes on from CADCET010000032.1 coordinate 3,062, forward strand.
ACCGTCGTTTTTCAGTCCCGTTTCAAGAGGCATCACGTCGAACGAACTGTAATAGTCGATGAGCTGCTGAGAACGCTTCTGGAACTCCTGGCGGTCGGCATCGCTGGCCCAGATGTCTTCAAGGTCGCCGTTCTTGTTCCATCTGGCCCCGTCGGTATCGAATCCGTGCGTTATCTCGTGTCCCCATGGCGTCATGTTGGCATAGTTGTGGGCATCGTTCACCTCCGGCCTATAGGTAGGAGGCAGCATGAATGCGGGATAGACGAACATGGCATTGTAGTTGCCGACATAGAATGAGTTGACGGTCGTCAAGGGCCGGCCCCCCATGATGATGATATGGAAGGCTGCCTTGTTGTTAGGCACGCCCGCCACTTTGCATATCAGGCCGATGCTTGCGCGGCGTAGTGCCAGTACGTCGTCCAGGACGGTCAGCTCCCGGCTGAGGTCTGCCAATCCCTCTTCGTACCACTCGTCGGGGGCTCCTATGTTAAACGACATGGCATTGAGCTTTTCGATGGCTTTCTGCTTGGATGCCTCGCTCATCCACCCATTGTTCTGGATGCGCTCGCGGAACGTCTGGCGCAACTCCTCGGCGTAGCCTGTTATGAGCTGCTTCTGCCCGGCAGAGATATAGGCCTTTGCAAACTCATACGACTTCTCGTAATTCAAGTATTTGTCTGCGAAGTTTTCCGCAGCCTGCTTGTGAGTCAGCGAAGCACCTTCGGCAGTGTTGACGGCTTGCAGGGCAGCGTCGTCAAAAAAGACGGCATCTTTGTTAAGATACTCAGTCAACATTTCTTTCCAATCTTTCACCGATGCATCTTGCAACGTCTGCGTCATTTGCATCAGCTTCTCCACCGAACCTTCTTCAATGGCGTCGGGATTAGCGTCAGGCAAGTATACATGGTCGAGCGAGATGCCCAGTTCGCGGAAGATGGTCACCAGCATCGGGTATTTCCCGTTGTCGAAGCCGCGTGTTGAGGCTCCCCTCAATGGGCGTACCTTTGCCATGAGGTCGGGGTTGTTAGCCAACTGCCATGACAGGTTTTCCTTCATCAGGCCCATCGGCGTGTAGTCGTTGCCGGCACGTCCTTGCAGCATGACGCCCATCTTGCCGCCCGACGAGAACACAGCCAGGTCAAGCGGCGTGAAATAGCCCTCCTTGAGGAGTTGTCCTGTCAGCTTCCATGCCTCCTCCTTGGTAGTGATGGCGTTGACGCGCTCGATGGCACGCTGCAGTTTCGCCTTCTGGGCGGCTATGGCTGCCGCGTCCGTTCTGTCGGCATCGGCCAGCATTTTCGCCTTCGAGGGCAGGGTCAGGGCTTCCTCACGCTTCCTCATTTCGTTAATCAGCTCATCGAGAAACAGTTTCTTAAACGGATGAGCCTCGTCTACTGTAGTGTTGTTCCAATAGCCGCCGTTGCAGTACATGAAGAAGTCGTCGCCCGGACGGACGCTCGTGTCCTTGTTAGCATCGGCTTTCCATTCCTTATTGTCCACGACAGGCAGCGAATCGTCGTTGTCGTCTGAACACGATGTCAGGCCCAGCACCAGCGAACCCAACAGTACAAAATATTTCAAATTCATTTTCATTAGATGTTTATAAATCTCAAAAGACGGCACAAAAATACGCAATTTTTTTGAATATCGCAAAAAAAACATTACCTTTGCACCCTCTTAATTAAGAAAAAGACTGTTTATGAAGAAAATAGCAGGGTTGCTGCTGTGTCTGATGCTTGCGCTGACGGCACAGGCGCAGAGCCTGAAAAAGGCCGATGCTGCCCAGCAGCGGCAGATGATAGAACGCATCAACCGTGCGGCGGCTGGCATCACGACGCTTGAATGCCGGTTTACGCAGGTGAAGACGCTGCGCTTCCTGAACGACAAGATGACGTCGTCGGGGCGTATGCTCTTCATGGCCGATGGCGGACGACTGCGCTGGGAGTACCAGCAGCCTTATCAGTACACGTTCGTCATCAACGGCGAGAAGGTGTACATCAAGTCGGCCCGCAACACGCAGACCATAGACATCCGCCAGAGCCGCCTCTTCCAAAGCATTGCTGAGATGATGATGAACTCGGTGACGGGCAAGAGCCTGACGTCGTCAGCAGATTTCGGCTGCACGATGTACAGTGGTGGCGACGAGTGGGTTGCCCAGCTGACGCCGAAACGTAAGGAGATGAAGAAAATGTTTAAAGAGATACGCCTGCATTTCAGTGCGCAGCAGCAGATGGTGACGCAGGTGGAGATGACTGAGCCGTCGGGCGATACGACGGTGATTACCCTGAAAGACGTAAAGACCAATGGCCGTATTGATACGAAGATGTTTGCTGCTCAGTAGTTTGCTGACGGTGGCCTTGTTGGCTGAGGCGGCCGATTGGCTGCTGCCGCTGTCGGGTCGTCAGCAGTATGCTGTTCAGATAAATGCCCGCGGTGCCGAACTGACGGGCATCTGCATCATCAAGACCGACTCGGTGGGCGAGAGCCGTGGGGCGATTGTCAACGAGTTCGGCATTCACGCTATGGACTTCACGCTCTCTGCCGACCGCCGCAAGGTGAAACTGCAGAACGTGATGCCTCAGATGGACCGCTGGTATATCCGCCGCATCGTGCGCGGCGACCTGCGCCAGCTCTTCGGGGCTACAGCCTGTGGCGCGCTAAAGGGTCGCAGGACGTTGACACAGGATGCCGACGGCACGTTGATACTGACGAATGCGAGGTTTAACCTGAAATACTGTTTTAAGAAGATAGATGACACTGAAGAATAGCATGTTTACCGTCACGGGCGGTACACCCGACAAGGTCGCCGTAAGACTGAACGCCGATCACGAAATCTATCAGGCACACTTCCCTGGCAATCCCATCACGCCCGGTGTCTGCATCGTGCAGATGATAGGCGAGTTGCTGAGCGACCGCTGCGGACGACGCCTGTCGTTGAGCAAGATTGTGAACCTGAAGTTTGTGGCCCCCATATCGCCCGTCGACACCCCCGACATAGAAATCTCCTTCACGTTGGTCGACGACACGGCGACGGCGTGTAAGGGCAAGGGCACCATTACCAGCGGCGAACAGCTGCTGACGCAGTTCTCGTTGGTGTTTAATGGGTAATGAGTAAAGGACTGAAGAAGTAAGGAGATGGAGAATGTCAGGCAGGCGATGAACGACCGTAAGGTCTGCGTGGTGATTCCTACGTATAACAACGCGGGAACCATCTGCGACGTGGTGCGGCGCGTGGCTGCCCAGACAGAGCATATCGTGGTGGTGGTCGACGGATGTACCGACGACACCCGCCAGCGCCTGGACGAGCTGAAGGACCTGCCGTTGCAGGTCGTCGACTACGCCGAGAACCGCGGCAAGGGTCACGCCCTGCTCATGGGCTTCAAGCACGCCATCCACCGTGGCTACGAATATGCCATCACCCTCGACAGCGACGGGCAGCACATGCCCGAGGACATACCGCTGTTTGTCAAGGCCATGACGGAGCATCCCGAAGCCCTGATTGTCGGTGCCCGTAACCTGCAGGCCGAGAACATGCCTGGCGGCAACACCTTTGCCAACCGGTTTTCAAACTTCTGGTTCAGGGTGCAGACGGGGGTCAAATTGCCCGACACGCAGACGGGCTACCGCCTCTATCCCCTCCGCCGATTGTCGGGCGTACATCTTATTACGTCGCGCTATGAGGCCGAACTCGAACTGTTGGTCTTTGCAGCGTGGGCTGGCGTAGAGCTGGTGCCGGTGCCGGTACGGGTGTACTATCCGCCCGAGGGAGAGCGTGTGACACACTTCCGGCCGCTGGCCGACTTTGGACGCATCTCGCTGTTGAATACGGCGTTTTGCGTCGTAGCTGTTTTCTATGGATGGCCAAAGGCGCTGTTGAGGAGAATTAGGAAATTGAAAAGTTAGAAAATAAAAAAATCGATGGTCAAGGTGTTTTTCGGCATATACACATTCCTTTCTGCCCACCGCTGGTGGACGGGTGGGGGATTGGCCCTCTTGTTGGCCGTCATGCTGACCTTGGCCCTCCGCATCAGTTACGAAGAAGACATTGCACGCTTCCTGCCTCAGGGCGAGGAGCAGCAGGACTATCGCGAGGCCGTCGAACAGCTGTCGAGCCAGAGCCGTATCGTCGTCGTCTTCACGGGGCAGAAGGACTCGGTGAAACAGGCGATGGACACCTTCGGGCAGCATTTCGAGGCTGTCGACACGGCGCAGACGGTCAGCGACCTGCAAGTGACCGTCGACGAGACCCAGATGCTCGACGTGCTGGCCTTTGTCAGCGAGCATGCTCCCTACTATCTCACGCCGACCGACTACCAGCGTATGGACTCGCTGCTGGCACAGCCCGGCTATGTGGCCGAGCAACTTGCGGCCGACAAGCAACTGCTGCTGTTGCCTACCGGCGGCATGGCCACAATGACGCTGGCCAACGACCCGCTGCAGCTGTTTGCACCCGTGATGGGGCGTCTGCAACAGCTGGGACGCAGCAGCCATTTTTCCGTCGACGAGGGCTATGTCTTTACTGCCGACGGCCGTCATGGTCTGGCATTCCTGACATCGCCATACGGCACAAGCGAGACCGCACATAACGCCGAACTCTCGGCGATGCTCGACGAGGCGATGGCTCGAACCGCCAGCGACTGCCCTTCTGTCAAGGTGTCGGCCGTCGGCGGACCCCTGATAGCCGTCAGCAACGCCACCCAAATCAAGCACGACTCGATGCTGGCCGTCGCCATCTCCGTAGTGCTCATCCTCGCGCTGTTGCTGTGGCATTACCGCCGTCTGTACGAACTGCTGTGGATAGCGGCCTCGTTAGGCTTCGGCTGGCTCTTCGCCATTGCCGGCATGTCGCTGTTGCGCGACAGCATCTCCATCATCGTCATCGGCATTGGCAGCGTCATCATCGGCATTGCCGTCAACTATCCCCTGCACTATCTCGACCACCTGCGCGAGACCGGCGACGGCAGTCAGACGCTGCGCGACATGGTGCCGCCACTGCTTATCGGCAATGTCACCACCGTCAGTGCCTTCCTCTGTCTGTTGTGGCTCGACGCCGCCGCACTCCGCGACTTAGGACTCTTCGGCGCACTGATGCTCGTCGGTACCATCCTGTTTGTGCTGGTGGTGATGCCGGTATTCTTGAGGCGCGAGGTACGGGATTCGGGAAAATCGAGGTGCGAGGTACGGGATTCGGGAGAATCGAGGTGCGAGGTACGAGGTACGAGGTACGAGAATACTCTGCTGCGGAATAATCTGTGGCAAGGTAATCTCGCACCTCGTACCTCGCACCTCGTACCTCGATTTCCTCGATTTCCTCGAACACCGCACCTCGCCCCTCGAAAACTCCTCCTCCCTCTCCTTCTCATCCTTACCCTCGTCTTCGGCTACTTCAGCCTGCAGACCTCGTTCGACAGCGACCTGCGCCACATCAACTACATGACCGACCAGCAGCGGCAGGACCTGGAACTGCTGGCACAGCTCTCGAAAGACATGCCGGCGGAGATGGCCGACATGATGCCTTCGGCTGACACCCAGGAGCAGCGTCTGCAGCTGTGGAACGACTTCTGTCAGCGCCATGCGGGACTGGCCGACAGTCTGCGGACAGAGGCCAGCCGTCAGGGGTTTGCCGACGGCGCCTTTGAACCCTTCCTGACGCTGATGACCGACAAGCTGCAGCCGCAACAGGCCGATTACTTCGCCCCCGTCAGCCAGTTCTTAGGCGGACAGCATCTTATCAATGCCAAGAACGTCGGGGCGCAGCTGGTAGAGATTCTGCAAGACTCGTTCAACTACGTCAGCTTTGTCTGCGGTTTCGTCGTCTTCGTCTTCCTCTGGCTGTCGTTCCGCCGGTTGGAGCTGGCCCTGCTGTCGTTCCTGCCGCTGGCCGTCAGCTGGCTGTGGATTTTAGGACTTATGCAGCTGTTGGGCATCCAGTTCAACATCGTCAACATCATCCTGGCTACCTTCATCTTCGGTCAGGGCGATGACTATACCATCTTTATCACCGAGGGACTGGTCTATGAGCACGCCACAGGCAGACACCGTCTGCAGAGCTATCGCCGCAGCGTCATCCTCTCGGCTGTCATCATGTTTATCGGCATCGGTACGCTGATTCTGGCCCGCCATCCGGCCTTGCACTCGTTGGCAGAGATTACCATCATCGGCATGGGTACGGTGGTGCTCATGGCCTACTACCTGCCGCCGATGGTGTTCCGGTGGCTGGTGCGAGGAAAGGCTACGGGTAGGCGAGCAGAGCTCGGGAATGCGAAGTGCGAGGTGACCCAAAAACTCCCCATTACGTTAGGACGGGTGCTGCGGTCGCTGTTTGCCATGGGCTTCTTCCTCGTCTGTATGTATCTCTTCGTGCTGCCCTACACGTGGCTGTATTTCCATATTGGCAAGGACACGGAGGAGCACCGTTTGAAATATCACCGCCTGCTGCAGCGCCTGTCCGACTTCGTCATCCGTCGCGTGCCTGGCGTGAAGTTCTATTTGGAGAACAGGGTAGGCGAGACCTTCGAGAAACCGGCTGTCGTGGTGAGCAACCACCAGTCGCACCTCGACCTGATGTGCCTGATGATGCTGACGCCGAAAATTGTGTTCCTCACCAACGACTGGGTGTGGCACAACCCCTTCTACGGTATGGTCATCCACCGTGCCGAATACTACCCCGTGAGCAACGGCATTGAGAACCACGTAGAACAGCTGCGCGGTCTCTACGAGCGCGGCTACAGCATCTGCGTGTTCCCTGAGGGCACCCGCTCCGAGGACTGCTCCATCCTGCGTTTCCATCAGGGCGCCTTCTATTTAGCACAACAGCTTGGTGCCGACATCCTGCCCGTCTACCTGCACGGTGTGGGCCATGTGTTGCCCAAGCGCGACTTCCTGTTGCGCCGTGGACGTATCGATGTCGAGGTGGGCCGTCGTATGCCAGTCGGCCAGTCGCCGCTATTGCAGTTTACCCGCGAGATGCGCCACTACTATCAGACGCACTATGATGAGATATGCCAGCGGTTAGAGACCGACGCCTACTGGGCGCCCTACCGCAAACTCGAGAATTATTATAAGGTAATAACCGGTTAAATCGTCAATAAATAGTAAATCGAAATTGTCAAATAGTAAATCACATAGGGTTGTCATCATTGGCAGTGGCTTGGGAGGCCTGTCGTGCGGCTTGATACTCAGCCGGGCGGGCTACGACGTCACCGTGCTGGAACAGGGCACGCAGCCGGGCGGCTGTCTGCAGTGCTTCACCCGTCGCGGCGTGAAGTTCGAGACAGGCATGCACTTCATCGGCTCTGCCGACCGCGGCCAGGTCTTGGAACGCCTGCTGCACTATCTCGGCGTGATGGACGACATCAGCCTGAGCCGTCTCAACCCTGCGGGCTATGACATCATCTCGCTTCAGGGACAGCTGTTCCGCATTGCCAACGGCCGCGAGCCGTTCATCGAGACGCTGGCCAGGGACTTCCCCCATGAACGCGACGGGCTGAACCGCTACTTCGACCTCGTAGAACAGGTGGCACAGGCTTCGTCGCTACACTCGCTGCGAGTGGCCGACAGCGACACCTCGCCGTTGAACACCGAGTACCAGCTGCGCAGTATGAACGACGTGCTGGGCGAGGTCATCGGCGACCCGCTGCTGCGCGACGTCCTGGTGGGCAGTCTGCCCCTCTATGCTGCCGAGCGCGACAAGACACCGTTCTCTACCCACGCCTTCATCACCGACTTCTACAACCAGAGTGCCTTCCGCGTTGTCGGCGGCAGCGACAAGATTGCCGCCTCGCTGGTGAGCTCCATACGAAACGACGGCGGACAGGTGCTTTGCCGCAAGCAGGTGACACATATCGACTGCGACGACACGAAGGCCGTCGGCGTCGTAACGGCCGACGAGACCTACTATCCCGCCGACATTGTCATCGCCGCCGTACACCCTGCGCGGTTAGTGGAGATGTGCGACTCATCGCTGCTGCGTCCCGCCTACCGCCGCCGTGTACAGTCGCTGCCTGAAACTGTCGGTGGCTTCAGCGTCTACCTGCGCTTCAAACCGCAGACCGTGCCCTATATGAACTACAACTTCTACGGCTATCACCAGCCGTCGCCGTGGGACTGTGAGCGCTATACCTCTGAAGATTGGCCGAAAGGCTACCTCTATATGCACTTTTGCAGTCGCGAGCAGCAACAGTGGGCTGAGGGGGGCGTTATCCTGAGCTATATGCAGTGGGACGAGGTGAGCCGCTGGCAGGGCACGCGCATCGGGCATCGTGGCGAGGACTACAAACAGATGAAGCACGAACGGGCTGAACGGCTTATCGACGCCGTGTGCCGTGAGTTCCCGTTGCTGCGTGAGGGGCTGGCCGGCTATGAAACATCAACGCCACTGACCTACCGCGACTATACCGGTACGGAGGGCGGCTCGATGTACGGCATCGCCAAGGACATCAACTTAGGCCCTGCCGCCCGTGTGCAGCACCGTACAAAAATACCCAACCTGTTGCTGACAGGACAGAACATCAACTCGCACGGCATCCTGGGTGTACTCGTCGGCACCGTCGTCACTTGTTCGGAGCTGCTGACATCGGAACGCATCTTTAACGACATCATAAAAGCTAACACATGAACAGACAGACGGTCATCATCATCGGTGGAGGACTCGGAGGACTCTTCACTGGCGCACTCCTGGCAAAGGAGGGCTACAGTGTGACAGTCGTAGAGAAGAATACCACGGCGGGAGGCGGATTGCAGACCTTCCAAAGGGCAGGCGTCTCGTTCGACACGGGAATGCACATGCTCGGCGGCTTGCGGCCAGGGGGCAGCGTCCGGAAAATCTGTCACTATTTAGGCATTGACAACAGGCTGGAACTGCTCCCCTGCGATGCCGACTGTATGGACAGCATCGTCATGGGAGAGGACACCTACCGCGTGCCCGAGGGACGCGAAGCCTTCACAGAATACTTTGCACAGAGGTTTCCCGACGAGGCCGACAACGTGCGACGGTATGTGGAGGCACTCTACCAACTGGCCGACGAGGTGGACTTCTTTTATCTCCGCACGGGTAAGGACGACCTTTTCAGTCACAGCGAGAAGTTCCTGTGGTCGGCAAGCGACCTTATTGCCCACTATATTAAGAATGAGCGGCTGCGCGATGTGCTGGCCTATATGAACCCTATGTACGGCGGAGTGGCTGGTCGTACGCCTGCTTATATCCACGCCTTGATTAACGTGTTGTATATCAGCGGACAAGACCGCTTTGTCGGCAGCAGCCAGCAGCTGGCTGACGCCTTGGTAGATGTCATCACGCAGGGTGGGGGACAGGTCGTCACAGGACAGCGCGTCACGCGTCTGCACATCGACAGCGAACGCCGCTGTACGGGTGTGACCACCGACAAGGGCGCCGACTACAGTGCCGACTATTATATCTCGGCTATCCATCCGCAACAGCTCATAACCATCGCTGACGCCGGAGCGTTCCCGAAGTCGTACCGCCAGCGGGTGGCCAGCATCCCCAACAGCTACTCGGCCTTCTCGGTCTACATCAAGTTCCGCGACGGAGCTTTCCCCTATATCAATCACACCTGTTACTTCCAGGATGGTTACGGCCACGTGTGGCAGCACGGCACCTATGACCCGACGGACGCGTCGTGGCCCCACGGCTTCATGTATATGACGCCGCCGGAACGCAACCAGGGTCCGTGGGCTTCGAAGATGATCATCAACTGTCTGATGCCTTTCAGTGCCGTCAAGCAGTGGGAGCATACCACCGTCGGCCGGCGTGGTGAGGACTACGAGCTGTGGAAACAGTGCCATGTCGACCGCATCTTCAGCCGTATGGAACAGCTGTACCCGGGATTCGGCAACACCGTGGAAAAAGCGTGGTCATCGAGTCCGCTGACCATCCGCGACTACTACGGACAGCCCGAAGGCGCACTCTACGGCGTCAGCAAGGACTGTCAGAACATCATGCTCTCGCAGCTGCCCATATGGACGAAGGTCAGAAACCTGCTGCTGACGGGGCAGAACATCAACCTGCACGGCATCTGTGGCGTTCCCCTGACGGCAGTGAACACCGTTGAGGCCCTGATAGGACAGAACAAACTGGTAGACAAAATCAATAACTTATATAATCACACGTATGGAAAGAATTAAGATGAAACTCATCTACCCGAAGTGGAAGAAACTCCCCGGGCAGACGACTTTCAACCTGCCGCCTCACGGACCGGTGGCTTTTGCGGGCACGCTGCCCGACTACGTCGATGTGTCGTTCACCGACGAGAATGTTGAACCCATCGACTTCAACGAGGAGTGCGACATCGTGGCATTGTCCATGATGCTCTCCACCCAGGTGAAGCGCGGCTGGGAGATTGCCGAGGAGTATCACAAACGTGGCAAGCTGGTCATGGCCGGCGGCATCTCGTCGATGCTCCATGCTGAAGAGATGGTGAACCACGTCGACTCGCTGTTCCTCGGCGAGAGTGAGGGACGTATGGACGGCGTCATGCAGGACTTCGTCCGCGGCGAGCTGAAGAAGGTTTATAACTACATGGGACAGCTGCCGCCCATCGAGAGCGTCGGTCCCTGTCGCCGCGACCTCTATAAGCGTGAACTCTACAACCACAAGGGCGTGCAGATGGTAGACCTCTTCCATGCCTCACGCGGTTGCCGTTTCAGCTGCTATCCCTGTGCCGTCAGCTATCTCGGCGGTCGTAAGTTCCGTCCGCGTCCCATCGACAAGGTGGTCGAGGATATGGCGGCCATCGACAACAACCGCCTGTTTATCGTTGACAACTCGCTGGCTCAGAACAAGGAGTGGGAGAAAGAGCTTTTCAAGGCCATCGCTCCGCTGAAGAAGAAGTGGATCAGCCACACCATTGAGGACGACGACGAGGTGCTGCAGCTGGCCTACGACGCCGGTGCCTGGTATGTCTACCAGGCCGTCTACGACACCTCAGACTATATTAAGGAACGCGTGAAGCGCTACCATGACCACGGCATCGGTGTTGAAGGTACCATCCTGTTGGGCCTCGACAACCAGACGGAGGACGACTGCAAGCGGCTCATCGACTTCTTAGGCGAGATAGACCTCGACCTGGCGGAGTTCACCGTGCTGACACCGTTCCCCCACACCAAGATCTACGACGACCTGCTGCGTCAAGGCCGTATCTTCGATTTCGACTGGAACCATTACAACGCCGGACAGGTGGTGTTCCAGCCTAAGCACATGACGCCTGAGCAGCTGCAGAACGTCTACGACTACGCCTGGCAGTCGTTCTACAAGAACGAGACGCAGGAGCAGAAGATGTTCAACCTGTTCTGCAATGTCGCCCTGCGCGAGATGAACGAGGGCACCTACCGTCAGCCCGACCGCCGCCTGCGCAACCAGACCTTCGGTCACAAGGTGGACCGCTCGAAGCGCAATGTTAATGTTTAATCGTTTAGTCGTTAATACGTTTAATCGTTAAATCGTTAATTCGTTTAATCGTTAAATCGTTAAATCGTAAAATGAAAGTCCCCAAAGAATACTACGACGAGATTTTCGAGTTCCGCGGCACCTGGGATGAGCCCTCCAGCTGCGGCCTGAAAATCCGTCAGCACGACGGCAAGACATACGTCGTCGTCACCGAACTTTACCAGGAGAACCCTGGCACCAGTATCACCTATGCCGGTCGCAAGCTGGCCGACCAGATTTGCGAAGCCAAGGGTATTGACCCTGCCACGATGGTCTATATAGAGTGTGCCCCCGATACCAACTCCAAGCTGTCGTTCTACGACGAGGAATACTTCGAGGTAGACTTCGATGCCGACCTGCAGCATAAGTACCACCAGCTCGACCCGGAGCGTGTAAAAGCCGTTCTGGGCGCATGAGACACTGGCTGTTGGCTGTTGGCTGCTGGTTGCTGGCTGTTGGTGCGCAGGCCATTAACCTGAAAGAGTTCCTGCCTGTTGGCACGACCTCTGAGACGGCCATCATCGTCTGTCCTGGCGGCAGCTACTTCTGGCTCGACGATGAGGTGGAGGGCGATAGTGTCGCCCGTTCATTGGCACAAAACGGTATTGCCGCCTACGTGCTGCGCTACCGTACGGGTGGGGTAGTGCCCTTTATCACCCACTCGCGACTCGTCATCCCCGGTCATCAGCACCCCATGCCCCTCAACGATGTGCAGGAAGCCATGCGCCAGGTGCGGCAGAAAGGCTACCGCCGTGTGGGTGTCATGGGCTTCTCGGCCGGTGGCCATCTGTCGCTCTCGGCGGCCATCTTCGGGCGTGGCGAACTGCGCCCCGATTTCATCGCCCCCTGCTATCCCGTGGTCACGATGTCGCATCCCTGCGTCCATAAGCGTTCGCGCCGTGGACTGCTCGGCGAGTGGCGCAAACACTCCCGCCAGCTGCGCGACAGCCTCTCATTGGAGAAGCATGTGACGGATGACATGCCACCGGTGTTCCTCATGAATTGCGTCGATGACCCTATCGTCGACTACCGCAATTCGGAACTGATGGACTCCGCCTTGACTGCCCACCACGTCAGCCACCGCTATATACAGTATCGTACCGGCGGGCATGGTTTCGGCACCACCTGGAGCAAGACCTCCGAGGAGGCGTCGCACTGGTTTGCTGAGTTCCTCGCCTGGCTTAGAGAATTGAAGGATTGAAACAAATGAAGAATTGGAATATGAATAATTTTGACGATATTCGTCCCTATTACGACGAAGAAATACCCGCTGCGATGCAGCGCATTGTCGATAGCAACTTCTTCGGGTTGCTCTGCACCTACGTCTATCCCGGCCACAACCCTGCTGACGTCAGGCAGATGATGCTCTCGTTCAAGACCATCCGCGACTTCCAGCTTGAAGTCATGCGTTGTGTCAACGAGCAGGTCATCCGGCGTTCTACCACCGAGTTTACCTACGACGGCGTGGAACAGCTCGACCCGCAGAAGAAGTATCTCTTCGTCAGCAACCACCGTGACATCATGCTCGATGCCTGCCTGCTGCAGTACATCCTCTACAAGAACGGTCACGAGACCACCGAGATAACCTTCGGTGCCAACCTCATGTCGTCGCCGCTGGTCATCGACATCGGTAAGTGCAACAAGATGTTCCGCGTAGAGCGTGGCGGTACGATGCGCGACTTCTACCTCTCGTCGCGTCATCTGAGCGACTACATCCGCTATGTGCTCACCCAGAAGGGCCAGAGCCTGTGGATTGCCCAGCGCAATGGCCGTACGAAGGACGGTTGCGACCAGACCGACCAGGGTATCATCAAGATGTTCTGCATGAGCTGTCCCGACGACAAGATACGGGCACTCTCCGAACTCCATATCATCCCCGTCTCAGTCAGCTACGAGTGGGAGTCGTGCGACGTGCTCAAGGCGCTCGAACTGTATGAGTCGCGCTTCAGCCGCTATGTCAAGAAGCCCGGCGAAGACCTGAACAGCATCCTCACGGGTATTGCCCAGCCTAAGGGGCGCGTCCATTTCTCGTTCTGCCCCCAGGTGACCGAGCAGGACTTGCTGCCCTTCGACGGCCTGACCACCGGCGACTATCACCGGGCTGTGGCGCATCTGCTGGACAGCCGTATCAACGCCGCCTACCGTCTGCGTCCTAACAACTACATCGCTCACGACCTGCGCTACGGTCAGCAGCACTATGCCGACCGCTATACCACCGAGGAGCGCGACCGCTTCCTGCAGCACATGCTGAAACTGCAGGAGTTTGACATTGCCGAGCCCGACGTCCTGCGCGACATCTTCCTCGGTATCTACTCAAACCCTGTGGAGACACAGCAGAAAGCAACGCAAAAAAACTAAAAGTATTATGGGATTTTTTAGTACGTTATTCGGCGGCAGACAGTTGTCGCCAGAGGAGGAGAAGCAAGAGCAGGAGGCTAAGAAGTTCGATCTGCTGAAGTATGACGGTGTGAAGGCCATGAAGATGGGACAGGCAGATTATGCCGTGCGCTGTTTCACGGAGGCTCTGAAGGTACACGACGACTTGGAGGTACACGACTACCTGTCGCAGGTGCTGTTGCGGCAGGGCAATCTCGATGCTGCCATGAACGAACTGAGGACGTTAGGCGATGCCGAACCTGAGAATGCTCAGATACAGATACGGATGGCGCAGGTGGCCTATATGCAGGAAGACTACGCGACGATGGAGACTGTCTGCCAGCAGGCGACGACGCTGGAACCTGAGAACGCCGAGCCTTATTTCCTTCATGCCCAGGCCATGAAAGGACAGCAGAATCCCGTCGGTGCCATCGCCATGCTGACCAAGGCCATCAGTCTGAAGGAGGACTATGCCGAGGCTTACCTCCTGCGTGGGCAGACGCTGCTCGTGATGGGTGACGCGGCGAGTGCCGAGACCGATGCCGACTGGCTGTTGGAGCATGTCGGCGACCATGAGGATGTGCTGCTGCTGAAAGCCCGTGTCGAGACGGCGAAAGGTCAGGCTCAGGAAGCCATACGCGTCTACGACAAGGTGATAGAGGTGAACCCCTTCCAGATTGACGCCTTCCGCGAACGTGGCCGACTACGCCTGAACTTGGGCGACAAGGCCGGTGCCGAGCAGGATATGCAGACGGTGCTGGAGCTTGACCCGCAACAGTTGGCTAACGTCAGTGGCGAATATTCCGCCGAGGGCATAGAGCAGCGAGTGAAGCAAGCCTATTCGGCTGTCAACCCCTTGGGACTGTAACAAGTCTGAACGGCCGCTACGTTTTTCTGTAAGGCCTTTGTGATAAAAATACACTACAAACGGAAAATTTCTTGCAAAATATTTGCGAGAATCAGGAAAAAGTTATACTTTTGCAGCCGAATCAATAAAATAGTAGACAAAATGTTGAACCATAACGCTTATTTTTACGGCTATTACTTTTACTTTGCAAGCAATTGTGAAGCGGGTCGTTGCGTATAAAGTTCAATGATAAGAAATAGAAAAAATCCAACCCCGCTTCACATACGTGAAAGTGGGGTTTTTAATTGAAGAAGGCAAATGAAGAGAATAGCGATACAGGGACTGATAGGGTCGTTCCACGACATTGCCGCCCACCTCTACTTCGAGGGTGAGCAGATACAGCTCATCTGTTGCTCAACGTTCGAGGAGGTTTTTGCTACTATCAAGCAGGACCCGACGGCCATCGGAATGCTGGCGATAGAAAACACCATTGCGGGCTCGTTGCTGCATAACTATGAACTGTTGCGCGACTCGGGCACCACCATCGTCGGCGAGCATAAGCTGCATATCACCCACAGTATATGCTGTCTGCCTGACGATGACTGGGACACCATCCAGGAGGTACACTCTCACCCCGTGGCACTCATGCAGTGCCGGCAGTTCCTGGCCCAGCACCCGCAAATGAAGAATGTGGAGGCTGAGGACACGGCAGGTTCGGCCAAGATGATCAGCGAGGAACAGCGCCATGGATGGGCGGCCATCTGCCACGCTGAGGCCGCACGGCTCTATGGCCTGAAGGTGCTGGAAGACCACATCGAGGACAACAAGCATAACTTCACCCGATTCCTCGTGGTGTCGAATCCCAACAAGGCTGATATGCTACGCCCGCTGACGAAGGCCGACAAGGCGAGCATCGTCTTCTCGCTGCCTCACGAACAGGGTAGTCTGGCTCACGTGCTGGCTATTCTCTCGTTCTATCACATCAACCTGACGAAGATTCAATCGTTGCCCATCATCGGGCGCGAATGGGAGTACCTCTTCTATGTCGACGTGATGTACGACGACCTGACGCGCTATCGCCAGTCGATAGACGCCATTATCCCACTGACCAAAGACTTGAAAATATTAGGAGAATACAAAGATGGAAAGCAAACGAATTGAACCTGCCGACAGACTTTCATCGGTACAGGAATACTATTTCAGCCGCAAACTGAAGGAGGTGGCTCAACTCAATGCCGAAGGCAAGGACATCATCAGCCTGGCTATCGGCAGTCCCGATATGCCACCTTCGGAGCAGACGATAGAGAAACTCTGCGAGGTGGCTCACAATCCGACGGCTCACGGCTATCAGCCCACACAGGGAACGCCAGAGCTGCGTCAGGCCATGACCGACTTCTACAAACGCTGGTACGACGTAGACCTCGACCCAAAGTCGGAGATTCTGCCGCTGATAGGCTCTAAGGAAGGCATCCTGCATGTCACGCTGGCCTTTGTCAACCCCGGCGACAACGTGCTGGTGCCTGACCCTGGCTATCCTACGTACACCTCGCTCAGCAAGATCCTCGGAGCTGTGCCGGTGACCTACGCACTGGAGGAACATAACGGCTGGCAGCCCGACTTCGGTCAGCTTGAGCAGATAGTGAAGTATGCTTCAAAGCCGTGCCGCCTCCTTTGGGTCAACTATCCCCACATGCCCACTGGAGCTCCCGCCCGTATGGAAACCTACGAGCAGCTGGTGCAGTTTGCCTTGAAGCATGGGCTGGTCATCGTCAACGACAACCCCTACAGCTTCATCCTCAACAGAGAACGGCCGATGAGCATCCTTCAGGTGCCCGGTGCCAAGGAGTGCTGTATAGAACTGAACTCCATGTCGAAGAGTCACAACATGCCCGGCTGGCGTGTCGGCCTCTGTGCCTCGAACCCGCAGTTCATACAGTGGATTCTGAAGGTGCAGTCGAACATCGAGAGCGGCACGTTCCGTGGCATACAGCTCGCGGCTGCCGAAGCTTATAGGAACGACGAGGCCTGGCATCAGCAGTTCAACGTCGATACCTACGCCCGTCGCCGCCAGTACGCCGAGCAGATTATGGACGTGCTGGGCTGTACCTACGACCCGCAACAAGTGGGTATGTTCCTCTGGGGACGTATCCCTGACAGCATCAAGAATGTGGAGGACTTGACGGAGCGCGTGCTCCACGAGGCTCGTGTCTTCATCACACCAGGCTTCATCTTTGGCCGCAATGGCGAGCGCTACATCCGCATCTCGCTGTGTGCAAAGGAAGAGAAAATCCGGCAGGCTCTAAGGAGAATAAGTGAAGTGATTGGGTGATATTTTGTCTAAGGAATCAAGGAACCAAGGAATACACTCGCGTAGAAAATCCTAAGTTCCTTAATTCCTTAGAAAAAAAGACAAATAAGAAAAATATCAGAGATATGGATAGAGAATACACATATAAGGTCTTAGGTTGTGTTTATGAAGTATATAAACAATTAGGACCTGGCTTGCTGGAGAGTATCTATGAGCAAGCTATGATAAAAGAACTGTCTTTACAGGGATTTGAGGTAAAAAACCAAGTTCAGGTTCCTGAGTTAAAGTCTGTTGTCGAATACCGTAAATTGTTTGAGAAACAGTTATTGACATATCTGAGACTGATGAATTGTGAATTGGGTTATGTGATTAATTTCAACACGGACAACATTAAATGCGATATATATCCTGTTTATAACAATCGTTATATTCCTTTATGATGTCTAAGGAATCAGGGAATCAAGGAAGGCTATCGCCATAATTCCTAAATTCCTAAATTCCTTAGAAATAATAAGAATAGAATAAATAAATTAGAATATGGAACTGGAATTAGAGAAACTGAATCTTCCGAGTGACAACGAACGCCCGTTCGTCATTGCCGGACCCTGTTCGGCAGAGACTGAGGAGCAAGTGATGGATACCGCCCGACAGCTGGCCATGAAAGGCTGTCACAACTTCCGCGCCGGCGTGTGGAAACCTCGTACCAAACCTGGTGGCTTCGAAGGCCATGGCGAAAAAGCACTGCCCTGGATGAAGCGGGTGAAGGACGAGACTCACATGCTCATCTCCACCGAGGTGGCTACACCCGAGCACGTGGAATTGGCACTGAAGTACGGCATGGACATCCTGTGGATTGGTGCCCGCACCACGGCTAACCCCTTTGCCATGCAGGCACTGGCCGACGCACTGAAGGGCGTCGACATTCCCGTCTTCGTGAAAAACCCCGTCAACCCCGACCTGGAGTTGTGGATAGGCGCTATGGAGCGTCTGAACCAGGCGGGCATCAAGCGCTTAGGAGCCATCCACCGAGGCTTCTCCAGCTTCGAGCAGAAAATCTACCGTAATGCACCGATGTGGCAGATTCCCATCGAACTGCACCGTCGCATACCCGATCTGCCCATCATCTGCGACCCCTCGCACATCGGCGGCCGGCGTGAACTCATAGCACCGCTCTGTCAGCAGGCCATGGACCTGGGCTTCGATGGTCTGATAGTAGAGAGCCACTGCGAACCCGACAAGGCATGGAGCGACGCCAAACAGCAGGTGACACCCGACGTGCTCGACTATATCCTCGGCCTCCTCATCATCCGCGATGAACATGTGTCTACAGAAGGCATCACCCAGCTGCGTAAACAGATTGACGAACTCGACAACCAGCTGATGGAACTGCTGGCCAAGCGTATGGGCGTCTGCCGCGAGATAGGCTACTATAAGAAGGATCATAATATGACCGTGCTGCAGGCATCGCGCTACAACGAGATTCTCGAGAAGCGTGGCGTGCAGGGCTCGCTCACAGGTATGTCGCCCGAGTTCGTCGCCAAGGTCTTCGAGAGCATCCACGAAGAGAGTGTACGTCAGCAAATAGAAATTATCAATAAGTAATATGAAAATATTAGTTATGGGCGCAGGCAAGATGGGAAGCTTCTTCATCGACCTGCTGAGTTTCGACCACGAGGTAGCCGTCTTCGAGCGCGACCCCAAGCGCATGCGGTTCACCTACAACTGCCAACGATTCACCACGTTCGAGGAGATTCAGGAGTTCCGTCCTGAACTGCTCATCAACGCCGTCACGCTGAAATACACTATTCCCGTGTTCAAGGAGGTCATTCCCTACCTGCCGAAGGAGTGCATCATCAGCGACATCGCCTCGGTGAAGACCGACCTGAAGGAGTTCTACGAGCAGACGGGTATGCGTTACGTCTCTACGCACCCGATGTTCGGCCCCACCTTCGCCAACCTGCAGCAGCTCTCCGAGGAGAACGCCATCATCATCAGCGAGGGCGACTACATGGGCCGCATCTTCTTCAAGGACCTCTACCAGAAGCTGGGCCTGAACATCTACGAGTACACCTTCGAGGAGCACGACCGTACGGTGGCCTACTCGTTGTCTATTCCTTTCGTCTCGACCTTCGTCTTCGCCGCCGTCATGAAGCATCAGGACGCGCCGGGCACCACCTTCAAGCGCCACATGCGCATTGCCAAGGGCGTGCTCAACGAGGACGACTACCTGCTCCAGGAAATCCTGTTCAACCCCTACACCCACGACCAGGTCTCGCAGATTCGCACCGAGCTGAAGGAACTGTTGGAAATCATCGACAACAAGGATGCCGACGGCATGAAGGGCTACCTCACGAAGATTCGAAACAACGTCAAGCGCGACATCGAGATCAAACAGTAAACAGCTGTTCTCCTAATACAGCGCCGCCATCTCCTTGATGCGGCGCTTTATTTCTGCCCTCACGTAGTCTGGAGAGAGCAATTCCACCTCACCGCCCATCGCGAGAATCTGCTGGACAAAATCGTAGGTGGGAGCCACGCGGACTTCGAACACGGAGTAGTCGCTATGCCTCTCCAGCTCGCGCTGTGAGTGGTGGAGTGGGAGAGAGCGCAGGTACTGGCGGCGATGGTTCACATCGCTGACTTTCAGTCGTATGCGTTCAACGTCGTATTCCTCTGGTTCCACGATGATACCAAAGGCATCAGCGAAGTATGACTCCACGGAGAACTGACGTGGCATCTTGAACGTCTCTTCCGTCGCCACAAGATGCTGGATGCGGTCGAGCGCATAGCGGCGAATCTGTCCTTGGTTCGTCAGTTCGCTGGGCTCCTCGCCCTCTGGCTCATTCTCCATGATGCCGATGACATACCACCGTTGACGGAACACCCGGACGCAATACGGCTCCAACAGCACCTCGCGCGGCTCATCATCATAGTAGTCCTGATACTCCACTCTGACAACGTGGTTCCCCTTCATGGCGTTCAGAATGGACAGCAGCCACTGGTTGCCAGACGGAATGTCTTCATACATCACCCGTTCGCGCAGTCCCCGACTGTCCTGCAAGAGCCCATTCACGGCGAAGGCCGACAGTAGCCAGTCCTTCACCGTGTCTTTGGCCAACCAATCGCGGTTCACTATTTGATACCGATACCCATTACGCGCATTCGACGAAATCTCTATGCCAAATGTATCTTCGATGGCTCTGAGACAATCTTGAAACGTCCGCTTGGGCAGCGACGTTTGCTGGGAGTTCAGCGTCGTCCGCTCCCATTCCTCGGCAAACTCCTTGTACGTCAATCCCTTTGGATTCTGGTACAGTTCGCTCAGTATCCATATATGTCTGCGCAAATAATCCTTCATGCTGCAAAGGTACGATTTTTATTTCGTTCTTCGTATATCTTTATCGCTTTTTAAATCTCCTTCTTCGCTAATGTGCGCTTTTTTGTTTAATAGTCGGTTAATCTATCAAAAGAGAAAACTTGGATGGAGATGATATCAGTGAGGTCTTCTGTTACCAAACAATCGAACCACGTGGTCTGGCCATTATAAAAAACATCCCCTTGATTATGTAGCGTAATGGTGTTTGTTGTTCCGTCTTTCAATGATATGATAGCCTGAAGATCGAGCATACAGGTCTCTCCACGGTTGGTTGCCTTTACCCGGAATAATGGCGGTTCGTCTTCCCAACTATGTTCAACAATAGTAATACCATATTTGCTGAGACCTTGTACGACCCGTTGCGTTGGCGCTACAAATTTTTGCTCGGCACTCTCAGAGTTTGTTGTTAACGTGTTGATGATTTCTTCGCCTTTTTCTGGTGCTAATCTAACATAAATAAATGCGCCAACGAAAATGATAAGCGAAAGATAAATTAATGCTTTCTTCATACGTCTTACTTTTTTAATGTTAATACTAATGACAGCAGACTTGTTCTGCAATTTGACTGCAAAAATAGTACGTGGCTATGCGAAAATACCGCATAGCCACGACAAAAATCAAATGACCTTCTTAATTTACCTACTTCATGTCCAGGAATTGGCAGATTACCTTATACCAGTAATCCCATGAATAGCCGACTGACGGGTGGTTGACTGGCATGATCTTCACCTTTGTCCCGTCGTTCAGGGCGTAGTTGCCACACTTGTTGATGTTCCCATCCACCACGATGTCCGCATTCCACGACCACCGTTCGCCTGCCGGCATGTAGCCCCAAAGTCGCGAGCCCCACACGATGACATACTGCGGACGATACTGCTCCAGCACCTCGAAGAACGGCTCTGCCGCCTCTTCATACTGTCGCCCTGTTCCAGCTTCGCGCGGCCCGCCCATCGCTGCCTGTAAGTAGTTGTAGAACACCACGGAGTTCCAAATCCTCCGTCGTTCCTCCCAGTCCGTTTCGTGGCCAACGAGCGACCGCTCAAACTTCAGGTACGTTGACATCCACCGCTGCCTGTCCAGCGACTCATTCAGATAGTCACTCACAACGCCGTTTGTAAAGGCGCAGCACTCCAGATGCACTCTCGCGTTTCCGCAGTCCGTGCATCCCTCCTCGCAGTAATGACTCTCGCCGAGAATCATCAACCGCTTTCCGAATATGCCGCCCGTTGAGTAGGCCGAGCCTACCCACGGACGGAAAAACAATCTACTCATAACCGTCCTTCTTTTTGTTTAGCACATATTCCTCTACGGACTGGCTATATTGCCACGTTCTTTCCGATACAGGTTAAAGATCAGATCCCACGGCGTACCCATAAATTCCACGTTGTCATATATCATCACGCCAATGGGATGAACGTCCGACAGGCTGAAAATCTTCGTTGCCGTGTTATAGATCTTCACCCCCTTGTCGTTACTTACCGTAACGGCACTGTCGGCCGCCATCACTGCCGCCTGCTTATTTAGGATTCCTACTATTGCAGTCATAGTGTTTACATTTTACCTATTGGCCATATCAATACGATTACTATAAATACAATTAGTCCAACGACTCCCAAAATGAGTGGGAATGCGAAGAAACTCTCAAATAGAATGAGAATGCTATATTTGAGGCGTACATCAAACTTCTCCACATTACTGTTTCTCCATCGACTACTCCTTGAGAAAACTTCATCAAAGTTCTTATATGTGAACACAGCAGCCCATATAGATAATACGATATCAATAGGTAATGCTATCTTCAAGATGGAGATCATACTATCGCCATCAACTTTATCCCATCCCATTATCAAGCATACAGCACCTAAAAAGCCAAGAGCAGCCGGTTCTTTCAACTTGGAGAGTAGCCAACAAACAAGCGTTCTCATAATTAATGAGTTTAAAAGTCGAGTAGTGTTTGAGAAGTGTCTTCATACAGTTTTGCAAACTGTTCAAGATCTTCAAGCGGTGACTTTGTAACGATTCCACCAATACCTCGTAAAGCTGCAATTATTAACTCCTTGTCATTTCCTGCAATTGCCTTGTCAAGTAAGTCGTAATGTTTGGTAAGAGCCTTATCGCGCTCACCAAAAGTGTGATACATAAATTCCTGACATGACTTGTACTTTGCAATCGTCTTTGCAATTTCAACTTGACTCCATGCTTTTACTTGCTCAGTCTGAGCTTCTACACGTTTGCATTCTGCATACAAATCTGCAACTCTTTCTGCTGTACTAGCTACGTTGCATGCAATGTTTCCAAACTGATTAACCTGGTCTGCAATATTGCTAGCCATTTCCATTCGTGCCAGCATCTTGTCTTTTTGAGAAGTAACACCGTCTTGGCGTTGTACTTCAGGATAATTTTGTTCTATCATAATTTAGCTTGACTTATTTTGTTGTACTCATTAGTTGCTATTGCCAATTGGCGAATATCTTGCATTGTAACAGAGGACGCCGCGTTATTGTCAAAAACCTGTTTTTTCAAAGGTTCATAAACTTGCATGAAACCACTATTAGCTTTTGTAATAGCCTTGATGAGTTCGATGGCTCTCAGAAGTGCTCCCTGTCCTTTGGTATAATTATCTACCATCTTTTGGATATTCTTAATAGCATCCTTCTGAATTTTGTTATTTTGTTTAATTTTCGCGTTTCTTTCTTCCGTGTAATTTGAGATCGCACTTCCTAATAGCGCTGCTGCCGCTATACCTGCTGATGCTTTCGGATTTTTGCCAACAAACTTCATGACATCCTTATTCTCCAATAACTCAACTCCTGCTTGAATGGTGTTACTGACTGTTGCAGTAATATTACCGATGACATCCATTTTAAGTGAGTCCACCGATATGCTGATGTTCTCTAACTTGACATTCATGTCGACCATGCCTTTTTCTGTGGTCAATGATTTTCCACCGGCATTGTCACGGATGTAATTTAACAACTCCACGCCTAAATATATATTACGGTAAGCACACACCCTAACATATTCTAATAGATAGCTAATGTCTTTGTTTACGCTTGCCAACTCTTTGTATTCATATTTTGCCGCTTTGAACAATTCTTGAAGCATGCCTGTTTTCTCTGCAAGAGCGTCTACATTCTCTCTGCCAAACCACCCCGTCGTATCAATATCCTTTATGTCGTTAAGGTCATTGAGTATTGGAGTCATCTTATTTTCTTTAAGTAATTTAGTGTATGAATTAAGTTTATTCAAGTGGGAAAGAGCGGTCTGGTTGCTCTTCTCTATTCGTAAAACATTATAATTATTCTGGCTTTGAGCTGCTTCTAATTGCTTTTTGAAGAATGGATATGTGACATTTGTCTCTCCTTTGATTGAATACTTATAGAAGAATGCAAGTTTCTTATTTGTAAGTTCATCGTGAAGCTTTGCTTTTTCCACGGGATCTCCCACATTGAGCATCTTATTCTTTAGATCATAATATTCTTTCAATAGTTTTTCCACTTCTTCCTTGTCTTTAAACTGAATAGCATTTAATGACAATGGTACATCAATGATTTCTTTAACATCATTATTAAGAGAACTGACTATTTCAGTCATTTTGTTGTTAATAGCAGTATTGGCATCTTTTTTTTCATTTTCTAAATTTCCCTTTGTCCTAAGATACTCGTGATATGCAGTCAATTTCTCATCATACGATCTTTTTTGGTAGATATACCAAACAGTAGTTGCTGCAACTACAAATACAGTAGTACCTAGTCCCCACCAAAAAGCAGTAACAGTCCATCCCCATGTATCCCATTCAATGTCAAAAATAAGATTAAGAACCCAAATTATGCAATGAAGAATAAACAACACGACTACAATAGCAGCAGCAATGGTGCCAACAAGTGAAATATTGCCACTGTCGAATTTTGGCTCTTGGGGTTCGACTCTTACTTTCAAATCCTTTAACTGATTTGACAAATCTTTCAATTTCTTTTGCTCAGCAGATAGTGCAGTTGATAACTGTTTCCTTTTGTCGGTTGCAGGCTCTCTTAAAGATCCTGCTGACAGTACATTGTTGTTACTTGTTTCCATAATTTATCGATTTTGGTAATTTATCATGTGATTTATGATTAATGTTTATTCAAATCGCAACACTGTTTCTTGTAATAGTTCTACAAAGTTAGCTTTCCTCGTATCTCTACTCCCGCACTTTGGACACTGCGGGAGGTTTGGGCCACATCTGATGCCGCCCTCTGTGTCGAAGGCTTCGAATGTGTGGCCACATTGCTTGCACTTGAATGTTTTTCTTCCTTTGATCGTTAACATTTCTGTATTAGGATTTTAGTTACACCTTTTATATATACACTGAAGCGCAGACTTCGCGCCGATATTCTGCAACGGAGGTCCTGAGAAACCTTGAAGGTGGAATATGACAGAAGTCCGCGCCTGTAAGCGCGGAAACAACTGCACGACATTCCCCACCTTCACATATTGCCGTAGGGCAGGAAGTTCTCAGGTTCCCGTTTGGTGAGAATGAAGCACGTGCTTCGCTGTTCAGTATGTCAATGAAACGGTATAGAATCCGTATCCAACTGCAAAAATACGAAATATTTCCGAATTGACAATGAAAAAAGCGAAAAAAATTGTATTCTTCTGTCAAAATTCCCATCTTCAAAGTCATACTATTCCTTTTAACATGAGGAGGCCGTGAAACGCTAACAGCGTTCCGGCGACGGTTTCCATGAATGTGATGAAGATGGAGAAACGCATCGGCATTTTCACGAAGAAGGGACGGCAGACATTGCAGTAAATGTCGCGAGGGGTTTCCCCACCTGTAATGCGCGAGAGTGTTTCGCTCAGAAAGAGGATGCCGACGATCAGTTCTAAGATGGCGATTGTGTTCATTTTGTCTTTTGTTTGAGTGAATAATCAGTTTCTGGCTGCAAAAATAGGGCGTAGGTGTGCAGAAATACCGCATAGGTGATAGTTTTCTTGATGAATTTGTGTGATTTTGTCACCGGACTGACACGGACTGTTTGGGCATCGGACGGGTACGGAATGACGCAGACTGTTTTGGCATCGGACGGGTACGGCCGGACACGGACTGTCCGAAAGAGTCCGTAAAGTCCGATGCAATAAGAAAAGTCTGATGCATGGAACGCTGAGATAACCTTATGCCAATAGTCCCGCTCCCTAACACTTCGCTTCTCGTGAAAAAATATAAGCCTTAAAAAAATACAAGCCTCTCGTAAAAAAATACAAGCCTCTCGTAAAAAAATATAAGCCTCTCGTGAAAACGTCGCGGCCTCTCGTGAAAGCGTACTGCTTCGTTCGAACACTTTTCTTTTTGTCTCGCGACTGGCACGCGCGCACGCATAGGATAGTGAAAAAGAAAAACATCCCACCCACGTCGCCCATCCCGCTCCTAAAACTCCGGCTTTTCTGGTTTGCAAGGTAAGAACTTAGGAGCGGGATGGGCGACATGGGTGGTGTGTTTTTGGCTTATAACAACCATTATGTATTCAACATTTTCTGGTAAAACATAAAACCCGATACCTCGGAAAAATCAAATATTATTTGTTTTTTCGCTCGGTTTGCACTACCTTTGCACCGTGGAACTAATACATAGACTGAAATACCATTTTGTGGCCTTCGTGACGATTGTCGTCTGGGGCAGCACTTTCGTGTTCACGAAACTGCTGTTGCTGGCGGGACTCTCGGCGGCTCAGATATTCACGTTGCGCTTCATCATCGCCTACGTACTGTTAGCGCTGTATAGCATCGGGCGTCCGTTTTTTCGCATCGGACAGGCACGGACTGACGCGGACAGTCCGAAGAAGTCCGTTCAAGTCTGGTGCGGCTCGTGGCGCGACGAACTGCTGATGATGTTGCTGGGCGTGACGGGCGGCTCGCTGTATTTCCTGGCTGAGAACGAGGCACTGAACTATACGACCGCCACCAACACGTCGCTCATCGTCTGTAGCTGTCCGTTGGTGGCCTCGGCACTGATAGGACTCTTCTACAAGTCCGAGCGCATGAGCCGTCTGCAGACGTTGGGTGCGCTGACAGCCGTTGCGGGAGTCTGTGTGGTGGTGCTCAACGGCCATTTCGTGCTCCATCTGTCGCCCGTTGGCGATGCCTTAGCATTGGCGGCAAACCTTTGCTGGGCCATATATTCGCTGCTGATGATACCTGTCGGTCGTAAGTACGACTCTGTGTTCATCACTCGCAAGGTGTTCTTTTACGGTCTCGTCACCATCATTCCTTATTATATGTTGGTGCCCGAAGATGCGTGGATTTTCACCTCTTCAGTTTTTCATTTTTTTAATTTTTCAATTCTCCTCAACCTGCTTTTCCTCGGAGTCGTTGCCTCGATGCTCTGCTTCTTAGCGTGGACATGGGCGATCAAGCGGTTGGGGGCTATGGTCACTACCAACTACGTGTACCTGAACCCTGTGGCCACGATAGTTTTTGCGTGGTGGATTCTCAATGAGCAGATCACGTCTTACTTCTTGTTGGGAACGGTGCTGATACTGCTGGGCATGTATCTGGCCGACAAAAAGAAAGCGTGAGCAGAAAATTTTTTCATTTGCATACCCGGTTTCTTTGGTCGTTTCAGGATTATTGTGTATTTTTGCAGGCATAAAACGACAATGAACGATGAGTAAAGAGGAATTTGAGGCCTGTCTTGACAGGCAGGCCGACAAGATAGAGCTGATACGCCAGTCGGCTCACGACCTGCACCAGAGCGTGAACCAGACCTACGGCAATGGGCTGCCATACGGCTACCATCTCGACATGGTGGTGGCTGGTATCAGGGAGTTCGGCCATCTGGTATGCTGCGACGAGAACGACGTCCTTCCCCTGATGTTCGGCGGCTACTATCACGACAGCATCGAAGACGCCCGTCTGACGTATAATGACGTGAAGAAGCAGGCGCGCCAGATGATGACCGATGAGCAGGCTCTGTTGGCTGCGGAAATCGCCTATGCGCTGACCAATGACAAAGGCCGTACGAGAGCCGAGAGGGCAGGGGAGGCGTACTATCAGGGTATTCGCGAGACGCCCTACGCACCGTTTGTCAAGCTCTGCGACCGCTTGGCAAACGTCACTTTCAGTTGTTCGGAAACAGACGACTCTAACGCCCGGATGAAGCTGATCTATAAGCGCGAGATGCCTCACTTCTTGTCGGCTATCAATACGCATAGCGACGACCCTCGGCTACAATTGCCTCACGAGACGTTGTTGAGACTGGCAGAAGTGTTGATTGACGATATGGGAAAAGGAGAAAAACTATTGGAATTATGGCAGCAGGGAAATGGATAGGTGGTATCGTCGGATGGATGGCCGGAGGCCCGTTAGGCGCTCTGGCAGGCTATCTGATAGGCTCGCTCTTTGAGTCGGGCATGGACTCGGTGAACAATTTCAGCAATGCAGGCACCTTCGGCTATGGGTCGGAGCGTGACGACGGCTTCTCTCAACAGCAATATCGGCAGGCGCAGGGCGACCGCAACAGTTTCCTCTTCGCATTGCTCGTGCTGGCCTCGTATATTATCAAGGCCGACGGTAAGGCGATGCACTCTGAGATGGAGACGGTGCGCGGCATGTTGCGCCAGAACTTCGGCGAGCAGGCCGTCACGCAGGGTGACGACATCCTGAAGAAGCTCTTCGACGAGCAGCGACGGCAGGGCTGGATACGCTTCAAATCCACCGTCCGCGACTGTTGCAGTCAGATGAACCGTAACATGGACTACTCACAGCGCCTGCAGCTGCTCGACTTCCTCTGTATGATAGCCCAGGCCGACGGTCATCTCGACCCTACGGAGGTGACTGCACTGGATGAGTGCGCCTCGTGGATGGGACTGTCTGCCGACGAGGTTGACTCTATGCTCAACATGGGGCACGACGACCTGGAGTCGGCCTACAAGGTGCTTGGCGTATCGCCTGACGCTACTGACGACGAGGTGAAGAAGGCCTACCGTAAGCTGGCCCTCGAACACCATCCCGACAAGGTGGCCGCCCTCGGCGAGGACGTACGCCGTGCCGCCGAGAAGAAGTTCCAGGAGATCAATGCCGCCAAGGAGCGCATCTGGAAAGCGCGAGGAATGTAGAAGAATTGAAGGACCAATAACTATTAATATCAACCAGCTATGAAGAAAATCTTATTACCGCTTCTGCTCATGGTAGCTGTGTCTGCAGGTGCTGCAGAGAACCCCGTGTTGACGATTGAAGGTGGTCAGGTTCAGGGCGTTCTGGCCGATGACCATCCCGACGTGTTTGTCTATCGTGGCATTCCATACGCCGCACCTCCCATCCGCGAGAACCGCTGGAAGGAACCGCAGCCCATCGTGCCCTGGAAAGGCGTGAAGATCTGCGACACTTTCGGCCGTCCCAGCTATCAGGCCATTCAGTACACGGGTGGCTATTACACCGAGTGGGGCTATGGCAAGGAGGCCGCCTTCAGCGAGGACTGCCTGTATCTGAATGTATGGACGAAAGCTCCAGGACAAGTCAACAAGAAACTGCCCGTCGCCCTGTGGATTCACGGTGGCGGCTATCGCGAGGGCTTCGGCTCAGAGCCTGAGTTCGACGGACAGGAGTGGGGCGCCAAGGACGTGGTGCTCGTCAGCATCAACTACCGTCTGGGCGTCTTCGGATTCCTGACGCATCCTGCCCTGAAGGAGGAAAGTCCCCATCATGTGTCGGGCAACTACGGCATTCTCGACCAGATAGAAGCCCTGAAGTGGATCAAGAAGAACATCGCTCAGTTTGGCGGCGACCCGGGCAACGTGACCATCTTCGGACAGAGTGCCGGAGGCGGCAGTGTGCGCACCCTCTGTGAGTCGCCCCTGGCCCGCGGCCTGTTCCACAAGGCTGTCATTATGAGTGCCCAGGGTCTCACCATCCCCGATGCCAACGGCAACCCGACGGGTGGTCGCTACAGTGGCGGAAGCGTTGAGGAGGCCGAGGCCAACGCCAAGAAAGTGTTCGACTGGGCCGGACTGACCGACTTGCAGAAAATGCGTCAGGCATCGACAGAGACTGTCTTCGCACTGCCGACGCTTTACTATCAGATTAATGACGACGGGAAGCAGCCCAGCGGACCTATGGCCTTCATGCGTCGCGGACTGCCCTTCATGCCGATGATTGACGGCTATGTCAGCAAGAAGAGCTTCGACGATGCCACCCGCGAGGGCACGTTGGCCGACGTACCTTATATGATCGGCTTCACGCTGAACGACATGGGCAACATGGCCCCCAATATCGCCGAGTTCTGCAAGGTGCGTCAGAAGAAGGGCGGCAAGGCCTGGGCTTATCAGTTCGCCCGTCCGCTGCCCGACGACGGTTCGCATCCCGAGGTCACCCAGCGTCTGCGCGGTGCCTTCCACTCCAGCGACCTCTGGTTCGTATTCAAGTCGCTGAAGCACTGCTGGCGTCCCTGGACGAAGGGCGACTGGGACCTCTCCGAGAAGATGCTGACCGCATGGACCAACTTCGTCAAGTACGGCGACCCCAACGGTCCGAA
The DNA here is from genome assembly GCA_902800495.1 of uncultured Prevotellaceae bacterium. GTDB lineage: Bacteria > Bacteroidota > Bacteroidia > Bacteroidales > Bacteroidaceae > Prevotella. The sequence goes on from CADCET010000032.1 coordinate 32,920, forward strand.
GGGCGGCGCCTGGGCTCCCTGCACAGAAAAGGCCCCGAAGTTCATGGTCTTCAAGCTCGACGACAAGGACGCTGAGGCCTCCTTCTTCGGCGAGCCCGAGAAAGCCCCCGTAAGACAATAAGAACATGAAAGGAATTATTGCTGTCCGATAAAAATCGGAATTGATTAATATTCGTTTGAAACCGCCTTTAGACAGGCAGATTTAGTTCTCGTTTCCAAAAGTAACCCCTCCT
>CADCET010000033.1 GCA_902800495.1 uncultured Prevotellaceae bacterium
GCACGACTTTTACGTCGAAGCCATTGATACGAAGGTTGAGAGTGCCGCAACGTCATCTTCCGCGCCATCATCTCTTTACGACCTCCAAGGCCGCCGCCTCGCCGCGCCTCCTGCCAAGGGCGTGTATATACAAGACGGCAGGAAGGTGCTGAAATAAGAATCGTCATTACAAAACGCAACCATTATGAAGAACATTCTGAGTATTGCACTATTATGCAGCAGTCTAACGGCTCAACTCTATGCCGTTGACGTTGAGAACGGTTACCGAGCGATGCTGGTCGAGGGTAAAGTGTGGAACTACACCCACCATACGTCTGACGGCGACCGGTCTTTCCGTGTTGAGGTGAAAGGCGATACAGTCATCGGCAACGTCACCTGCCATAAAGTCTATGCCTGTACAGCCGACAGCCGTCAGCTTTATGGCTGCTATTATGAGGATAACAACTGTTGGGTAGATCGGGGGACGGTTCTCTGATCTGTTATAAATTATTAAAATAGGATGCTTTATGTTTTGGCATAATAACAAACATATATATAGGTGACACCTCTTACACCTGACACTTAACTGACTGAATGACAGTATACTTCTGTCATGGTGTAAGTCGCACCAGTAGTCGCACCAATGGTCACACCACCTCACGGCCTCTCAGAAAAATTTCGCGGCGTGAAATTTTTACGAGAGGCCGTGACGTTTTTCTGAGAGGCCGTGAAACATTTACGAGCGGCCGATATTTTTTTACGAGCGGCCGGGATATTTTCACGAGCGGCTTGTACGTTTTTGGCTTTGGGCGTGAAACATTGGCGGAAGGGGTTGGTGCGACTATAGGTGCGGGTATTGGTGCGGGTATTGGTGCGACCACTGGTGCTACCTGCTTGCAAGAAAAGCGTGTTGATATTCAGTTAGTTAAGTGCCAGGTGTAAGAGGTGTGGGTATATGATGATTTAAGTGGCATTGTGGCTCTTATCTGCACCACGCGAGGGCTGGCGGGAGGAAAAAATGAGCTTCCGGAAATAGTTTTAGCCAGATGAAACAATATCCTTTGTGATTCTTCGTTATATGAGAAACAAAAAGTAATTGTATGGCAGCGCATAATGAACTGGGAATCTGGGGCGAACAATGCGCAGAAGATTATCTCAGGCGTAAAGGATATGTGATCTTGGAACGGGACTGGAAGTCTGGTCATCGCGACTTGGATATCATTGCTCTTGATGGTTCTGTGTTGGTCTTTGCAGAAGTCAAGACACGGCGCAACCGGATGTTTACTGATCCTGAAACGGCAGTAGACTACAGGAAAATCCGGAATCTGAAGATGGCTGCCAACCATTATGTCAAATACCGCCGTTTTGATGGCGATTTCCGCTTTGATATTGTTTCAGTTATTGGGCAAAATGGCGAGCTTGAAGAAATCGAACATATAGAAGATGCATTTTGATTTGCTTTTTCTTTGCCGTTAGATTTGATTTTATAAAAAAATGCCATTGTACCAGTGGTTCCTGCATACGACCGCAAACCGCTAGTACCGTTAATTCGAAGGTGCCTTGCAGTTGTTTCTTTATTAGCTATAGCATAATTTGTTCCTGTTACTTGTGTCGTACCAATAATCAAGTCTGTATTAGTTCCTGTGCTTGTAGCCATACTAAAGGTATTAGATGTTGGAACTTGTAAGTAATACGTCGTAATTCCAATGGTTGTTTGTGCCGTGAAAGAATCTCCGTCATTTGCTTTTTTTAATGTGTATTTTAATGGCGTTTGTGCTGAGGGTAAAGCGCATAGTCCCCAAGAAAAAGTTCCCGAATAATGGAAACCTGTCCCATCAACACCAAGAACATATTCTGCGGATTCGTCAATATTGGCAATTGATGTCAGTTGCTCATACGTGTCGCCCCACGCCACATTTCCTACCATTAGGGCACATAGCAGGAGTAATGATTTAATAAGTAATGGTTTTTTCATATTGATAATTGTTTATGTTAATATACGATTATTTGCGGTTTGTCTGCAAAGTTAAGAAAAAGATAGGAAACTCAAATACAAATAAACAAAGATTAAACACCGTAATAGCTGCTGTGACTATTCAGCGATTACCTACCGTCTGGTAATCAGGAAAGCCGCTTGTCTCGTTTGTGCTACAATCGAAAGTTTTTGGGAAATAATTTGGTTGTTCTGTAGAAATAGATTAAATTTGCAAACTGAATAACGATATAAATTGACGATATGAAAAACATCGAAGTTTTTATGAAAGTCAGACAGCGCAGCTTGATGCCTGTGACGCTGCTGATGCTGGCAGTAGCAACCTTTGCTGTGCCCGCCAAACCAGGTCTGAAACGACTGCTAACCCTTGCCGACGGCACTACCGTCAGCGCGACGCTCGTCGGCGACGAGCACGGACACTTCTGGAAGGGTGTCGACGGGAAAAGCTACCAGATGGTGGCTGGTACTGACGTCTATCAGGAGGTGGACGGTGAGAAGATTGTGCAGAAGTCGCGGCAACGCCGTACCCAGGCCAACAACCGCCGCACGAAGCGGCTGGCTCCGCGCCGAGTAGGCGAGGTAGGAGGTATCACGGGTCAAAAGAAAGGCCTCATCATCCTAGTAAACTTCAAGGATATGGCGTTCAAGGATGCCAACAATAACGCTCTCTACCAGAAAATAGCCAACGGGGAGAACTACTCTGAAGGCAAATTCAAAGGCTCAATGCGTGACTACTTCCTGGCGCAGAGCGAGGGGAAGTTCGAACTGGACTTCGACGTCGTAGGCCCTGTAACTGTCAGCGAGAACTACTCGTACTACGGTAAGAACGACAGTCAGGGAAACGATATGTATCCTGGACAGATGGTGATCGAGGCTGTCAATGCCGCTGACGCTGAGGTGAACTTTGCCGACTACGACTGGGACGGCGACCACGTGGTGGATCAGGTCTATGTGATCTATGCCGGCAAAGGCGAGGCTGACGGCGGCGCTGCCAACACCATCTGGCCGCATGAATACGACCTGACTTCGGCAAATTATTATGGCGACGGTAGCGGTGCGCAGACACTCGACGGTGTGAAGATCGATACCTACGCCTGCGGTCCCGAGCTGAACGGTGAAACGGGCGATATCGCTGGTATCGGCACGATGTGCCATGAGTTCAGCCACTGCCTGGGCTATCCCGATTTCTACGATACCGACTACAGCGGCGGACAGGGTATGTTTGTGTGGGACTTGATGGACAGTGGGTCGTATAATGACGACGGCTACCGTCCGGCTGGCTATACCAGCTATGAGCGCTGGGTGGCAGGATGGAAGGAACCCATAGAGCTGGATGCTACGCAGAACATCAGCAATATGAAGGCCCTGCAGGATGAGGGCTGCAACACCTATATTATATATAATAAAGGTAACAACAACGAGTACTACTTGTTAGAGAACCGTCAGAAGACGAAGTGGGATGCCGAACTGCCAGGTGCGGGATTGCTCATCCTGCATGTAGACTATGACGCAACGGCATGGGCGAACAATGCTCCTAACGATGACCCCAGCCACCAGCGTATGACGTGGATTCCTGCTGACAACAAGTATCAGTACGAGACCTATAACGGAAATAAGTATTATACTGAGGCAGGTGCAGCCAACGATCCCTTCCCCTACGGCTCGGTCAACGCCTTCGGCAAGAGCACTACGCCTTCGGCAAAGTTCTATAATAAGAATTCGGACGGCACCTACTACCTTGACTCCCGCATTGAGAACATCACGCAGAATAACGATGGCACCGTCTCGTTCCGATTCGTAGGCGCCAGCAATGTGGCTACGCCGACGTTCTCGCCCAAGGGCGGACGTTATGCTGAGGCACAGACGGTGACCATCAGCTGTGCTACCGCGGGTGCCACCATCTACTACACCACTGACGGCACTACGCCGACCACGCAGTCGAGCGTCTATAGTTCGGCGCTAACCATCAGCGAGACAACTACCCTGCAGGCCCTGGCTGTAAAGGACGAGGAGGAGAGTGCCATTGCCGCAGCGACGTATAGGATTGGCGCAAGTGCCAGCAATCCTGACACCAAGACGTTCAAGCTGGTCGCGTCGACCAGCGACCTTGAGCCTGATATGCGCTACATCATTGCCTGCGGAAGCAAGAAAACGGCAGCGGGATCCCTGAGCAGCACGTATCTGAGTAAGGAAGGCGTGACGATTAGCAATGATGTCGTAACCATCACTGACGACGTGGCTGTCTTCGTGCTTGAAGAGACCAGCGACGGCTGGACGTTACAGAACGAGAGTACGAACGAATACTTGCAATGTAATGGCGAGAAGAAAGTGTCTTACAGCGACAAGGCATATAGCTGGACACTAAGTGACGGAACGACGACAGGTGTCATAATGGATGCTGGAGACTACGGTACGTTGCAGTACAATAGCAGCAGCCCCCGCTTCACTATCTATACGAGCAAACAAACGGTTGCCAACCTGTATATGGAATACAGCGACGGCAGCACGACACCTACGGATCCTACAGATCCAACTGACCCTACCGACCCAACAGATCCTACAGATCCAACGGAGCCGACTGCCCCCACCTCTGTAACCGACTACTACAAGAATGCCAACGGCAAGAAGGGTGCTCAGCTGAAGACGGCATTGTGCAGCATTATCTATAACCGTACGGAGAAGAGCTATGATTATCTTTGGACGGCCTACAAGACGACCGACGTGCGTAGCGACGGTAAGATCTGGGATATGTATTCAAATGTAACAAACTATGTACCAGGCGGTTCTGACGAAGGCGGCACCTACTCAAAAGAAGGTGATTGCTATAACCGCGAACACTCGTTCCCACAGAGCTGGTTTGGCGAGAGTGCACCGATGAAGAGCGACTTGTTCCACGTCTATCCCACCGACGGATATGTCAACAACAGACGTTCAAACTTTCCATTCGGTGAGACGTCGGGTGATACCTACAAATCAGCCAACGGCTTCAGCAAAGTGGGCTCTTGCACCTATCCAGGCTATTCGGGTACGGTCTTCGAACCAAACGATGAGTACAAGGGCGACTTCGCGCGTACCTATTTTTATATGGTAACCTGCTACGAGGAGAAAATCCCCGATTGGTATTCTAAAAATAGCGGATCACGCTCTACCCTTGACGGCAATAAATATCCTGGTCTGCAGCCCTGGCAGCTGGAGATGCTGATGAAGTGGGCGAAGAACGACCCCGTCAGCGAGAAGGAAACAAATCGTAACAACGCCGTCTATGCTATCCAGAAAAACCGTAACCCCTTCATCGACTATCCAGGACTGGAGGAGTACATCTGGGGTAGCATGACCTCGACGGCTTTCAGCTACGACAACTACGTGGAGCCGGAACAGACAACTGATCCAACTGATCCAACCGACCCAACTGATCCGACCGATCCAACGAATCCTGAACCTGCTGTTACAGGCTCATACGCTTTGGTAACTGACGCCACAACGCTGGCTGCTGGCGACAAGATTCTTATCGCCTACGTCGACGGAGACACAAAATATGTGCTTAGCACGACGCAGCAAACCAACAACCGTAAAGCCACCAATGACGTGACGCTCAACAACGATGGTACACTTACGCCTGGCGACGAGGCACAGATTATCACGCTGGAGAAGGATGGCAGCAACTATCTCTTCAAGGTAGGCGACGATGGCTATCTCTATGCCGCCAGCAGTTCGGCAAATCACTTAAAGACTGAAAAGAAAAACACCGCTGGTGACAATGCCAAAGCAAGCATCAGCATCAGCGATGGCGATGCCACCATTGTGTTCCAAGGAACGAATACGCGCAACAATCTGCGCTACAATTCGAACAATAACAGTCCCATCTTCTCGTGCTACGCTTCGTCTTCGACAGTTCTTACGCTGCCGCAGATTTATCGCGAAGTGTCCGCATCGTCCATTACCCTGAGCGAAAACGGTACCACTAATTCGAGTGTCATCACAACAAACAACAATCAGACGACCAACGTTACACTTGGTGGCCGCACGCTCAAGAAGAATGGCGAGTGGAACACTATCTGCCTGCCGTTTAGCGTGGCGCTTGAGGGGTCTGCCCTTGAGGGAGCTACGGCGAAGACGCTGGCTGATGCCACGATGACGGGTACCCACGTGATACTGACCTTTGGCGAGCCTGTGACCACACTTCAGGCAGGTGTGCCTTATATCATCAAGTGGGCAAGCGCTGACGATATCGTAAGTCCGACGTTCAATGACGTCACTCTGGTTAGCAGCTCTGCGGCTGACAGAACAGTCACAAAGGCTAACGGTAACGTGAAGTTCATTGGCTACTACGACGCCTTTAACATTAATGCCAATGACGATGCCATCTACTATATGACCACCGGTAACAGGCTGGTACATACAGGCATTGAACGTACGCTGCCCTCTTTCCGCGCTTACTTCCAGTTCACGGCAACTGCTGCCTCACGCGACTTAATACTTGACTTCGGAGATGACGCAACGGGCGTTGGCGCTTCGCTAATGAATAGTGAAAAGAGTATAGGGAATAGTGACATCTACGACCTGCAGGGTCGCAAGGTAGTGAGTCCGACGAAGGGCATATACGTTAGGAATGGAGTTAAAGTGGTAGTAAAATAGGAAGTTAAGATGAAAAAGGAATATATAGAACCTCAGATAGAGGTATTGACGATGACAACTCTGCAGATGCTGGCGTTCAGTGGGAATGACAGCGGTGAAGACGACATCATCATTGACCCGGTGCCCGACGTCAATAGCGGAATAAATAATTCCTGGATACTCTCGGGTGACCCGATGAACTTCTTTACGAACCAGTAAAAAGAGATCAACCCAATTATGGCAGCGCATAATGAACTGGGAACCTGGGGTGAACAGTGTGCGGTTGAATATCTTAGGCGCAAAGGCTATGTTATCCTGGAGCGAGATTGGAAGTCCGGTCATCGCGACTTGGATATCATAGCTTTTGACGGCGCCACAATGGTGTTCGTCGAAGTGAAAACGCGTAGGAATCGTATGTTTGCCGACCCGGAGATGGCTGTTGACTATCGGAAAATCAGTAATCTGAAGAAGGCTGCCAATCACTATATCAATTACCGGCATTATGATGGCGAGATTCGCTTCGACATTCTGACAGTCATAGGCAGCGATGACCATCTTGAGGAACTGGAACATATAGAAGATGCATTTTAATTTGTTTTTTCTTTGTCGTTAGACTTTTTCTTCGTACTTTTGCACAAGCAAATACTTAAGATACTAAAACAATGAAAAGACAACTGATGATGTTATTGGGTGTATTGCCTTTCGTGGCTGCAGCTCAAACCTTTGATTTCGACATGACAAAACCTCAGCCTGTTTACAGTGCTGATGCAGGTTACGGTTATGACATCCTGCCGGCTCCGACGAAGAAGACACAGGACGAGCCGTTCTACTTCTCGGTGAAGGTCGACGATGGCAATTACCGCGTCAAAGTGGAGCTCGGTTCCAAGAAGCGGGTGGGGGAGACGACTGTCCGTGCTGAAGGTCGGCGACTGTTGGCACATAATGTGGCAACGAAGAAAGGCCAATTCGTTACTTATGAGTTTGTCGTCAACAAAAGGTCGCCGCGTATTGACGACAAGTCGCAAGTGCGTATCAAGGATCGTGAGAAGGCATATCTGGCCTGGGACGACAAGCTGACGCTTGAGTTCAATGGCGACGCCCCGGCAGTCAAGTCCATCCATATTGAGCGCGACGATGAATGCCCCACCATTTACCTGTGTGGCAATTCAACGGTGGTAGACCAGAATAATGAGCCTTGGGCTTCGTGGGGACAGATGATCACACGATGGTTTGGGCCGGAGGTTGCCGTCTCTAATCATGCCGAGAGCGGACTGACGGCCCGCACCTTTATAGCTGCTGGCCGCTTGGATAAAATCTTGACAACTCTGAAGAAGGGCGACTACGTGTTTGTTGAGTTCGGCCATAACGACGAGAAAGAGAAGAAACCAGGCGACGGGGCGTGGTATCACTATGTCTACAACCTGAAGATCTTTGTTGACAAGGTGCGTTCAAAGGGGGCCGACATCGTGTTCTGTACACCAACACAACGTCGTGCTTTCGATACTGACAATATGACCATACGCAATACCCACGGAGAGTTTCCTGCTGCTATGCTGTCTGTGGCTGAGCGCGAAAAGGTTCCCGTCATTGACTTGAATGGGATGACAAAGAAGTTCTTTGAAACACTTGGTTTTGAGGACTCTAAGCGTGCTCTCGTACATTATCCTAAAGAACTTTATGGGCGAGAGCTGGCCGACAATACCCACTTCAATCCCTATGGCGCCTACGAGGTGGCCAAGTGCGTGGTGATGGGTATGAAGCAGCTGAAGTTGCCCGTTGTCAAGTACTTGCGTCCCGACTGGCAGGACTTCGACCCCACGCAGCCTGACGACTGGAAAACGTTTAAGTGGGTGCCTTCGCCCTTGAAGGATATTGTTAAACCTGACGGCAATTAAAATCTGTATGAGAAAAATATTAACAACGATGGTGGCTGCTTTCATGGTAACGGCAGCCGTTGCCCAGTCTTGGCCAGCCTCTACGCCAGAGGCCAAACCGGGCACAAGATGGTGGTGGTTAGGGTCGGCCGTTGACAAGGGGAACCTGCAATGGAATCTCCAGCAGTATGCCCATCATGGCATCGGTGCTGTTGAGATTACGCCGCTTTATGGCGTGCAGGGCAATCAAGCCAATAACATCCCTTATTTGTCAGACAAATGGATGGAGATGTTGCGCTACACGCAGGAACAATGCCGGCAGAACGGCATAGAGCTGGATATGGCCACGGGTACGGGTTGGCCTTTTGGTGGTCCGTGGGTGCCCGTTGAGGAGTCGGCCAATAAGGTGTTGTTCGTTGACAAGACGTTTACGGGCAAGAAAGTGGAGCTGCTTGATTTGCAGGCTCCCGAGAAAGACCGTAAGTATGCACGTCTGAACAAGGTCTTGGTTTATGGCGGCGAAACGGCTATTGACGTGACTTCGTTTGTCAAGGACGGACAACTGACGTGGAAGGCCCCCAAGGGGACGAAGAAGACGCAGGAATGGCGCGTCATAGCTGTCTATATCCGCTATGCCGTGATGAAAGTGAAGCGTGCCGCTCCCGGCGGTGAGGGTCTGGTCATCGACCATTTCGATCGTCAGGCTGTGGCCAACTATCTGAAGCATATAGAGGACGCTTTCGAGCGAACGAAGACGCCTTATCCGCATACCTTTTTCAACGATTCCTACGAGGTGGCCGACGCCACATGGACGCCGACGCTCTTTGACGAGTTTGCCAAGCGTCGTGGCTACAGGTTGGAAGAACATCTGCCAGAGCTGATGAGTGGCGATGTGAAGACTGTCAGCGACTACCGCGAAACGCTTGGCGACCTGCTGCTTGAGAACTTTACCGAGCAATGGACGGCTTGGGCGCACAGTCATGGTGCCACCACCCGCAATCAGGCTCACGGATCGCCCGCCAACCTCATCGACTGCTATGCCGCCGTTGATATTCCTGAGATTGAGGGTTTCGGCCTGTCTGACTTCGGCATCAAGGGATTGCGTACCGACCCGGGCAAGACCCGCAAGAACGACTCTGACTACTCGATGTTCAAGTATGCCCCGTCGGCAGCCCATGTCTGCGGCAAGCCCTATACGTCGAGCGAGACGTTTACGTGGCTCACCGAGCACTTCCGCACTAGTCTGTCGCAACTGAAGCCCGATATCGACTTGATGTTCTGTGCCGGCGTCAACCACATGTTCTTCCACGGCACCTGCTATTCGCCGAAAGACGATGAGTGGCCCGGCTGGAAGTTCTACGCCTCTATCGATATGTCGCCCACCAACTCCATCTGGCGCGATGCACCTTACTTTATGAAATATGTCGAACGTTGCCAGTCGTTCCTGCAGATGGGACAGCCCGACAACGATTTCCTGGTCTTCCTGCCCGTCCGTGATATGTGGCAGAAGAACACCAATAAACTGCTCATGCAGTTCTCCATCCACGCTATGGGCAAGCTGGCGCCCGAGTTTATCAAGACCATCCTCGACATCGACCGTGCCGGCTTCGACTGCGACTATATCTCTGAGCGCCTGTTGATGGGTGTCACCTGTCAGGACGGACAGCTCGTCACCAAGGCCGGCACCCGCTACAAGGGACTGATTATTCCCGGTAGCGGACAGATGCCCGACGCCGTGAAGCAGCATATCGATGCGCTGAAGGCTCAGGGTGCCCACATCTTCTATCAGGTGGACGCCAAGACCCTGCAGACGGCTGCCAAGCCAGAGCCTATCAAGACCGAGTGCGGGCTGAAGGCCATCCGTCGACGCAACACAACGGGCTATCATTACTTCATGGCCAACCTGTCGCCCAACGACATACACAGCATCGAGCCTCTGGCCGTAGACTTCAAGGACGCCGTGTGGTTCAATCCGCTTGACGGCAGTATCACCAAAGCCAAGTTCGACAAAGACGGACTTGTCATCAACCTGCGCAGCGGCGAGTCGATGATTCTGCAGACGTATAGCGAGGCTTTGTCTCTAAATGATAATGATAAAAGAGACAATAACAATTGTCCATCCAGCGACATCGTCGCCTTACATGGCCCATGGACGCTTTCGTTCGTCGAAGAGGCTCCCAAGGTTGGCAAGACCTTCCAGCTGACTGAGCTCCAGACCTGGGAACGGTTGGATGATGCAAATGCCCGTGTGACGATGGGCACCGGCGTCTACACCACCCATCTGAAGCTGACGAAGAAAGACCTGAAGGGTGTCAATGGCTGGCAGATAGACCTTGGCGATGTGCGCGAGTCGGCCCGTGTCTATATCAATGGCCAGCTGATAGGCTGCGCTTGGTCTGTACCCTTCGTGCTCGACTGCGGACAGGCTCTGAAAGTCGGCGACAACGAGATACGTATCGAGGTGACCAACCTGCCCGCCAACCGCATCGCCGACCTTGACCGTCGTGGTGTGAAGTGGCGCAAGATGGAGGAAATCAATGTCGTTGACATCAACTACAAAAAGACCCTCTACGACCAGTGGGAGCCCGTGCCGAGCGGTCTGAATTCCGAGGTGAAACTCATACGCTATTAGCTTGCTGAAAAGGGCATTTAGGTTTGCTTACGGTAAAGTCCAGGTTTACCGTAAGCAAACTTGGACTTTACCGTAAGCAAACCTTTTTCTGCGAGCAGTATTAGGGCTACGTTCTATTACCGAGATCCCATGCGGATATAACCATGTTATCTTGCACTCAGTTTGGCCTCTATCTCTGCTTTCTCTGGCTGTTCTTTAAATTTATCGATGATGAAGCGATGATGGCCCCAAGGCACAGAAAACAAATCATTTTGTATTTGCTCCACAAGTTGTGGAGTGATTGCATTCTCCCTTTGCTCAGCAACTTGCTGAGTAATTTGCTCCCCAACTTGTGGAGCAATTTGCAGATAGGGCTGATAAAGCAGATAGAAGTTCTTCATATACAGCAGATTCGTCTCTGAAAAGCAGGTCGCATCATACACAGAAGGGATGGTTCCTTCTGTGAAGTTCTTCTTTCCTTCATTGCAAGCATTTCTTGCGTTGCAATCCTCAGCAAGCTTGCTTTGTATCTTGTTGCCATGACTAAATAATCTTCAAACTCTTTGTCGTTAAGGAACGGCATCTCTTTCCCATCATAAGCGAGGCTGAATACAGGATTGGCTTTCGAATCAAAGTAAAGTGCGGCCTCGGTAATATAATCCTTATGCTTTTCTACAAATCCCATGGCACCGCCAGCTTTTCCGCGTCCCTTGCTCTTGATATTCATTCTTATCTTACGAAGCCCCCCACCAAGATCAACCCCCTGTTCAGGGTTATGTTCAAGACTCTGACGGAGTTGTAAGAGGTCAGACTTCAACGAAGGATAGCGTTTAGCCAGGGCTTTTACTCCCTTTACGAAGTCGGGTGATGGACGGAAATCATAGTTCATTCATCATCTCCTCCCATGTGCCGAATTCGGTATTACCTTCTTTGAAGTCTTTGGCCTGAGCCACAGCATGACGAAACTCGCCAAGAAATTTCTTACGAGCTGCCGGATTGTCAGCAGGCTTTGCCGTAGTGACCTTCTCCACCCCCACCAGCGACTTCACGATGCGCCGGATATTAGGCAGGTAAGACTGGTCTTTCAACGTAATTACTAACTGTGTCATAACGATTGTCTTTCTTAATTTTGGGCAAAGATACGAACTTTATGGCGAAAAAGCAAGAGAAAGAGTGAAAAAAGATTGGAAATGAAGAAAAAAGCGTTTTTCCTTTGTATTTCCCTCGATTTTATGTAACTTTGCCGAAAAATCGGCGAAGATACTCTGTCTCGGCATAAAAAAGATTAAAATCTTTTGTTCTGCTCTCGATTATATGTATCTTTGCACGCTGTTATAGAGAAAGTATGTTATGAATCAGGAGAATCAGCGGAAGAATCCGTTTTTTGAACCCTACAATACGCCGCACGACACGGCGCCGTTTGACCGTATCCGACTGGAGGACTTCGAGGAGGCCTTCATGGAGGGCATACGCCGTGACGACGAGCAGATAGAGAAGATTATCAATAATCCGGCCAAGCCGACGTTTGACAATACCATCATCTCAGTGGACGACGAGAAGGACAACTACTACGACCTGCTGTCGCGTACGTCGAGCGTGTTTTTCAACCTGCTGAGTGCTGAGACGAACGACGAGATGGATGCCCTGGCACAGAAGATGTCGCCCATCCTGACGAAGCACGCCAACGACATACGGCTGAACGAACGGCTGTTTGAGCGCATCAAGTACGTGCATCGTCACCACCGCCGTCTGACACCCGAAGAGAAGATGCTGCTGGATAACTGCTACGACGGTTTTGTGCGTAGCGGTGCGCTGCTCGACGCTGAGGGAAAGGCCCGTCTGCGCCAGCTAACGGAGGAGGCCTCGATGCTGGGTCTGCAGTTCTCGCAGAACCTGCTGAAGGAGCAGAAGGCCTATACGCTGCACCTGACCGATGAGGCTCAGCTCGACGGACTGCCCGAAACGGCCCGCGAGGCTGCTGCACAGGCTGCCCGTGAGCGTGATCTCGAAGGTTGGGTGTTTACGTTGGACTATCCCAGCTATCAGCCGTTCATGACCTATTCGACGCAGCGGGAACTGCGCCGCCAGATGTATATGGCCCGCAATACCGTCTGTATTCATGACAACACAGAGAACAACCTCGACATCTGCAAGCGACTCATTAACCTGCGCCGCGAGATAGCCCAGCTGTTAGGCAGCAAGACGTACGCCGACTACGTGCTCAAGCACCGTATGGCCGGCAACGTGCGTAGTGTCTATAAGCTGTTGAACGACCTTATCGACGCCTACAAACCGACAGCCGAGAAGGAACGGGAGGAACTGAAAAAGGAAGCCTCCCCAAGCCCCATTCCCGAGCAAAGCTCGCCTACCCGTAGCCTTTCCAAAGGAGGGGGTGTTAAGTTGCATAAAACCCCAGACATATCAGCTTTAGGTAACCAGACATCCCCTCCTTCGGAGGGACTTGGGGAGGCTTTAGAACCGTGGGATGCGGGCTTCTACAGCCACAAGCTGCAGATGAAGAAGTTCAATATTGACGCAGAGATGCTGCGCCCTTACTTCCAGTTGGATAAGGTTATCGGCGGCGTCTTCGGACTGGCCACCCGACTGTACGGCATTACGTTCAAGGAGAACAAGGCCATCCCCGTCTATCATCCTGACGTGAAAGCCTACGAGGTCTTCGATAAGGACGGCTCGTTCTTGGCTGTCTTCTATGCCGACTTCCATCCCCGTAAAGGTAAGCAGGGTGGGGCGTGGATGACGGAGTATCAGGGTCAGTGGATGGAGCGCGAGGACGTTCATAAGCCCTTCGGTCCCGACAACTGTAAGAACGTGCGCCCGCATGTCAGCGTGGTGATGAACCTGACCAAGCCGACAGACGACAAGCCAGCCCTGCTGACACTCAGCGAGGTGGAGACCTTCTTGCACGAGTTCGGACACTCGCTGCACGGCATGTTTGCCAACACCCGCTTCGAGAGTCTCAGCGGTACTAACGTCTGGTGGGACTTCGTTGAGCTGCCTTCGCAGTTCATGGAGAACTTCGCCATTGAGAAAGAGTTCCTGCGCACCTTCGCCTTCCATTACGAGACAGGCGACCCCCTGCCCGACGAGCTGATAGACCGCATCGTCAAGAGCCGCAACTTCATGTGCGCTACGGCCTGCCTGCGTCAGGTGTCGTTTGGTCTGCTCGATATGGCTTACTATACACAGCGCGACGAGTTTACGGACGACATCATGGCGTTCGAGAAGCAGGCGTGGAAGAAAGCCATCCTCGGCAAGCAGCGTACGGACACTTGTATGACGGTGCAGTTCTCGCATATCATGGCTGGCGGCTATGCTGCAGGGTATTACAGCTACAAGTGGGCCGAGGTGCTCGATGCCGACGCCTTTGCCGTTTTCAAGCGCGAGGGCATCTTCAACCCTGAGACGGCCCAGCGCTTCCGCGACTGCATCCTCTCGAAGGGTGGTACGGAGAATCCTATGACACTCTATAAGAGGTTTAAGGGCGCAGAGCCCACAATAGAGGCGTTACTGAAGAGGAACGGTATAAAGCCCACCCAAGCCCTCCCAAAGGGAGGGATGTCTAAATAGATAATTACTCAGATATGACGATAGACAATCAACAAAATCAGGTAACCAAACATCCCTCCCTTGGGGAGAGCTTGGGTGGGCTTAAACAGCATAAGCTGGACGAGCGCTATCTGCGCATGGCCCGTATCTGGGCTGAGAACAGCTACTGCCAGCGTCGCCAGGTAGGCGCCTTGGTGGTGAAGAACAAGATGATTATCAGCGACGGCTACAATGGTACGCCGACGGGTTTCGAGAATGTCTGCGAGGACGAGAACAATGTGTCGAAACCCTACGTGCTGCACGCTGAGGCCAACGCCATTACGAAGTTGGCACGGTCGAACAACAACAGCGACGGCTCTACCATCTACATCACGGCCTCGCCCTGCATCGAGTGTGCCAAACTCATCATCCAGGCAGGCATCCGCCGCGTCGTCTATGGTGAGAAATACCGGCTCAGCGACGGCATCGAACTGCTGGAACGGGCTGGCATAGAAGTAGTCTATTTAGAAGTGTGATATGAACAAAAAGAATCGTTTTATGCCCTTGTGGCTGGCCGTGAGTGTGGTGATAGGCATTTTCATCGGCTCGTTTTTTGCCAACCGTTTCTCGGGCAACCGGCTCAGCATTATCAATTCGGGCAGTAACAAGCTGAACGACCTGTTGCATATCGTCGACGACCAGTATGTAGATACGGTCAACATCAACGACCTCGTCGAGAAAGCCATGCCTACCATTCTGTCGGAGCTCGACCCCCACAGCGTCTATATCACGCAGAAGGACGTGCAGCAGGCCAACGACGACCTGAAGGGATCGTTCTTCGGCGTAGGCATTGAGTTCACCATTCGCAAGGACACCATCCACGTGCAGAACGTCATCTCGAACGGTCCCTCCGAGCGTGCCGGGTTGTTGGCAGGCGACAAGATTGTAGAGATTGACGGCCAGTCTTTCGTGGGCAAGGACGTCACCAATGAAGAGGCGATGCACCGTCTGAAAGGCGACAAGGACACGAAGGTGAAGATTGGTGTCGTCCGTGGTAAGGAAAAGCAGATTCGTCGCTATACCGTCATACGTGGTGAGATTCCCATGAAGAGCGTCACCGCCACCTATATGCTTGACAGTCATACAGGCTATATCAAGATTAAGAACTTCGGCGACAAGACCTATCCCGAGCTGCTCATCGCCTTGGCCCGTTTAGGACAGGAGGGACTTGAGAATCTCGTGATTGACCTTCGCGGCAATACGGGCGGCTATCTCGGTTCGGCTGTCCAGATGGCCAATGAGTTCCTCTCGCGCGGCAAGCTCATCGTCTATACCGAGGGTCGTCACTCGCCGCGTCAGGAGTATCGCAGCGACGGTCGCGGCTCTTATCAGCACATTCCGTTAGTGGTGCTTATCGATGAAGGATCGGCTTCGGCCAGCGAGATTTTTGCAGGTGCCATTCAGGACAACGACCGTGGTACCATCATCGGTCGCCGCTCCTTCGGCAAGGGACTCGTACAGCAGCCCATCTCGCTGCACGACGGCTCTATGATCCGCCTGACCATTGCCCGCTACTATTCGCCTTCGGGCCGCTGCATACAGAAACCTTATACCAGCGGTGCCGACCGCAGCTATGAGGAAGACCTCATCAACCGCTACCAGCATGGCGAGTTCTTCTCACAGGACAGCATCAAGCACGAGGGACCGGAGTATCACACCTCCAATGGCCGTGTGGTCTATGGCGGCGGCGGTATCACGCCCGACATCTTTGTCGCCGAAGATACGGCCGATGTCACCTCTTATTATAAGGAGGCTTCTATGTCGGGACTCATCCTGCAGTTTGCCTACGAGTATGTCGACGACAACCGTCAGCGACTGAGCAAATACGACAGTATGGGTGAACTGTTGGCCTACCTGAAGAAGCTGAACACCGTCGAGCTGTTTGTCCAGTATGCCGAGAAGAACGGCCTGAAGCGTCGTAACCTGATGATTCAGAAGAGTCATGCGCTGTTGGAGCGTTACATCAACAGCCGTCTGATTTACAACGTGCTCGACGAGCAGGCGTGGACGGAATACCTGAACGATGACGATCCCGCCATCCGCGAGACTCAGCGCGTGTTCAAGAACGGCGAATCGTTCCCCAAAGCAAAAGATTAAGATTAGCAGAATCGTACGTCGGCAATCACCTGATTGCCGACGTATTCGTTTAGGCGGCTGACAAACTCCTGACGGCGCATCGACAGGTCGGCGCGCAGGGCAGGTGCGCTCAGCTTGACGTAGAGCGTCTGGTTGATGATATAGGCGTTGAGCGTGTAGCAGGCTATGGTCTCGCCGGCTACGACTGGCCACGCCTCGACTAACCGCTTCTGTAGAAGCGGCATCTCAAGACCCTGTTGGCGCAGGTTGCGCAGTATGAGGTCCTTGATGTTTTGTACGTCACGTCTGAACAATGTTTCCGTCCTCCACGTTATAGATATGATAGTCGTGCGACGAACTGGCCAGAATCTGGTCTAAATGCTCGCGGTTGGTATCTGTCATGAAGATCTGGCCGAAGTCGTCGCCTGATACCAGGCTGACAATCTGCTCCACGCGCTGGGCGTCGAGCTTGTCGAAGATGTCGTCGAGCAGCAGCAGTGGGGTGGTGGGCATCACGCGCCGCAGCAGTTCGAACTGCGCCAGTTTGAGGCTGATGACAAATGTCTTCTGCTGGCCTTGCGACCCCTCACGTTTCAGGGAATGTCCGTCGAGCATGATTTCCAGGTCGTCGCGATGGATGCCGTGCAGCGAATAGCCCACAGCGCGGTCTTTCATACGGTCGCGCTGGATGACGTCGAGCAACGGTCCGCGTTGGCAGTGGCTGGTGTAGGTCAGCGACACCTGTTCGTGCCCGCCCGAGATGCGCTCGTAGAATTGCTGGAAAAGCGGCGTCAGCTGTTCGGTGAAGTGTGAGCGCTGGCGGTAGATGGCTTCGCCCGTGCTGGCCATCTGCTCTTCGAAGATGCTCAGCATCTCTGCGTCGGGTTCCTCCTCCTGTTTCAGCAGGGTGTTGCGCTGTTGCAGGGCTTTGTTGTAACGGGTGAGGGCGTCGATGTATGTGTGGTCTGTCTGTGCTATCACCACGTCCATCAGCCGTCGCCGTTCCTCGCTGCCGCCCTCGATGAGATAGGTGTCGGCAGGCGAAATCATCACGATAGGAATCAGTCCGATGTGCTCACTCAGCCGCTTGTACTCCTTCTTGTTGCGCTTGAAGTGCTTCTTCTGACCGCGTTTCATGCCGCAGGCGATGGATAACTGTTCGCCGTCGTTCGTATATAAGCCTTCGAGCATCAGAAACTCCTCGTTGTGGCGAATGACCTGCTGGTCAATGGGATTGGAGGCCGAGTGACAGAACGACAGGAAGTAGACGCTGTCGAGCACATTGGTCTTTCCCGCCCCGTTGTGGCCGATGAAACAGTTCATCTTTGGCGACAACTGTAATGTTGCCTCCGGAATGTTTTTGTAGTTGAGGATGGTCAGTTTTTCGAGAATCACGGTGCAAAGGTACAACAAACTTTGATGTTTAAAGTTTGATGTTTGAAGTTTTTTAATTCCTGCGGCAGTTAAAAAATCCTAAAGAGAAAACATAAACTTCATTCTTCAAACCTCAAAGTTCAAGAAAATTAGTACCTTTGCAGCCGCAATTTGTATGGACATATAAAAAATAACAAAAAATAATGGCAAATCAGAACAATCAGAAGGGCGCTCCCGTTGAGGAGACGCTCAGCAAGAATGAGGCTTTCTTCCTCAAGTATCAGAAACAGATTATCGGCGCCGTGGTGGCTTTGGTGGTCATCGTTGCCGGTTGTATCCTCTACAACAATTACGTAGCAGCTCCTAATGCTGAGAAGGCTAACACCGCTTTGGCCAAGGGTCAGGAGTACTTTGCTAACGAGATGTACGAGCAGGCTCTCAATGGTGACAGCACGGGCTTTATCGGCTTCGCCAAGATTGCCAGCGAGTTTGGTGGCGACGCCGCTAACCTGGCTAACCTCTATGCCGGTTTGTGCTATGCTAACCTCGACAAGTGGCAGGAGGCTGTCAACTACTTGGAGAAGTTCGACCAGAAGGACGATCAGATGATTTCGCCCGCTACGTTGGGTGCTTTAGGCAATGCCTACGCTCACGTCAACCAGCTCGACAAGGCTGTTGCTACGCTGAAGAAGGCTGCTGAGAAGGCCGACAACAACTCGCTGTCGCCCACCTTCCTCATCCAGGCTGGCGAGATCTTGGAGAGCCAGAACAAGAAAGACGAGGCTCTGAAGCTGTATCAGACGGTGAAGGACAAGTACTTCAACTCTATGCAGTATCAGAACATCGACGCTTATATCGAGCGTGCTTCTGCAAAATAAACAAGCGGCGATGGCAACTAAAAATCTTTCTGAATATAATGCGGACAAAGTGCCCGACGCGTCGAACATGATTTTCGGCATCGTCGTGGCAGAATGGAATCCAGAAATAACAGGCGCCTTGCTTCAAGGGTGTGTCGACACACTCGAGAAGCACGGCGCTTTGCCTGAAAACATTCACGTGAAGACCGTGCCCGGTTCCTTCGAACTGATCTATGGTGCGCGTCAGATGACCCTGAACGACGGCTACGACGCTGTTATCGTCTTAGGTTCTGTCATCCGTGGCGAGACCCCTCATTTCGACTACATCTGTCAGGGTGTTACTCAGGGCATTGCCCGTCTGAACGCTACAAACAACATTCCCGTTATCTACGGGTTGCTGACGACCAACGACCTGCAGCAGGCCAAGGATCGTGCGGGTGGTCGCTTGGGCAACAAGGGCGACGAGTGCGCCGTTGTCGCCATCAAGATGGCGAAGTTCTAAACGTGACAAAAAGCAACATAAAAAACAGCCGGGTGAGGAATCATCCGGCTGTTTTTATATGGGTGTTCGGTTATCCTTTATGCGTCGTGTAGTGTCAGTACGAAGCGCGTACCCTTGGTGAACTCTGGGTCAACCTCCAAGTCACCGTTCATCTTAACAGCCATCTGCTTGCAGATAGGCAGTCCGAGACCGTCGCCAGTCGTCAGGTCCTTGATTTCCAAGAAGGGCTTGAAGATGTCTTCACGCTTCTCTTCGGCAATAGCCTCACCCGTGTTTGTCACGAGGAACTGGTAGGTGTGTGCGCTGCGCTTCTTGAACTCCAGCGTCACCTTGCCGCCGGTTGCCACATATTCGGCAGCGTTCTCCAACAGGTGCTGCAAGATGTGTGAGACGTAGTCCTTGTTAATCTTGGCGCTCATCTTCGGTGCCTCCACGTGCAGGGTGACGCCAGTCTTCACCTTACTCTTTATCTGGTCCATGATTCCCTCGCAGAAAGATTGCATCTGGATGTCCTCCATTTCGACAGCCTCGCCCATCGTGTTCTCCAGTTCTGACAACGTCTGGATGTGCTCAGAGAAATCCTTCAGTGCCTTCACCTCAGGCTGGCGGCTGTCGAGCTTCTGCAGCGTAGGCTCTAACTGCGCCGAGATATTGCTGATGAACTTCGCCTTCAGCGCGTTGTTCTCGTTCAGCATATTGATGGTCTTCTTCTGGCGGCGTGTCTGCATGATGAAGCGCAGCAGGATGATGGCGCCAATAGCCAGTGCGGCGGCTAATGCTGCGGCCAGGATGCCAAGTCCGATGATGATGACCTGACGCGTGGTGAGCGACGAGTCATTCTCAGCTATCGATGCCTCGTTGTCGGCTATCTGCTGTTTTAGCGCATTAATCTGGTCGGCCACCTTGATGGCGTTGGTAGAGTCTTTCCAGGCCATGTAGCTGCTGTACGACTGTGCCACCATATTGGCACTGCCTGAGCGGCGGCCGCTGGCGATGAGCGACTTGTAGACGTCGTCCACCTTGTCGTATTCCTTCGAGGCGGTCAGCTTGTCGGCCATGACCTTGAAGACGGCGTTGCCCTGCTGCGTCTGGCCCATCGTGTAGTAGTAGATAGCCTGATTGTAGAGCAGGTCGTTCTTCACTTCGTCATCGTTCGACTTCTGGGCGTGGACTTCCATAATGTTCAGCTGCTCCTTGGCGCTGGCGCCCTTGTGCAGCTTGGTGTACATATTGTAGCGCTCCTTGGCGGTCTGGTAGAACAGGGCCGACTTCTTGGCAGCGTCTACCTGGCTGGCAATGATTGTCTGCTCGATGCGGCGTAGCAGTTCGAACGCCTCTTTATAGAGGTTCTCCTTATAATATAAGGTTGTAGCCTTGGTGCCGCACTCTACGGCCTGTTTCATCTGCCCCTTGCCTGCATAGTCCTCGAAGGCGCGGATATAGGTGTAGCGGGCCTCAATGGGCTTGCTGTTGTTGAGTGCCTGTTCGGCATGTTCCTGAAGACTGCTCTTCTGTGCAACAGCCGTGTTGAGGCTGAGCATCGCACAGAAGATGATGGATAGTACTCGCATATTCATGTTTCTTTTGTGTTTTTTATGTTTTGCAAAGGTACTACTTCTTTCTGAAACAC
This sequence comes from uncultured Prevotellaceae bacterium, assembly GCA_902800495.1. Taxonomy (GTDB): domain Bacteria; phylum Bacteroidota; class Bacteroidia; order Bacteroidales; family Bacteroidaceae; genus Prevotella. Next base: position 21,117 of record CADCET010000033.1, read on the forward strand.
CCAAATATTTTCGGGAAAAACTTGTGGGATTGAAAAAATATCCGTACTTTTGTAGCATCAAAAACCTGAACTTATGAAATTTGTCTCTTGGAATGTTAATGGCCTGCGTGCTTGCGAGGGCAAGGGCTTTAGTGATGTCTTCCGCAGTTTGGATGCTGACTTCTTCTGTCTGCAGGAGACGAAGATGCAGGCCGGACAGCTCGACTTGCAGTTCGACGGCTACCAGTCCTACTGGAACTATGCCGACAAGAAAGGTTATTCCGGCACCGCCATCTTCACCCGCCACCAGCCGCTCCAGGTCACATACGGCATTGGCGTCGACCTGCACGACCACGAGGGTAGGGTGGTGACGCTTGAGATGGAGCAGTTCTTCCTCGTCTGCTGCTACACGCCCAACGCCCAGGACGGCCTGAAGCGTTTAGATTACCGTCTGTCGTGGGAGGAGGCTTTCCGTCGCTATCTGAAACAGCTCGATGCCGTGAAGCCCGTCATCCTCTGTGGCGATCTGAATGTGGCCCACGAGGAGATTGACCTGAAGAATCCCAAGAGCAACCGCCGCAATGCCGGCTTCTCCGACGAGGAGCGCCAAGCCTTCACCGACCTCCTGTCCTGCGGTTTCACCGATACCTTCCGTACCCTTTATCCCGACCGCGTGGAGTACTCGTGGTGGTCTTACCGTTTCCAGGCTCGTCAGAAGAATGCCGGCTGGCGCATCGACTATTTCGTCGTCTCCGATCGTCTGATGCCGCAGGTGGCCGACTCCCTTATCCATACCACCATTACGGGCAGCGACCATTGTCCTGTAGAGCTACTGCTGAAATAGAAACGCTGAATTTTTAACCTATAACAATAACTAAAGAAAGATGAGAAAACTGATGTTGAGTCTGATAGCCGTTGCCCTGATAGCAACGACTGGACAGGCACAGGTGACCATGACCACGCCCGATGGTACACAGGTGGGTGTGACGTTCTTCAACCCGCGTACCGTACATATCACCAAGACGCCGAAGGGCAAGGCCCTGCGGAAGAGTCTGGTTGTTACTGCCGAGCCGCAGCAGGTTGACGTGCGCCGTGGCGAGAGTGGCAGCGAGCTGACGCTGAGCAGCCAGGAGCTGACCGTCCGTGTCAACAAGACGACGGGGCGCGTCGCCTTCGAGGGCCTTCGTCTGAAGAACCTCTTGAGTGAGCAAGACTATAGCTTCGAAGAGCGCACCAGCGGCCCCGACCGTGGCGCCTGCCGCGTCAGCACCACCTTCCGTCTGCAGAAAGACGAACCCGTCTACGGCTTAGGCACACTGCAGGACGGCCTCCTGTCGCACCGTGGCAAGCATGTGGTGATGGAGCAGTCAAACTTAGAGGACTTCCAGCTCGTGCTGCAGAGCATCCGTGGCTGGGCTATTTATTGGGATAACTATTCGCGCACCACGTTCGATTCGCCCAAGGGTGGCACCACGATGTCGTTGTCGTCGGAGGTCGGCGACGCCGTAGACTATTACCTCATGTTAGGCGGATCGGCCGACGGCAATGTCCGCGAGATGCGCGCCCTGTCTGGGCAGGTGCCTATGTTCCCGCTGTGGACCTACGGCTACTGGCAGTCGAAGGAGCGATATAAGACGTCGCGCGAGCTGCTCGACGTGGTGAAGCGCTACCGTCAGGAACAAGTACCTCTGGACGGCATCATCCAGGACTGGCAGTACTGGGGTTCAAACTATACGTGGAACGCCATGGCGTTCATCAACGAGGATTTCAAGGACGGGCGGAAGATGATTGACGAGGTACACCGTCAGAATGCCCACTTTATGATTTCAATATGGGCAAGCTTCGGTCCGATGACGAAACAGTATCACGAACTCGACTCCTTAGGGCTGCTCTACGACTTCGAGACGTGGCCGCAGAGTGGACTGCCCTTCTGGCCCCCGCGCAGGGACTATCCGTCGGGGGTGCGTGTCTACGATGCTTTTAGTCCCGTTGCTCGCGACATCTACTGGCGCTACCTGAAGGCCCTTCTTGACGAGGGAACCGACGCTTGGTGGATGGACTCCACAGACCCTGACTGCTTCTATCCTAAGGAGAGCGACTACGACCACAAGGCTGGCGACGGCACGTGGCGCCGCTACCGCAACGCCTTCCCGTTGGCAACGGTCAGTGGTGTCTACGAAGGCCAGCGCCGCGCTACCAGCGACAAGCGTGTGTTCATTATGACCCGTTCGGCCTTTGCCGGGCAGCAGCGTTACGGCTCGGGTCTCTGGAGTGGCGATGTCACCTCGTCATGGGACGTGCTGAGGAAGCAGTTGCCACTTGGCCTAAACTACTCACTGACAGGCTGTCCTAACTTCAATACCGACATCGGCGGTTTCTTCTGTGGACGTTACAACACCCGTGGTTCCGGTTCTGCACCACGCAATCCTCAGTTCCAGGAACTCTACGTGCGCTGGATGCAGTACGGCCTGTTCTGCCCCGTCTTCCGCAGTCACGGCACGGAGTGCTCGCGTGAGGTCTGGGAATTCGGCAAGAAGGGTGAGCCCGTCTACGACGCCATCGTCAAGCAGATTAAGTTGCGCTACCGTTTACTACCTTATATATATAGTACCGCCTGGCAGGTGACATCGGCTGGCGAAAGCTACATGCGTCCGTTGTGGAGCGACTTCAGCGGCGACCGCCGCACGTGGCAGATGGGCGACGAGTTCCTCTTCGGTCGCAGCATCCTGGCCGCCCCCGTCGTTGAGGCACAGTACACAGAGGAGGATGTCGACCGCTCGAAACATGATGCACAGGGACTCGACGGATGGAGCAACAAGACGGCCACGGCCACCAAGAGCGGTAGCACCTCGGTAGACTTTACTCAGACAAAGACAGCCACGAAATATCTGCCCAAGGGCGCACAGTGGTATGACTTCTGGACGGGCAAGCTTTACAAGGGCGGTCAGGACGTCCTGCTGACGACGACCTTCGACCAGGTGCCGATGTTCGTACGTGCAGGCAGCATTCTGCCCCTCGGTCCCGAGATGCAGTATGTGGGCGAACGTTCGTGGCAGCAGTTAGAGTTGCGCGTCTATCCCGGTGCCGACGGTCAGTTCACCCTCTACGAGGACGAAGGCGACAACTACAACTACGAGAAAGGTCAGTACACCACGATTCCGATGACGTGGAACAACAAGACGCGCACGCTGACCGTCGGCCAGCGTCAGGGCCAGTATAAGGGTATGCTGCAGAGCCGCCAGTTTACGGTGGTGCTGCCCGACGGTACGCAGAAGACCGTTGACTACCAAGGTGCTGAGACTACTGTAACCTTCTGATAGACAGACCGTATGAGAAGACTGCTCACACTGCTCGCCCTGTTTGGTGCGCTGACCGTCGAGGCTCAGAACTTCATCTCGTTGGAGGGTAGCTGGGACTTTGCTATCAGCGATGGTAAGCCCGCTGCCTATACCGACTACGTCATGCTGCCCGGCTCGATGCTGACCAACGGCAAGGGCGATCCCGTCGGCGTGAAGACGCAGTGGACAGGCTCGCTCTACGACTCGTCGTACTACTTCAACCCCTATATGGAGAAGTACCGCGTGGAAGGCCAGATGAAGTTTCCCTTCTTCCTGACGCCTGAGCGCCACTATGTCGGTCCGGCGTGGTACCGCCGTAAGGTCTACGTGCCGCAGGAGTGGCGCGGTCAGCCCGTAACGCTCTTCTTGGAGCGGGCACACATTGAGACGAAGGCTTACGTCAACGGCCATGAGATAGGACGGCAGATGTCGCTGTCGACGCCCCATCGCTATGACGTGACGGACGTCATCCGCTTCGGTGAGCCGAACGAGATAGTGCTGCGCGTCTATAACGGCATCGAGAACGTCTGCGTCGGACAGGACTCCCACAGCGTCACCGACCAGACGCAGGGCAACTGGAACGGTGTCGTCGGACGTATCGAGCTGCAGGCTGGCGTCAATATATGGCGCAAGCGGGTGGTGCCCCATCTGGAAGACCACTACCTTGACATCACCATCAACGAGCGTCACTACCGCGTCAACTTCGACGCCAAGGCCGAGCTGTGGGATGAGTTCACCCCTCGGCTCTATACCCAGGTGCTGGAGTACGACGGCTGGGACGTGCCTGTCACCTTCGGTCTGCGCGAGCTGACGGCCAGGGGGCGCCAGCTCTATATCAACGGTCGTCCGCTCTTCCTGCGCGGCACGGTCGAGAACTGCTGTTTCCCCGAGACGGGCTATCCACCGACCGACGAACCGTCGTGGGAGCGCGTATTCCGCAAGTGTAAAGAGTACGGCCTGAACCACATCCGCTTCCACAGCTACTGTCCGCCGGAGGCGGCTTTTGCCGTTGCCGACCGTCTGGGGCTCTACCTGCAGGTGGAAGGTCCGACGTGGCCTAACCACGGTGTCCGCTTGCGTCGCGGCATGAAGATTGACGAGTACCTCGTAGAGGAGTCGAAGCGTATTCTCGACGAGTTCGGCCATCATCCGTCGTTCGTGATGATGGCTGCCGGCAACGAGCCTGCCGGCGACTGGGTGAACTATTGCAACGACTGGGTAAAGCAGATGCGTAAGTATGATGCGTCGAAGCTCTACTGCGGTGCCAGCGTCGGTGGCGGTTGGGCTTGGGACGGCGGTTCGGAGTATCACGTCAAGGGTGGAGCCCGAGGACTCGACGAGTGGAACCGTTCGGCACCATCGTCTGACAACGATTACTACAGCGGTATCGCGTTCCCGCGCAATTATAAGGACACGGTGCCCAACCAGACGCCCATCGTCGCCCACGAGCAGGGCCAGTGGTGCGCCTTCCCCGACTTCAAGGAAATCAGCCAGTATACGGGTGCCTATAAAGCCCGTAATTTTGAAATCTTCCGCGACTTGCTGCGCGATAACGGCATGGAGCCGATGGCCGAGAAGTTTCTCATGGCCAGCGGTCGCCTGCAGGTGCTCTGCTATAAATACGAGATTGAGCGTAACCTGCGTACCAAAGACTATGCCGGCTTCCAGCTCTTGGGACTCAACGACTACAGCGGACAGGGAACAGCCCTCGTGGGGCCGCTCAACGTCTTCTGGCGCGAGAAGGGCTATTGCACCGCTGAAGAGTGGCGCCAGTTCTGCTCTGTCATCGTGCCACTGGCTCGCTTCCCGCGCTTCGTCTATACCACTGCCGATACGCTCCGCGTGCCCGTTGAGGTCTATAACGCCTACTCTACTAAAGTCACAGGGCTGCATACTGTCTATACCATTACCGACGACAGTGCCCGTGTCGTGAGTAGCGGCTCGCTCTCGTCGGCAGACCTGCCCGTAGGCAAGAACACCCCCTTGGGCGTGGTCACACTGCCGCTCAGCGGTATCAAGGCTCCCCAGAAACTGACGCTCACCGTCCAGCTCGACGTCAAGAACTGGAAGAACCACTGGGACTTCTGGGTCTATCCTGCCGAAACGAATTATGCTGAGAATGTAGGTGCGCTCGTCGAGACCGCCGACTACAAGACTGCCCTCAAAGCCTTGCAGCAAGGCAAGACCGTGCTGCTGACGGCTGCCGGCAAGGTGACGCTGGGCAGCGACGTGAAGCAGACTTACCTGCCCGTCTTCTGGAACACCTCGTGGTTCAAGATGCGCCCGCCACACACCACGGGTGCCTATATCGACACGACACACCCGCTGTTCAAGTACGACTTCCCGACCGACGACTGGTCGAACCTCAACTGGTGGGAACTGCTGAACCGTGCCCAGGTGATGAATCTCCGCGAACTGCCCAAGGACTATCAGTCGCCCATACAGCCTATCGACACGTGGCACGTCTCGCGCAAGTTAGGCATGCTTGTTGAGGCTCGGGTGGGGAAGGGGCGCCTGCTGATGACGACGATGGACATCACGGACCGTCTCGACAGTCGCCCCGTGGCCCGCCAGATGCGGCAGGCCATCCTCCGCTATATGCAGAGCCGCGACTTCCGTCCCGCGCTGACGCTGACGCCCGCCGTCGTCGCCGACTTCTTTACGAAACAGGCACCGCCCGTCAATATGTTCACCAACGACTCGCCCGACGAGCTGAAACCGAAGATTAAATGAGCGGTTTGCTGAACCAGCACGCCATTTCGCTGAATTATTTTGCAAGACTCAGACGATAGTACTAACTTTGCACCGTCAACGAAACCAGAAGCAATGCAAGAAATACTCAACCAGTTTGACCCCATCACCCTCGACGAGATGAGCGGCATACGCCTGATGAACCGCACGGACACGAAGTTCGTCACCACCAGGCCGATGCTCGAACGCCTTCTGGCGATGGCACGCCATGACTACTTCGCACAGGCGATTGGCGGCCAGCGCATTGCCGCCTACTTCACTGTCTACTTCGATACGCCGGATTGTAATATGTACACCGTCCACGAGACGGGACACACCAACCGGCAGAAGCTCCGCGTGCGCTCCTATGTCGACTCGCACCTGAACTTCCTTGAAGTGAAAACCAAGAATAATCGCGGAAGGACGAAGAAAAAGCGGGTGGCGCTCGACGACTTCAACCCTGACGACTCAGCACGCTTCGACCTGCAAGCCGATTGTTACGGAGAATTCCTCCATCAGTATCTGCGCTACGACCCGCAGACACTCTGCCGACAGTTGGAGAACCGCTTCGACCGCATCACACTGGTCAACAAGGCCAAGACCGAGCGGCTGACCATCGACACCAACCTGCGCTTCTGTAATGTGGCTACGGGCAGGCGGCGTGCTATGGACGACATCGTCATCATCGAGCTGAAACGTGACGGCCTGCAGCCGTCGCCCATTCTCCACATGCTCCGCGACCTTCGCATCAAACCCCACGGCTTCTCGAAGTACGTCATCGGCTCTGCGCTCACCAACCCTAACCTGCACTGCAACCGCATGAAGCCCAAGGTCAACGACATTGAGCGACTGCTGAATCATCAAACTCTGTAAATCGTAAATAAATAGTAAATCGTAAATAAATAGTAAATCGTAAATTTAAAAATCGTAAATATGCTTGACTTTCTGACTTTATCCCCGAGCTTTGCCCAGATGCTGGTGCGACTGCTCATCAGTTTAGTAGTAACGTGGTTCATCGTCTTCCGACTTTATTACAAGAAGAGTAAGAACCGCGAGTTCTGTTTCACCTTCATGCTCATCTCCATTGCCATCTTCTTCATCGTCTTCTTCATGGTCTTCGTCCTTGAGGATATGAAGGGCAAGACGTCGATGGGTATTGGCATCGGACTCTTCGGCATCTTCTCCATCATGCGCTACCGTACCGACGCCATGCCTGTGCGCGAGATGACCTACCTCTTTATCATCATCGCCCTTGCCCTGGTCAATGCCATCGCCGAGGGGGTGCCTATGCTGGAGCTGATTCTCACCAACGTTATTGTCGTCGTTGCCGTCTGGTCCTTTGAGCTCAGTCTGAAGACCAAACCCACGAAGTACGTCCAGTACGACCGCATGGAACTGATAGTCCCCGAGCGGCGCGATGAGCTGAAGGCCGACCTTGAGAAGCGGCTTGGCGTGAAAGTCATCAAGCTCGAAGTAGGCTCCGTCGACTTCATCCGCGACATGGCCATGATTCGCATCGTCTACGAAGGACTCGAAACCCCTGCCAACAAGAAGTTGAAACTCAAGAACAGCGAACTCACCGACTTCTGACGTGGTGACGCTTACGGAAATAAGAATCCCCGAACCGCTTGCCGGTTCGGGGAAGCATCCACCCTGCTTGCCGCTGATGACGCTCTTGGCCGTCAAGCTTCAGGATGCAGAATTACTAAGAAAATGAAAATCATAATAAAGATAGCGCATCCTGCACGTTTTATGCCCATTGGCAAAGTGGAATTGAAAGAAGAAGGAACCGTAACAAGATGAACTAATTATGGTAAAATATCGCGATACTGGGCGAAAGTTGGTGTTTTTATATGCATTTTCGCCCGCTATCGATGTTTTTTTGAAAAAAAGTTGTAACTTTGCGGCAAAATTAGAAGAGGAATATGCAAAACTCAATTATTGGCCGCAAAGAAGAAATCGCTCTGCTGGAGAAGTATATGACTTCCAACCACTCAGAGTTCATAGCCGTTTATGGACGCAGACGTGTGGGCAAAACATTCCTCATACGTCAGTATTTTCAAAATCAATTTGCCTTTGACATGACTGGCATTATCGAAGGAAAGAAGGCGGAGCAATTGACTGCTTTCAATCATGCGATGAAACAATACGGTTACAAAGGCAGGAAACCTGTTACATGGTTGGACGCGTTCTTCGCCTTACGTGATTTGTTGGAGCAAAAGTTGGAACAAGGGAAGCCATGCGTGATATTTATAGATGAGATGCCCTGTCTTGACACTCCTAAATCAGGTTTCGTTCATGCGCTGGGGCATTTTTGGAATAGTTGGGCTGCATGGCAGGTAGAAATTAAACTGATAGTCTGTGGTTCTGCAACCTCATGGATGGTGCGAAATATCATTGACAATCATGGTGGACTGCACGACCGCGTGACTCACGAAATAGCATTGAAACCCTTTACGCTCAGTGAGACGGAAGAGTATTTTCAGTCCTTTGGCTTTCCCTGGTCACGTTTAAGTGTGCTGCATACTTACATGGCAGTGGGTGGCGTACCTTACTATCTCAGTCTGTTCAACCCCGATGAAAGTCCGGCACAAGGAATTGACCGCCTGTTTTTCTCGGAAAATGGAGAACTGCAGAAAGAATACAGACGGCTGTTTGCTTCTCTTTTCAGGAATCCAGGACCTTATCTTGCTGTCATCAAACTGTTGGCAGCAAAGCCATCGGGAATGACTCGCGAAGAGATACGTGAACAGTTGGGCGGTAGTAACAACGGGCATCTGGGCGACCTGCTGACAGACCTTGTCTATTGTGATTTCCTGCGCCAGTATAAGGTAAGAGAGAAAAAGGTGAAGGCCAATTCGTCCATCTACAAGTTGGTGGACTTTTATACATTATTCTACCACACATTCATCGGCAAGGCTTCCATGAACACAAGCTATTGGACACGCCTGCAAGGCACGCCCACAGTGAATACATGGCTCGGACTGGCGTATGAGCGTGTCTGTATGGCTCATGTATCGCAGATAAAGAGAGCCTTGGGTATTGGTAGTGTCGTGACGGAAGCTTATTCATGGCGAAGCAAAGACTCAGAACATCCTGCTCAAATCGACTTGTTGATAGAACGTGCAGACAAGATGATTAATCTTTGCGAGATAAAGTACAGCGAAACTGAATACAATCTTTCGCAGGAAGAGTATTTGAACATTGGGCGCAGGGTTGAAAGTTTCAGAGTTGCCATACAGACACATTATGGTATCGTCCCTACGCTCATCACCACCTTTGGTCTGTCAAGGGGCATGTATGCAGACTCCATCCATGCCTCGGTGGTTTTGGATGACCTGTTTACCAACTGACACCAAGGAACTGGAGAGGGTTATAGCCAACATAGGCATCAAGCTGAGCGTGGACATGGGCATTGACGAAGTCAAGACGCCAATTATTTGGAAGAATCAAAAGAATTGCATGTCTTTGCGGTCGGAAATATTTGCAATTATTCTACCAAAGTGAATCCCCGAACCGCTTGCCGGTTCGGGGATAATCTGGAGTATAAGACTACTGACAGAGGAGCTGTCAGAGTCCTCGACTCAGTGCGATAATCTCATCAACAAACACGCCCATTGATTTCCAAGTGACTTTCGTTTTCCGATTCATAGTTCAAAAAGATCAAAAATGAAGCGTGATTCAGCATTCTCTGGGTTCTCAGACTCGTTAGAATCTATATCTATAACGATACTGGCAGCAAGAACCTCTTCCTGTTTTATAGTAACAACATCAACTAATGGACGTAAATAATTCTTTTTCATCATTTCCAAACATTACTTAATGATCACTTTTTTACCTTTAAGAATATACAATCCCTTCTTTGGCTGAAAAATGCGCTGACCGCTGATGTTGTAGTAGCGTTCAATATCCTCACCGCTATGGCCGATGACTTCAGATACGCCTGTAAGTTCGGCGTCAATCAGTATAGCGTCGCGGGTCTGGGCTGTTTCAAGTCGCAGGTAGGCTTTGCCAGCCTTGATGGTGCCAGTAGTGGCTGCTTGTGTAAGTCACCGTATCCTTCAACATATCCACCATAGCGTAAGTGCTGACGAAATCAAACGTTTCACTATACTGCTCACCCCATTGCTCCAACAGATTCTTAGCCTTGAAATTGAAGGCGTGAGTACTGTTGTCGAGAGCAGACAAATCGATACGGAAGGTGTTCTCGCCTGTTGTGCCTTTGCCCGTCACCTTATGACTGGTATCCCAGTAGCACTACCCACCGTTCGGCTGGCATAATCGTCGTCTGTCCAATACTCATATTGAGAAATGCTTTGAGCCGTAGCTCCGCATAGCAGCAATAGGAGTAACGACAGACTTGTTATTACTCTCTTCATAAGCTATACGTCTTTATTGCGGAGAAACGGTCAATGTCACGTTCAATTCTTTCTTCTCATTGTCCAACTGCAGGTCGCTGCTGGTGACTTTGGGTACTGACGGAACAAGGGTGAATGGAGTGTCGCCACCATCAATGCCAACGACCGTGCCGTCTGTGCCAAGATAGCCATTAGACTGAAGATATGGCAAAAAAGTAACTCGGCGCAACAAAAACCTCTCAGTTAGGGCAGAACATAGTGGTTTTTCGCGTTTCTCCTCCTTTGTAAAAAGTGCGATTATCCGCTTATCCGCAAACTCTGCTGAGCGTCAGATGTTTAGCGAGAAATTATCCGCCAATTATCCGCCAATTATCCGCCAATTTTGCCTCTTTGGACGCTTTTTCCGACCATTTTAGCCTTTGTCCTATACCGTCAGCCCCTTTGTCCTATACCGTCTGAGCCTTTATCTTCGCCCTTTGTCGCTGAAACGTAACGGCCATTTAGGAAGAGTCCGACGGGTGCGGACTTTTGTCCGTGCCCGTCGGACTGTTGGTTTGCTTACGGTAAAGTTTACCTTTCATCCCAACTCTCGTGGCCAGATGCAGCTGCAAGTCATCGTGCTCATACATGGCGGATACTTGGCGGATACATGGCGGATAATTTTGCGCTAACCATCTGACGTTCAGTGGAGTTTGCGGATAAGCGGATAATTGCATTTTTTTACGCGGTTAGTCTGAAATCGCTTCCGACAAAAAGCGAGTACTACGTGCAAAAAATAGCGAAAAAACCCATAAGATGAATGCATCTTAAGTGCACAGCGGAACCGTCCCTGCTGTGTACTCTATGCGGCAGTTGTGCGTCTTCGTCTCGCGGTCATAATTGATGCCGACGAGCAGCAGGCGGTCGGCAAAGCCCTTACCCGTGGGCTACTGTTGACCACCTCGATAAGTCCAGACTTGTCGACATATTCACCATTGCGAACCGACTGGAACCCTGCATTACCTATATTAATATATGTACCCATCATCTTTACTCTTATACGGAAACTTAGGTAAGCGTCTCCGTTTTTCCGCATTGTAGCATTGCTCGAAAGTTGCTACCTTTGCACCCATGTATCAAAAAGTGTACAATTATGGATGCAAGGAAAGATTATAGTCATGTGATCAGCGGCTACAGGAATGAGCTGCGATTAAACGGCAAGGCTACTCTGTCGGCCTATTGTCGCAGTGTCGGTGTAAGTATCAGTGCCGTCCACCACTGGTACAGGAATGAGCTGCGATTAAACGGCAAGGCTACTCTGTCGGCCTATTGCCGCAGTGTCGGTGTAAGTATCAGTGCCGTCCACCACTGGATGGAGAATTATGGCATAACTACCAAGAAGATAGAGGGTAGTGACTATCCCTTCATCGTCCGTATAGCCTGCATACAGCACATCAAGCGACGGTTCATTGATTTTGCAAGGCGTAACATCAGAGACGCTTACGATGATACGAGTTACTCAAGAAAAATGGACTGATGTTTGGTCAGTCCGTTTTTTATTTGTACATTTGCAGACACAAAACAACAAACTAATTAAAACAAGTCAAAAACGAAAAAGCTATGAGAAAAACTCTTCTGTCGCTGATGGCGCTGGCGGCGATGACGGCCAGTGCACAGTACAAATCAGAGGTATGGTCGCCCGATA
>CADCET010000034.1 GCA_902800495.1 uncultured Prevotellaceae bacterium
TGTCACGCATTCCGTATACCCAGGGCGCTGCCCAGGGCTATGGGCTCATTGGCCTTTCAGGCCGAATCAACGGTCGAGCGCTGGCCGAATCAACGGTCGAGCGCTGGCCGAATTAACGGTCGAGCGCTGGCCGAATTAACGGTCGTCGTCCCAACCGTACAGCACGAATTCGTTGCATCTATAGATCAGGTGACGTATAGATCAGGTGACGGTTCTCTGATCTGTTACGACAGTCCTCAGAAAGAGGCTTTGTAATACGTTGACAGACAGAATGTTGTAACTTTAGGATTCCGCCAGCCCACGCGGTTTCCTTGCGGGAGTGCGATTTTCGCCGTACCTTTGCACCCGACAAAAGCGCTGAAGTCACACACACAAACACAAGTATTAACCCATTAAAAAAAGAAAGGAACAACATTATGTCACTGAAACTGAATCTGTATCGCAACAAGATGACCACCTCTAAGGGCTACGGCATGATCTACGGCCGCGTGGAGAACGACAAGCCTATGAGCATCGAGAAGCTGGCCCAGCACATGCACGACCACAACTCACCCTACGAGACCGGCCTCATCATCGGCATCCTGACGAACATGGTGAAGTGTATCCGTGAGCTGGCCCTGGAGGGCAAGCCCGTGAAGCTCGACAACCTGGCCATCATCAAGTGTCAGGTGGAGTCGAAGGGTGCCAACAGCTACCTGGCCTACGAGCTGGGCAAGCACGTGAAGAACATCCGCCTGTCGGTGACGGCTACCGGCGACTTCACCCGTGCCGAGCTGAGCAAGGCCGGCGAACTGGCCTACACCTCGCTGGCCGAGAGCCTGCGCGATGCCGAGCGTCCGCAGCCCGAGCCTGAGGAGGAAGAGGAGCCGTAAGGGGCCTCCCCCGCCCCTCCGAAGGAGGGGAGCCAACCCACCCCTGTTTAATATTTAATGTTTAATGTTTAATTTATCACTATCGTGAAGAAAGAGACGTGGAAACTCATCATCCAGATTGCGATTAACGTGCTGACGGCCATCGCCACGGCCATCGGGGTAACGAGCTGCTTTGCAGCCTGAGAACAGTGAAGGGAAGCCTGCGGGCTTCCCTTCACTGTTTTTATGCGTCGATGTTGGCGTAGGTGGCGTTCTTCTCGATGAACTGTCGGCGCGGCTCTACGTCGTCGCCCATCAGCATGGAGAAGATCTCGTCGGCCTCGGCAGCATTCTCGATGGTCACCTGCTTCAGCAGGCGGTTCTCGGGATTCATGGTGGTCTCCCAGAGCTGCTCGGGGTTCATCTCACCCAGACCTTTGTAGCGCTGGGTGTGGAAGCCGGAGGCATTCTCGTCGCCGGCCACATACTTGTCGATGAAGGCCTGACGCTGCTGCTCGGTATAGCAGTACTCGCTGACCTTCTTGAACGTACACTTATAGAGCGGCGGTGTGGCGATATAGAGGTGTCCGCCCTGGATGACCTGCGGCATGAAGCGGTAGAAGAGGGTCATAATCAGCGTGTCGATGTGCGAGCCATCGACGTCGGCGTCGGTCATGATGATAATCTTGTCGTAGCGCAGCTTGTCGATATTGGCCTCCTTGGAGTCCTCGCCGTCAACGCCGAAGCGGACGCCGATACTCTGAATGATGTTCATCACCGACTCAGACTCGAACACGCGGTGCCACTGCACCTTCTCGACATTCAGAATCTTACCACGGAGGGGCAGGATGGCCTGGAACTCACGGTGACGGCCCTGCTTGGCACTGCCGCCTGCGGAGTCACCCTCGACGAGGAAAATCTCGCACTCCTTCGGGTCTTTCTTAGAGCAGTCAGCCAGCTTGCCGGGCAGACCGCCTCCCGTCATCGGGCTCTTGCGCTGCACGCTCTCGCGGGCCTTGCGGGCGGCGATGCGGGCTGTGGCGGCAAGGATGACCTTCTCGCAAATCATGTGAGCCTCCTTCGGGTGCTCCTCCAGGTAGTTGGTCATAGCCTCGCCAACGGCCTTCTGTACGGCTCCGTTGACCTCAGAGTTGCCTAACTTCGTCTTTGTCTGGCCCTCGAACTGCGGTTCGGCCACCTTGACGCTGATGATGGCGGTGAGACCCTCGCGGAAGTCGTCTTGTGCCACCTCAATCTTGGCCTTCTCAATCTGCTTGCGCAGCTGGTCGTCCTCGTCGGCATACTTCTTGAGCGTGCGGGCCAGGGCGATGCGGAAACCCGTCAGGTGGGTACCACCCTCGATGGTGTTGATATTGTTGACGTAGGAGTGGATGTTCTCGCTGTAGTCGCTGTTGTAGAGCAGGGCCACCTCGATGGGCACGCCGTCCTTCTCGGTCTTCAAGCAGATGGGGTCACCGATGATGGATGTGCGGTGACGGTCGACGTAGCGGACGAACTCGGCCAGACCCTCCTTGGCGTGGAACACCTCTGGCTGGCGCAGGTTGCCCTCCTCGTCGGGGCGCAGGTCGGTGAGCGTGATGGTGATGCCGGCGTTCAGATAGGCCAGCTCACGCATACGGCGGGCGATGATGTCGTACTTATACTCGGTGGTGGTGAAGATGGTGGCGTCGGGCCAGAACTGCTGGCGTGTACCGGTGCGGTCGGTATCGCCGACAATCTTCACGTCGTAGAGGGGCTTGCCCTTCTCGTACTCCTGCTGGTAGATGTGGCCGTTGCGGTAGACCTGCGACAGCATGTGCGTCGACAGGGCGTTCACACAGGAGACGCCGACGCCGTGCAGACCGCCGGAGACCTTGTAGGAGCCCTTGTCGAACTTACCACCGGCGTGCAGGACGGTCATGACGACCTCGAGGGCCGACTTGTGCATCTTCTCGTGCTCGTCGACGGGGATACCGCGGCCGTTATCCTCGACGGTGATGGAGTTGTCTTCGTTGATGGTTACCTCGATATGGGTACAGAAACCGGCCATGGCCTCGTCGATGGAGTTATCGACAGTCTCGTTGACCAGATGGTGGAGTCCTTTTTCACTGATGTCGCCAATATACATGGCGGGGCGCTTGCGGACAGCTTCCAGGCCCTCAAGCACTTGAATGTTACTCGCGGAGTAGTTTTCCTGCTCCTGCTGCATAAGTTCTTCTGTCATTTTTGCTTTATTTGCTATTTGGCTGCAAAATTACAAAAAATCGTGCAGATAAACGAAGTTTATGTGCAAAAAAAACACAAAAAAAACCGTACTCCACAGATGTGAAATACGGCTTTTGTATGCTTGGGTACTATTCTGTTTTAGCCCAGCTTGTTGATGTGAATGCAGAGACTCGACTTCAGGTTGGCGGCCTTGTTCTTGTGGATGATGTTGGTCTTGGCCAGCTTGTCGAGCATCTTCTGAACCTTCGGGTACAGAGCGGCTGCCTCGTCCTTGTTAGTCATAGCGCGAAGCTTGCGGACGGCGTTGCGCATGGTCTTTGCATAATACTTGTTGTGAAGTGCTCTTTTCTTCTCCTGACGGATTCTCTTCACAGATGATTTGTGGTTTGCCATTTTTTTGTTTAATGTTTAATGTTTAGTGTTTAGTGCTAAAGCCTGAGGGTCTTGTGTCGCGAGGACTGCCCGGGCTGACTCTACTGAGCCCTCCGCCACCTTATCCCCAACCCGTGGGTAGCACTTGGCTGTGCAGATGACAGATTTAGCAGTGGTAGTCCCTAGGAGAGTCGAACTCCTCTTTAGAGAATGAAAATCTCTCGTCCTAACCGATAGACGAAGGGACCGGCGCTAAAAAGCGGGTGCAAAGGTACGAAAAAAAGTGAAAAGTGAAGAGTGAAGCGTGAAGAATTTGCTGCCGCCGTTGTCTTTTTAACATCTTTTTGCAAGATTTGACCTGATTTTGTTCTTTGCTTTCTGCTTTTCTTTGTAATTTTGCACGTATGTTGACGAAGACAGAGGCTGTTGTGCTACATGCGTTCAAGTATGGCGAGACACGGATGATAGTGGATATGTACACCCGTGAACACGGGCGGCTGTCGTTTGCCGTGCCTCTGCCGAAGTCGTCGAAGGGACGGATGAAAAAGCAGTTCTTCCAGCCGCTGACGTTGCTCAGCATCGAGGTCGACGTAAGGCCGCGCCTGCAATTGCAGAAGCTGGCCAGTGCAGCCATTCTAACGCCGCTGCCGTCGCTACAGACGGAGCCGGTGAAGCTGTCGGTGACGCTCTTCTTAGCAGAATTCCTGTATCACGCCCTGAAAGGCGAGCAGCAGAACGCGCCGCTGTTCGACTATGTGGTGAGTAGTCTGCAATGGTTAGACGGTGCTGAGGGGCATGTCGCCAACTTCCACTTGGTGTTCGTCATGCGCCTGGCCCGTTTCTTAGGCTTCTTCCCGAATTTAGATGGTTATGCCGAAGGAAGCTATTTCGACCTGCGCGCCAGTACCTTCTGTAAGGAGCCGCCTGTACACCGTGACATCCTGCAACCGCAGGAGGCCGAGAAGGTACAGCTGATGATGCGTATGGACTATGCGACGATGCACCTGTTTCAAATGTCGCGCCACGACCGTGGCCGACTCATCGAAATAGCACTTGCTTATTACCGTATCCACCTCCCTGCGTTCCCCGAGCTACGTTCGCTCGGGGTGTTGCAGGAGATGTGGGGATAGTATTCTTTACAGAAGGTTCATCGTGTCGGTGGCAATCATCAGCTCCTCGTCGGTGGGGATGACAACGACCTTTACCTTAGAGTCGTCGGCTGAGATGATGGCCTCTTCGCCACGGACGTTGTTCTTCGCCTCGTCGAACTTGATGCCGAGGAACTCCATGTCCTTGCAGACAGCGGAGCGCATGCCAATCTGGTTCTCGCCGACACCAGCCGTGAAGACGACGACATCGAGACCGCCCATAGCGGCAGCGTAGGCACCGATATACTTCTTGATACGGTAGAAGTACATATCCTGAGCCAGCTGGGCACGAGGATCGCCCTCCTTGGCGGCGTTCTCTACGTCACGCATGTCGCTGGAACCGCCAGTCAAACCGGCAACGCCGCTCTTCTTGTTGAGCAGGTTCGACATGCCGTCGGCGTCGAGGCCCAGCTTCTTCTCAATGAACGTCACTGCACCACCGTCGATGTCGCCGGCACGGGTACCCATGACGAGACCCTCCAACGGTGTGAGACCCATAGAGGTGTCGATGCACTTGCCGTCGACGACAGCAGCGATAGAGCCGCCGTTACCTATGTGGCAGGTCACCATCTTGGTACCCTCGGCGGGAATACCCAGGAACTCGCAGGCACGGGCGCTGACATAGCGGTGGCTGGTGCCGTGGAAACCGTAGCGACGGATGCCGTACTTCTCGTAGAGCTCGTAGGGAATGGCATACATATAAGCCTTCGGCGGCATGGTCTGGTGGAAGGCGGTATCGAAGACGCCTACCTGAGGCAGACCGGGCATCAGCTCCTTCACGGCATTGACACCCTTCAGGTTGGCAGGGTTGTGCAGCGGAGCCAGGTCAGAGCACTCCCCGAAGGCCTTCAGCACCTCGTCGGTCAGGATAACACTCTTGTTGAACTTCTCGCCGCCATGCACCATACGGTGACCCACGGCGTCGATCTCGTCGAGCGACTTGATGACACCAATCTCGGGGTCGGTCAGCAGAGAGAAAATGAACTTCACGCCCTCGGTATGCTCGGGAATGTCGTGCATAATCTGCTTCTTCTCGCCATTGGCCAGCTTCACCTTTACGAAAGCACCGTCCAAGCCGACGCGCTCAGCGCCGCCACTGGTCATCACACTCTTATCGTCCATGTTGTACAGAGCGTACTTGATAGAGGACGAACCGCAATTTAAAACTAATATTTTCATAATAATAAGTGAAGAGTGAAGAGTGAAGAGTGAAGAATTTGCTACCGCATTTTCATTCTCTCCACTCTTCACTCAATGATTTAATTGGTTATTCTTTTTTATTGTCTTGATTGATGAAACCAACAAAGCAATCACCTCACTACAATCATTTACCATGCTCTCGTACGCTTTATCGTCCAAGATATTGGTATCGTGAAGTAGATTTAGCCAATTCATGGTTTCATTAGCTTCTTTAAGAGCGATATGAAGTTTTGAAGCGAAGTCAGAGGGACTTTGTGCAAATTCCGACTCATGAACATTTGCAGAAATAGAGGTGCCAGATTTCAGCACCTGTTTGTAAATCGTCTGTAACTTCCAGTCATTGCTTGAGAAATGCAGGAACATATTCACAGTCCTGACAGCAAAAGCATAACTCTTAATATGCAACGGTCCACCTTCCCTGTTGTAATGTATCATGGCGGCAGCAAATTCTTCACTCTTCACTTTTCACTCTTCACTTTTTGGCATCCATAGCCTGGCAGGCGGTGATGGCAATCATATAGTAGATGTCGTCAACCGAGCAGCCGCGAGAGAGGTCGTTCACCGGACGGGCGATACCCTGGAGAACCGGACCGATAGCGATGGCGTCGCCGAGGCGCTGCACCATCTTGTAGCCGATGTTACCGACTTCGAGGTTCGGGAACACGAGGACGTTAGCCTTACCGGCGATGTCAGAGCCGGGAGCCTTCTTGGCACCTACAGAGGGAACAAGGGCGGCGTCAGCCTGCAGCTCACCGTCAATCTTCAGGTCGGGAGCCATCTCCTTAGCCAGACGGGTAGCCTCAATCACCTTGTCGCACACTTCGTGCTTAGCAGAGCCCTTCGTCGAGAAGCTCAACATAGCCACACGGGGCTCCTTGAATCCAGCCACGGCCTTTGCCATCTGAGCCGTGCAGACAGCAATCTGCGACAGCTGGTTGGCATCGGGCATCGGGGTGACAGCCACGTCGGCCACGACGAGCACGCCGTCCTCACCATACTGCTTCTGCTTCGAGATGAGCAGCAGACCGCCGCTGACGCAGGTGATGCCAGGCTGGCACTTGATGATCTGCAAGGCGGGACGCAGGGTGTCGCCCGTCGTTGACAGCGCACCGCTGATCTGACCATCGGCACCTTCGGTCTTGATGATCATACAGCCTAAGTACAGCGGGTTCTTAATCAGTTTACGAGCCTCCTCGATGGTCATGCCTTTCGACTTACGGATCTCGGCCAGCTTCTCAGCCAGTTCCTCGCTCTTCTCGTAGTTCTCGGGGTCGATGAGGGTTGCCTTGCCAATGTTCTTCAAGCCCTTTTCCTGAGCTAAGGCTTCCACCTTGGCGGGGTTGCCTATCAGGATGATGTCTGCAAGGTCGTCGGCCAACGCACGGTCGGCTGCACAGAGTGTACGCTCCTCCTCAGCTTCAGGGAGCACGATGCGTTGCTTGTTACTCTTGGCACGCGCAACGATTTGACTTAATAAATCCATAGTTTGTTCTTTATATTAAATTAGGTATAAATAATTGCTGACTGCAAAAGTACAAAAATTAATCTGAACACGGCAACTCTTCGGCGTATTTTTCAGAAAATTAAGTGAAAACCTTTACGGAGTGCCCCGTTAATCCAAATCCTTTGTCAGGACACTCTCTAACTCCTCCGCCGAGAGCCGCAGGTGGAACTCACCGTGGACAGCCACCGAGATGGCGCCCGTCTCCTCGCTGACGACGATGGCCAGGGCGTCACTCTCTTGTGAGATACCCATTGCCGAACGGTGGCGCAGACCCAGTTCCTTGGGAATGTCTAAGTCGTGGCTGACGGGCAGGATGCAGCCGGCGGCCTTGATGCGGTGCTGCGAGATAATCATTGCACCGTCGTGCAGCGGCGAGTTCTTGAAAAAAATGTTCTCTATCAGCCGCTGGTTGATGTTAGCTTCGATGCGGTCGCCCGTGCTGACGACGTCGTCCAAGGGCATGGTACGCTCAAAGACAATCAGCGCTCCCACCTTGTTACGTCCCATGTTCATGCAGGCCATTACCACGGGCATGATGTCCTGCTTCAGATCTTTCTTTTTCTTCTCGCGGGTCTTCTTCGACGTGAACAGCTCTGACAACCGGCGCATACGCTGGTGGGCACCTAAGTTGTAAAGCACCTTGCGTATATCCTCCTGAAACAGCACGATGAGGGCAATGACGCCTACCGACACCAGCTTGTCGAGGATGGTGCCAAGAAGGCGCATCTCCAACATCAGCGAGACGATAATCCAGATGACTACAAACACCAGAATGCCGATAAACACGTTCAGTGAGCGTGAGTCGCGCATCAGGCGGTAGATGTAGTAGAGCATCAGCGCTACTGCCAGGATGTCGATAATGTCTTTTAGCCCGAATTCGAAAAACACAATTATATTTACTATTTGACGATTTACAATTTCTTGTTTAGACAAGCGAGCCGCTCGACCTTTGGTCGCTTGCAAGGCAAGAAGCTCGAGTCCAATTTATTTGTTGGACGATTTTCACGCATTCCACAGCCTCGTGGACGTCGTGGACGCGCAGGATGTTGGCACCTTTCTGCAGGGCGACGGTGTTGAGCACGGTCGTGCCGTTCAGCGCTTCCTCAGGCGATGTTCCCAACAGTCGCCAAATCATCGACTTGCGCGAGACGCCCACTAGCACGGGCAGTTTCATCACCTGAAGCCGCTCCATGTCTTGCAGTACGGTGTAATTCTCCTCCAAAGTCTTGCCAAAGCCGAAGCCCGGGTCGAGGATGATGTCTTTCTGTCCGAAGTCGCGCAACAGCTGTACCCATTCGGCAAACTCCAACAGCATCTCGCGCAATGTTGGCTTCGATGACATTACTATATAAGGTACGCGTAAGCGACTGACCATACGGAACATCTCCGTCGAGGGATAGACGTCGTTGATGATGTCGACACCGAAATCCTTGACCGCCATTGCTGCCACGTCAGGGCGGAACGTGTCGACCGACACTACAGCGTCAGGCTGTTCGCGGCGCACGATGTCGAGTGCTAACCGCAGCCGTTCCGTCTCCTCCGCCTCCGTGGCGGGCTGACTGCCGGGACGTGTCGAACAGGCGCCAATATCGATGATGTCGGCACCTTCGGCCACAATCTGTGCGGCCCGCCGGGCTATCTCAGCCTTTGTCTGCTGACGGCTGTCGGCATAGAACGAGTCGGGCGTAACGTTCAGTATGCCCATCACCCGAGGCTCGCTGAAGTCCAGCAGCCGTCCCCTGACGTTTATCGAATAGTCCATTTCGCCCACAAAGTTACGAAAAGTCAAGCGAAGAACAAAACAAATCATTTGTTTTTTCTTCCGAGACGGAGTAATTTCGCCAACTTGTTAGCAAAATTACAAAAATTCAGCCAAAAGGTCGCCCCGCTTGACTATAGATTACCGCCCCAACCAACGGGCTGGGTTCTGGGGTGTTGAGCCGCGGCGCAGTTCGAAATGGAGGATGCCTTCAGAATTGATGGCGCCCAACGCCTGACGGGCACTGACCTGCTGTCCGCGACGCACGGCAACACTTGACAGGTTGGTGTAGACGGAGATATAACTGCCATGACGCACCATCACGCCCATGACGCCGCCGATATTGAAGACGGCACAGACCTCGCCACTGAAGATGCTACGTGCCTGGGCTCCAGCCTGTCCCCTGATGTTGATGCCCTTGTTGTCGAGTCGCACGCCCTTCAGACCATCGACGGCATTCTGTCCGAAGCCGCTGACGATGCGATAGAGGCCAGTGATGGGCATGGGCAGACGGCCGCGGTTGCTCTCAAAGTTACCACTCAGCCGACGGTCTTCGGTTGACACGGTGAACGTCTCGCGCACCCTCTTCTCTCCTCTCTCCTCTCTTCTCTCTCCTCTATTCTCGCTCCGCTCTTCTCGCTCCTCTCTCTCACGCTTCTTCGCCTCAGCCACCTCGCGCTCATGTGCACGGGCTTCCTCGGCAGCACGACGTTCTGCCTCGCGACGGGCATTTTCAGCTTCGCGAGCGGCACGTTCGGCAGCAGCCTTCTCCTCGGCACTCTTCTTAGCAGCAGCCAAGGCCTGCTGTTTGGCACGTTCCTCACGAGCCTTAGCCTCAGCGATGCGACGGGCATTCTCGCGGGCGGCAGCCTCGGCGGCGGCTTTCTTACGAGCCAATTCCTCGGCACGCCTCTTGGCAGCAGCTTCAGCAGCCTTCCGTTTGGCCTCGGCGGCTTTCCGTTGAGCCTCAGCGCGCGCTTCGGCCTCAGCCCGAGCCTTGGCGCGGGCAATCTCCTCAGCAATGAGTTTTTCTATCTGAGCGTTGAGTGCCTGGTCTTTCTTTCGCTGTTCGCTAATCAGACTCTCGATGGTCTTCTGCTCCTTCTGTAGCGTGCTCACCACCTGTTGCTGCTCAGCCTGCTTGCCCTCCAAGTTCTTCTTCTCCTGTTCGCCACGGGAGAGGAGGTTGTCTTTCTGACGCTTGCTGTCGGCGAGTTCCTGTTGGGCCTGCTTGATGTCCTCCTGTATCAGCATAACGGCCTCGCCCTGCGCCCGCTGGTATTGGGCATACTCACGGGTGAAGCGCAAACGGCGGTACATCTGCGTGAAGTTCTGGGCACTGAAGATAAACATCAGCTGGTTCTGTAGCGAGCGGTTTCGGTGCATATAGCGAAGCGACTTCAGATAGTTCTGCTTACGCTCGTTGAGTCGCTTCTCCAACACCGCCATCTGAATGTTCAGGGTGTTGATATTACCACTCAGCACGCCGATGTCGTGACGAATGGTGTCAATGGTGCGGCGTTTGTCGGCAATCTCGGTATTGATAATCTGCAGGTTCTCAAGCCGCTTCTTCACATTCTGGCGGTTGGCCTGCAACTTGCGCTCCTGCTCCTTAATTTGCTTCTGCAACTGCTGACGCTGATTCTGAAGACCCTTCACCGTGGGCTGGGACTTGGCAGACTTATTAGACTTCTTGGTCTTATTAGTCCCATTTGTCTTATTAGTCTTATTAGTCCCATTGGCCTTATTAGTCTTCTGGGTGGCCGCAGGCTTCCGCTGCACAGACTTTTGAGCCTGTGCAGGAGCAACAGTAACGGCCAACAGCCAACAACTGACGGTCAACAGCCAGAGCAGTTTCTTCATGCGGAATTACAGGGCCATGAAACGTTGCAGGATATCGTCGATAGACACCTCGCGATATTTGTTTGACACCTCGGTACGCGTCTCCCAGTCGGTCTCGTGCTTGATGTAGTTGAGCTTGATTCTCAGCTTCACCTCTTTCTTCTGGGTCGTCAGCGTCACGTTCATATCGTCGGGGAACTTTGTGTTGTTGCTCTCCAACGTAGCGAAGTTGACATAGTCCCAGTTCAGCTGTGAGTTGCCGTTCAGACGATCCTTATACAAGATGTTGGCCATCTTGATGAAGCCGGTATTCTCATTGACCAACCAGCTGTAGTCAATCTTTGAATCCTCAAGACTGATGACCACATCGTCGCCAGCCTCAGTCGTCTTGTACTTTTGAAGGTCTTCCTGGGTGAGAGCGGTACGGTTGGGCTGGAACAGTTCGTTCCAGAAGAGTGCCTGCAACGAATGGAAGTTCAGACCGCTGTTACGCAGGAAGTCGATAGACATATAAGGAGCCTTGAGGTACTGCTTATTGATGCGGTCCATGATAAGCACGTAGTCCTTGGTGAACTCCAGACGGGCAGCTTCGACAAAGCCGAAGGCCATGAGCTGCAGACGGATAACATCGTCGCGCTTCATCTTCAGGTTGCCGGTCAGGGCGATGTTCTGGGCGCCCACCTCAACACTGAACTTCACCTTCGACGTGATGAACTTCGTTGTCTGTGCGTTGTCCTTCACTTTCTGCAGGAACTGTGCCTGACCGGCCTGCACCACAACAGGCTTATCGTCAGTAACGACCTTCTTCTTGGAGCCGCATGCTGCGAATATCAGCGGCATTGCCAGGACGGCGACTTTCAGTAAACTTAACTTTTTCATTTGCTAATGTATTTTCTACGTTTGATTTTTCTGATCAGTATCTTGTTCTCCGGATCTATCTGCTGTGCTTGCTGCCACAACTCCACCGCACGGCCGGTGTCGCCGCACTTGGCATAGATGTCGCCCGCATGCTCAATGATGACGGCACTGCTGTCGGAGTCGTTCTGCAGGGCCTGGTCGATATAGACCTTAGCCTCGGCATAGCGCCCCTGCATGAAGAGGATCCAGGCGTAAGTATCGAGATAGGTAGCGCTCTTAGGATCGGCCTTGATGGTCTTGTAGCTCATCTGTTCGGCCTTGTCCAACTGCTGTCCCAGCTCGCTGAGGTAGTAGGCATAGTTGTTCATACACATGATGTTGTCGTCCTTCCACTGCAGACAGGAGTCGTAGGCCTCGAAAGCCTGCTGAGTCAGCCCCTTTTGGTGGAGCAGATCGCCCATGACGGCATAGAAGTCGCTAACGATGGCGGGATTACTCTCCTGCGTGATGACGCTGATGCCGTTCTGGAAGGCTTCCAAGGCCTTGTCGCGGTTGTCCTGCTGGTAATAGGCCATACCCTGATAGTAGTAGAAGGCCATCTCCTCGGGGTTGTACTGTCGCGCCTCCTGACAGAGATTCACCACCTCATCCAGCTCTTTGTCGTCCCAGGCGAAGCTGACCAGCTGCAGGCGGGCGCTGGCGTTGTCGGGAGCAATCTGCAGGACGGTATGCAACATCGCACTTACAGTGTCGCGCGGCATCTTCTTCAAATCCATATAGGCAGCACAGAGGGTGGCGATGTCGGCATTCTTCTGCGGCTGCTGCAGCATCTTATGGAACATCTCCAGCACCTTGGTGCTATCGCCGCCAGCCCGTTCGCTCTCGCCCACCATCTGCCGCATCAGGTAGATACGCTGCTCGGTCGTGGTGGCAGGATTGAGCAGAATAATCTCTGTGATGGAGTCGACCCGCTCCGTCTCGCCCTGCACGCGGTAGTAGCTGCGGAGCGACACCAAGGCTCTGGTATTATCGGGTTCCTCAGCCAATATCTCGTTGTAGAGTCGGAGAGCCTGCTCTTCCTCGTCGTTGCGCAACAGCATATCGGCATACATACCCTTGTAGTTCAAGTCGTTCGGATACTGACGGGCCAGCGCCTTCATCTCGTCGATGGCAGCCTGCTTCTGTCCCTGCTTGGTGTATATCTCGCTCTTGGCATACGACAGCCGTTCGCTCTTGCCTTCGGCAGCCTCAATACGGTTCAGCGTTTCAATGGCTTTCGGGTAGTCCTCAACCTGTTGATAGAGTTCGTAGAGCATCTCCAACAGGTCATCGCGACTCTTGTCGAGACTGTAGAGGCGTTCCACAATCTTGATGGCATTGGGATAGTCCTGGTCATTGACGTACGACTGAGCCACCGTCTCCAAAAACGTGGTGTTGTCAGGCTCCAGTTCAGCCGCCTTCAGGTAGTACTGTCCTGCCACGCTGTCGTTCTTCATTAACTGGTAATACTGAGCGAGGAAGTAGTAAGCCTCGGCAGCCTTGGGATTCAGTTGTATGCAATGTTGCAGCAGGTCGAAGGCAGCGTCATTATTGCCCTTTTGGCGCTGCACCATTGCTTCGAGGAAGAAGGCGTCGTAGGATAAGGATGAAGGAAGAGGTGAGAGGGAAGAAGTATGATTACTTCCACCTTGCTGGGCTGCAGGAGGCGTCTGAGCACTCGCGCCCAAATACCCCCATAACACTACCAACACCAAAAACAATCTAATCATACTTCTTCCTTATCACTTCTTTCTTCCCACTTCTCACTTCACTCCCGTATGTCCGTAACCGCCCTCGCCACGTTCTGTCTCGTCGAGCACGTCAACCTGTACGAACTCACCCTGCTCATGGCGGGCAATGACCATCTGGGCGATGCGTTCACCGTCGTTGACAACAAAGTCTTCCGTCGACAGGTTGATGAGCAGTACGCCCACCTCGCCGCGATAGTCGGCATCTACCGTTCCCGGAGCGTTCAGCACCGTGATGCCCTTCTTCAGAGCCAGTCCGCTGCGCGGACGCACCTGAGCCTCGTAGCCGGCAGGCAGGGCAATGTGCAACCCTGTGGGAATGAGGCGACGTTCCATGGGGCGCAGTGTGACGGGTGCCTCCAGATTGGCGCGCAGATCCATGCCCGCACTCTGTGGCGTTGCGTATGCTGGCAGGGGCTGATGCCCCTTATTGACAACTTTGATTTCCATACTTTAATGTTTAGCGTGCAAAGTTACGAAGAAAAGTTGAAATAGCAAACCTATTTGGGAAGTTTAACGCAGATTACTCCTCAACGCCATCGCTAATCGCCCGAGAGTAGCGCCGATGACGACGCCGAAGGTGTTGGCGGCGAAGTCGAGCCAGTCGCCATTGCGGGTGGTGGTGGCGTACGCTTGTAAGAGCTCTAGCAGACCGCCCATCAGGACGGGAGCCAAGAATCCCCAAACGGCCAAGCGCCTCCAACAGGGCTCTTGCCCCCAGTGACGGCGGCTGTATTCCCACCAGATGACGAAGGTGGTGCCGCCATACATGACGAAGTGCGTCCATTTGTCGATGAACTGCACGTTGTCGAAGGGCGTCTCAGGGAAAAAAGGAGTCAGCGACAAAAGCCACACCAACACGATGCAGGCGACGGAAAAGGGATAACGGCGGACGTGATTTATGACATTTTTACACATTTCTTGAACTTTTGCTTACATTTTTGCTGCAAAAGTAAGAATAATTTTATATTTTTGCAAGCGAATTATGAAGAATGTAGAAACAACAAAGTTAGAGAGGGCTAATTTTAGCAGCAAGTTAGGTGTTATATTAGCAACAGCGGGCTCGGCTGTCGGTCTGGGCAACGTGTGGCGTTTCCCCTATATGGCCGGCGAGAACGGCGGAGCCATTTTCATCCTGATATACATCCTGTGCGTGCTACTCTTAGGCATTCCCTGTATGATCAGTGAGTTTATCATCGGGCGTCACGGTCAGGCGAATACGGCGCGAGCCTATAAGAAGCTGGCAGGACGTACACCGTGGTCGGTTATCGGCTATATGGGCGTGTTGACGGGATTTCTCATCACGGGCTACTACGCCGTGGTGGCTGGCTGGTGCCTGCAGTATGTATGGGCATCACTTATCGGACAGATGCACGGCGACCCCACTTACTTCCAAACGTACTTTGCCGAGTTCTCTGCCGACCCCGTGAAGCCCATCTTCTGGACGGTCATCATCTTAGGCGGCACATATCTTATTATTAAGAGCGGTGTGCGCGACGGCATTGAACGGGCGTCGAAACTGATGATGCCGACACTCTTCTTGTTGCTGCTCGTCATCGTCGGCGCATCGTGCCTGCTGCCAGATGCCGGCAAGGGCATAGTATTTCTGTTCAAGCCCGACTTCACGGCCATCAACAGCGACGTGTTCTTAGCCGCCTTAGGACAGGCGTTCTACTCGCTGTCGATAGCCATGGGCTGCATCTGCACATACGCCAGCTATTTCTCGCGACAGACAGACCTCACGAAGTCGGCTGTGCAGATAGGCGTCATCGACTCCTTCGTCGCCATCCTCGCCGGTCTTATGATTTTCCCTGCAGCCTTCTCCGTCGGTGTCAGTCCCGACTCCGGCCCATCGCTCATCTTCATCACCCTGCCCAACGTCTTCCACCAGGCCTTCGCATCTATGCCCGTCGTGGGCTACATCATCGCCCTGCTCTTCTTCGTTCTGCTGTCGTTGGCAGCCCTGACGTCGCTGATGTCACTGCACGAGGTGTCGACGGCCTTCTTCCACGAGGAGCTGCACATCACCCGGAAGCGGGCGGCGGTCATTGTCACCGTCTCGACGTGCATCATCGGCATCTTCTGCTCGCTGTCGTTAGGAGCCGTCGGACAGACGTTAGAGTTCTTCGGCCGTTCGCTGTTCGACTGGTTCGACTTCGTGACTGGTCAGATCTTCCTGCCTATCGTTGGCTTCCTGACGTGTATCTTCATAGGCTGGTTCGTACCGCATAAGGTGGTACACGACGAGTTTACCAACTGGGGCACGTTGCGAGGCCGCTACTTCCACCTCTTCCTGTTCCAGGTGAAGTACGTCTGCCCGATCTGCATCTTATTCATTTTCCTTCATCAACTCGGACTAATCTAATGGAGCGTGGTAATTTCAGCAGTAAGATAGGTATTATCTTGGCAACGGCGGGGTCGGCCGTCGGCTTAGGCAACGTGTGGCGATTCCCGTTCATGACGGGACAGAACGGCGGCGCGGCCTTTATCATCCTCTACTTCGGCTGCATCCTGCTGTTAGGCATACCGGGCATGGTGAGCGAGTTTATCATTGGCCGCCACGCCCAGGCCAACGCCTATCGGGCCTACGGCAAGATGGGCGGCAAGCTCTGGCGGGGCGTCGGACTGTTGGGCATCCTGACGTCGACCATCATCCTGGGCTTCTACGCCGTCGTAGCCGGCTGGTGCCTGCAATACCTCTTCGCGTCCATCAGCAGCCAGTTGAGCGGCGACGCCAATTATGTCCAACAGTATTTCCTATCGTTCTCGAGCGACCCGCTGAAGCCCTGCCTCTGGGGCGTGGTCTTCGTGCTCATCACCCATTTCGTCATCGTCCGGGGCGTGCAGAAAGGCATCGAGCGCGCATCGAAGATCCTGATGCCGCTGCTGCTGTTGCTGCTCGTCATCATTGTCGTGGCATCGTGTCTGTTGCCAGGCGCCATCGAGGGCATACGGTTCCTGCTGCTACCCGACTTCTCGAAAGTCACCCACAGCGTACTGCTCGAAGCTCTCGGACAGGCGTTCTTCTCGCTGTCGTTAGGCACGGCCTGTCTCTGTACCTACGCCAGCTACTTCTCGCGAGGGACGAACCTGCTGCGCTCGGCCACGCAGATAGCCCTGCTCGACACCTTCATCGCCATTCTTGCCGGTCTTATGATTTTCCCTGCGGCCTTCTCCGTAGGTGTCAACCCCGATAGTGGTCCATCGCTCATCTTCATCACGCTGCCCAATGTCTTCCAGCAGGCATTCTCGGCCATGCCCGTCGCGGGGTATATCGTGAGCATTCTCTTCTACGCCCTGCTGGTGTTTGCCGCCCTGACGTCGACCATCTCGATGCACGAGATAGGCACCGCCTTCTTCCATGAGGAGCTGAAGCTGAAGCGTGGCAGCGCCGCCTGGATCCTAACCATCGTCTGCAGCATCATCTGCGTGTTCTGCTCACTCAGCGTCGGCGCCGTTGGCGGCATCAGCCTCTTCGGTATGTCGCTGATGGACTTCTGCGACTTCCTGACGGCACAGGTCATGCTGCCTGCCGGCGCTCTGCTGACAAGCATCATGATAGGATGGGTGGTTGGAAAGAGGGCTGTCCGCGACGAGTTTACCAACGGCGGCACCGTCAGCCAGTCGTTGTTTACCGTCTGGCGTTTCAGCGTGCGCTACGTCGTCCCGCTGTGCATCCTGCTCATCTTCCTCCACCAGTTCGGCTTGATATGAAACTGTTCTATCTGACAAAGTCAGACCGCCGTACTATCATCCTCCTGCTATGCATCATAGCGACGGCGTTGGGCGTCATCTATCTGACCGACAGCCGGCAGGAGACGGCGACGCTCAAGGACGCGTCAGTTAAAAAGGTCGACAAGAGCAGTCAGCACATCTATTACTATCAAGGCGAACCACGGCAGGCGGAACTCTTCCCCTTCGATCCCAACACCGCCGACAGCACCCAGCTCCTGCGCCTCGGTCTGCAACCTTGGCAGGTGCGCAACATCTACAAATACCGGGCGGCTGGCGGCGTCTATCGTAAGCCGCGCGACTTCGCCCGTCTCTATGGCCTTACCCTGAAGCAATACCGCCGTTTGGAACCATACATCCGTATCAAGGAAGAAGATATGCCGGCAGACAACTATTTCTATGCCTACGAGCCGATAGAGGAGCGCGACACCGTGCGCTATCCTATCAAGATACAGTCTGACGAGCGTATCGTACTGAACCGGGCCGACACCACCACGCTGCGCAAGGTGCCTGGCATCGGCTCACACTTCGCCCGCAAGATCGTGGAGTATCGGCGCAGACTCGGCGGCTTCTACCGCGTACAGCAACTCTTGGAAATCGAAGACTTCCCCGAAACGGCCATCGCCTTCTTCATCATCCCCGACTCCACACAACCCAAGCCTTGTATCAATGTCAACCGCCTCAGCCTCAACGAGCTGAAGCGCCACCCCTACATCAACTTCTATCAGGCACGCGACATCGTCGACTACCGCCGGCTGCACGGTCCCATCAAGAGTCTGAAAGAACTCAGCCTCAGCCGCGACTTCACGCCAGAGGCCATCGAACGGTTAGAGGCGTACGTCACATACTGATTATTACAGACCCGCTGCCACTGCTTCATGACAAAGCGACGTTTTTTCTTAAAAAAGCTAAAAAGATATATATATAATAAGGTGTAAGCAAAAAGATTGCGTACTTTTGCACCCCACAATTGAAAAATTGATAATTGATAATTAAAAAAATATGCAAAAAAATCTGGTAATCGTAGAGTCACCGGCCAAGGCAAAGACCATTGAGAAGTTCTTAGGCAAGGACTTCAAGGTGATGTCGAGCTATGGCCACATCCGCGACTTGAAGAAAAAGGAACTGAGTATAGACGAGCAGACACTGGAACCGGAATACGAGATTCCCGACGAGAAGAAGAAGCTGGTAAGCGAACTGAAGAAGCAGGCCAAGGACGCAGCAAAGGTGTGGTTGGCTTCCGATGAAGACCGCGAGGGAGAGGCCATCTCCTGGCATCTGTGCGAGGTGCTGGGACTGGACGAGGAGAAGACCAACCGTATCGTGTTCCACGAGATTACGAAGTCGGCCATCTTAGACGCCATCGAACATCCGCGCCACTTAGACATGAACTTGGTGAACGCCCAGCAGGCCCGCCGCGTGCTCGACCGTCTGGTAGGCTTCAAGGTGTCGCCCGTGCTGTGGCGCAAGGTGAAGCCGTCGCTCTCGGCTGGTCGTGTGCAGAGTGTGGCCGTGCGCCTCATCGTCGAACGTGAGCGCGAACTGCAGGCCTTCAAGAGCGAGCCTTATTACAGCGTCAGCGCCGTCTTCGGCGTGCAGAACGCCGACGGTTCGCAGTCGGAGGTGAAGGCCCTGCTGGCCAACCGTCTGAAGACCCACGAGGAGGTGGAACAGCTGTTAGAGGTCTGCAAGGACGCCACATTCGTTGTCGAGAGTGTACAGAAGAAGCCGATGAAGCGTACACCGGCACCGCCTTTCACGACGTCGACGCTTCAGCAGGAGGCCGCCCGCAAGTTAGGCTTCACCGTCAGTCAGACGATGATGGTGGCACAGCACCTGTATGAGAACGGTCGCATCACTTATATGCGTACCGACTCGGTGAACCTGTCGACGCTCTGTCTCGGCGCTTCGAAGGAAGAGATCACGAAGCTCTACGGTGATGACTACTCGAAGACCCGCCAGTACCACACCAACTCGAAAGGTGCCCAGGAGGCTCACGAAGCCATCCGTCCCACCTATATGGACCAGCCCACCGTTGAGGGCACGGCTCAAGAGAAGCGTCTCTACGACCTGATCTGGAAGCGCACCATCGCCTCGCAGATGGCCGACGCCGAACTGGAGAAGACGACGGTGGAGATTAAGAGCGCCGGTGGAACCTTCATCGCCCAGGGCGAGGTCGTGAAGTTCGACGGTTTCCTGAAAGTCTACCGCGAGTCGACCGACGACGAGGAACAGCAGGAAGAGTCAGGACACCTGCTGCCACCGCTCCAGGAGGGTCAGGAACTGATGCGCCGCGAGATAACGGCCACCGAGCGCTTCAGCTTAGGACCGCTGCGCTACACCGAAGCCTCGCTGGTACACAAGCTCGAAGAACTGGGCATCGGCCGTCCGTCGACCTACGCCCCCACCATCTCGACCATCCAGCAGCGCGAATACGTGCAGAAGGGTGACAAGAAAGGTGAGGAGCGCCAGTACACCATCGACACGCTGAAGGGCCGTCAGGTGACGCAGAAAGTGCGCACCGAGATGGCCGGCTCCGATAAGGGCAAGCTCATGCCGACAGACATCGGCCTGGTGGTGAACGACTTCCTGATGAAGAACTTCCCCGGCATCATGGACTACAACTTCACGGCGAAGGTGGAGCAGGACTTCGACCAGATAGCCGAAGGCACGGAGCAGTGGTCGAAGATGCTGAAGACCTTCGACAAGAGTTTCGAACCCACCGTCGACAAGGCCATGAACAGCCGCAACGAGCATAAGGCCGGTGAGCGTCAGTTGGGTATCGACCCAAAGACCCACCGTCCCGTCTACGTCAAGATAGGCCGCTACGGTCCTGTCATCCAGATAGGCACTGCCGAGGATAAGGAAAAGCCACTCTTCGCCCAGCTGCCCAAAGAGATGAGTATGGAGTCGATGACGCTGGAAGAGGCCCTGGAGCTCTTCAAGCTGCCCCGCACACTGGGCGAGTTCGAGAAGAAGCCCGTATCGATAGGTGCCGGCCGCTTCGGACCCTACGTGCTGCACGACGGTAAGTACACGTCGCTGCCGAAAGACACCGACCCGATGACCATCACGCTCGACCAGGCCATCCGTCTGGTGCAGGAGAAGCGCCTGACGGAGAAGAAGAAGCACCTGAAAATCTTCCTCGAAGACGAGAAGTTGGAGATCCTGAACGGTCGCTACGGCCCCTACCTCGTCTACGACGGCAAGAACTACCGTCTGCCGAAGGCTATGCATGAGCGGGCCGAAGAGCTGAAGTACGAGGAGTGCATGGAGATTATCAATAAGAGTAAATGAAAAGAATCATCCTGATAGGCTACATGGGGTCGGGGAAGACCACTGTGGGACGGGCACTGGCCAAGGAGATGGGGCTACCGTTCTACGACCTCGACTGGTATATCGAGAACCGGATGCGTAAGAAGGTGAGCCAGATTTTCGCCGAACAGGGTGAGGAGGGCTTCCGCCGCATCGAGCGCAATATGCTGCACGAGGTGGCCGAGTTCGAGGATGTCGTCATCAGCTGCGGCGGCGGCACGCCCTGTTTCTTCGACAACATAGACTACCTGAACAGTCAGGCCCAGGTGGTGTGGCTGCGCTGTGAACCTGAGGTGCTGCAAAAGCATCTCCTCATGGGCAAGGGCGACCGTCCGCTGCTGAAAGGCAAGTCGCCCGAGGAGCTGATAGCCTATATCCGCGAACAGCTGACCTACCGTGAACAGTTCTACTCGAAGGCTCGCTACACCTTGGATGTCAGTCTTATGGACAACTTCGACAAGATTAAGATTACGATAGAGAAACTGAAAGAGCTACTCAACTTGTAATAAAACGGCCGAAAGCGAGATGCTTTCGGCTGTTTTGTTTTGTTATTTCGTGTAGCCACATTCCGGATTCTCGTACATACCGATGTGAATCCTAAACTTCATCATCTCGTCAAGGTTGTGGACGGGATGCTCCACATCCAACGGTAAGGGACGATGGGAGAAGGTCTGGAAATAGAGCAGACAAGCGTCACGCCACCACTCGGCATCACGGGCCTGGATGCGGAGTTTGCGCTGCACCTCGTAGAAGCGCTGCTGGTCGATGACGGGCTGCATCGCATCCCAGAAGGCAAGCAGACGTCGCGTCTCGCGGACACCATCGTCGTACTTATGGCAAAGCTCGTCCCAGAAAGTGCGACCGCTCCTCATACGGTAGTCCCAGGGCACATGATGGAACCATGCCAACAGGTTCTCCGGACAGGTCTTGATGTCGTTGTAGAGACGGCAGAGCGAGTCAGGGTACTGACGGACATTGGCCGAACCGGCAAGCGTGCGGTCGAAGCCCAGTCCGATGCTGTCGGCCTTATGATAGTAAGGCGGCGTCCAGTCGGCTCTTGTGCCGCGCGGGCTGTACCAAGGTTCGGGACCGTAGTGATGGGTACCGGCAAAGATGTGATGGATGCCTAACGGCATCATATAGTTGACGCAGTTCTCACGAGAGTCGAGCATCAGCTGCGACAGCGTCGCCACACAGCGGGCATTGGTGGTAAAGGTTTGGAGTAGCCATTCGTCGGCAATCTCCTTCGACGACAGGGCGGGGTTCCAAGCCAGTCGTCCGAAGGCATACCAGTTGGCTTGTGCGAAGTGGTGACCGCACCAGTTGGTGTCGTCGCCGATATTGGCCACACCGGCCATCGCCTTCAGACTGGCAGGCTTCACAAAAGAGAAGAACTCCTTCCACATGGGGGCGAGATAGACCAGATGATTGGCGGCGCCGAGATACTCCTGCGTAATCTGGAACTCTACCATCATCGGCGTCTTCTGCATTGCCGTGAACAGCGGGCTGTAAGGCTCGCGGGGTTGGAAGTCGATGGGACCGTTTTTAATCTGGATGATGACATTGTCGGCAAACTGGCCGTCAAAAGGCATAAACTCCAGATAGGCCTGGTTAGCACGGTCGCTACTCTGGGGGGCATAGACAAAGGCGCGCCACATGACGATGCCCTTATGGGGCTTGAGCGCAGCGGCCAGCATGTTGGCTCCGTCAACATGGGTGCGGCCGAAGTCCTGCGGACCAGGTTCGCCCTCGGAGTTGGCCTTCACAAGGAAGCCGCCAAAGTCGGGAATCAACTTGTAGATCTCGTTCACCTTATCCTTCCACCAACGGATGACATCAGCATCGAGCGGATCGGCAGTCTTCAGTCCACCAACCTTGATGGGCGATGCGAAATTGATGGAGAGGTAGACACGGATGCCATAGGGGCGCAGCTGGTCGGCAATGGCCTTCGTTTTCGCAAGACTCTCGGTAGCCAGGGCCTCGGGCTTGGCATTCACATTATTGAGCACGGTGCCATTGATGCCGACCGACGCACACGCACGCGCATACATTTTCATATGCATAGGGTCGGGATTCAAAAAGATACTCTTGCCCGCAAAGCCGCGCTCGACGGTGCCGTTAGGATTGTCCCAATGGTTCAGGATACGCAGGTCGTAGGCTGGCGCTTCCTTGATACCGAGGTTGTCGCAGGACTTACCCATCTGCTGGAGGCGCAACAGGTGGTAGGCGCCATAGAGCAGTCCGGCGTCGCCGGCAGCAGCTATCACGGTCTTGCCGCCCTGACTCGTAATGGTATAACCGTCGGCAGCCAGGCCCTTCTGACGTTTTAATGTTACAGGGCCGCCCGTCCAGTAGGTTTTCAACTCGGTCATAGCCGTACACTTGACGCCCGTAACTGCAGCTGCAGTGCTGACGTTATCAAAGCGCAGCCACAGGCGGCTGCCGTCTTCAGCCCTAACTACTGACACGCCCCATCCTACCAATTGCAGGAAAAGAACTGATAAAAGAAATCTTTTCATAAATCATGTCGGTTTTTAGGCTGCAAAGATATGAAAAACTCCACAAAAACACATTCGTAATCCGCTAATAAAGTTATGAAATTGTTTCAACTGTCAGTCTGTCATTAATTTCTTTCCGTTTTTTGAAGGTTTTGTTTGGCAGAATAGAGATTTTTGCGTAACTTCGCAGCCGATATGAAGAAATGGACCACTGACGATGCTCGCGAGCTGTACAATATCGGCGGCTGGGGCACCTCGTATTTCGGCATTAACGACGCAGGCAACGTCTACGTCACGCCGTGCAAGGACTCTGTGCAGATTGATCTGCGCGAAGTGATGGACGAACTGGCGCTGCGCGACGTCACAGCCCCTGTGTTGCTGCGCTTCCCCGACATTCTCGACAACCGTATCGAGAAGACGTGGAGCTGCTTCAAGAAAGCAGCCAAGGAGTACGAGTACAAGGGGGAGAACTATGTCATCTACCCTATCAAGGTGAATCAGATGCAACCCGTCGTCGAGGAGATCATCTCCCACGGACGGAAGTTCAACCTCGGCCTGGAGGCCGGCTCGAAACCTGAGCTGCACGCCGTCATTGCCATGCAATGCCAGAGCGACTCCGTCATCGTCTGCAACGGCTACAAGGATCAGAGTTACATCGAACTGGCGCTGTTGGCACAAAAGATGGGTAAGCGCATCTTCATCGTCGTGGAAAAGCTGAACGAGCTGGACACCATTGCCAAGATAGCCAAAAAGCTCGACGTCAAGCCGAACATCGGCATCCGCATCAAGTTAGCCTCCAGCGGCAGCGGCAAGTGGGAAGAGAGCGGCGGCGACGCCTCGAAGTTCGGACTGACGAGTGCCGAACTGCTCGAAGCCCTCGAAATGCTCGACAAGAAGGGCATGCGCGAATGTCTGAAGCTCATCCACTTCCATATCGGCAGCCAGATTACGAAGATACGCCGCATTCAGACGGCGCTGCGCGAAGCCTCGCAGTTCTATATTCAGCTGCATAAGATGGGCTACGGCGTGGAGTTCGTTGACTGCGGCGGCGGACTGGGCGTCGACTACGACGGCACACGGTCGCCATCGAGCGAGAGCAGTGTCAACTACTCCATCCAGGAGTACGTCAACGACTGTATCTACACCTTCGTCGAGGCGGCCAACAAGAACGGACTGCCCCACCCCAATATCATCACCGAGAGCGGCCGCTCATTGGCTGCCCACCACTCGGTGTTGGTCATCAACGTGCTGGAGACAGCCTCGCTGCCGGAGATGCCCGAGGAGTTTGAGCCTGACGAGAACTCACACCAGCTGGTGAAAGACCTGTACGAGATATGGGACAACCTGTCGCCGCGCAACGTCTTAGAGGACTGGCACGACGCCGAGCAGATACGTGAAGAGGTGCTCGACCTCTTTGCCCATGGCATCGTCGACCTGAAGACGCGCGCAGAGATCGAAGCAATGTACTGGAGTGTCTGCCACGAGATACATGCTCTGGCCAAGACGCTGAAGCACGTGCCTGAAGAGCTGATGAGCATCGATAAGCTGCTGGCCGACAAGTACTTCTGTAACTTCTCGTTATTCCAGAGCCTCAGCGACTCGTGGGCCATCGACCAGGTATTCCCGATCATGCCCATCCAGCGGCTGAACGAACGGCCGACGCGCAATGCCACCATCCAGGACATCACCTGCGACTCGGATGGCAAGATAGCCAATTTCGTCACCAACCGCCACAACTCGCACTCGCTGCCCGTCCACACGCTGAAGAAAAACGAGAACTACTACCTCGGCGTGTTCCTCGTCGGTGCCTATCAGGAGATTCTCGGCGATATGCACAACCTCTTCGGCGACACGACAGCCGTACACATCTCTGTCAAGGACGACAAGTACCACATCGACCAGATTATCGACGGCGAGACGGTGGAAGAGGTGCTGGAATACGTACAGTACAACCCGAAGAAGCTGGTGCGCCAGCTGGAGATCTGGGTGACGAAGAGCGTCAAGGAGGGAAAGATCTCGCTCGAAGAGGGCAAGGAGTTCCTCAGCACCTATCGCTCCGGACTGTACGGATACACGTATCTGGAGTAAAAGCCCACCCCCGACCCCTCCCGAAGGGAGGGGAGATGTTACCCATTACCCATAAGAGAAAATGAAAACAAACACAACGATGGAAGAAGTATCTACTTCCCTCCCTCACAGGGAGGGACAGAGGGAGAGTCTCACAATAGTAAAGGTGGGCGGTGCCGTCGTCGAGGACGAGGCACAGCTGGCGCAGTTGCTGAAAGACTTCACCGCCATTAAGGGTGCCAAAATCCTGGTACACGGCGGCGGAAGGCGCGCCACAAAGGTGGCTGCAGAACTGGGCATAGAGACGAAGATGGTGAACGGACGCCGCATCACCGACGCAGCCATGCTGGAGGTGGTGACGATGGTCTACGGCGGACTGGTGAACAAGCACGTCGTGGCACTGCTACAGGCACAGGGCGTCGACGCCATAGGACTGACAGGCGCCGATGCCGACATCCTCCGCTCAACGAAGCGCCCCCCTCTCGTTGTCGACGGTTCCCCTCTCGCTGTCGACGGTTCCCCTCTCGCTGTCGACGGTTCCCCCGTCGACTTCGGCTACGTCGGCGACGTCAAAAAGGCTGACGGCGCAAAAATCGCCCATTTCATCGGGGCTGGAATGGTACCCGTCATCGCCCCGCTGACACACGACGGCCAGGGGAACATCCTCAACACCAATGCCGACACCATGGCCTCGGAGACGGCAAAGGCCATGGCCGCCCTGTATGACGTGACGCTGATTTACGCCTTCGAGAAGCCGGGCGTCATGCGCAACCCCGATGACGACAGTTCCATGATTCCCGTCATTACCCGCCCCGACTTTGAACGCTACAAGGCCGACGGAACCATCAGTGGCGGTATGCTGCCGAAGATAGAGAATGCACTGGCAGCCGTAGAGGCTGGCGTCAGCCGCGTCATCATCACACTGGCAACAGCCATCGACGGACAACACGGAACGGTCATCAAAGAATGAAGAAAGTCAGTTTCCAGAACGACATCCTGCCACTCAAGAACAAACTCTACAGACTGGCTGTACGCATCACGCTCAATCCCGAAGATGCGGAGGACACCGTTCAGGAAACAATGATGAAAGTATGGAACAAGCGGCAGCAGTGGGAACAGATAGAGTCGATGGAGGCGTTCTGCATGACCATCTGCCGCAACATCGCCCTCGACAAGACACGCCGTATGACGGGTAGCGAACAGAGTTTAGACGCTGACGAACACGACGCACCCGACCCTAACTACCACGCCAATCCCGAACAGCAGACCATTGAACAAGACCGCATCCGCCTGGTGCGGACGATTATCGACAGCCTACCCGAAAAACAGCGCAGCGTCATACAGCTGCGCGACTTCGAAGGGAAAAGCTACAAAGAGATTGCTGCCATCATGGACATCAGCGAGGAACAGGTGAAAATCAATATCTACCGCGCACGGCAGGCTGTCAAGCAACGCTTCTTGGAAGCGGAATAGTCCCCTAAAAAGTTAATGAAACTAAAAATTCGAGAGAACCTGTAACTTCCGGCAACGCCAAACGTCTTCCTATATAGAGTATCTTACGAAAAACGTCAAAAAATGGATTATAAGTACATCGAACAACTGCTGGAGCGCTACTTTCAGTGTGAGACCACGCTGAAGGAAGAAGAGATTCTGCGTTCTTTCTTCACGCAGGAAGATGTGCCCGTCTGGTTGACGAAATACAAGACGCTCTTCAGCTATGAAGCCCAACAGGAAGAGCCGCTCGGCGAAGCTTTTGATGAGAAAATCCTGAAAATGATAGAGGAAGGAGAACCTGTCAAGGCACGGGTGGTGACCATCACACAACGCCTGAAGCCGCTCTTCAAGGCCGCCGCCGTCGTCGCTATCGTACTGACAATAGGCAACGCCGCACAAGCTCCGTGGGACCGCGGATGGGACAACCCCCGCGAGGAGTATGCCAAATACCTGGAGCAACAGCGCTTAGACTCGCTGAACAGGTTAGGCCCCGTGCAGGCGGAGAACCTGTTGGAGGACAGTACCAACACGCAAGTGAAGGAACTGCCGAAATACTGACAGAAGAAGATTTTTTTCTATGCTTTCTCTATAAAATAATTCATTAAAAATTAAAACACAATCATGAGAAACTGTGAAGTTTCTATTCTCTCAAATTTTTCATAACATACTTTGAAACACAAAAGCGAGGGCTGTCACGTGACAACGTGACAGCCCGCACATTTTCTATGAGGCTTTCCGCAGCCGCAAGTGCAGCTGGTAGAGGGAGGGCAACAGGATGAGCAACGAAAAGAGACAGGCCATCGCAATAGACCGATGACTGCCAAACATATCGATGAGACGGATATCGCCGCCGTAGAGGTTGTAGAGGACATAGGCCACGGAGTTGTTCACCCAGTGGTAGACCATGCCCGGCACGATGCTGTCGGTGCGGTAATAGAGCCATCCTAACAGTAAACCTATCAGGAAGGCATGGGGCATCTGCGCCGGGTTGGCGTGAATCAGGGCAAACAGCAGGGCCGAGATGGTGATGGCTACCCAGTGGCGGGGCGTCCAGCGCAACAAGGCGCGCAGAATGGCACCACGGAACACCAGTTCCTCGCAGAGCGGCGCCAACAGACCGACGGCGAAGTAGCCCCAACGGTCGCGCAGGATAACATCAAACTCCTGTTCGACAATGTTAGGCAATTCCGGCATCACCTCTTGCAGCGTAGTAGAGGGGATGATGGCACCGAGAGCTGCCAGACCACACCAGAAGAACACGTCCCACGGGCGTGACCGGATATAGGAGGGCGACACCTCGGCCCAACGTAGATAAAGAAACAGCACGATGACAGCCACACTGGCTGCCGTCAGGTTAATAATCATCATCTTGGCATCGGTAGGCGAGACAGACACTTTGAAAAGACCCAGTATCTCTTGGATCAGAAAGGGGAGCAATGCCTGAATGGCCACAAAAACTAATGTGTAGATAATCGCTTTCTTCATTTTGTATCAACAGTTTAGTAATATTTCCGCCTGACGGGCGTCTGCCGCGAGTTGGGCTACAAGTGCCTCACGACTGTCAAACTTCCGCTCGGCTCGCAGGCGCTCTATAAAACGAATGGTTAGCGACTGGCCGTAAAGGTCGCCGTCGAAATGGAAGATATGCGTCTCCAGCGTCATGTGGTCGCCGCCGAACGTGGGACGGCTGCCAATGTTCATCATACCGTGCCAGACTTCTGCCGACTGGCCGACACACACGTTGACGGCATAGACTCCTGGCGCCGGAATCAGCTTTTCAGGATCAGAGAGTTGCAGATTGGCCGTAGGGAAGCCAAGGGCCGTACCGATGTGTTCACCGCTGACCACAACACCTGACAACTCGTAAGGTCGCCCTAAGCATTGGGCGGCTTGTAGGACGTCGCCCCTCTCGAGCATCTTACGGACTTTCGACGAACTGACACGGATAGCGTCCACATCAAGCGGATCGCCCTGTAGGACAGCCATCCCCATAGAACGGCCATACGTCACATAGTCGTCGAAACCTTCAGCACCCCCCGGCGTGCGGTGACCGAAATGGTTGTCGTAGCCCGTCACCAACACCTGAACGTTCAGCTGACGATGAAGGACACGCTCCATAAAGTCGCTGGCTGACAGAGCGGCCATCTGCCGGTCGAAGGGCAGCACCACAAGACGGTCGACACCCGTCTGCGACAAGAGTGCCACCTTCTCGTCGAACGTGGATAGCAGCTGCGGATGCCAGTAGGGCTGGAGCACCTGACGCGGATGGCGCGAGAAGGTGATGACTGTCGAAGCGAGCCGCTGACTGCGGGCGATAGCAAGAACCTTACCGATAAGATGGCGATGCCCCTGGTGCACACCATCGAAAAAACCGATGGTGGCCACGCATGGAGACAGCGCTGCAGTCTGTTCACAGAGGTCAATAATCTTCATTGGGCGGCAAAGTTAAGAATAAATTTGCTATTTTAGAAAAAAAATTTGGAGTTTTGACATTTTTAATGTAACTTTGCAGCCGCAATTCAAAAAAATTGCCGGACTTGTAGCTCAGTTGGTTAGAGCAACAGACTCATAATCTGGAGGTCCCAGGTTCAAGCCCTGGCTGGTCCACACTAAAAATCAGCAACTTACGATTAATCGAAGGTTGCTGATTTCTCTTTTTGCGAACAATTTGCGAACAAAATGATGTTTCATACTCTTTGAACTTGCAAGGTTTTCTACTAGCTTGCATGGTTTGTATCAGTATAGCTTGCAAGATTACCAGCAAGTTCAAAGGTTGTGCCATATTTCGAATCAAAGTATCCATATTAAGTGCCATGTTTTCTCAGGAAGAGCAACATTAGACCCAGAATTGTCCATATTAAGAGTAACATTAGCCCCATTATTATCCATATAAGAGTAACATTAGGATCAAAAGAGTAACATTAGCCGTATAGAAGTGTAACATTAGGGACTGGAAGTGTAACATTAGATACTTTACTTCAATAGTTGCCACTTACCTTTGATTTTCGAATGCTCTTTGCTGATGTAGCCCAGTTCTTTTAAGTCATTTATTGCACGTAAAATTGTGCTTTCGCTGACACCAAGATTATCTTGAAGCCAAGAGTACTTTGCGTCACGTTTCATTTGAATGGCTTCATAGACATTCTTAACTATCATGGTAGGGAACTCGGAAACCGTCAAATTTGACGATTTTTTGTTGTCTCCGTCTGCATTTTCCGTCAGATTTGACGGTTTTTGTGAAGGTTTTCCTTCAGAAATGGTCAAATCTGATGGTTTTTCTCCACTTTCCAGAATGAAACCATTGGCGATAGCTTCCTTCATCATGCGTTCGCCACGTGGTGATTTATTTTCTCTTACCAGTACTGCAGTTTGATAGCCGAAGTCATAGATGGCCTCGCCATTCTCGTTCTCTTTCAGGTCTTTTTGAACTCTCAGCACACCGCGGCTGTGACGATTCACAAAACCAAGAACTTTCATAGCCTCGGCAACTACGATATTGCGATAGTCGTTGACGTTAGGAAAGTTCTCTTCATTGGCACGACCATATAGTCCACCATGATTCATAATTTCAATCCGGTCATCATACTGATAGAACTGAATCGGCCCATTCGTAGAATAGTCTCTGTGGCAGATGGCATTCATAAGTAGTTCTCGTGTAGCCCAATCTGGATAATCCACTACAGGGTCTTCCCGAAGCGCACTTACGGGAATAGGTCTTCGATTTGCTATCGTTGTCTTGATGAACGTGTCCAGTTCAGGTAGAATGGTACAGAGATTTTCTTTAAATTCATGTTCTGTCATGATGTCTCCTGCACGGTCTTTGCCTGCAAATCGAACATATTGTATATACGCTCCTGGCATAAACCTTCTCAGGTTCTTGGCAAAGAACAGCATACCGGCATACGTGGGACAGCCATACTGAGTGTCATAGAATCCAAATGAGCTCAGTTGGAATTTCACATCTCTGCGGTCTTCATTGATTTCATCATCAGTCATGGCCTTTGGAAGATAGTAGTGCTTGAACTTTTGCAGGTCAAGATCGTCTATCTTGGCACCAAGACATGGAGAGGAGTCGAACGAAGATACATTCACCCGACGTTTCTCCATCAATATGCGTTCGTCTTCCTCATTAGCCACTCCCTTTCGTGGCCCAATCCTAACCCAGATGCGTCCTTTATATCTTACCGGTGGGAAAACAGACGGTTCCACCTTTATCATTACGATGTCGCCTTCTGGCATCTCGACCTTCTCCACCGTCATTGATGGTTGGGGCTGTATGTTGCCGTCAGTTCTTATGGCAGCGACATTCTTAAGTAACTCATCTGTTACATTTATACCCATGATGGCACCATTGTCCTCGACTCCCAAGAAGAGGTATCCGGGAAGACGATAGTCTGGCAGATCATTGGCAAAAGCACAAATGGCCTGACCGAATTTGTCAGTGTTGGTGGTAGAGATCGTTCGCTCCACCCGATCACTCTCTATGTCGTTGAGCAATGCTCTTATTTCATCTTTTGTCATATTAGCCTACAAAATTACACAATTCCTTTGATTTATAATCCAATTTCAGTCCAAATTCACGAAAAATGCGCGATAAGCTGCCAAAAGTATGCTTTTTTACCCATATTTGGCAACT
Organism: uncultured Prevotellaceae bacterium; assembly: GCA_902800495.1. GTDB lineage: Bacteria > Bacteroidota > Bacteroidia > Bacteroidales > Bacteroidaceae > Prevotella. Next base: position 31,290 of record CADCET010000034.1, read on the forward strand.
TATCGGCACTTTTTGGCCTTAAATGCCCTTTTCTGTCATCATCTTCAGCAGCAATTCTTTCATTTCTTTCTTCGACAGCTTATCAATGTTGATAGATTCTTCTTTCTGTCCAATATTCAGCAGTTTACTATTGTTGCGGAAACGAATCTCCATAGATTTTTGAAAAATAGGGTGTCAGGGTGACAGAATGCCGATGTACAGGGCATCTGCACCCTTTTTTGAGGGTGACAAGGGTGACAGGAGGGTGACAGGTGTTTAAATTTCGCAAGTTCTGCAAAGACGGCCTGAAAGGCCAATGAGCCCATAGCCCAGGGCATCGCCCTGGGTATGAGGAATGTGTGACAACCGCCCTGCAAGGGCAAAAGCTTTTATACGTGATAACGCTTTTGCCCTTGCAGGGCGAAGAAAGGCCGTTTCTGCGAAGGGGGCTCATCACTTGCGCACTTGTATTTATATTTAACGGCAACAAGCTTACGGTTTCCTCGTCACCTTACGACCGATGGTCTTCTGCTGGAAGTCCCTTAAATTCTCGAGAGAATTTGGAAGTTTATCGGTAACAAACGTTTGCTTTGTCGGTAGCAAAGCCTCAAATTCTCTCGAGAATTTAAAAACGGCCTGCGCAGAATCTTCGTCTTGTGCCGTTATCCCCATCGGGTTAGGCGGTACTAAAAGCACCTGTTTTTACCCATTTTGTCGTTGTGCGCAGCCAACGCCCTGCAGGGGCAAAAAGCTACCAGCCCGGGGCATCGCCCTGGGTAAATACGGTGCGCAGCCAACGCCCTGCAGGGGCAAAAAGCTCCCAGCCCGGGGCATCGCCCTGGGTAAATACGGTGCGCAGCCAACGCCCGGGCATCGCCCTGGGTAAATACGGTGCGCAGCCAACGCCCTGCAGGGGCAAAAGCGTTTCTGCTATGCAAGCGCTCTTAGGTCGAGCGGCTCCTCGGTAGAGCTTTTGCCCTTGCAGGGCGAAAGTCCACCGCTACTTTTACCCAGGGCGATGCCCTGGGCTGGTAGCTTTTTGCCCCTGCAGGGCGTTACTACGCAGGGGTTTCATTACATGGACTTAACGACCTTTCTTGCGTCCCTTCGGTAGCAAGCGACCAAAGGTCGAGCGCAGGCCGTTATCAACCGTACAGGTCGAAAAAACGTTGAGTGCATCCTGTCACCCTCCTGTCACCCTTGTCACCCTTGAAAAAGGGTGCAGACGCCCTGTACATCGGCATTCTGTCACCCTGACACCCTAAAACGCAAAATTCGTAGTATAGTACACAAAAGTTACGGTGTGATTTTATTAACGAAGAATGGGACCCAGTGGGTCCCATTCTTCGTTTGTTACTTCATACATGTTCTTTTTACCACGAATTACACGAATTACACGAATTTTTAGCTGCGCGTTGTTATCAATTAATTCGTTCAATTCGTTAAATTCGTAGTCGTTATACTTTTATTTCATCCTCATCTTCTGGCCATTGACGATGTAGATGCTGCCGCGCTGCGGGTTCTTCACCTTGCGGCCCAACAAGTCGTAGACCTCATCATTATCCATTGTCCATTTTCCATTTTCAATTTCTTTGACGAATGTCGAGAAGAGTCGGGCGGGTGCCGCTCCGCTGGCTTCGATATAGACGCGCATCGGCAGGACGCACGGGCCGGGCCAGTCCGACGCCGTAGCCTGGTTCCACACGTTGTTGGCCTGCATGATATACATCGAGGTGGCTCCCGGCAGGTACTGCATCGTTCCCTTGATGGTG
>CADCET010000035.1 GCA_902800495.1 uncultured Prevotellaceae bacterium
TTTCTTCGCCCTGCAAGGGCAAAAGCGTTATCACGTATAAAAGCTTTTGCCCTTGCAGGGCGGTTGTCACACATTCCTCATACCCAGGGCGATGCCCTGAGCTATGGGCTCATTGGCCTTTCAGGCCGTCTTTGCAGAACTTGCGCATTTAAAAACCTGTCACCCTCCTGTCACCCTTGTCACCCTCAAAAAAGGGTGCAGACGCCCTGTACATCGGCATTCTGTCACCCTGACACCCTAAAATGCGGAATTCGTAGTATGGGATCAAATAGGCGAACGGAGATTGAAGATCTCAATACTTCTTCAGCAAGCGTTGGACGGCCTTGTCGAGCGATTCCGTTGGCTCAATGATGTTATAGTCTTGCCAGAAGTCGGGGTCGCGGAAATAATCTACTTTGTCGAAGAAAGCATCGCGCTGGTCGAACGTCTCCCGGCCCCGGATAGGCTGCACGTCGCGGTTGGTGCTACTGATGACAGCCAGTTCGCAGAATGTGGCAAACGAGGTTGAGAAAAGTTTCCGCTTCCAGTCGCAGTTGAAACGCAGCGTAGTACGGATATAGCTGATGCGTGACAAGCCGTCAGCCCCCTGACGGTAATCTACCAGCAACGACATCTCCTTGGGTTTGAAGCGTACGCCCAGTGGCTTCTTGATAAGCATCACGTCAGTAGCCTTTTGGCGGTCGCTCATATCGAGCGTCAGTTCCACACGGGTGAAAGCTAAGGTCTCACGATCGATATACAGTTTCCCGAAGTGGAGCGCATACGGCAGCTTCACTCTCGGCGTGAGGCTGATGACGTACTGACTGCGGTCGCCGATGCTCGTCGGCACCTCCATCTTCAGCTCGTAATGATCCAGTTCCTCGGAGTTCAGCAGGAAGTCGGTATTCTTCACGACGTCGAGCTGAACGGGTGCCACAGGGCCGCCCAATACCTTGACGCTTAGTGTGTCGCTACGCTTCGGACTGAGCAACCGGCGACCCTTGCTGATGGCGACTCCGTCGCGGCCGTTACCCTTCTGATAGCTGGTCTTATACATATCGACCACACCTTCAGCCACACAGATATAGTGCTGTCGCTTCATCGCCGTCTCGCGATAGAAGCAGCGGTACAGCTCGGGCACCGGGCTATAGTTCTGGGGAATCTTACGGATGGCCGCGTTGACCAGTTCGCGCGGATTATCGGCCACCACCAGCACTTCGCGCAGTTGTATGGCCATTGGCTCCAAGCGTATCTTCTGGTTTTCCGCCGACAACCCGTCGACGCTGACACGTTTCAAGCGATAGCCGACATGCGACACGGCTATCGTCTCAATCTTTGCATCGCTCTTGAGAACGAAGTAGCCGTCGCCGTTGGTAACTACCGACAGTCCTTCAGCCGTCACATTAGCACCCTCAATAGCACGTCCTGTAGCGCTGTTTACAACAACACCGCTGATGACAGTCTTCTGTGCCATCGCGCCTAACAGCATCAGCAGCGAACAAAACATTAAAATTCCTCTTTTCATTTGCTTATTAGTTTAGTTTTCGTCTATTCGAACATACGGCGGCCGCTCGTCGGGTAGGGTAGTGGTTACCTCTACGTTGTGGAATGTGACGTGGCGGGCGTGGCGAACGAAGAAGCCTTTAGCGGGGAGGTTGCCCCACATCGTGGCCTCGGGATATTCCTTCTCCTTTTCGTCCTGCAGAGCCTCGTTAATCTTTGGAAGGTCAGATTGCGTGATGCCACCCTTGTGGTGGATGGTGATGTTCGTCAGCCAGACATCCTCGACGGGATGGCTTGGCAGCCCCGTGATGCTACACCCGACAGGACCAGCGTTGCGCACGCTGATATTGCTCAGATGCAGGCCGCGCATCGTCCCTACGTGGTCGATGGGAATCAGTTCGGTGATTGTGTCTTCATTGCCGTTGCCGCTGAGTGTGCCGTCACCGCCGCGTAGCTTGTAGCCACGTCCACGGTTGGCCAGACGTATGAAGATAGGCGACTCGGTGCCCTCGACGGTGAAGTCGCTCAGGCTGACATTCTCCATCGTGCCACCGTCGACAATCTCCAACGAGATAGCCGACGTGCCAATCTTCGACGGGGCACCGAAGAACTGGGTCGACTGGTCGCTGCTGGGCTTGACCACGATGCCGCTGATGCTGATGTTGCGGAAACCGCCGTTGGTCTCGGTACCCAACTTCACGGCGTTGCAATGGCTGCTCACCACGCAATCGCTGATGCGGATGTTCTCGCAGAGCCGTGGCGACGTCGACTTCAGCGTGATGCCGTCGTCGTCGCTGTCGGCTATCATACCCGTTACAATCACGTCATGGCAGCCGTCGAGGTCGAGTGCGTCGTTGTTGTAGTTGTTGCGGTTCTGTACCTTGATGCCGCGTATCTGCAGGCGGTCGCAGGCCAGATAGTGCTGCATCCAGCAGCCGGAGTTCTTCAGCGTGATGTTCTCGATGCAAACATCCTTGCTCTGGATGAATCGCAGCAGATGAGGACGGGTGATGCCCTCATCGTTCCACGACTGCTTCTTAAACGCCCGTCCGCGCCCGTCGATGGTGCCGTGGCCGCTGATGGACACGTCCTCCACATGGTCAGCATAAAGGAGCTGCACCGTCGCCGTCTGCGTGCGCAGCGACACGTAGTCGGTCTTCATCGGGCGGTAGTCCTCCAAGCGGGTGCTGCCGTAAAGCGTCGCCCCCTGCTCTAAGTAGAGGTTGACGTGGCTACGCAGCACGAGCGTACCCGTCATATACATCCCTGCCGGCACGACGACACGCCCGCCGCCGGCCTCAGAGCAACGGTCGATGGCCTGCTGGATGGCTTCGGTGCTGAGCATTGTCGTATCGCTGACGGCTCCGAAGTCAGTAATAACGTAGTCCTTTGCCTCAGCAGCTGACGACAGCAGGACAGTCAATAGAAAAGCAACTGTTTTTTTCATAACGGTGCAAAAATAGGGAATTTATTCCGAACTTACAAATAATTCGTTCTTTTTTTTGTCATACGTACAGACTGTCGTTCCGACAAGAAACTGCTTTTTTGCACGCTATCAAAAAAGAAAACTTCCTAAACGTTTGGAACAAAAAAATAATATGATTATCTTTGCAAGCGAAACGTTTCAAACATATAACATAACGATGGAAAAACAACTGAAGCGACTGCCCACGGGCATACAGACATTCTCGGAAATCATAGAAAACGGCTGTCTCTACGTAGATAAGACGGCACTCATCTACCAGCTGACACATAACCACAAGTACGTGTTCCTAAGCCGCCCACGACGCTTCGGCAAGAGCGTACTATGCTCCACGCTGAAAAGCTACTTCGAGGGGCGTCGCGACCTCTTTGCCGGACTGGCCATGGAGCAATTGGAGACGGAGTGGCGGCAGCACCCGGTAATGCTCATCAGTCTGGCAAGCATCAAAAGCGGAACGTATGAAGAGTTCTACGAGCAGACGAACATTCAGCTCACACGCTACGAAAAGCAGTACGGCGTGGAGCGACAGTCAGACTTGCCGGGGCCCCGTCTGCGAAACCTGATAGAGCAGACGCCCGCACTGACAGGTGAGAAGGCCGTGGTCATCATCGACGAGTACGACGCGCCGCTCCTCGCTGTGCTCCATGATTCCGAGAAACTGGTGGAGATGCGCAACACCGTGCGCTCGCTGCTGGGCTGCCTGAAAGACTGCGACCCCTATCTGCGCTTCACCTTCATCACGGGCATCTCGAAATTCTCGCAGGTGAGCATCTTCAGCGAGCTGAACAACCTCGACAAGATTACGATGACGCCGCAGTACTCCACCCTCTGCGGCATCACGCAGGAGGAGCTGGAGACGCAGATGATGCCATGGGTGGAGCACCTGGCCGCTGACAACAGTCTGAGCGTAGAGGAAACGCTACAGCGGCTGAAGATGAACTACGACGGTTACCACTTTGCCGAAGACTTGAAGGACATCTACAACCCCTACAGCCTGCTGCAGGCTTTCCTGTGGAGCAAGATAAAAGACTACTGGTTCGACACAGGTACGCCCTCGTCGCTGCTGAACATGCTCGAGAAGTTCGGCACCGACGTGGTCAATTTCGACGACGGCTGTCTCTGCGAGGAGCACGAGTTCGACGCCCCCACGGAGAAGATGACCACCCCCATGCCCTTCTTTTACCAGAGCGGCTATCTGACCATCAAAGGGTACGACCCTGATATGGAAAGCTATGTCCTCCGTTTCCCCAACCGTGAGGTTCGCAACGGCATGATTAGTGCCTTGATTCCATATTATCTTGAGGGCAACACGGTCAATGCCAAGAACATTGTGGCCAATGTCTACCGGGCCATACGCCGCGACAACCTCGACGAGGCGCTCGAGATGCTGAAGGTCTACTTAGCTGGTGTGCCCTACGCTGAGAACGCCACCTCGGAGGGGCACTTCCAGACGATGCTCTACGTGGTGTTCTCACTCCTTGGCCGCTACGTCCAGATGGAGGTGCGAACGGCCAAGGGCCGCATCGACATGGTGTTCCAGACCGCCACCGACCTCTACGTCATGGAGCTGAAGATAGACCGTCCGGCCAGCGAGGCTCTCGCGCAGATAGACCAGAAGGGCTACCTGCTACCCTTCGGGCAGAGCGGCCTGCGCCTGCACAAGGTAGGCATCTCGTTCAGCACCGAGGAGCGCACACTGAGTGAATGGCAGATTGTGGACACACATTAGCTAAACTCAAAAGAACCATCACAAGAATGGCAGCACAGACATTCGGAAAGACTTGTTGGGGCAGCGAGTGGCTGAAGTCGCTGACCCACATTGACTATGCGAACCGCATTCCGCCACCTTGCCGACATGACCGTGGCCACCGGCGAAAGCTGGATTGGGCGTCTCAGCAACGCTGAACTACGCGAAATATTCAGGTAGGAAGTTCGGCAAGGGCAACATCGCCTATGTCGGCGACACCAGCCTCGCCACAACGGTCGATAGCCTGCTGTACGGCAGCAGTACTGAGCACCGTCGTATCGTTCTTGGCACCATACTCAACGATGTTATAATCCTTTGCCGACACCGTTAGCGACAGCAGTCCGGCCAGCAGCATACTCATTGTTCGTCTTTCCATGCCGCAAATATACACTTTTTTCGCGAATTTTCTATGTTCTTTCGGAAAAATTACGTATTTTTGCTGCATGATTAAGAAATTCATAACCGCCATCATCGCCTCGCTGGCCATACCGAACCTATCAGCACAACAGCCAATAGGGTGGGGCGACCAGCTTAACGGCACGTATAAGAACCCCGTACTGAACGCCGACTACAGCGACCCCGACGTCATCCGCGTCGGAGAAACCTATTATATGGTAGCCTCCGACTTCCACTACTTGGGAATGCAGGTTCTGGAGTCGCACGATATGGTGAACTGGCGCATCATTAGCCAGATTTACGACCGCTTCAGTCTGCCCGGCTGGGACGAGAACCGCCACTATGCCGGTGGGTCGTGGGCACCAGCCATACGCTATCACGACGGTCTCTTCTACGTCTTCTTCTGCACGCCCGACGAAGGGCTCTTTATGTCGACAGCCCGTCAGGCCAGTGGCCCGTGGAGTCAGCTGCATTGCGTGAAGAGCGTCAAGAAATGGGAAGACCCCTGTCCTTTCTGGGACAACGACGGGCAGGCCTACTTAGGACGCAGTCAGCATGGCGCTGGTCCCATCATCGTCCATCGTATGTCGGCCGACGGACGCCAGCTGCTCGACGACGGCGTCACAGTCTATACCGGACCTGTGGCCGAAGGAACGAAATTCCTGAAACGCAATGGCTATTACTACCTAATCATTCCTGAAGGTGGGGTAGGGCAGGGCTGGCAGACGGTGCTCCGAGCACGCAACATCTACGGGCCTTACGAGAAGCGAGTAGTCTTGGAACAAGGTTCCACGCGCATCAACGGCCCACATCAGGGTGCCCTCGTCGAGGCGGCTGACAGCACGTGGTGGTTCTTCCATTTCCAGGAGACACACCCCGCCGGACGCATCGTCCACCTACAGCCTGCACGCTGGCAAGACGACTGGCCACTGATAGGTGTCGACATCGACGGCAACGGTATCGGCGAGCCCGTAGCTGTCTGGACCAGTCCTCGGGCCCCATTGGTCCCATCAGTCCCATCAGTCCCATTAGTCCCATCGGCCCCATTGCCTTCTCATCGATCGTTGAACGGCCACGGCTCCTTCTTCGACGATTTCAATGCCGACACCCTCTACTGGGCAGGCCAGCAGCAGCGTGCTCTCAAACTACAATGGCAATGGAATCACAATCCTGTCGACGCTAACTGGAGCCTTAACGAGCGACGGGGATGGCTCACCTTCCACATCCTGCCAGCCCCGACATTGAAAGAGAGTCGCAATATGGTGACGCAAAAGACCGTCGGCTACGAAAGCGAAGCCACCACCCGTATGGACTGTTCGGGACTGAAAGACGGCGACTACGCCGGCCTGCTCTGCACGGGTAAACAGTTCTGGGGCGTAGGCGTGTGCCGTCAGAAGGGTCGCACGCAGTTCTATATCGAGCACGACGGCGAGCGCACCCTGCTTGGTAACGTCAGCCAGAAGACCGTCTACCTGCGCGTCAGCATCGACAGCGACAAGAACAGCCATCAGTTTGCCGTCAGCACCGACGGCAAGCACTTCCAGACGGCCGGACAGCCTTTCGCCCTGCGCATGGGCAACTGGAAAGGCTCACGCATAGGTCTTTACAGCTATCAAGCGGTATCAGCGAAAGGCGGAACAGTTCACTTCGACTATTTCCGCTACCGCATCCTACGATAAAAGGACATGAAAAAACCCCGGATGAACCGGGGTTTCTTTATTAATGTTCGTTATGCAAACGGATTCTCGGTGGGGTAGTAGTTGCCCTTCGGGAAGTTGTAGTCGATCTCGTCCACGGGGATGCCCATGTACTTGAGAACCTCCCAGAGATACTTGCCCTGATGGCCGAACATGACGGCGCAGTGGTGCGGGTAGTGCTTCTCGATGAGGACATGACGGTAGAAGCGACTCATGTTCTTGATACCGAAGATACCGATGCTGCCGAACGAACGGGTAGCCACGGGGATGACCTCGCCCTGAGCGATGTAGGCGCGGAGCTTGGTGTCGGCCGTCGACTGCAGACGATAGATAGTAGCCAGACCCGGCTGGATGTCGCCCTCGAGCGTACCGTTGGTCACCTCTACAGGCAGGGCGCGAGCCATGATACGCTGGAAGCACATCTGGCAGTTGCAGACCTTAGAGCTGGCGGTGTTACCGCAGTGGAAGCCCATGAAGATTTCCTTCTCGGTATAGGTGTCGCAGGCGAACTGCTTGCCCTTGATGCTCTCCTCGTACATATCCTGAGGCACGGTGTTGTTGATGTCGAGCAGCGTCACAGCATCCTGACTGATGCAGGTGCCAATGTACTCTGACAGTGCGCCGTAGATATCGACCTCGCAAGCCACGGGGATGCCACGGCCCGTCAGACGGCTGTTCACGTAGCAGGGAACGAAGCCGAACATGGTCTGGAAGGCAGGCCAGCACTTGTTGGCCATAGCCACGAACTGGCGTGAACCCTTGTGAGCCTCAATCCAGTCAGTCAGCGTCAGCTCATACTGAGCCAGCTTCGGCAGCACACTGGGAATCTTGTTGCCAGTGCCCAGCTCAGCAGCCATATCCTTCACCACGTCGTCGATGCGCGGGTCGCCCTGATGCTTCTGGAAGGCTTCGAGCAGGTCGAGCTCTGAGTTCTCCTCAATCTCAACGTCGAGGTCATACAGGGCGCGGATAGGAGCGTTACAAGCCAGGAAGTTGTTAGGACGGGGACCGAAGCTGATAATCTTCAGGTTCTGCAGACCGACGATAGCGCGGGCGATGGGCAGGAACTCATGAATCATCTCGGCGCACTGGCCAGCGTCGCCGACGGGCTCCTCGGGGATGTAAGCACGGGTCTTGCGGAGCGACAGAGCCTGGCTGGCGTTCAGCATACCGCAGTAAGCGTCGCCACGACCGTCAATCAGGTCGTTCTGAGACTCCTCGGCAGCAGCGCAGAACATGGTCGGGCCCTGGAACCAGTCAGCAATCATCGTCTCGGAAATCTCCGGACCGAAGTTGCCCAGGTAGACGCAGAGGGCGTTACAGCCGGCCTTCTTGACGTCCTCAAGAGCCTGCTGAGCGTGAATCTCGCTCTCAACAATCGTGATGGGGCACTCGTAGATGCCTTCCTTACCAAACTTCTCTTCATACTTAGCGATAACGGCCTTACGGCGGTTAACGGCCAATGACTCGGGGAAACAGTCGCGGCTTACGGCCACGATACCAATCTTAATTACAGGTACGTTGTTCATTTTGTTTATTTGTTTAGATCGTAATAAAAGGTTTTTCAACCGACAAAGTTAGGAACTTTTCGCCGAATAACCAAAATTATTTCGTTTAATAAATGTTACTTTCCACCTTTTTCAGATTTGGCCAACGTCTTTGCAACCAATTTAAAAGAATAAGAAACAAAAACAATACACCATTATCCGCACCTGTCAGGCTATCTACTGGCCCGAGCGGCTTCCACATTTCTATAAAAAAACCTCAAGAAATTTGTAAACTAAAAAAAGATTGTTTATCTTTGCCAACGAATAAACAACGAGATGCCAAAAATACTACTTTATATTACAGCAAAAGTAATTTGGAACTATTTGTTCTGGAACACTGACTACAACGAGAATCGTGCACACGTTCACGTTGGTTGGAACCAATAGTAGAAATAGATAAAAAAGGTGATTTGACAGATGCTCAAGCGAAAGAAGTCTTAGAAATCGCCAAGAAGTATCAAGACAGGCTTCTTTGTCAATGGTCACTCTTCAAAAAAGGCAAGACCGTTAGAATAATTAAAGTAAAGAAAACAAAATAGGAGGATAGAAAAATGTACAAGACAGAAGGATATTGGAATGTGAAGCCAAAAATTAAGCGGCTGTCATTTCCCAAAAGAGGAAAGTTTCAGGTAGATCTTCAAGATGGACGTTCTATCTTGATGCCTATTTCTGCATTCCCATCACTGAAACGTGTTCCTACAAAGGAACGCGACAACTGGTATCTGATGGGCGGAGGTGTCACATGGGACTCCTGTCCTGAAGTAATACACATTGAGCAGATTCTTGGAAACTTCCAAAATTATGCTCATGAAACAAATAATGACGCATAACAATCATGGAATGTACGAGTTTCGACGAACTGCTTAATGCAGAATACGGCGAACGAGGAACTGAGGACCGTGAGCGTTTTGAGGCTGAGGCTGAAACGTTTTGTTTGGCAGAATGCTTGAAAGAGCAGCGTCGTCTGGCAGGATTGACTCAAGAACAGTTGGCTGCCAAGATTGGTACGAAGAAAAGCTATATCTCGAAGATAGAAAATGGGCACACCGATGTGCAACTGTCTACACTCTTCCGTATTTTTGGCGGATTAGGAAAGCGTATATCACTCACCGTATTATAAAAAAACAACTATGAAGAAAAATCACTTATGGAACCTATTGGTCGTCTTTGCGATTACCATTTTTAGTTTATCACTCGTTGCATGCAGTAGCAAGAATAACGAAGATGATTTTGACGAAATCACACAGTCAGTAAACCAAAAGCCCAGTATCTGGGTGTCCGATGCAAGGGTGGAATATGTCAATAAAATCTATACGTTGGAGGTTACGTTTGGTGTCTCAGGCATCCAAGCAGGACAGACCGTAAAAGTTGAAATGAAATACGGATCTTCCTATCAAAATATGAACTACACCAGAACAGCCTCCAAAATGAATTACAGTAGTGAACGATACATGGTCCGACTGTCAAATCGCAGAAAGGGAGAGACTATTGCCTTCAAGGGTATTTTAACGGTTGACGGCAAGGAGGTAAGCTCGACCCAAAGTACAAGGCGCATCAACTGATTGCTATAAGAACGACAAGGCTTTTGTCAAGAAAAGTTGCCTAAAAAAACGTCGCTGCGATTCTTCAATCTGGAAGAAGGGTAGGGGAGAGAATGGGCGTTTTGTAAAGAAAGCGGAGGGGAATGGAGGTTTGTCGGTAGCAAACTGATGGTTTATGGCAAGCAAAGCATAGCTTTGGCGGTTGCAAAATTATGGCTTACGGCACGAAAATCGGGCGAAGAATGGCAAAAATCGGGCATTTTTCCGTGATTTTCCGAGGTCTTTTGTGGGTGTGTTTTTACAAGTCTCTATGTACCAAATGATTGCGTAATCGGTCAAAACTTCGCTATTCGACGCCCATCTGTGCATTGGTGAATAGCGCGAGAGTATTGAGAGGCGGTTTGTAAACTATATTTATTGAATAAAACAGGAGCCACGTTGGTTGTGACTCCTGCTTGGTAACGTCGTTATTTCACAAAAACCTTTCGGCCGCCGATGATGTTCAGTCCTTTGCGGAGCTTGTAGGTGCGTTGTCCCATCATGTTATAGACGGGCTGACCCTGGGTGCCAATAGTCACCTTTCCTATACTGTCTGGAATGGGATCAGGCTCTGGTTCTGGTTCAGGCTCGGGCTCAGGGTCTGGTTCAGGATCCGGTTCTGGTTCGGGCTCTGGCTCAGGTTCTGGCTCCGTCACCGTCAGCTGGTAGTGAGCCTCGCTTGAGGTATAGTTGTCATCGCCTGTGAACGAGGCGGTGATGGTGGTCTGGCCAGCCCCCACGAGCGTCACATTGCCCTGATTGTCGACCGTTGCTACCTCTGGATGCTCGCTGCTCCATTCCACTTCGATGTTGTAGCGGTTGTTCAGGACAGGAGCGGTGAACGGCTCGCCAACGACTGCATTAACCGTTGCCACGCTGAACGACAACTCAGGGTCAACGGGGTCGGCAACGACAGGCTCTGGTTCCGGTTCCGGCTCAGGCTCAGGCTCCTGTTCGGGCGTTACCGACGCAGGCACGGAAATGACAATATTGTCAATCTTCATCGAAGCCTGGTAACGGCCGCAACGGAAATAGAATCCCTGCATCTGGCTACTCGTGCCTTCAGGCAGACTAAGCGTGCCTTTAGCCAGAAGGGTCTTGTCTGCTGCACTGATAACATAGTCAACCTTCCGACTCGTACCATCAACCTTCAGCCGTACATGATTCCAGACGTCGGATGCCAGCTGCACCGTTTCAGCCGACTGGAAGTTTACCTCATAGAATGTGTCGCCGGCACCACCGTTCGCCAGCGTCAGCAAGGCGTGCTGTTGGTTATGCTTCAGCGAATAGGTGTACCACACATTACTATAGCCCACTTCCGGCGTACCGCTGGCTGCCATCACCACAAACTCGTGAGCCTCCTTGTTGCTGGGTCTGAGAGCCAGGTCGAAGTCGAGCACATAGGTAGTATTGTCGCCTGACGAAATGCTGGTATAGCAAGCTCGCGAGTTGTCGCCCTCAGGAGCAAACTGTATGTATTTTCCATAGACGGCATCGCCCGTCTGCAGACTCAGACGGTTTTGCGCATTGCCCTGGTTAGCACCCGAAATCCACGACGAAGCATCCGTCTCGCTCTCGTAGTCCTGTTTGTAGAAGACCGTCATATCATCGTCGTTGTCTTCTACGACCTCTGCCTCCTGTTTCTTAGCGTAGTCGGGCAGGTAGTAGCCTAAGTGTGGCGGTTGGTTGTAAGCCACATTCTGCCAGGCAACACCCATACGGTAGACGTGGTCGTGCATCAGCGTCACCACGCGATAGGATGTGGGAATGTTCGTCGTAAAGATATTCAGCACGCTGGGATTGCTGCCATCGTAGAAAATCATCTCCTCGCGCCAGTCGCCGAAGATGTCGGCCTGCAGACAGGGATTGCCCTTGGTGCTGTTGATAGACACAGACGTGCCGTGCTGGTAGACGTTCTTGCCAGCTATGTACATACGACTGAAGCCATTGCCGTTCCATTTCTCGAGAAAGGGATTGTTGTGGTTCGAAATATCGCCTAAACACTCCTCCTGCAAGTCACCGTCCCAGTAGATGCGGAAGTTGAATACCGTAGGGCCGTACTGGGAGACGGCCGAACCGTCGGTACACTTACGCGTGGTCACGTCGGCTGCCGAACCGAAGTAGCTGCCGCGGAAGTTGGCATCATACTGTGCCGCCAGTCCGCGACCGTTGTCAACGCCGGCAGGACCGCCCTTGAGCAGCACCTGTCCCGTCTTGGCATCGTGGAGGTCCCAGGCGTAGGTGCCCTTCTCTTCGTGTACGTCGAAGACTTCCAGTCCCGGACGGTCAGGCAGGTGGTCGGCCAGGTGCATCGCATCGCCGTGGCCAAAGCCTACGCCATAGAGCACCTTGCCATTATCGTCGCAGGCCGCCGAACCCCAGATGATTTCGTCCTTGCCGTCGCCATCGACGTCGGCCACGCTGATATTATGGTTACCATTCTGATAGAGCGTTGCAGAGCCGCCACCGCTGGTACTCGTCGTGTTCGTATAGTTAGAGGTGTTGAAGTTGGCGTCGGTCACCGAATAGGCCGTCTTCGACGACGAGCAGTGGAGCCAGCGGTGCTTCAGCTTCTGGCCGTCGAAGTCGACAGCCCAGACGTAAGCCCGACGGTAATAGCCGCGACAGAAGATGCCGCTGGCCTTCTTCACAGCGCCGTCCAGGTGGGCTACAGCCGCCAGGAAGCGGTCGCCGCGATTGCCATAGCTGTCGCCCCAGAACGACTCGCCGGGATGATTGTCGGCCTGGCCGTAATTGCCCGCACGGTTAGGGTTATACCAGATGGTGTGCATAGCAGCACCGGTCTCGCCGTTGAAGACGGTCAGGTATTCAGGACCTTTCAGCACGCGCCCGTCGCTACCTACATAGCTCGTCGTGTTGTTGGCGCCCTTGATGTTGCTGTCGTCGGCAGCAGCCGTCACGTAGTTGCCGCGGCCGTCGACAGAGCCTGGCGCCGTCTTGCACATCATCTCGGCCTTACCGTCGCCATTGAAGTCGTAGACCATAAACTGCGTATAGTGAGCACCCGAGCGGATGTTCTTTCCTAAGTTGACGCGCCAACGCTTGGTGCCGTCGAACTCATAGCAGTCGATGATACAGGGGTCTGACGCTCCAGAATTGGCATTGTCCTTGCTGTTAGAATCCCATTTCACTATCAGCTCATACTCACCGTCACCGTCGACGTCGCCCACAGAGCAGTCGTTGGGTGTATAAGAGCCGCCCGACGGCCGGTCGAGCTGCAGGGTGGTATAGACGCCCGACCACGGCGTGACGGCGGCCGACGTGTTCTGTGCGGCACCATTCACCTTAGCCACCACCTGATACTGGCTGGTGGACGTTCCCTTGCGGTCGACGAAACAGGTGGCTCCCGTCAGGTCGCGGGCTATCACCGTACCGTCGCGAACGACGTCGAAGGTCACATCCTCGCTGTCAGTACCCAGCAGTCGCCAGCTGACGAACTGTCCGCTGCCACTCTGAGCCGGCAATGCCACGACACCTCGGCCTAACTGTTCCATCTGTGCCTTCGGCGTGATTTGAGCGGTCATTGTACTGGCAATCGTACCCATAGCGACTGCAACAAAAAAAAGACTTACTTTATTCATTATTGTATTAGTAGTTTGTATTAACTTCGAAATGACTGCGCAAAGATACAACTTTTTTCTGAAACCAGCCACTCACAACACAAAAAAAGATGATGACGTTTACGAAGTAAAACCTGAGAGTCGGAAAAAAAATTGGTTTTGCGTTAAACCTTTTGCTACTATCTACGTCAAAAAGACAGAAAACGAAATAACAAACAGGATAACAAAACAGGATAACAAAATTAAAAAAGAAATTAACATGAAAAAGATTGTTTTAACATTGGTGGCCGCTATGGCCTTTACGTTAAGCTTTGCTGAGACAAAGAGTTACGGAACTGACAAAAGCGAAGAAGGTAATGATGTGAGTTTAGTGAATAATTTTAACACGCGCTTTGTCATTAATTGTGACATTCGCCGCCTTGCGGCCGTGCTCGATTTAGACGAATGGCAGACGGAAGCCGTAGAAGCCAGTCTGAACAGCTTCAATGAGGACGTTAAGTCGCTTTCAGCAGTTAGTGGTCCTCGACTTGGGTTCCAGATTCACCAGGCCCTGAAGAAAGATGCTTTCCAGATGCACCGCGTGCTCAACGAGCAGCAGTTCAACACCTACATGAGGCTACTGCTACTAACGCTCCGCAACCAGATGCACTAAGCAAAGGCTTTAGGAAACGACGGGGGAACGACGAGTTCTCCCGTCGTTTCTTATATCAGCTCAGCCGGCGAGGCGATGAAGGTTGTGGCACCGTTGGCCGTCAGGAAGTCCTTGTCGCGAAAGCCCCAGAGCACACTGATGCAGGGAAGGCCCGCGTTACGGGCTGTCTGCAGGTCAACGTCGCTGTCGCCAACATAGACGGCATGCCTACCATCGACGCCCAACTGGCTCAGGGCCTCGTTGACGGTGTCGGGTGCCGGCTTCTTGCGGATGCCCTCGGCCTCGTGCTCGCCGACAGCCACCTCGATGGTTTCAGGAAAGAAATGCCGACAGAGTTCCTTGGTGGCAGCATCAAACTTATTGCTCACCACGGCCGTGCGGCAGCCGCACTGTCGGAGGGTCGTCAGCATCTCAGTGATGCCATCATAGGGGCGCGTCGTGTCGAGGGAATGTAAAAGGTAATACTGGCGGAAAGTGCTGAACACGGCCTCGAACTGAGGGTTCTGCTCGCCGCCGGGAATGGCCCGCATCATCAGCATCCGCACGCCGTTGCCCACAAACCGCCGGACATCTTCGCGCGAGTGTTCGGGCATACCGTAAGCACGGAGGGCATGGTTCACGGCTGCCGCCAGGTCGTCGAGCGTGTCGAGCAGCGTACCGTCGAGGTCGAAAATATAAGTATCGTAGTGTTGCATGATGCAAAAGTACACTTAATTTCTTAAAGTACGAAATTTCATCCCAACTTTTTGGAACTTTCAGAAATAATCCTTATCTTTGCAGCCCAATAATTATGTACGGAAACTATTAAAAATAAAAATACGACAATGGATTACAATTTCAGAGAGATTGAAAAGAAATGGCAGAAGCGGTGGGTGGAAAACGGCACATACCGCGTGGTTGAGGACAAGAACAAGAAGAAGTTCTACGTGCTGAACATGTTCCCTTACCCGTCGGGAGCAGGCTTGCACGTGGGTCATCCCTTAGGATATATTGCCTCAGACATCTACGCACGCTACAAGCGTCAGCAGGGATTCAACGTGCTGAACCCCATGGGCTACGACGCCTACGGACTGCCCGCAGAGCAGTATGCCATACAGACGGGACAGCACCCTGAGAAGACAACGTTCGAGAACATCGACCGCTACCGCTCGCAGTTGGACAAGATAGGCTTCTCCTTCGACTGGGAGCGCGAGGTGCGCACCTGCGACCCCATCTACTACAAGTGGACGCAATGGGCCTTCCAGCGTATGTTCAAGAGCTACTTCTCTACGTCGTCGCAAAAGGCTCAGCCGACAATCAAGCTGATTGAGCACTTCGAACTGATGGGTACCGAGAACTGCAACGCCCTTGGTACGGAGGAGCTGCACTTCACGGCTGCCGACTGGCACAACTTCTCGGAGAAGAAGAAGCAGGAGGTGCTGATGAACTACCGCATAGCCTATCTGGCCGACACAATGGTGAACTGGTGCCCGAAGCTGGGAACGGTGCTGGCCAACGACGAGGTGGTGGACGGCGTCTCAGTACGCGGCGGCTATCCCGTGGTACAGAAGAAGATGCGCCAGTGGTGCCTCCGTGTGTCGGCCTACGCACAGCGCCTGCTCGACGGACTGGAGACTATTGACTGGACAGACTCGCTGAAGGAGACACAGCGCAACTGGATTGGCCGTTCAGAGGGTACCGAGGTGGAATTCAAGGTGTGGAAGCCCACCCCCAGCCCCTCCCCAAGGGAGGGGAGCCTAAATAGTTCCAGCTCTCAAAGTAATCAAGGACCCCTCCCTTCGGGAGGGGACGGGGTGGGCTCCTTCACCATCTTCACCACCCGTGCCGACACGATGTTCGGCGTGACGTTCATGGTGCTGGCGCCCGAAAGCGACCTCGTGGCCGAACTGACCACGCCGGAGCAGAAGGAAGAGGTAGAGAAATACCTCGACTACGTGAAGAAGCGCACCGAGCGCGACCGCCAGATGGACCACCGGGTGACGGGCGTGTTCTCCGGGTCGTATGCCATCAATCCGTTTACCGACGAGAAGATACCCATCTGGATTGCTGAATACGTACTGGCTGGCTACGGCACGGGAGCCATCATGGCCGTGCCTGCTCACGACAGCCGCGACTATGCCTTCGCCAAGCACTTCAACCTGCCGATTATACCGCTCATTGAGGGAGCCGACGTCAGCGAGGAGAGCTACGACGCCAAGGAGGGTATCGTCTGCAACAGCCCAAGGACCCCCCTGTCGTCCCCCGAGGGGGACAAGGAGACCGCGCTGAAATCCCCCTCGGGGGACAACAGGGGGGTCTTCTCGCTGAACGGTCTGACCGTCAAGGAGGCTATCGCCGCCACGAAGAAATACGTTACGGAGCAGGGACTGGGCCGTGTGAAGGTGAACTACCGTCTGCGCGACGCCATCTTCTCGCGTCAGCGCTATTGGGGTGAGCCGTTCCCCGTCTACTACAAGGACGACATGCCATACATGATTCCGAAGGAGTGCCTGCCGCTGGAACTGCCCGAGATTGACGAGTACAAGCCTACGGAGACGGGCGAGCCACCATTGGGACGCGCCAAGCGATGGGCATGGGACACCAAGACGGACACGGTGGTCGACAAGTCGCTGATAGACAACAAGACTGTCTTCCCCTTGGAGCTGAACACCATGCCGGGCTTCGCTGGCTCCAGCGCCTACTACCTGCGCTATATGGACCCGAAGAACGAGAAGGCTCTCGTCGACAAGGATATTGACGAATACTGGCGCAACGTCGACCTCTACGTCGGCGGTACGGAGCACGCTACGGGGCACCTTATCTACTCGCGCTTCTGGAACAAGTTCCTCTACGACTCCGGCTACAGCTGTGAGGACGAACCGTTCAAGAAACTGGTGAACCAGGGTATGATTCAGGGGCGCTCCAACTTCGTCTATCGCATAGAGGACGAGGGTGAGGACAAGGGTAAGTTCGTCAGCTTCGGACTGAAGGACAAGTACACCACAACGCCTATACACGTCGACGTGAACATCGTCTCGGCCGACGTGCTCGACATCGAGGCGTTCCGCGCCTGGCGTCCTGACTATGAGAATGCTGAGTTCATACTCGAGAACGGACAGTACAAGTGCGGCTGGGCGATAGAAAAAATGTCGAAGTCGATGTTCAACGTCGTCAATCCTGACATGATTGTCGAAAAGTACGGTGCCGACACACTGCGTCTCTACGAGATGTTCCTCGGACCCGTCGAGCAGTCGAAGCCTTGGGACACCAACGGCATCGACGGATGCCACCGCTTCCTGAAAAAATTCTGGAACCTCGTCAGTTCTGTATGTTGCGATGGTATCGCAACAAACGAGGAAGCTACCGCCGACAACCTCAAGAGCGTACACAAGCTCATCAAGAAGGTCAGCCAGGACATCGAGCAGTTCTCGTACAACACCTCCATCTCTGCCTTCATGATTTGCGTCAACGAACTGTCGCAGCAGAAGTGCAAGAACCGCGAGATGATGAAGACCCTCGTGGTGCTCATCGCTCCCTTCGCTCCCCATATTGCTGAGGAACTGTGGGAGATGCTTGGCGGCGAAGGCAGCGTCTGCGACGCACAGTGGCCTAAGTGGGACGAGCAGTACTTGGTAGAGAGCCAGGTGAAGCTCGGCGTGGCCTTCAACGGCAAGACACGCCTGGAAATGTCGTTCCCTGCCGATGCCGATAACAAGACCATCGAGGAGGCTGTACTCAGCGACGAGCGCGCCAAGAAGTACCTCGAAGGCTTCCAGGTGAAGAAAGTCATCATCGTACCCAAGCGCATGGTCAACATCGTGCTTGGTAAATAGTAAACAAGTAAATTGAAAGAGCTTTGACAATCAATCACAAATTGATACTCAAAGAGGTCGGGGATTATGTCGGCATAACCCTCGGCCTCTTATTGTTTACGTTTGGCTTCACCTTCTTCCTGATGCCCTACGAGATTGTCACGGGCGGTGTTGCCGGTATCGGCGCCATCATCTACTACACCACACACTTCCCCATCAGCTACACCTACTTCATCATCAACGGGGTGCTGCTCGTCGTAGGTCTCAGGATTCTCGGCTGGAAGTTCCTCACGAAAACCATCTACGCCATCTTGATGCTGACCTTCCTACTGGGACTGGCACAGCAAATCATTCCCAAGGACGAAGCGGGCAACTTCGTCAGAATCTTAGGCGACGGACAGGACTTCATGTCGCTCGTCATCGGCTGTATGATGACAGGAACGGCACTGGCCATCGTCTTTCTCAACAACGGTTCGACGGGAGGCACAGACATCATCGCCGCTTCTGTCAACAAGTTCCGCAACGTGTCGTTGGGAACAGTACTGACGTTTGTCGACTTCATCATCATCGGCTCCTGTCTCTTCATACCGCAGTTTGGCGATACGCTGGAGCGCATACACAAGATAGTCTTCGGCTTCTGCACGATGGTCATCGAGAACTTCATGCTCGACTACGTCATGAACCGCCGCCGACAGTCCGTACAGTTCTTTATCTTCAGCCAGAAGTGGCAGGAGATAGCCAACGCCTTGGGCACGAAGACCGACCACGGCGTAACCATCCTCGACGGCCACGGCTGGTACACCGGCCAGGAGCGAAAGGTCATCTGTCTGCTGGCACGCAAGAGCGAGAGTACCTACATCTTCCGCCTCATCAAGATGATTGACCCTAATGCCTTCGTCTCGCAGAGTGCCGTCATCGGCGTCTATGGCGAAGGCTTCGACGAAATGAAAGTAAAGATTAAACAACAAATAACAAAGAATAACGACAACTGGGACAACAAAGACAACTTGGCTACGCCAAAAGTGGATAAAAAGTTGTCTTAAGTTGTCATTGTTGTCGTCAAATAAAAGAAAATGAGAATAGTATTCGCAACCAACAACCAGCACAAGCTGAGTGAAATCCGACAGATATTAGGGAGTAGGGTAGAGGTGCTCTCACTCAAGGACATCGGCTGCTACGCCGACATTCCTGAGACAGGCTCTACACTCGAGGAAAACGCCCTCCAAAAGGCGCAGTACGTCTACGACAACTACCACATCGACTGCTTCGCCGATGATACCGGCCTTGAGGTCGATGCCCTCGCCGGTGCCCCCGGCGTCTACTCAGCCCGCTACGCCGCTATCGGCTCTGCTACCGCCCCCGCTCCATCCGCTCCCTCTCCCTCCGTCGCCTCTCCCTCCGCTCCCTCTGCCCTCTCTCCCTCCTCTTCTTCCGCCCCCTCTGCCGCTGTTGGCTGTGCTGCGGCGGTGCCGCAGCCCAAAGGCCACGACTCCGAAGCCAACATGGCCCGCCTGCTCCGCGAATTAGGAGAAAATAACAATCGCCGCGCACGCTTCCGCACCGTCATCGCGTTAATACAACACGGAGAGGTCCACGAGTTCGAGGGCATCGTCAACGGCGAAATCATCCGCGAGCGCCGTGGAGGCGAGGGCTTCGGCTACGACCCCATCTTCCAGCCCGACGGCTACGACAAGACATTTGCCGAACTGGGCACAGACATCAAGAACCAAATCAGCCACCGTGCACGGGCAACGGCGAAACTCTGCGACTTCCTAACGAAAAGCAAATAACGATACGTATGAAGGGAATGCTAAAGTCAACAATCAGCAAAAAGCGTATGGTGATTCTCGCACTGCTCACCATACACTGTTCACTATTCATAAGCACTGTAAGGGCGCAGGTCGGTACATGGCGCAATTATCTGTCGTACTACGAGCCACAGCAGATTGTCAAAGCCGGCAACGTTCTCTTTGTACGGGCCTCGAACGACCTGTACCAGTATAACCTGACCGACCACAGCATCACCACCTACGACAAACTGACAGGACTGAGCGACAACTATATCACCCACATCGCCTGGAACCAGCAGGCCAAGCGCCTCATCATCGTCTATCAGAACTCGAATATCGACCTGATGGACACGGCAGGCAATATCACCAACATCTCCTCCCTGTACCGCAAGGCTACAACAGAGGACAAGACCATCGACAGCCTCACCATCGATGCACAATACGCCTATCTCTACGCCCGCCTCGGTATCGTCAAGGTCGACATGAAACGGGCGGAAATCAGCGACACCTACACGAAGAACCACCCCGACTACCCAACGTCGCTGCCTGCATACGCCAATAACGACTGGGCACAATATATAGATGTGGTAAAGACCCTGAATCCCGGCGGACCGAAATACAACTACTTCCAGGAATCGACGTTCAAGAGTGGTAAGCTCTATGCCACCGGCGGCTACTTCCTCTCCGGAACGGCAGAGTTCAACCGACCGGGCACCGTTCAGGTATGGGACGGCAATGACTGGACAGTCTTCCAGGACGAGCTGGCCGCCATCACCGGCTACGAATATGTGGACAACAACTGTATTGACATCGACCCGACAGATGCCAGCCATGTTGCCGTCGGCGGACGCTGCGGACTCTACGAGTTCAAGGACGGACAGCTCCTGAAATACCACAACCAGCAGAACAGCCCTATACGAGGTGCTATGGCTGATAATACTGAACTGCCCAACAACTATAACCTCATTCACGGCGTCAAATTCGACAGCAACGGCCATTTGTGGGTGCTCAACAGTCAGGCGAAAGGCTCCAACCTGCTGAAGCTTACCAACGACGGACAGTGGAAGAATATGACTCAGAGTGTCCTCAACGAGAAAGACGGCGTCAGTATGCCGGGACTGAAGCAGATGTTCATCGACAGCCGCGGACTCCTCTGGTTTGTCAACTCACACTGGACGACGCCGGCTCTGTTCTGCTATAACATTGACACGAACAAACTCATCAGATACAACAACTTCACCAACCAGGACGGCACACAGAACAGCGTAGGTACTGTGAACTGCGTCTGCGAAGACTTAGAAGGCAACATCTGGACGGGCACCAACCAGGGACCGTTTATGATACAGAAGAGCGAAGCAGGACAGGAGAACATCACCTTCCAGCAAATCAAGGTGCCGCGCAACGACGGCAGTAACTTCGCCGACTATCTGCTGTCGGGCGTCAACATCAACTTCATTGCCATCGACGGCGGTGGCCGCAAGTGGTTCGGCACTAACGGTGCCGGCGCCTTCCTGGTAAGTGCCGACAACATGACGCAGCTGCAATACTTCACCGCCGACAATTCCAAGCTACTGTCGAACACCGTCATGTCAATAGCCCTCAACCAGCAGACGGGCGAAGTGTTCTTCCTGACCGACAAGGGACTCTGTTCCTACATCAGCGACGCCACCACCACAGCAACAGAGATGACGAAGGATAATGTCTACGCCTATCCTAATCCTGTCACACCCGACTACACCGGCCTTATCACCGTCGTAGGACTCACCCTCAATGCCGACGTGAAGATTCTCTCGTCGAGCGGCAAACTGGTGGCTGAAGGCCGCAGCAACGGCGGCACCTTCACTTGGAACGGATGCGACCGCGATGGCAACCGCGTTGCCAGTGGCGTTTATATGGTCGTCACAGCTACTGACGACGGCAAAAAGGGAACGGTCTGCAAAATAGCCATCATTAAATAAGGTATGTCAGCCAGCTTGAAGAGCAAGATATATATCGTCGGCAGCTGTAGTGTGGTGCTCGTCATCATCAGCTTACTGAATTGGTATGCCACACCCACGATGTCAGACGACGTGATATACTTGTTCAAATGGCAATGGGAATGGCACGTACCTTTTGAGCGTATCACATCTTTGGGCGACGTCGTTCAGTCGCAGCTGGTACACTATCAGATTGTCAACGGACGCAGCATCACCCATTCTTTGGCTCAGATAGCCCTTAACCTGATACCTCCGGCCGTAGCCAAACTCATCAACATAGGTATGTTCGGCTTGCTTCTATGGCTCATCATCGTCTATACAGCCCGCAAGAAAGGATTCAGGCTCGTCAACGGTGTGCTTGCCTTTGGATTGATATTCCTCGTGATGAAAGGCTTTGATACTGCTTTTCTGTGGTTGTTAGGCTCTTATACCTACGTATGGGCATTGGTGTTTACCATGTGTTTCCTATGCCTGCTGAGAAAACTGGGCGACAGACGTATCAGTTGGAGACTGCTGCCATTCGTACCTATTTCTTTTATATTAGGATGGTCACACGAAGCCATAGCACTTCCCATCACATTATCTTGCCTGCTGTATCTCGTCATCAATCATAAAGGACTACTGTTTCGCGCCAACACCTACTGCATCTTAGCCTATATGTTAGGTATGCTGATGATTCTCACGTCGCCGTCGCTCTGGATGAGGGCCGACATCGAAAGCATCACTCCTATGCAGCGGCTATTGTCAGGCTGTATCAATATGGCACTAAACGTCAGAATCTCATGGATACTGCTTCTGACACTCATCATCAACTACAAGAGATTCATCGATATACTTGAACGATATGGCTATTTGCTATTCGCTTGGATCATGGCTCTTGGCATCGTGTTCCTCTGTGGTACAACGTTGGAACGGGTAGCCATCTGTGCCGACTTCCTATCTCTTCTCATCGTACTACAGATTTGGCAAAGCGAAAGGCTGCTAAAGCATCAATATACCATTATCAATAGCCTGCTGGTAGCGGCTATCATCGTCTCTGTTCCTGCTATCGCCTATAGCAAACAGAACTACGACAACTATCTGTACCACCGTTCGCAACTACAACATCAGTCACTCATCAAAGTCCGACAGATCAGCGGGGACGTCAGTTGGTTTAAAAAGCAGGTGATTGAGCGCTACGTAAACCCTACCATAGAATTCGGATTCTTCAGCTGCTATATGGCTTTCGACAGCCAGGATATCAATTCTATGGCTGTAGCACAACTCTACCATCAGGATACGGTCACGATGCTGCCAGAAGACGTCATCAACAAGATAGAACGCGACAGTACGGCCTATATGCATTGGGAAGCTGATGTATATGGCCAACTGTATATTCAATCGTTACAAGACGACAAAGAGTTTCATCAAGTAACGTTCCTGTTAGGTGACGAGGTTCCCTTGAGGTTCTATCAGCGTATACTGTCCTATCAAGGCAACGAATACGTACTCGATGATTTCAACCACGAAGTCGTCAGTATTTGCGGCAGACTCTATTTAGTGATGACCATTCCTCCAAGCAACATCAAACGACGCATTAAAGATATCAGGATAGAATGATGAAGCATATTAAGGACTATATCAGCCTATTCACAGACTGGACTTTCCTGAAGTTCATCATGGTAGGCGTCGTGAATACCATTGTAGGCACAACCATCATGTTTGTGTTCTACAACGTGTTTCACCTCAGCTATTGGGTCTCTTCGGCTTCAAACTACTTCTTTGGCAGCATCGTCAGCTACCTGCTCAACAAGAACTTCACCTTCCGATTCCGCGAACGCGGACTCTGGTCATTACTGCGCTTCACGCTCAACATCCTCACCTGCTATCTGCTTGCCTACGGCATAGCCAAACCCGTCATGCAGTGGATACTCTCAGGCTTCAGCATCACCGTCCAGGAAAATGTTTCGATGATGCTGGGTATGTGTCTCTTCGTCGTCTTCAACTATTTAGGTCAGCGCTTTTTCGCGTTCTATAACAAAAATAAGTAAGCCAATGAAGGATCTGATTAGCCAAGAGACTACAGAACGTGTGAAGCGCGATAATTGTTTCGATTTTCTGCGTTACTTCTTTGCTTTCTCCCTCATTCTCGTGCATTTCTGTACGCTGACAAATCAGGAGCAGTTCTGGTTTATTACAGGACAGATGCGTGTCAAAGCCTTCTTTACCATTACCGGTTTCTTGGTGGTCTACAGTTTTCTGAGGCGAAATAGTCTGAAAGTCTATTGCTGGAAGCGCGTCTATAGAATTGTTCCAGCTTATGTCGTCACCATACTGCTCTGTTTCTTCATAGGATTATTCTTCTCAACAGCTTCAGTAAAAGAGTATTTTCTGTCACAACAATCGCTGAAATACCTCGCGGCTAACCTCTCGTTCATGAACTTCATCGAACCATCTCTGCCTGGCTTGTTTACCAACAATTGTTATGGTTCGTTTGTCAATGGTTCGCTATGGTCGATGAAGTACGAAGTGCTGTTCTATATAGCAGTACCGTTTATGATATTCTTGATGCGCAAAGTCCGTAAGATTTACGTATTAGCAGTTGTTTTTATCATACTGACCATCTATAACCAGTATCACGACAACAGTATGTGTACCATCATCTATTTCTTTAGTGGTACTGCCATCTTATTGTATTTCGACAGGTTCTGTAAGCATGTCAAATGGATCTTTCCGTGTTGCATACTCCATTTCTGCCTCACGCTTTTCCACGACTATGCTTTCCTATATTATATCGAACCGCTCGTATTCTCGGCTATCATCGTTGCCGTAGCTTACTACTGTAAACCGCTCAATTTCCTGCAACGTTACGACAATATATCATACGGACTCTATCTCTACCATTTCCCTGTTATACAAGTATTGGTACAGTATAAACTGCACCAATACAATATTTACTTGACCTTTATATTGTCGTTGCTCATAACAGTAACACTGGCCGTCATATCATGGTATATGATAGAGAAGCCTATGCTCAGACGGAAAATTATCTAACTCAACGCTAACATCCGCTCAATAGGCTTCACGGCCTCTTTGGCTATCTCTGGATCAATCTCAATCGCAGGCGACTCGTTCTTCAGACAGTCATACACTTTTTGTAACGTGTTAAGCTTCATATATTGACATTCGTTACAACTGCATTCCAGCCCACTTTCAGAAATCTCTGGCGGCACAGGTATAAACTCCTTATCAGGACACGTACGCTGCAACTCGTGCAGAATACCTGCCTCTGTCGCCACGATATACTGTGTCGCACGGTTTTCCCGTGCGAATTTTAGCATATCCGCCGTACTACCCTTCACATCAGCCAGCGCCAACACAGGTGCCTTACACTCCAAATGAGCCATCACCACAGCCTTAGGATACTGGCATTTCAGCTCCACAATCTTTTCTACCGAGAAACGCTCGTGAACATGACAGCCACCTTGCCACAACAGCATCTGCCTGCCTGTCACCTCATTAATATAATTACCCAGGTTGTAGTCAGGACCGAAAATCAGCTTGGCATCCTGTGGCAGCTGGTCGACCACCTTCTTGGCATTACCAGAAGTGACGACAACATCCGTCAATGCCTTCACGGCGGCCGTCGTATTGACATACGAGATGACCTGATAGCCAGGATGCTCGTCCTTGAACTTCTTCAAGTCCTCAGCCTTGCATGAGTCAGCCAACGAACAGCCGGCTTCCAAATCGGGACACAATACGGTCTTCTCTGGCGAGAGCAGTTTACACGTCTCAGCCATAAAATGAACACCGCACATGACCATCATCCGTGCATCCGTCTCGGCAGCCTTTCGTGCCAAAGCCAACGAATCGCCAACGAAGTCGGCAATATCTTGTATGTCACCTATCGTATAGTAATGTGCCAAGATAATAGCATCTTTCTCGCCGCACATCTTACGAATCTCAGCCTTTAATTCCTCGTTTGTTAACATCACATTATATTTTTATTTTTTTTTCTTTTTCTTTTTAAAAAATAGAATGAATAGGATGATATGCCGTTGATAAGTGCAGAACTTTTAAGCGAAAACCTTGGTCGTTTTATTTTCCACTTAGGAAATTGTATTATTCACACTTATTGTTAATACTAACTCATTGAGCAGTTGCACACTTCACTATTTATCCACAATTTCTAATTTTGGTGCAAAATTAATAAGTTTATATCTTTTTCCTGCAAAAAAACGTGGAAATCTTTCTAAAAACCCCTAAATAACAGTGTGGATATCCCTCACTCGAATCTGTCGTGTGATAAGTGCCGTAGTTATTCCATCGTTTTCCACATACTTATCCACAGAGTTATCCACCGTTTTTCTCCGTCATGTATTTCCAGTATCGGCGAGGCATATCGCTCAGCTGTTTACGTGGATTCATGCGTTCTTTGATGCAGATAGCTTTGAAGTAAGTACGCCAGAGGTTTTGTAGCAGTTGGTCGTCATCGCTGAGTACGGTGGCATCTAATTTTCCATTCGATAAATCGAAAGGCACAGTGGTTTCATCCTCGAAGGTTACGCGGATGGGCATATTACTCACCTTTCTCACAGGGAGGGGCTGGTGGTGGGTCTCATAATAATACCCATAATGCCGCTTAGCATCGTAAATCAACCACGACTGGTCGTTGAAGCGGTCTTGAAAATGGTCAATAATGATAGGCAACACATTATGGTCGGGCGACACTACGGCTAAATAGGTGCCGTCTTTTGCTTTCTGAAAACGGATGAACTGCTTCATGCGTAACTGTTCATGCAGCACGCGGCGCGCGATGTTCGTTACTTCCAACACGTTATGATCAGCAAAGTTTCTGGAGATGTCGCCCTGACGGAAAACCTTGCAGATATATTGGAATAGTGGGGTGTTCAGCTCGCGCAGTTCTGACAGCCAACTGACTGAGATGAGTTTCATCGCCTCGCGAGACAGGCGCTTTTCTAATCCTATCCATACGCGCTTGGCCTTGTCTTCGTCAGTATGTACCTTATTAATATGTTCGCAGAACAGCGGAAGTGGATTGCCCTCCTTCAACAGCTGCTCCGGCTGTTCCTTCAGTACGAAAGCATCGAAAACTGCCGTCAGCAGTCCGTCCATCGTTCCGTCAAACGTATATACTGTCATTCTTCAAAATCTAATTTCAATTGCTTTTCGTCTGCCGCCCGCTTCTGCTGTGATTTCGAAATCAGCAGAGGACGCAGACGCTCAGGATGCAGTTCGTTGATGCCTACTATGGGTTGTGAGAATTGCGAGGTAAGTTCGTTGCAGGTAATGAAATACTTTGCTTTCTTCATCACCACGCCCATCTTCTTTAGGTCGTAGCTCGTTAGGCGGTTGAAGCGGCGCGAGTTGACGATGAGCCAGGCCGACTTCGTGCCAATTCCTGGTACTCGCAGCAGCTGTTCGTAGTCGGCGGTGTTGATGTCCACAGGAAACGCCTCTGGATGCCTAAGCGCCCATGCCAGTTTAGGGTCCACCTCGAGGTCAAGATTGGCGTGTATCTCGTCGACGATTTCGTCGACGCTAAAGTGATAGAACCTGAGCAGCCAGTCAGCCTGATACAGGCGGTTCTCGCGCACCAACGGCGGCTGTTTCAGCACAGGCAGTCGGGGGTCGTAGGTGTTTACGCTGATGTAACCTGAATAGTATACGCGCCGCATCGTCGGCTGTCCGTAGAGCATCGATGACATCTGCAGAATGTCCTTGTCGCTCTCCTTCGTGGCGCCTACAATCATCTGCGTCGACTGTCCTGCAGGCACGAATCGCGGCACGTGACGCAACCGCTTGCGGTCTTCCTTGTTCTCCAACACGCCCTGCTGTATCAGCTTCATCGGCTGAAAAACGCTCTGGTGGTCTTTCTCGGGTGCCAGCAGCTTCAGCGACTCCTCTTTCGGAATCTCGATGTTCACGCTCATGCGGTCAGCATAGCGGCCGGCTTCGTTCAGTAGTTCCTGCGAACAGCCTGGAATGCTCTTCAGGTGGATATAGCCGTTGAAGCGATGCACCAAGCGCAGGTCGCGGGCAATGGCTGCTAATCGCTCCATTGTGTAGTCAGGATTGCGCACTACGCCGCTCGACAGAAACAGGCCTTCGATGTAGTTGCGGCGATAGAACTCCATCGTTATCTCCTCGAGTTCGCTGACGGAGAGCGTCGCCCGCTTGATGTCGTTCGAACGGCGGTTGATGCAGTAGGCGCAGTCGTACATACAGTAGTTCGTCAGCATCACCTTTAGCAGCGAGATGCACCGCCCGTCGTCAGCAAAAGAGTGGCAGATGCCCACGCCGCCTACGGTGGAGCCCACCATACCCTGCTTGCCCTTACGCACGGTACCGCTCGACGAGCACGACACATCGTACTTCGCCGACTCTGCGAGTACCCGCAGCTTCTCCATCGTCTTCTCTGTCAACATAAACCTCTTCCTTTCTTATCTCTTCCCTTCATTTCCTCTTCCCTTCATTTCCTCTTCCCTTCATTTCCTCTTCCCTTCATTTCCTCTTCCCTTCATTTCCTCTTCCTTTCATTCCCTCTTCCGCTGTTGGCTGTGCTGCGACGGTGTCGCAGCCCCACTTGCCACCCCCTGAAGCATAAAGAAGAAAACAAAGCCTACGGCGAGGCCGGCTACAACGTCGATGGCGTAGTGGGCACGGATATAAACGGTAGACATACACATCAGCACCAGCATGGTGCCCACAAACCACGACAGCCACCGCGACTTGGTACGGAGAGCCAGCATCAGCAGCACAATCGTGGCGCCGACATGACTGCTGGGGAAGGCAGCTGTGGGCCGTTCGCCCGCGGCGTGGGCGTGGAGCATGAACTGGTAGAACCAGCCGTCCTGGTAGCCCGGCATCGTCATCATCTCGTCGTGGGTGAGGAAGTAGTCGCCAATATTTGGGAACACGCCTGCCGCGATATTGTCGAGACCAACGGCCAGATAGTAGTACTGCGGTCCCGTGACGGGCAGCAGGTCGAAGATGACGTAGAAGGCAAAAAAGGAGCCGATGACGACGAAAGACGCGCGCTGGAACTCCTGATAGCGGCGCAGGAAATAATAGAGGGTGACGGTAAGGATGAGTACGAAGTAGCTGCTGTAGCCCAGATACATCAGTTCGCTCCACACGGCCCACGGCATCTTCTGGCTGAAGACCAGCGCCGGCTGGAAGCCGAAGAGCGACTGCTCGTACTGCGCAAACACATGGTCGAGGTTAGGGAGTACGCGGTTCAGTTCGTAGGTATCAGGATACCACCATGAGAGCATGGCCAACTGCAGCATCACCCGACAGAGCATCGTCAGGCGGCAGGGCACCAGTCGGTAGACTCCCCACAGGGCGACCATCGAAACGGCGGCATGAAAGCGTCCCCAGAGCATCGCCACAGGGTCGGGGTGCTTCGTCCACGTAAAGAGGATCATCAGCGTCGTCAGCAGCATATAGCCGACAACCACCCACTCTGCCGCTATCAGTCCGCGCTGCGGCTTCTTCTCTATAGCAAACAATTCCCGAATCACAGCCAGCCCTGCTCCTTATACCATTTGATACTGCGGCGTACGCCCTCCTTCAGTTTCACTTGTGGCTGATAGCCCAGCTCGTCGATGGCGGGCTGTATGTCGCAGCGCCAGTTGCGCTGGCGCAGGATGTTGTACTTGTCGTTGTTCAAGGCGGAGATCTTGCCCGTCATCCGTCCAATGTGTTCGCCGAAGAACGTCACGATGCGCAGCACCCAGACTGGCGCCGTGATGCGTATCCACCAGGGACGGCCTAACTCCTCGTGGATGAGGTCGCTGAATGTGGTCGACTGATAGACCTCGCCGTCGCTGAGGAAATACTTGCGGCCCGTCTGCCCTTTTTCTATGGCGAGGAAGACGGCCTGAACAACGTCGCTGACGTAGACGAAGGTGATGTCCTGACGCTTATAGCCCACGGAGAAGTCGCTGTGACCCTTGATGCTCTTCGCCATTAGGAAGTAGTCACGCTCTCGCGGGCCGTAGACCCCCGTAGGCCGCAGGATGACATAGGGGAAGTCCTCCAGCGTATCCAACCATTGCTCGGCCTCGAGCTTGCTGCGTCCGTATTCGGTGTTGGGCTGTGGCGTATCTGTCTCACGGATTTCCTCGTAGGGCTGCTGTTCGCGGATGGCGCCGAAGACGCTGAGCGAGCTGAGGTAGACAAACCGCTTGACGGGCATCTTCAGCTGTTGAAGTGCCAAAACCAGGTTCTTCGTACCCTCGGTATTGATGCGGCGGAAGTCGCGCTTGTCAATACATTTCGTGACGCCAGCCGCATGGACGACATAGTCGAACTGATGGGGACGCAACTGCTCAATGAGCTGCTCGCGCGACGACAGGTTCAACGCTATCAGGTTGATGCGCTCGTCCTGCAGATAAGCTTTCGACGAACTGCCGCGAACCGCTGCCCACGTCTCCAGTCCTCTTTTTAGTGCCTCTTCTATAATGAACGAGCCGATGAAGCCGCTGGCTCCTGTTATCAGTATCTTCATTTTTCTTCCTTTTTGGCTGCAAAGGTACAAAAATAAACTGACTATCCGTACAAATCGCCCACGTTTTTGTTTCCTAACGTCAGGAAGGCGCTGAGTTCGCTATCTCAATGTCGGTAGCCCCTCACGCGCGCGTAATATGATAGCGAAAGCGGAAAACATCCCACCCATGTCGCCCATCCCACCCGTAGCGTAGGAGCGACATGGGCGACATGGGCGGGATGTTTTCTGGTTAAGACAACCATAATGTCGAGATACGAGATACGAGGTACGAGGTATGCAAACGTCACGGCCGCTCGTGAAAAAATATAAGCCGCTCGTAAAAAAATATAAGCCGCTCGTGAAAACGTCACGGCCGCTCGTATGGAGGATTGTGATAATGGTTCTTGCCTTGCAAGCGACCATAGGTCGAGCGTTCTTGTTCATTATCATTTCGTTTTTATTTGTTATTGGAAAAAAAGCCATTGAATTTCTCTTTCAGTTCATCCCCGAAGATATTGCGGGCTCTTAGCATACAGTACACGCCGAGAATGATAAACGGGATGGAGAGTATCTGACCCATAGCGATGGGCAGCGATGCCTCGAAGGCTTCTTGTATCTCCTTGGTGTACTCGATGAAGAAACGGAAGGTGAAGATATACGTCAGACAGAAGCCGAAATACCGCCAGGATGACGAGGTACGGCATCGACCTTCTCGAAGACAAACGCCCAGGGAACATCTGTAATCTTGCCGATAATCTCGGAGTTCATCAGATTGCCCAGACGAATGAAACAGGCTGTCGTCCCTGTGGCGATAGCTATGTTGTCCAACACGCGCCAGATGCTGAGTTTGGTTTTGCGGACATAGAACCAC
>CADCET010000036.1 GCA_902800495.1 uncultured Prevotellaceae bacterium
ACTGCCAAAATACGGGCGACCATCATCTGGTTGCAAACTCCGGTGCAATTCCCTGGCGCGTCAGCAGTCTATCCGTCATCCATCAGTCGACAGCCGAACAGACACAAAGCGATCTTTGACATCATTAACAGTATTGCGTGGTTACGCACTCAAGAGTTTTAACAGAGTCCCCTGATCTACGTTAATTATGTTTAATTATCAGACGTATCCTTTGGATATATGCAGATATATTTGTTATTTTGCATTTCATAAAATATGAAACGTAAAATATGAAACGTAAAATATGAAATTAGAGAATCCCTTCCCCGAATATGGCTACTTTGGTCCTGAATACTTCTGCGATAGGGAGCAGGAGACGGAAGAGCTGATTAATGCGCTGGTCAATGGCAGCAACGTGACGCTGATGGCTCCCCGGCGCATCGGTAAGACAGGCCTGATAAGCCATGCCTTCGAACGGATGAAGGCAAGGGACAAGAACGTGCGCTGTTTCTATGTGGACATCTTCTCGACAAAGAACTTTAACCAGATGGTACAGTTCATTGCCAATGCCGTCATCGGTAAACTCGACTCCCCCTCGCAGTCGGTCATGAGGAAGCTCAACACGTTCGTGTCTGCCCTACGGCCAACGATGAGTCAGGATCCCCTCACGGGCATGCCCACTTTCAGTGTGTCGGTCACTGCTGAAAGGGCCCGCGACACACTCCAGCAGGTGTTCGAATATATGAAGGAGTCGGGACGGCAATGCTATTTGGCTATTGACGAGTTCCAACAGGTGAGCCGCTATACCGAGATTGGCGCCGACGCGTTCATACGCTCAATCATACAGTTTGTTCCCAACGTGCATATCATCTTCTCGGGTAGCCAACAACACCTGTTGGCCGACATGTTCATGTCGCCAGAGCACCCGTTCTTCAACAGTTCGCAAATTATGACGATAGGCGCCATCGATGCCCATGTCTACAGGGCGTTCGCCAACAGCTTCTTCGCCCTGCAGAAGCGGGAAATGTCGGAGGAAGCATTCGCCTACCTGTACGACATGGTTGACGGACAGACGTGGTATGTGCAAAAGATCCTCAATCGGCTCTATCGTACGCCGAAAGGCAAGCTCGACCAGGACGATGTGTTTAGGGCAACCGACAAGATTCTGCATGAACAGGAGATCAACTACCAGTCAAATTACAACCTGTTGACCAGTAACCAGGCGCAGTTACTGACGGCCATCGCCTGCGAGGGCAAGGTCAGCGCCCCCACGTCGCTTGAGTTCGTCCTCCGCCACCAGCTTCCGGCTCCCAGTAGCATCAAAATGGCATTGAAGTCGCTACAAGACAAAGAGTTCCTGTTCTACGATGCCAAACAAGGTTACATGGTTTACGACCGGTTCTTTGGCATGTGGCTTAAGAGGTTGTCTGGTGAATGAATTGAAAGAAAAATGGGAAATTCTTTTGCTGTTAGCGAAGTTATTTGTACCTTTGCACGAAGAAAACCAAAACAATAGAATATTATGGCAAAGAAAACAGCAAAAGAAACTAACCCGAAGCGTATTGCTTACGAGAAGAAGCAGGAAGAGCAGGGTGAGAAAGTCATCAAGTGGATCATCGGCGTGCTCATAGCCCTCGCCATGTGCTATGCTGCCTATTCCATCTGGCTCGTCGCATAAGCTATGAGCGGCATGGAGATTGAGCGGAAGTTCCTGGTCAAGAAAGGCAGCGACTTCAAGGCTCAGGCCTACACTCACGACCGTATCAAGCAGGGCTATATCTGCAGCGGTCATGGGCGTACGGTGAGGGTACGCCTGCGTGGCGACCGTGCTTACCTCACCATCAAAGGGCCGTCCCGCGACGGAGGGCTGAGCCGTTATGAGTTCGAGAAGGAGATTGCGGTGGAGGAGGCCGAGCAGTTGTTCGTCCTCTGCGAGCCTGGCGTCGTCGATAAGACACGCTATTTGGTGAAGAGCGGCAGTCACACCTTCGAGGTCGACGAGTTTTATGGTGACAATGAAGGGTTGGTGATGGCCGAAGTGGAACTGTCGGCACCCGACGAACCGTTCGAAAAGCCCGATTTCATCGAGGAGGAAGTCACCGGCGACCGCCGCTACTACAACAGCCATCTCCGGCAGAATCCCTATAAGCTCTGGGGCAACGTATGATGAACTGGCAACAACTGATATCGAACAAACGGCTTGGTCAGGAGAACCGCCATCCCGAACGGCACGACGTCCGTACGGAGTTCAAGCGCGACTACGACCGGCTGATATTCTCGGCCCCTTTCCGGCGGCTGCAGAATAAGACACAGGTGTTCCCGCTGCCCGGCAGTGTCTTTGTACACAACCGTCTGACCCACTCGTTAGAGGTGGCCAGCGTCGGCATGTCGTTGGGCAATGACGTCTCGCGTATCCTGTCAGCCCGTCACCCCGAGTTAAAGGACACTTTGTTCGATGAAATCGGCCAAATTGTGGCTACGGCCTGCCTGGCTCACGACATGGGCAACCCGCCTTTCGGCCATTCCGGCGAGAAAGCCATCCAGACGTTTTTTACCGAAGGTCCGGGCAGCGACCTGCAGCGACTGGTCAGCCGCGACTTCTGGGACGACATCACCCATTTCGAGGGTAACGCCAATGCCTTCCGCCTGCTGACCCATCAGTTTGAGGGCCGGCGTCAGGGCGGCTTCGTCATGACCTACTCCACGTTGGCCAGCATCGTGAAATATCCCTACGCATCGTCGGCAGCATCGCGTAAGGGGAAGTTCGGCTTCTTCTGTTCGGAGAAGGCCGACTATCAGAAAATTGCCGATGAATTGGGCATTTTCTGCGTCTCGCAGCCCGGCGAACCCCTGCGTTACGTGCGTCATCCGCTGGTCTATTTGGTGGAGGCAGCCGACGATATCTGCTACGAGATCATGGACTTGGAAGACGCCCACAAGCTGAAGCTCCTCAGCTACGGCGAGATAGCCATGCTGATGCTCGGATTCTTCGATGAAACCGCTCAAAAAAGCATCTTGAGACGCATTGAAGAGGAACAGCTCACCGACGACAACGAGAAAGTCGTCTACCTGCGTGCCTGCGTCATCGGTAAACTCGAGAATGAGTGCGTACGCACCTTTGTGGAACACGAGGACGACATCCTCAGCGGACGGTTCGAGGGTAGCCTCATCGACCATATCGCCCCCTTGCAGGCCGAGGCTTACCGCCGCTGCGCCGAACTGTCGCGCCAGCGCATCTACCGCAGCAAGGTGGTGCTCGATGTCGAGCTGTCGGGTTATAAGATCATGGAGACACTGATGCAGCAGATGACCGAAGCCATCATGCACCCCGAGCGCTACTACTCGCAGCAGCTGATAGGCCGCGTCTCGTCGCAGTATGCCATCCACAGCGACGACCTTGAGACGCGCGTGATGGCTGTCATCGACTACATCTCAGGCATGACAGACATCTATGCCCTCGACGTCTTCCAGAAGATTAACGGTATATCTTTACCTATCGTATAAATAAAAAACAAATGAAAAAACTACTACTTGCTTTCGTTTTCGGTGCTTTCGCACTGACGAGCCACGCTCAACAACACTATGTAGGCGGCGACATCTCGCTGCTCCCAACCTATGAGGCCAACGGTGCCTGGTATATGGATGGCAATAACGAACGCATCACCGACATGCTCGGATACCTGAAGGCGCAGGGGCTGAACAGCCTGCGCGTGCGATTGTTTGTTGACCCTACAAAGGCCACCCAGGACGAGAAGAATCAGGGTGTGCGTCAGGATCTGGACTACGTCAAAGCCTTGGGCAAGCGCATCAAGGACGCCGGTTTCTCGTTGATGCTCGACTTCCATTATAGCGACACCTGGGCCGACCCGAAGCAGCAGATAACCCCCGCTGCGTGGCAGTCGCTCGGCGACGATGCACTAAAGGCCAAAATCCACGAATACACCAAGGACTGTCTGACGCAGATGGTGGAGGCCGGTGCTACGCCGGACTTCATCCAGACGGGCAACGAGATTTCGTATGGCATGATGTGGGGTCCCCGCGGTACGACCCAGAACCAGTGTTTCACTAATAGCTCAGCCGCTAACTGGAACCGCTTCTACGGTTTGCTGAAACAGGCCTGTAATGCCTGCCGCGAGGTGTGTCCGCAGGCGAAGATCATTCTGCACAGCGAGCGCGTCCCCCGTGTCAACGTCCTGAAAGACTGGTTAGACAGGATGCAGAGCAACAGCATTGACTACGACATTATAGGACTGAGCTACTATCCCTACCATCACGGCAGTCTGACACAGTTAGAACTGGCATTGAATCAGGCTGAGAACTACGGCAAGGACATTATGATTGTGGAAACGGGCTATTACTATGCCTGGCAGCCTAACGACGTCGAGTACGACCTGTCGTCGACATGGCCCATTACCCCTGCCGGTCAGCAGCAGTTTACAAAGGACCTGATAGCCAAGCTGAAAGATCACCCGAAGGTGACAGGACTTTACTGGTGGTTCTTGGAGGCCTGCGAGAACGGCATCGACTGGCAGAGTGCCGTGACGCCCAGCGGCTGGTATAACGCCAGTCTGTTCAACGACACGAACACCAGCGAAACCCATTGGGGCTATGGTCAGGTGATGCCGGCCATGCAGGAACTGAAGACTTTTGTAGAAGGTGCAAGCGGAGTGAGCAACGTGAGAGTGACACGCCGCGACGGCCGCTGGTATAACCTGCAGGGTATGTGCTACGATGCACAGCCGCAACGCCGCGGACTGTACATCGTCGATGGAAAGAAAGTATTTGTGAAATAAAGCGAACCGACACTTCATAACGATGAAACCGCCGATTTCTGATTGAAATCGGCGGTTTCATCGGTTTTATTTCTCTTTGTAGATTAAGTTGTTGGCACCACTGGTAATCTTCAGCGCCTCAGGATGGTCCTTGATGAAGGAGTCAATGTGGCGTACACGCTTCTGATCCCATATCTCGTCGATGGCAATGAGGATACCCGTCTCCTCGACATCGCCGAAACCGTAGTTGATGGCCGTGCCGAAGAGTTTCATCGTCGGCGACAGGCTCATGTAGGCATTGACCAGCGGCGGGATGTTGTAGCCTAAGGCGCGTATCTCGCGGTTCAGGATGCGGTAGTCTTCATTGAAACTGTTGCCGGTGAACAGGTGCTCTAACTCTTGCTCGTCAGTTTCAATTTTCAGCGGTTTCATCGGTACAATCAGCGCCTCCTTATCAGCGAAATACTTCTTCAGGAAGTAGAGAATCATGTCGCGTCCGCGGCGGATGTAGGAAGGATACATGGTGAATTTCCCGAAGAAATACTTGACGTCGGGCATGATGACCGTCAGCGCTCCCAGTCCGTCCCAGAGGTTGTCGAGGGCAAAGAGGCTCTTGGCACCCATACGTGAACTCTGGTAGGGCAGGGCAACGAACGAGCGGCCCAGTTCAATGGTGTAGGGACGGTAGTCGTTGAGGAATTTTTCGCTGAAATGGAACATGTGGCTCGTGGCCAGGACAGGCTGCCCCTTGTCGTCCATCTCCCAATCGGAGCCGAGGATATAGCGGTAGCCACCGATGATCTCCTGCTCGTCGGGGTTCCACACGATGAGCTGCTTATAGCAGTTGTCGCAGGTGTCGAACTCGTCGATGTCGCAGTCCTTGCCCGTTCCGCCCCCCGCTTCGCGGAAAGCTATCTCACGAAGTCGGCCTATCTCACGCATCACGTTGGGTGCGTTATGGGCCGTGACGATGTAGATTTCATTGTTGCTCTTGTTGGTCATGCGCAGCTGACGGTCGGGCGTCAGCTCACTGAGAAGTACCTCCTTGGAGATAGGGGCGATGATAGGTTGTTCCATATTTATAGTTCGTAAACTTTGTCTTGCACCCATTGAGCCCATTCTGCGGGCTTGCGCGACTTGTCGAAAGTCTGCCAGGGAATCGGTTTGCCGATGGCCACGCGGAACGTCTTATGCACATTTTTGTACATTTCATCGACTAAATACAGCATGGCGAGGTTGAACGGCAGGAAGCGGTCGGAGAAGTTGGCCAGACGGTAGAAGAAGTCGGAATTATGACCGCCGAAGTGGATGGGCACGACGTCGCGCTGGTACTGTACACTCTTCGAGATAAAGGTCTTCGTCCAGGGAATGTCGCGGATGACCCCGTTCTTGCGCCGTGAGCAGAGTCCGGCAGGGAACATCAGCATGTGGTTGTCGCTCTGGAAGCCAGCCTCCACCATTTTCGGAAAGTCGCGGCCCTGCTTGCCTGTCTTGTTGATGGGTATACAGACGGGGGCCAGTCCCGGCAGGTTCATCAGCAGATCGTTGACCAGATAGCGGAATCGTCCGTCGTAGTGACGGCCGATGATAGCTCCGAGGGCCACGCCATCCTCTCCACCGAGAGGGTGGTTCGACACGAAGGTGTAGAGCCGTCCGTCATCTTTTGCCGGCAGGTTCTCAGCCCCGACAACGTCGAGCGTAGCATCAAGATAGCGCACGCACTCTTCAAGCCAATCCGTACCGACGAGGTGTCGGCTCTCCCACAGGTAAGCGTTCACCTGGTCTTGATGAGCGATGCGCTTGAGCCAGGATACCATGAATCCCGGCACGAACTTTGCCTTTGAGCCCAGTTTGTCGTGCAGAATCTTGTCAATGTCTATGGTCTTCTCTGTTACCGTCATCATTTTCTGTTGATGCTTTGAATCGGGATGCAAAAATAACACAAAAGTTTGAGAAATTACACATTTTACATAAAAAAGTGCAGATTTTCGCTTTTTTTGTCTTTTCGACACCCGTTAGCAAGGTCTAAATCAATAACAAACGTTAAATTTCAAAAAATGTGGGGAAAAGTGGCGGATTGTGGGGAGAAATTCGTACCTTTGTACGCAGATTTTTTAATTAAAAGATGTACATGCGTTTTTTAGGTAATATAGAGGCCAAAACAGATGCTAAGGGAAGGGTCTTCCTGCCAGCAACGTTCCGCAAGATGCTTCAGGCATCGGGCGACGAGGCGCTGGTGCTGCGGAAGGACATTTTCCAGGACTGCCTGGTGCTTTACCCCGAAAGCGTATGGAACGAGCAGATGGACACACTGCGCAGCAAGTTGAATCGCTATAATGCTCAGCACCAACGTATTTTCCGACAGTTTGTGTCTGAGGTTGAGATGCTGACGCTCGACGGCAACGGTCGGTTCCTGATTCCCAAGCGCTATCTGACTATGGCGGCCATCCGACAGGAGGTTAAGTTCATAGGTATGGGAGATACAATTGAAATATGGGCGAGCGAGAAGGTCGAGGAATCGAAGATGAGCGGCGATGAATTTGGCGAGGCCCTTGAGGACCTCATGACGGGCGGCACTATAGCGGATATTTGAAATAGCGGACATGATGATTGTCACAGCAGAGACATACCACGTACCAGTGCTTCTGATGGAAAGCATTGACGGGTTGGCCATTCAGCCCGGCGGTATCTACGTGGACGTGACATTCGGTGGCGGTGGCCACAGTCGCGAGATTCTGCGCCGTTTAGGTCCGGAGGGGCATCTCTACAGTTTCGACCAGGATGCCGATGCTGAGAAAAATATTGTTGACGATGATAGATTTACGTTTGTCAGGAGCAACTTTAGATATGTGAAACAGTGGATGCGCTACTACGGTGTGGATCGGGTTGATGGACTGTTAGCCGACCTCGGCGTTTCAAGTCACCATTTCGATGACGAGACGCGCGGTTTCTCCTTCCGCTTTGAGGATGCGCCGTTGGATATGCGGATGAACAAGCGGGCAGCGCTGACGGCAGCCGATGTGGTGAACAGCTACAGCGAAGAGCAGATAGCCGACATCCTCTACCTCTACGGTGAGCTGAAGCAGGCCCGCAGGATAGCCTCGCTGATAGTCAAGGCACGGGCACAACGACATATTGCCACCACGGGCGACCTGCTTGGTGTGCTGGGCGTAGACGCCGAGAGCAGTCAGTGGAAAAAGGATATGGCCCGACTGTTTCAGGCGCTGCGCATCGAGGTGAACCACGAGATGGAGGCCCTGAAAGAGATGCTTCGCGGCGCGACGGAAGTGTTAGGCGAGGGTGGCCGTCTGTCGGTCATCACCTACCACTCTCTTGAAGACCGGATTGTGAAGAACGTCATGAAGGCCGGCAACGCCGAAGGCCGCGTCAGTCAGGACTTCTTCGGTCGCATAGAGGCTCCGTTCCGTCCGGTGAACAACAAGGTGATAGTGCCTGACGCAGAGGAGCAGCAGCAGAACCCGCGCAGCCGCAGTGCAAAACTCAGAATAGCTGAAAAAGTGTAAGATATATGGCAGAAGAGGAAGACATACAGGAGAAGCTGAAGGCGAAAGAACAGAACGCCTTGGAGAAGCTGAAGGAAATCAAGCAGAGTGTCAGCGAGGACGATACCGTCCCCGTTGGTACGTTGACATTGCGTAAGATTCTCGGCGGCGACTTCCTGTCGGCTGAACTCGTGCGCCGCAATATCTGGCCGTTAGTGTTGGTGGTTTTCTTTACGGTCATCTACGTGGCGTTCCGCTACCAGTGTCAGCAGGACCTGATTCTGATCGACAAGATGGAAGGTCAGCTGAAAGATGCCAAGTACAAGGCCCTGTCGAGTTCAAGTACGCTGACCGAGCGTTGCCGTGAGAGTCAGGTGCTTGAGAAGCTTCGCCAGAACCACGACTCGCTGCTGCATCCCAGCAGTCAGCCACCATATATTATTAATGTACCCGAGGACGGATTTTTTAAAGGGAGTGACGAATGAGTAAGTTTAACACACGCAAGGTAATGCCGCGCTATTTTGCCATCATCATAGTGCTGACACTGTTGGGAGTTGCCATTGTGGGCAAGGCCTTCTACATCATGACGGCCAAGAAGGATTATTGGCTGGCGGTGCAGGACCAGTTGAAGCACGACTCCATACCCGTGAAGCCCAGCCGTGGCAACATCCTGAGTTGTGATGGTCAGCTGATGGCGAGTTCCATTCCCGAGTACAAGATCTATATGGACTTCCAGACCGGCGGCCCCGAGCGCGACTCGCTGTGGCAGGTGAAGCTCGACAGCATCTGCATCGGTCTGAACGACATCTTCCCCGAGATGTCGAAGGAAGAGTTCCGCCAGCATTTGGAGGAAGGCCGACTGAAGCAGACGAAGACTGGTGTTGGTGCCCGTCACTGGCCAATCTGGAAGCGTCGTATCAACTATAACGTCTTCACCGAGGTGCGCAAGCTGCCGATCTTCAATATGAGCAAGTATAAGAGTGGCTTCCACTGGGAGGAGTTCAACGCCCGCAACCGCCCCTTCGGTTCGTTGGCTCAGCGTACGGTGGGTATTATGTTCGGTGAAATCGACTCTGCCCGCTGCGGTCTGGAGCTGTCGTATGACTCGCTGCTGCGCGGTCAGAACGGACTGGTGCATCGTCAGAAGGTGCTCAACAAGATTATGAATATCACCGAGATACCGCCCGTGGACGGTGCCGACATCGTGACGACCATCGATGTGGGTATGCAGGACTTGGCCGAGCGTGCCCTCGTCGAGGAGATGAAGCTGCCAGAGGTGAATGCCGAGATGGGTGTGGCCATCCTGATGGAGGTGCAGACGGGCGACGTGAAGGCTATTGTCAATATGCTCCGGATGCCTGACGGCCAGTATGCCGAGGCCATCAACTCGGCCATCAGCTACCGCTGTGAACCGGGTTCGGTGTTCAAGGTGGCATCGATGCTCGTGGCCCTTGACGACGGCGTCATTCCCGGCGATACGAGCTATGTGATACATACCGGCAGTGGCGTGATGGAGATGCACGGCCGCTGGATGAAGGACCACAACTGGCGTCGTGGCGGCTATCAGGACATTAATGTGGCCCGCACGTTGGAGGTCAGCTCCAACATCGGCACGAGCTATGTCATCGACAAGTTCTACGGCGGCCATCCCGAGAAGTATGTCGCCGGGTTGCGCCGCGTAGGCATCGCTGAGGATTTGAAGTTGCCGTTGGTAGGCTACCGCAAGCCCGTCATCCGCGATGTGGATACGAAGACTACCGACCGTTCGAAATACTGGAGTAAGACAACGCTGCCGTGGATGTCGATAGGCTATGAGACGCAGATTGCACCGATCAACACGGTGACGTTCTATAATGCCATTGCCAATAACGGCAAGATGATGCAGCCGCGTTTCGTCACGAAATTGGTGAAGGACGGTGAGACCATCCGCGAGTTTCCACCCGTGGTGCTGAAGGAGCGTATTGCCAAGAAGGAGACCATCACGATGATGCAGACCATTCTGGAACACGTCGTCAGCCAGGGACTGGGACGCAAGGCTGCCCCGCTGTCGAAGGCCTTCAAGGTGGCTGGCAAGACGGGAACGGCCCAGATTGCCGACGAGCATGGCGGCTACCACTCAGGAACGACGCGCTACTGGCTGAGTTTCGCCGGTTTCTTCCCGGCCGACAATCCCCGCTATACATGCATCGTCTGTCTGCGAAAGACGGGTCTGCCCGCCTCGGGTGGCGGTATGAGCGGTGTCGTCTTCCGTCATATTGCCGAGGGCGTTATGGCGCAGAACGTCAAGCGCCTGGTCGACGATGTCCGCGACTCTACGTCGAACTTCACGCCCGACGTGAAGGCTGGCGACGAGGCTGCTTCGGCGTATGTCTTAGGGAGACTGGGGCTGAAGGGGAATGGGAGTAATGGGACCAATGGGACGAATAAGACCAATGGGACCTATAGGACAAATAAGACCTATGGCGCCAGCCAGGTGCCCGATGTGACGGGAATGGGAGCCCGCGATGCTGTCTACGAGATGGAGCGCCGTGGCATCAAGGTGGCTATTCATGGTCGTGGCAAGGTGAGCTCGCAGAGCATACCTGCCGGTTCGGCTGTGAATAAGGGTGCGGTATGTGAGTTGTATATGGACATTTAAATAAAAAGCAAAGATATGAAACTGAGTGAACTCCTCAAGCATGTAGATGTTCTCAACCTGATAGGCGATGCCGAGGTTGAGATAACCGGTGTGAATATTGACTCGCGCCGCATTGAGACCGGCCACTTGTTTGTGGCCATTCCCGGAACTCAGACCGACGGTCACCGCTTCATCAACAAAGCCATAGAGCAGGGGGCTGTCGCCGTCTTGTGTGAGAGCCTGCCTACGAAGCGGACGGAGGGTGTTACCTATATTGCCGTGGAGTCAACCGAGGATTGCGTCGGCGAGGTGGCCACGCAGTTCTATGGCGACCCGTCGCGTCGGCTGAAATTAGTGGGTGTTACAGGCACCAACGGCAAGACCACCATCGCCACCTTATTATATAATATGTTCCGCAAGTTAGGCTACCGCTGCGGTCTGTTGTCGACGGTGTGTAACTACATCGAGGGCGAGGCCGTGGCCGCCAGCCATACCACCCCCGACCCCATTGAGCTGAACGCCCTGCTGGCCCGCATGGTGGAAGCCGGCTGCGAGTATGCCTTTATGGAGTGTTCGAGTCACGCCATTGCCCAGCGTCGTATCGGCGGTCTGCACTTTGTCGGCGGACTCTTCACCAATCTGACCCGCGACCACTTGGACTACCATAAGACCGTGGAGAACTACCGCGACGCCAAGAAGCAGTTCTTCGACGGTTTGGGCAAGGACGCCTTTGCCATTACCAATGCCGACGACAAGAACGGCATGTTCATGGTGCAGAACACGAAGGCGACGGTGAAGACCTATAGCCAGCGGACGATGGCCGACTTCCGCGCCCGTATCATCGAGTGCCACTTCGAGGGCATGTATCTCGACATCGACGGACACGAGGTGGGCGTACAGTTCATTGGCAAGTTCAACGTGTCGAACCTGCTGTGTGTCTAT
Organism: uncultured Prevotellaceae bacterium; assembly: GCA_902800495.1. Taxonomy (GTDB): domain Bacteria; phylum Bacteroidota; class Bacteroidia; order Bacteroidales; family Bacteroidaceae; genus Prevotella. The sequence goes on from CADCET010000036.1 coordinate 11,814, forward strand.
GGTGCCGCCATTATGTTAGGACAGCAGCCGGAGGACATCCTTGTGGTGATGAGTACTCTGAAGAGCGTCAACGGACGCCTCGACCCCATCCAGTCGCCTGACGGTTACACGGCAATCGTTGACTACGCCCACACGCCTGACGCCCTGCAGAACGTGTTGGGTGCCATCCATGAGGTGCTTGACGGTAAGGGACAGGTCATCACCGTCTGTGGTGCCGGTGGCAATCGCGATAAGGGCAAGCGTCCGCTGATGGCACAGGAGGCCGTGAAGCAGAGCGACCGCGTCATCATCACCAGCGACAATCCCCGCTTCGAGGAGCCGCAGGACATCATCAACGACATGTTGGAGGGGCTCGATGCGAAGCAGATGAAGAAGGTCATCAGCATCGTCGACCGTCGGGAGGCTATCCGCACAGCCTGTTTGATGGCCAAGAAAGGCGATGTCATCCTGATTGCCGGCAAAGGTCATGAGGACTATCAGGAGATTCAGGGTGTGAAGCACCACTTCGACGACCATGAGGTGGTAAGAGAAGCCTTCGGGATGGCTTAAATCGGAGAATCGTTTAAATGTTTAATCGATAATCCGAATAATCGAATAATCGAAAGAACGAAAAATCGAAAAATCGAAAAAAGATGTTATACTACGTATTCAGATATTTGGAGCAATTTGGCGTCTCGGGGGCACACCTCTGGTCGTACATCTCGTTCCGTTCGCTGTTAGCGCTGATCTTTGCGCTGCTCATCTCGGCGTGGTTCGGCGAGTACTTCATCAAGTTCATGCGCCGCAAGAAGATTTACGAGACGGAGCGTGACCCGGCTATCGACCCGTTTGGCGTCGAGAAGAAGGGCGTGCCCACGATGGGTGGTATCATCATCATCGTGTCGCTATTGATTCCGGTGCTGCTCTTTGCCCGTATCCGTAATATCTATATCATCTTGATGATAGCCACCACCTTGTGGTTAGGCTTCCTTGGCTTTATGGACGACTACATCAAGATATTCCGCCGCAACAAGGAGGGCCTGAAAGGGAAGTACAAGATTGTGGGCCAGGTGTCGATAGGCTTTATCGTGGGCCTGACGCTTTGGCTTAGCCCCGACGCTGTAGTACGCGAGAATGTCAGCGTGCAGCAGCAGAACCAGGAGGTGGTGGTGAAGCATAAGGCCGATGCGGTGAAGTCGCTGCAGACGACCATCCCCTTCGTGAAGAACCACAACCTGAACTACTCTGAGGTGATGAGTTTCTTAGGCAACTACAAGGTGGCTGCCGGTTGGGTGCTGTTTGTCATTCTGACAATCCTCGTGGTGACGGCAGTGTCGAACGGAGCCAACCTGAACGACGGTATGGACGGCATGTGTGCGGGTAACTCGGCCATTATCGGTGTGGCGATGCTCATCCTGGCCTATGTGTCGGGCCACATTGTCTATGCGGCCTATTTCGACATTATGTATATTCCGCACGCAGAGGAGCTGGTGGTGTTCCTATCGGCGTTCATCGGTGCTATGATCGGTTTCCTGTGGTACAATGCCTATCCGGCTCAGATATTCATGGGCGATACCGGTTCGCTGACTATCGGCGGAATCATCGGTGTGTGTGCGGTCATCATCCATAAGGAGCTGTTGCTGCCGATTCTCTGCGGCATCTTCTTCATTGAGAGTCTGAGCGTCATCATCCAGACGCAGTGGTTCAAGATTATGAAAAAGAAAGGCAAGCGCGTCCGTGTGTTCCGTGCCACGCCTATCCACGACAACTTCCGCCGTTTGGACTCGCAGCTCGACCCCACGTCGACCTACATCCTGCGTGGTTGGCCACAGCGACAGTTCCATGAGTCGAAGATTACGTTCCGCTTCTGGATTATCACCATTATCCTGGCGGCACTCACCATTATAACGTTGAAGATAAGATAAAGAGACCCTCCCTCACCCCCTCCCTGTGAGGGAGGGGAGTAGATACCAAAGCCTGGAAGGAGTGAATACTACAAGGAGAAGGCTTTTTATAGAGAAAAGAATATAAAAAATAAATTATGGAACAGAACAATGGTATAACAAACAGCAGACATACTACTCCCCTTCCCTCGGAAGGGGCTGGGGGTAGGCTCGTTATATTAGGAGCCGGCGAGAGTGGTGCAGGAGCCGCCGTCCTGGCTAAGAAGGAAGGGTTCGACGTGTTTGTTTCGGACATGTCGAAGATAGCTGATAAGTACAAGAAACTGTTGGACGACCACCAGATAGCCTGGGAGGAAGGGCAGCACACGGAAGAGCGCATCCTGGCTGCCGACGAGATTATCAAGTCGCCAGGTATTCCCGACACCGCACCGATGGTGGCCAAGGCTATTGAGAAGGGCATCCCCATCATCAGCGAGATAGAGTTCGCCGGACGCTATACGCAGTCGAAGATGATCTGCATCACTGGCTCCAACGGCAAGACGACAACCACGTCGCTCATCTACCATATCTTCCGTCAGGCAGGCTACGACGCCGGACTGGCAGGTAATATCGGTCGCTCATTAGCGCTGCAAGTGGCAGAGGATCCGCATGAATACTACATCATCGAACTGTCGTCGTTCCAGTTGGATAACATGTATGAGTTCCGCGCCAACATCGCCATCCTGCTGAACATCACGCCCGACCATCTGGACCGTTACGACAACAAGATGCAGAACTATACCGACGCCAAGATGCGTATCATCCAGAACCAGACGCCGCAGGACGCCTTCATCTATTGGGCTGACGATCCTATTATCTCGGAGGAGCTGAAGAAGTATGACATCAAGGCTGTGCTCTGCCCGTTCTCCGACGTAAAGAAGAGCGGTGTCATCGGCTATATTGAGGAAGGACAGTACAAGCTGGAATATCCTACGCCCTTCAACATGGAGCAGGAAAGCCTGAGCCTGACGGGTCGCCACAATATCTACAACTCACTGGCTGCCGGCTTAGCTGCTAACATTGCCGGTATCAAGAAAGAAGAAATACGTAAGGCACTGAGCGACTTCCCCGGTGTGGAGCATCGTTTGGAGAAAGTCTGCGACGTGCGTGGCGTCCACTATGTCAACGACTCGAAGGCCACGAATGTCGATGCCTGCTGGTATGCGTTAGAGTCGATGAAGACGAAGGTCGTCCTTATTGTCGGCGGCAAGGACAAGGGCAACGACTACAGTCCGCTGATGCCGCTGATTAAGGAGAAGTGCTCGGCACTGGTCTATCTCGGTGCTGACAACACGAAGCTGCACCAGAATTTCGACCAGCTGGGCATCCCCGTGCGCGACACGCACTCCATGAAGGAGTGTATGCAGGCCTGCTACGAGCTGGCCCAGCCCGGCGAGACGGTGCTGCTCTCACCCTGCTGCGCTTCGTTCGACCTGTTTAAGAATATGGAGGATCGTGGTGAGCAATTCAAGGAAATAGCAAGAAGTCTGTAAATGAACAAGAAAATAGGCAATCTGTTTAAAGGCGACAAGGTCATCTGGATGGTGTTCTTCCTCCTCTGTATGATCAGTATTGTCGAAGTCTTCTCGGCTTCGAGCAACCTGACGTATAAGACGCAGAACTATATGGGACCCATCATCTACCATACGGTGATGATCGTTATCGGTGTGGTAGCGGCTGTGGTGACGCACCACGTTCCGTGTCGCTATTTCAAGCTGATAACCTTCCCCCTGCTGGTCGTCTCGGCAATCCTGCTGCTGTGGGTGTTGATCGGTGGCGAGAGTATCAACGGCGCCAACCGCGTCATCTCACTGGCGGGCATCACCTTCCAGCCATCGGAGATTGCCAAGGGTACGCTGGTGCTTTATACAGCACAGATTCTCAGTGCCACGCAGCGTGAAGACGGTGCCGACCGCAAAGCATTCATGTGGATCATCATACCACTGTTTTTTGCCGCCTTCCTGATAGGTATAGAGAACCTGTCGACGGCCGCCTTGCTCTTTGCCGTCATCTTCCTGATGATGTTCATCGGGCGTGTACCGATGTCGCAGATGGGTAGACTTGTCGGTGGGTTAGCTATTCTGGGCGCTATCGGACTGCTCTTGATCATGACGCTTGGTAGTGTGGAGGACAAAACAGAAGAAACGCTCACGGAATCTGTCGCTGCAACAAAGACTGCTGCCGATGGTGACAAGAGCTCCATCAAAGGCGGTGGTATCTTCCACCGTTTTGCCACCCAGCGCAATCGCATCCTGAAATTCCTGGATCACAAAGATGTGCCCCCCGAGGAATATGATATCGAGGAAAACTTCCAGGTCGGTCATGCCAACATTGCCATCGCTTCGTCGGGCCTCATCGGTAAAGGGCCGGGCAACTCGTTGGAGCGCGACTATCTGCCGCAGGCATTCTCCGACTTCATCTATGCCATTATCATTGAGGAAATGGGTATTATCGGCGCTGCCGTTGTGGCGTTCCTCTACATTGTGCTGCTCTACCGTGCTGCCCGTATTGCCTCGCGTTGCGAGAATAATTTCCCAGCATTCCTCATCATGGGTCTGTCGTTGTTGCTGGTCATCCAGGCCACGTTCAATATGATGGTGGCCGTAGGGTTGGCACCTGTCACCGGACAGCCGTTGCCGCTTATCTCAAAGGGTGGCACCAGCACCATCATCAACTGTGTTTACATCGGCGTCATCCTGAGTGTCAGCCGTTCAGCGAAAATGAAAACAAGTAAGATATGAGCAAGGAGTTAAGAGTGATTGTCAGTGGCGGCGGAACGGGAGGCCACATCTTCCCGGCCGTCAGTATAGCCAACGCCGTGATGCGTCTGCGCCCCGATGCCAAAATCCTGTTCATCGGTGCCCAGGGACGTATGGAGATGCAGCGTGTGCCTGCTGCTGGTTATGAAATCAAGGGCCTGCCTATCCGCGGCTTCTTCCGTCCGCTGTGGAAACCCGCCAATGTCGGTGTAGCGATTGACTACCTCAAGAGCAAGTGGCTTGCCAAGAAACTGCTCAAGGAGTTCAAGCCTGACGTGGCCGTTGGGGTGGGGGGCTATGCCAGCAGTGCTGCCCTTGGTGCTGCCAACAGTCTTGGCATTCCTACGCTGATACAAGAACAGAACTCTTATGCAGGTTTGGCTAACAAGCAACTGGCATCAAAGGCGAAAAAGATTTGTGTGGCTTACGAAGGCATGGAGCGTTTCTTCCCCAAGGAGAAGATTCTGCTGACGGGAAATCCTGTGCGTCAGGCGTTGCTCGAGACGACAATGTCGCGTGAAGAAGCTGTCCGCAGTCTCGGTTTCGACCCGACGAAGAAGACGATTCTGCTCGTTGGCGGCTCTCTTGGCGCCCGCACGATTAACGAGAGCGTCCTGCAGCATCTGGACTTGATAAAGCAGACAGATGTGCAGTTCCTATGGCAGACGGGCAAGTACTACTATGCCGACATCCAGCAGCGTCTGAAGGACAAGCTGCTGCCTAACCTGAAGGCGACAGACTTCATCAGCGATATGGGTGCGGCCTATCGGGCTGCCGACTTGGTCATCAGCCGTGCCGGTGCCAGTAGCATCAGCGAGTTCTGTCTCATCGGCAAGCCCGTCATTCTGGTGCCCAGTCCTAACGTGGCTGAGGATCACCAGACCAAGAATGCCCTGGCCTTGGCCAACCGCGACGCAGCCCTCTATGTCAAGGACAGTGAGGCACCGGCCACACTGTTGCAGCTTGCCCTTGATACGGTGGCTGACGAGGCTCGTCTGAAGTCGCTCAGTGAGAATGTCCTGAAGCTGGCCCTGCCCGACTCGGCCGATATAATAGCAAAAGAAGTGATAAAATTAGCAGAAAATGGAAAATAAGGATCTGAAGGCAATATATTTTGTGGGAGCTGGTGGTATCGGCATGAGTGCCATCGCCCGCTACTACCTGAACCGTGGCCTTGTCGTGGCTGGCTACGACAAGACACCCAGCGAACTGACACGCCAATTGGAGCACGAGGGTATGCTTATCCACTACGAGGAGAGCGTCGACAAGATTCCGCAGGCCTGTCGCCAGCCGCAGTCGTGTCTTGTCATCTATACGCCTGCCATCCCTGCCGACCATCAGGAACTTGTCTATTTCCGTGAACATGGCTTTGAGATACAGAAGCGCGCCCAGGTACTTGGTTTGCTCACCCGTGAGCACCGCGGACTCTGTGTCGCCGGAACGCATGGTAAGACGACCACGTCGACTATGTGCGCACATATCATGCACCAGTCAAGCCTCGACTGCAACGCCTTCCTCGGCGGCATCTCCAAGAACTATGGTACGAACTACATCCTGTCTGATTCCGACTACGTCGTCATCGAGGCTGACGAGTTCGACCGTTCCTTCCACTGGCTGCGCCCTTGGATGACAGTCATCACCTCCACCGACCCCGACCATCTGGACATCTACGGTACGAAGGAGGCTTATTTAGAGAGCTTCCGCCACTACACAACACTCATACAGCCCGGTGGCGCACTCATCATCCATCGCGGATTAGAGATGCAGGAAGACCTGCCACAGGGCGTACGTCGCTATGACTATGCTCTTCATGAGGGCGACTTTCATGCCGAGAATATCCGCATCGAGAATGGCGGTATTACCTTCGACTTCGTGTCGCCGATAGAGTCGGTGCCCAATATCGAGTTGGGGCAGCCTATACCTATTAATATAGAGAATGGCATCGCTGCTATGGCTATGGCACAACTTAACGGATGCACGCCCGAGGACCTGCGCTACGGTATGAAGACCTATGGAGGTGTCGACCGTCGCTTCGACTTCAAGATTAAGACCGACCGTCTGGTGTTTCTCAGCGACTATGCCCACCACCCGAAGGAGATCTACCAGAGTGCCCGCAGTATCCGCGAGCTCTATAAGGGACGACATATCACGGCCATCTTCCAGCCGCACCTCTATACCCGCACGCGCGACTTCTACCGTGACTTTGCCGACGCGCTGAGCCAGCTCGACGAGGTGGTGCTGACCGAGATATACCCGGCGCGTGAACTTCCCATAGAAGGAGTCACCTCACAGCTCATCTACGACAACCTGAAGCCAGGGGTTGACAAGAAGATCATCAACAAAGCCGACGTGCTTGACTTTGTCCGCGACCATTCGTTCGACGTGCTCATCGTGCTTGGTGCTGGCGACCTCGACAACCAGGTGCCACAGATGACAAAATTGTTAAATGACAAAATCGCAAAATAAATTGTAAATAATAAATCGTCAAATTGTAAACATACATGTCCTTTAACTGGAAGCAAACCGTATTCATCCTGGCCGACATTGTCGTCGCCGTCTACCTGCTCTTGGCAATCACCCTTTTCAACCAGCCGGAGGAGAAGGCGACGGCGTGCTCCGAGGTGAACATCCATGTTGATGACCTGCAGAGTGGTCTTCTCAGCCCAGCAGAGGTGAAGCGCCTATTGCAACAGCGCCGTCTCTACCCTTTGGGCCAACCTATGCAGTTTGTCAGCACACGCGACATTGAGGACGCTTTGTTAGCCAATCCCTATGTGGAGTCGGCCCAGTGTTACAAGACGCAGAACGGCCACGTTTGTGTAGACCTCGTACAACGTCAGCCCGTGCTGCATGTGATGCCGACGAACGACGCGCAGTACTATGTCGACACGCATGGTGACATCCTGCCACACACCCAGTTGGCCGGCAATCTGCTGGTGGCCACCGGCACGATGGAGCGCAGCTATGCCCAGAAACGGTTGGCACCGATAGCACGCCTGATTCTCGACGACCAGTTCTGGAGGTCACAGACTGAACAGCTCAATGTGTTACCCGACGGCACACTCGAACTGATTCCGCGTGTGGGTGACCATATCATTTATTTAGGTGCCCCGGTAGATGTCGACAAGAAGTTGGAACGCCTGCGAAAGTTCTATAAATATGGACTCAGTCATGCGGGCTGGACCCGCTATAAGCGCATCAGCGTCGAGTTCGACAACCAGATTGTATGTAAACGAAATAGTTAGAAACCGAATTATCATAAAGAGTGAATATATGGCAAAGGATTTTATTGTAGCAATTGAGCTCGGCTCATCGAAGGTGACAGGTATTGCCGGGCAGAAGAATCTGGATGGCAGCATCACTGTGCTGGCTGTGGCCAAGGAGGAATCGTCCTCCTTCATCCGCAAGGGAGTGGTTTACAATATCGACAAGACTGCTCAGTGCCTGCAGAGCATTGTCAAGAAGCTGGAGAACCAGCTGAAGACGCAGATCTCGCAGGTTTATGTAGGCGTCGGCGGACAGTCTGTTCGCAGTGTGCGTAATGTGGTCGCGAAGGATCTGCCTGCAGGCACCATCGTGACCGATGCTATGATTGACGAACTCGTCTATTCCAACCGCGATGCCAACTATCCCGACCAGGAAATTCTTGACACCGCCGTACAGGAGTATAAGGTGGACTCGCAGTATCAGCAGGATCCCGTCGGCATACAGTGTACCCGCTTAGAGGGAAACTACCTGAATATCCTGCAGCGCAAGGCTTTCTATAAGAACTGGAACCGTTGCTTCGAGGTGGCAGGCATCAGCATTGCTGAGATGCTCAATGCCCCATTAGCTCTGGCCGATGCCGTGCTGACTGAGGCCGAGAAACGCTCCGGTTGTGTGCTCATCGACCTGGGTGCCGACACAACGACCGTCTCGGTCTATACCAAGAATATCCTGCGCCATCTCGCTGTCATCCCTCTCGGTGGCAACAACATCACCAAGGACATCGCCACGCTCCAGATGGAGGATGCTGACGCTGAGAAGATGAAGCTGAAATATGCTTCGGCTTATACCGACAACAACGACATTGACAACAACTTGAAGTATTCTATCGATCAGGACCGTCAGGTGGAGAGCCGTCGCTTCATCGAAATCGTTGAGGGACGTCTTGAGGAGATTGTCGAGAACGCGTGGTATCAGGTGCCTTCGGAGTATTGCGACAAGCTGCTTGGCGGTATCATCCTGACAGGTGGAGGTGCTAATCTGAAAAAGATTGAGCGCGCCTTCATGAACCACACGCACATCGAGAAAATCCGAGTGGCCAAGACGCCTATCCAGACCGTCAGTGGCGGTAATGAAGACATCAAGGCCAAGAATGGCATGTTGTGTACCGTGCTCGGCCTGTTGGCCAAGGGCGATATCAACTGTGCCGGCAGCGCCATCGACCCCAATGCCGACCTCTTTTCCACAAGGACGGCCCAAGACGGTGCTCCCGCCGGTAACAACGACCCGCGTCCTGCCCGTAAGCCGGGAGAGGTTCCCAAGGGTGTCATCCTCACAGAGGCCGAGAAGCAGAAGGCTGAAGAGGAAGCCCGCCTGAAGGCCGAAGAGGAAGCCCGCCAGAAGGCTGAAGAGGAGCGTCAGCGCAAGGAGGAGGAAGAACGTATCCGTCGCGAGAACTCCAAGTGGAACAAGTTTAAGAAAGGTGCCCTGCGCTTTGTCAAGGGTATGGTCGAAGAGGAAGAGTAGTCAATGAATTGTAAATCGTAAATCGTTAAATTGTTAATAATATGGCAGACAACACAATAGATATCCTGGACTTCGGCGAGCCGGAGAAGGAGCACAGCATCATCAAGGTCATCGGCGTCGGCGGCGGTGGCGGCAATGCCGTCAACCACATGTATCGCGAAGGCATCCACGACGTCACCTTCGTCCTTTGTAATACCGACGCACAGGCACTCAACGATTCGCCTGTGCCCGTCCATCTGCAACTCGGTGCCGAAGGTCTCGGCGCCGGCAACAAGCCTGAGCGTGCCCGTCAGGCCGCTGAGGAGAGTCTTGAGGACATCAAGGCGATGCTCAGCGACGGTACACGTATGGCCTTCATCACCGCAGGTATGGGCGGTGGTACAGGTACAGGTGCTGCGCCCGTCATCGCCCGTGTCTCGAAAGAAATGGGCATTCTTACCGTCGGTATTGTCACCATCCCCTTCCGCTTCGAGGGTGCCAAGAAAATTGATCAGGCTCTCGACGGTGTCGAGGAGATGTCGAAGCACGTCGATGCCCTCCTTGTTATCAACAACGAGCGCCTGCGCGAGATTTATCCAGACCTCTCGCTGACCGCCGCTTTCGGCAAGGCTGACGATACACTTTCCGTGGCCGCCAAGTCCATTGCTGAAATTATCACCGTCCACGGACTGATCAACCTCGACTTCAACGACGTGAAGACCGTGTTGAAGGACGGTGGCGTGGCCATTATGTCCACAGGCTACGGTGAGGGCGAGGATCGTGTGAAGAAGGCTATCGACGACGCCCTGAACTCACCGCTGCTCAACGACAACGACGTGTTCAACTCGAAGAAGATCCTGCTCTCCATCGCCTTCAATGAGGAGAAGGGCGGCAACGACAACTTCATGATGGAGGAGATGAACTACGTCAACGACTTCATGGACAAGTTCGGCGATTTCGAAATCAAGTGGGGTGTCGCCATCGACCCCGAGCTGGGCAAGAAGGTGAAAGTGACCATCCTTGCCACTGGCTTCGGCATCACCAATGTCGACGGTATGGAGGCCCGTCTGAAGAAGCATTCTCAGGAGGAGGCCAACCGCATTGCCGAAGAGCAGGAGAAGGCTGCTGCACGCGAGGAGCGTCGCGGACGCTACTACGGCGGCACCGACGGTGTGCGCCGCTACAAGCGTCGTCCGCACATCTACCTCTTCCGCTCCGAAGATCTCGATAATGACGACGTTATCTCAGCCGTTGAGTCGACGCCGACCTATAAGCGTACGAAGGAGATACTCGAGAGTATTCACTCGCAGGCTATCGGCGATATGATGATTGACCATAAGCAGGATGCGCCCCAGGAACCGCCACAGGGTGTCATCAGCTTTGTATGACAATAAGTGTTACGACAGATGAAGAAGCCTTTCCTTTGGATGATATTGTCTCTGTGCTCATGGATTTCGTGGGCACAGACGACAGTCACCATTCAGAATCCGACCAATCAGCAGCGGTCGGAACTCGTCAGTATCAGTGCCCAGCAGTTGGGCGTCAAGGCCAAGACGCCTGTTGTGGTGCGCGACGTTTTTGATATCGAACAGCTGACGCAATGGACTCACGACGGTCGTCTGCTGATGAGCGTCTACGTGAAACCCAACGGCAAGGCGACTTTTACAGTCGAGCAAGGTACGCCAGCAGCTGCTGAACGCTCATGGGCCAGTGGACGTATGTATCCCGAACGTTTAGAGGATCTCTCCTTCGAGAACGACCGTATCGGCTTCCGTCTCTACGGTCCTGCCCTCCAGAAACGGGGCGAGAAAGGCTTTGGCCACGACGTCTGGGTGAAGCGTACGACGGAGTTGGTGCTCGACGACCTCTACCGTTACCACCCGCGTCTGTCGTTTCACCTCGACTACGGCAAGGCCCTCGACTGCTATGGCGTGGGCCCAACCCTGGGCTGTGGCACGCCTTGTATCATCCGCGACGGAAAGATTGTCTACCCATGGTGCTATCAGAACTATTATATCTTAGAGAATGGTCCGCTGCGCTTCACCGTACAGGCAGACTTCCCAACCGTTGACGGCATCACTGAGCACCGTCTTCTCTCGCTCGATAAGGGGTCAAACTTCTGCGAAGCCACTGTCTGGTACGATCATATTAGTGAGCCCGTTGACATTGCTGCCGGTCTGGCCATCCGTCCAGCCGATCCAACCTCAGTTGTCGTTGGCAAGGATTATGTCCATTATGCCGACCCCACCATCGACCCTATGCGCCACCAGTTCTTGATATATACGGCCTTGCTCTTTCCTGACGTAAAGGTCACTATCACCCAACAGGAAAGTCACGCTCTCGGCATCTTGAAGGGCTACACCAGCGACCAGCGTTTCCACTATTTCTTTGGTGCTGCATGGAGCGAGTTCGATGTCCGCTCGCAAGCCGAATGGCAGTCTCGCATCGAAGGCTTTATGCAGGCCCGCCAGCATCCTTTGGAGATTACTGTACAATAACAGATATTGGACTTATAGCGACAGTCCCGTTAGCAGTGTGACATAAGTCTCTATGGCCTGCCGGATTTCCGAGATGCGGATAAACTCGTCGGCAGAATGGCTGCGGCTTGACTCGCCGGGACCGAGTTTCAGCGAGGCGAACGGCATCAGCGCCTGGTCGCTGAGCGTGGGCGAGCCAAAAGGTGTCATACCCATCTGCAGACAGCGCTTCACCAACGGATGTTCATGGCTGATGCCCGAGGAGTGGAGACGGAAAGAACGGGCCTTCAGTTCACATTTCTGCATGTGCTTACGCAGAAATTCAAAAACATATTCATTCTGATAGAACTCATTGGTACGCACGTCGATGACGAAGTGCAACAGGTCGGGCACAACGTTATGCTGCGTGCCGCTCTCGACAACGGTCACCGTCATCTTCGTAGGACCTAACAGCGGGCTCTCCTTGCGGAACTTGTAGTCGCGCAACCACACGAGGTCGTCTAACGCCTCGTAGATGGCGTTCACACCCTCGTTGCGGGCAGCATGTCCCGACTTGCCGTGCGCATAGCCATCGATGACCATCAGTCCCTTCTCAGCCGTAGCCGGCTGCATGCCCGTTGGCTCGCCAACGATGGCCACATCGACGGGCGGCAGACGGTGGAGCACGCGGCTGAAGCCGTCCTTGCCTGACACCTCCTCCTCGGCGGAGCATACCCAAAGAATATTATAGTTACGCGGTCGGTTGACCATGATGCGGTAAGCCTGGAGCGTAGCCACCAGACCGCCGCCGCAGTCATTCGATCCTAAGCCGTAGAGCACGTCGCCCTCGACCGTCGGCTTAAAGGGGTCACGCGTCCATGTCGCCACGGGTTTCACCGTGTCGATATGAGCATTGAGCATCAGCGTCGGGCGACTGTCGTCCCAGTCCTGACAGCCTATCCAAAGGTTGTTACCCTCACGGCCGTGGGGCAGTCCCCACAGATTCAGATACCGCTCCATCACGTCGGCTGCCTGACCCTCGTCGCGGCTGACGGAAGGGGTGGCTATCAGCTGGCAAAGCAGCTCTACTGCGTCGTTTACATATTGTTCCATGCCGCAAAGGTACGAAGAAAAAATGATAATTGGCAATGGATAATTGATAATTGTTTTGGAACTTTCGGCTTTTTTGCGTACTTTTGCAGAAAATTTGGTATAGCTATGCAAAATCTCAGCCATCTGGCATTGCTCATCCATGAGCAGGCAAAGACCTACGGCGACCGCGAAGTGCTTATCTACAAGGACTTCGGTGGTACGAAATGGGAATCGTATTCGTGGAACCAGTTCTCACAGACGGTGAAGTTGGTGTCTAACGCCCTACTGAACCTCGGCGTAAAGGTGCAGGAGAATGTGGGTGTGTTCTCGCAGAACTCCGCACCCTACCTGTTTTGCGACTTCGGCGCCTGGGGCATCCGTGCGGTGACCATCCCGTTCTATGCCACCTCGTCGGAGCAGCAGATACAGTTTATGATCAACGATGCGAAAATCCGCATCCTCTTTGTGGGCGAGCAGGACCAGTATGACAAGGCACACCGTGTGCAGGCCACGTGCCACACGCTGGAGCGTATCATCGTCTTCGACCGTGGCGTGAAGCTGAACGCGGAGGACAAGATGGCCATCTACTTCGACGATTTCCTGCAGCAGGCCGAGGGACTGCCTCGCCAGTCGGAGGTCGACAGTCTGTCGGCACAGGCATCGATGGACGATATTGCCAATATCCTCTACACCAGCGGCACCACGGGCGACTCCAAAGGCGTCATCCTGACCTGCGGACAATACCATGCAGCGATGGTGGCCAACGGCAAGTGTGTGCCGGTGACCGAGAATGACCGTGTGCTGAACTTCCTGCCTTTCACCCATATCTTTGAAAAGGGCTGGAAGATTCTGTGCCTCACCGTCGGTGCACGCCTCATCGTCAACACCTACCCGCAACAGGTGCAGCAGACGATGAAAGAGACCCACCCGACGTGTATGTCGTCGGTGCCTCGTTTCTGGGAGAAGGTCTTCATGGGCGTGCAGGAGAAAATAGAGTCGAGCGGCGCCATGCAGCGTAAACTTTTCGAGCACGCCATCGCCGTGGGCCGCCGTCATAACATCGACTACCTGTCAAAGGGCAAGAAGCCGCCCATAGCCCTGCATTTAGAGTACGAGATGCTGAACAAGACCATCTTTTCATTGGTCCGCAAGGAATTAGGCTTGGAGAACGCCCACTTCTTCCCCACCGCCGGTGCTACGGTGAGCCCCAAAGTGGAAGAATTTGTCCATTCCATCGGTATCAACATGGTTGTTGGCTACGGTCTGACGGAGTCGTTAGCCACCGTCTCATGCAACCACTTAGGCGACCCCTGGACGGTGGGAAGCGTAGGCATCCCCATCGAGGGCATCTCGATACGCATCAGCGACGAGGGCGAGGTGCTGCTGAAAGGTCCCACCATCACCCGTGGCTACTATAACCGCGACGACCTGACGAAGCAGGCCTTTACCGACGACGGCTATTTCCGCACCGGTGACTCCGGCTACCTGGAGGGTGGTGAGCTGTTCCTGAAAGAGCGCATCAAGGACCTCTTCAAGACGTCGAACGGCAAGTACATCGCCCCGCAGATGATCGAGTCGAAGATACTCGTCGACAAGTACGTCGACCAGATAGCCATCATTGCCGACCAGCGCAAGTTCGTCTCGGCGCTTATCATCCCCGTCTATCCGTTATTGGAGGAGTACGCCCGCGAGCACCACATCGCCTTCAACAGCCGCGAGGACCTCTGCCAGAACGAGCAAATCCATCAGATGATGATGGAACGCATCGACACGCTACAACAGCAGCTGGCCCACTACGAGCAGATCAAGCGCTTCACCCTGCTGCCTCACGCCTTCTCGATGGAGCGTGGCGAACTGACGAACACGCTGAAGATCAAGCGTCGCGTGCTGAACGAGAACTACAAGGCCCAGATTGACAAAATGTACGAAGAATGAATTAGAAATTAGGAATTAGAAATTAGAAATTATGATTACCTGTTATGCTGAATAGGCGCGAGAACGTTATCGTAGAGAAGTCCGAGAGATTTGCTGACAGAATTGTAAAGATGTACAAATACTTGGCTCAAAAACGTGAGGGGAATTCCGACATTCTCAAACAGATTATCCGAAGTGGAACGAGTGTGGGTGCAAACGTCTCGGAAAGCAAATTTGCGCAGAGCACAGCTGATTTCCTAACAAAGCTGACCATCGCCCTCAAAGAGGCAAATGAAACGAAGTTTTGGATAGATCGTCTTTTTGCCGGAGGATACCTAAGCGATGTGGAATATGACTCAATCATAAAAGACAACGAAGAAATAATAAGTATATTAGTAAAAATCACGGGAACTCTGAAACAACGGATGCAGAAGTAATCATAATTTCTAATTCCTCATTTCTAATTCCTCATTTAAAAGAATATGATTACACAAGACCAATTAAAAGACGTATTAGATAGGACAGATAAGCTGAAGCATTATCTGCGCATTGACGAGAAACAGATAGAGTGGGAGGAGGAAGACCTGCGCACGCAGGCACCCGACTTCTGGGACGACCCGAAGCGGGCCGAGGCCCAGATGAAGAAGGTGAAGGCCATCAAGAAATGGATCGACAGCTATAACGACTGCCGCGTGAAAGCCGACGAGCTGCAGTTAGCCTTCGACTTCTACAAGGACGAGATGGTCACCGAACAGGAGGTCGACGACGACTACCAGAAAGCCATCGAAGCCATTGAGAACCTCGAGCTGATGAACATGCTGCGCCAGGAAGAAGACCCGATGGACGCCGTGCTGAAGATCAACTCAGGCGCCGGCGGCACCGAGGCTCAGGACTGGGCACAGATGCTCATGCGCATGTATATGCGCTGGGCCGAGGCCCACGGCTATAAGGTGACCATCGCTAACATACTTGACGGCGAGGATGCCGGCATCAAGAGTGTGACGATGCAGATAGAGGGAGGGGAATATGCCTACGGCTACCTGAAGAGCGAGAACGGTGTGCACCGTCTGGTGCGCGTCTCGCCCTACAACGCCCAAGGCAAGCGCATGACGTCGTTTGCCTCGGTCTTCGTCACCCCGCTGGTCGACGACACCATCGAGGTCTACGTCGACCCCGCCAAACTCTCGTGGGACACTTTCCGCTCGAGTGGCGCCGGCGGCCAGAACGTCAACAAGGTGGAGTCCGGCGTCCGTCTGCGCTACTGGTACACCGACCCCGACACCGGCGAGGAAGAGGAAATCCTCATCGAGAATACCGAGACCCGCGACCAGCCCAAAAACAAGGAGCGCGCCATGGCCCTGCTCCGTTCACAGCTCTACGACCGCGCCATGAAGAAGCGCATGGAGGCGCAGGCAAAAATCGAGGCCGGCAAGAAGAAGATTGAGTGGGGCTCGCAGATACGCTCCTACGTCTTCGACGACAAGCGCGTCAAGGACCACCGCACTAACTTCGAGACCCGCGACGTCGAAGCCGTCATGAACGGCAAGCTCGACGGTTTCATCAAGGCTTACCTGATGGAGTTCGCCGCCGAGGAGGCATAAGTTTCTTACCGTTTTGCCCCTTGTCGCCTGCGAGAGCGGTGAGTGGCAGCGTCTTCAGCGGGCTGTTGCGACATGCTGGTGAGCATTGTCGGTAGTCTGTCGCAAAATGCTGGGGTTGTCGCAACAACCTCAGCGTTTTTTTATGGAAAAAGTTGGAAGGTGAGTAATCTTGCCGTATCTTTGCATCGTCAAAAGGACAGAACGACAGTCCGGAGACACAACGAGAACAGAACAAATTTAAGTTTAACAATTAAAAAATAAAGAAAGGAAAAGAGTTATGGCAAAGACACCAGTTACAATGAAAGTTGACGGTTACAAGGATCGCGAAGTTCTGATGGTAACCTACGAGTTCGAACAGGCAACAGACGTGGAGGGTCAGATGAGCGGTATCCCCCGTGGCGGTAAGCTCCAGGTTCGTGTGAAGGCGCTGAACGACGGCACCCCCGACCTGCTGGCTTGGATGTGCGAGCGCAACCTGCCGAAGAACGGTACGATCGAGTTCAACGAGACTAAGACGGGCAAGGCTATG